>JAPPJO010000070.1 GCA_028820325.1 Gammaproteobacteria bacterium | reverse complement strand
GCCCTGCGCGTGGAGCGCGCCGGGCGTCAGCATGAGCAGCACGGCCCACGCGGCTCCCCGCATCGTCTTCAGCAACGTTCTCATCGTTTCTCGTCCTTTCCCTGAAGGGTCATTGGGGCGACGGACTCTCCACCGCCCCGGGTCTCGGCAATTCGATTGCGGACCCACGCGTCGAACTCCGACCTTATCCAGCCGACCGCGCGCGGACCCAGGTGGATCGGCGGGGGAAAGCGACCCGCCTCCACCCAGCCGTAGATCGTCGGCCGCGCCACCCCCAGCCGGGCCGCGATCTCGGATGCCCGGATGAAGCGGATCGGCTCGTCCGTTCTCTTCTCGCTCGGCCTATCGGCCATCGCTCCACTCCCTCTCGTTCGTCCCGCGGCTGCTTTCGACCACCGAGGCCGGTGGCGGCGTGGTGGAGCGCGTGTGCCGTCCGAGTCCGCGTCGTAGCCGTCGATGAAGGCCAGAATCCGGTCCGCCATCCGTAGCGACAGCGAGCGCCCGGCGGCGATCTGGCGCATCAGGTTCGGGTCGCCCACGGCCCTCATGCCGAACGTCGTCGGCGGCATGCCCGTGCGGTCGAGAAACGCGGCGACGCGCGCGTTGAAGTACCGCTCCAACGTCTCCATGGCCGTACTGCTCTCGCGTCTTCATGGCGAAAACGGTGAAGACTTGTCCGCAGGGGAGTCAACAGCTAGGAGATCGCCTAAGTGTCGATAACGTCGAGGAGGTCCAATGCCGTCGAGTTGGCGCTGGACTCCGCCGCCAGCGGGGCGGTGAAGCACCCCCGCGCACGCTTGCGGGCAGTCTCCCGAAACGATCTGAAGGTGGACCGTGCGGTAGGCGCGGAAACGGCGGACTCGGCGCCGCCGGCCAGCGAGTGGTGGGTCACGTATCCGGACGTGGAAGGCGATGCCGGGCCATCGGCCGGCGGGTTCCCCCCCTGCCTTGCGAAGCCGACCGGAATCGGGACTATTTCAATCCATGAAGAACCAAAGGAAGACGGCCTCGGCGCGGCTCGATCCGGTGCGTCGGCGGCTACTCCAGCTCCTGACCACGAAGGGCTCGACCTTGCAGGCCGCGTCGATTGCCATGGGCCGCAACGAGGCCTACCTGCAACAGTTCGTTCACAGGGGCACGCCGAAGATCCTCGCCGAGGACGACCGCGAGATCCTGGCGGAGCATCTGGGTTGCCGGCCCGAGCTCCTCAAGCACGGCCGGAGCTACCGGCTCTCGACGCACGCCAAGCGGCCGCCACCGCCTTCCGACGCCTACTCCGCGCCGGTCGGCTACAGCGTCGTGCCGGAGGCCGATGTCAGATTGGATCCGGGCACGGAGGCTTGGAACGGCGAGCTGCGGGAGACCGGGGAGGCGTGGCTGTTCGCCGATTCGTTCATCCGCCACCGGCTTCGGGCCGATCCCGGCGACCTGTGGGTGATCGAGGTGGACGGGGACTCGATGGAGCCGTTGGTCTCAACCGGCGACCACATCCTGATCGACGCGAGCCGCACGGTGCCCGCGCCACCGGGGATCTTCGTGATCTGGGACGGAATCGCGCTCGTCGCGAAGCGGATCGAGCATGTCCCGCACTCCGATCCTCCCCGCGTGATCCTCAAGTCCCTCAACCCCGAATACGACAGCCACGAGCGGCCCGCCGTGGAGGTCCATATCGTGGGACGGGCCATCTGGGTTTCCAAACGGCTATAATCGTTCGTCGACGGTGGTGACGTGACTCGGAGGGACGATTCGTAGCGACGATACGGTCAGCGTCCGGGTCGCCACTTGGACGGGATGAATCTCCGCGTTCGCTCTCTGTGAATCCCTACGATTGCGACCAGACCAGATGCCGCGCGATACGCTTGGCCACCTTCGAGCCTCCGGGATGCCCAACGCAAAAGAGGAACTCAAAGAGAGGCGATCCCTTGGAGTTCCTCAGAGCGTGAGACTCCCGCAGGAGGCGGGATCCGAAGACCGTGCCGAGCCGTTCCTTGTAGATTCTGAGGAGGCCGTCCACTCCCTTTTGCCGTTCGCGTTCGGGCGACCCAAAGAGGTTGGTCTGGGGAGATTCCGAATAGAGTTGCTGCCAGCTTCGGTCGCCGTAGACACGGGTGAGACGGTGGTCCCAAGCTGGGCTGACGTCACCCGGATCCCGCGAAACCGGAAGCATCCGGCCTATCGCTCCGACCGGAAACAGGAGCCACGTGTCGAGTCTGTTGAGCTTGGCGATGTGCTCGACGGTAGCCCACTCAAGCTGAGTTCCGAACGGGTCAAGAAAGAGGACCCCGCGCCAGTTGGCACCGTACTCGTTTGGGCGCAGCTTGACGAGGTGATCATTCGCGTCGGCCGTGATAATCTCGATGGACCGCCCGAGGTGCTTGGAGGCGAGACTTCCAAGCTGCCGACATCGGTCTGGATCGCGCTCGACGAAGACTAGGTGATCGAATGGGCGGTCGTCGACTCGAAGCGCCCTCTCCGCGGATCCCATGACGAGGTGCTTCGTGTCAGCCTGCGAAACCGGATCGTCTTGCAAGCCCTGTTCGATTTCGCCCGTCCCTGCGAACGCATCGACGTAGACCAGCTTGAAGGGGCTTTCTCGGGAAGGCTGGTTTCTGAGCGCCGTGGTGTAGGCATTGAGGTATGCTTCGAGAATACCGAGCTTCTCCTCGGTCCACTCTCCTCCGAACCTGGGGTTAGGACGGCTGCCGGTCACTGCCAATGCCCCGCCTCGGCTGCGCCGTTCGCTCCTCGACGGTGACCGCCTCCGCATCCCATCTGCGGCATCTCATTCCATTCCCTGCCTTCTAGCTCTCGCCCGCCCGACTTCGGAGTGCGCCCGCCCCACTGCTTGAAGAAGAAGGGCACGCCGAACATCACGCATTCGTCACGGAGATCCGTTGCCCAGCTATCGTCCATCGGTCGGTGCTTGGGACCGCTCTCGCCCCCCGCGATCACCCAATGGATGTCACCCGTGCTCAATTCGCTGCCGATGCTCAGGGGACCTAGCAGCGGCTCGCAACTCAGGAACCGCACGGCGGCGGGGACATGCCTAAGGTGCCGCGCGCGATACACGGTCTCCTGGTTCTCGGTCGAGGCACCGATCCAAATGTGCTCGGGCAACCCGGCCTCGCCAAACAGATCGCGGGCACCGCGTACAAACCGTGCCGCACGGGCCGGGCGCTTGGTCAGCACTTGGTAGGTGTGCCGGTCCACATCGATCATGACATTGAAGACGGAGCGAACGAAGGACTCCGGCACGTCTACGTGAAAGAGGTCCGACATGGAATTCACGAAAACCAGACGCCGTTCTCTCCAGCGTGCAGGCTGGGACAGGCGGTCGGGCCAGATCCGCACGGCGAACGGGTTCTGCCGATTAGCGACGGTGTCCACCACCGGAAGCGCGCGGGAGTAGGCGTTCTTGAGCAGACGATGCGAGAGGGCCTCGGCGTAGCAGTTGTCACAGCCCTCGGACACCGGAGTGCATCCGGTGGTGGGATTCCAAGTGACATCGGTCCATTCGATTGCGGTGCGTTGTGCCATTCGTCCCTCGTCGTCGGAGCCCGGACCGACCCAGAGATTTCGGCGGGGCGCGGTGAGAACGTCGGGGCTCGTTCGAAACATAGCATACCGAAGATAAGCCGAAATCTTCTCTTAGTCCATGCCTAGGTGGAGCGATCGTGTCTGTGTTTTCTCCGAGCCTCTGGCGGATTCACTGGTCGCTCTCCTACGCGATCTAGCCCACTGTGCGTGAGCCCACCGAGACCTAACTGGGCGACCTGACCCTTGGCCACCCGCCCATGGATCGTGCGCCGCGCCAAACCCCTCTGCGCGTTCACCTCTGGGAGTCGCAGTAATCGGACCGAGCACAGCGCCAACGCCGATCCGCTAGGTCTTGCTGGAATTGGAGGCCGCCGCCAACGCGGCGGCGGAGCGGCCCCGGAGTTCGGAATCCGGGCTCCAACGGTGGAATCGGGAGGCTTGATCGAGCGACCGATCCGGCGGAGGGGCGATCTCGCCGTGAGGATCCGAACGGAGGACCAGCGGAGATGGGGTCCTCTCTCGGGCACCGTTAGCGCGCGCGTCCGGGATCGGACTTGGCCGTGCGGCACCCCGCCCGTGGTCGCTCGTCCCCGGCGGACGCTTATATTCGGTTGACCGATTTGACTTGCGACGGAGAACGCGATGAACAACCTGCCCAGGCGGATCATGGAGTACGCCGAGGCCAAGCCGGAGGCGACGCCCATACGGGCGGACGACCTGCTGCACCTCGGCGACCGCGCCGCGGTGGTTCGGGCGCTATCCCGCCTCGCGCGCTCGGAGCGGCTCCTGCGAATCTGCCGGGGCCTCTACATGCGCCCGATCCAGACGAGATTCGGCCTCCGGGCGCCGCGCCTGGAGAAGGCGCTTGCGTCCCTTTCGGCGCTCTGGGGTGAGATCATCGTGCCGAACGGAGGGGGCGCGGCCAACTGGCTCGGGCTGACGACGCAGAACACCGTCCGCTCGGTCTACCTAACATCCGGTTCTGGCCGCCTCCTGCATTTCGGCGCTCACACCGTGGAGTTGCGTCACGCACCTGCGTGGCAATTGACGGCACCGCACCGGACCGCCGGCGTCGTCATCCGTGCGCTGGCGTGGCTCGGCCCCAACGAGGTCGAGAAGAGCCTCGATGCCGTGATTCCGCAGCTCACCGGGGAGGACTTGAGCGACCTCGCCGCCGCCCGGGCCGTAATGCCCGCGTGGATGGCGGAGCCGCTGGGCAGGCGGCTCGCACATGGCTGAAACCAGCTTCCAGCGCCTCTCGGCGACCGAGAGGAGAGACGCCTTGGATGTCGCCGCACGGCGGGGAGGACGGGAGACCTTCCTTCTAGAGAAGGACACTTGGGTTGTGGCAGCCCTCGGCGTCCTGTTCGAAGCTCCGTTCGGACGGCACTTGGTGTTCAAGGGCGGCACCTCGCTTTCCAAGGTGTGGCGGGCGATCCGCCGGTTCTCCGAGGACCTCGACATCACCTACGATATTCGACGCTTTGCCCCGGATCTCGTTGTGGGCGACGACGAAGAGGCGATTCCGCCCACGCGCAGCCAGGAGAGGCGCTGGACGCGGGCGATCCGTCCTCGGCTTTCCGAATGGGTGCGCGACACCGCCGGTCCGCTCGTCAGGGAAGAGCTTGAGCGCGCCGGGTTGCCGGCGCGGGTACGGGCGGAGGCCGAACGGCTCTACATCGGATACGAACCGCTGTTCGAGCCACGCGGTATCGTTAGGCCCGAGGTCCAGGTGGACTTCGGCGCGCGCTCGACGGGAGAGCCTCACGCCGTCCGCCCGGTGGTATGTGACGCCGCCGCCCACCTTCCCGACCTCGTGTTTCCCGAAGCAAGACCGGTCACCATGCTCCCGGAGCGCACGTTCTGGGAGAAGGCGACCTCGATGCACGTCTACTGCCTTCAGGGCCGCGTCCGGGGCGAGCGCTGGTCGCGGCACTGGCACGATCTTGTCCGTCTCGACGACGCCGGGATCGCCGCCCGGGCTCTGGCGGACCATGAACTCGCGCTGGCCGTCGCGCGGCATAAGGCGATGTTCTTCCGCGAGAACGATTCCGACCGGCAGCGGATCGACTACCGCTCCGCCGTTTCGGGGAACCTCAGGCTCGTTCCGTCGGGCACCGCCCAAGAGGCGCTGGCCGAAGATTACGCCAGCATGCTCTCCATCGGGATGTTGCTGGATGGGAACGAGCCGTTCGACGCCCTCATGCAGCGGTGTGCCCTGATCGAGGAAAGGGCCAACGCCGATGGGTAGGCCGGGAGATCAATGTGCCCGGATGGCGGGGGGACCCGTCCGAAGCACTACCCTTACGCACGAGGCGCTGAAAGCCAGGATCTGGGAGATCGCGAACCGGCTTAGTGGGCCGTGCCGGCCTCCTCGGCTAGGCTGCCGGCCCGACCCTAAAACACTCGCCCAAGGCCATATAAGACGATGATCACAGGCGAACTCAAGACCAGGGTGGACAACATCTGGAACACGATGTGGTCCGGGGGAGTCTCGAACCCGCTCTCGGTCATCGAGCAGCTGACCTATCTCCTCTTCATCAAACGGCTCGACGAGCTGCAAACGCTGAAGGAGAACCAGGCCGCACGCACCGGTAAGCCCATCGAGCAGCCAATCTTCGCTCCCGGTCAGGACGCCATTCGCTGGTCTCGCTTCAGGGAGACCGCTCCCGAGAAGATGTTCGCCACCGTGCGCGACGAGGTGTTCCCCTTCATGAAGGCCTTGAGGGCGAGCGGAAAGACCGGTGCCCCAAGAAGCTCCACGTATGCACACCACATGAGGGACGCCCTCTTCATGATGCCGACGGCCCGCGTGCTGGCGAACGTGGTGGATCAGCTCGACGGCATCGACATGGCCGACAGCGACACCAAGGGCGACCTCTACGAGTACATGCTCGGCAAGATCGCGACCGCCGGGCAGAACGGGCAGTTCCGCACCCCGCGTCATATCATCAAGCTGATGGTGGACATGGCCGCGCCGACGCCGACGGACGTGATTTGCGACCCGGCCTGCGGCACGGCGGGCTTCCTCATCGCCGCTGCCGAGTATCTGGCCGAACACGATAGCGAGACCATCTACAGGGATGCTACCGCCCGCCGTCGTTTCAACGAGGGCACGTTCCACGGCTACGATTTTGACAGTACGATGCTGCGCATCGGCAGCATGAACATGCTGCTGCACGGCGCGGGGAACCCGGACATCCGCTACCGGGACTCGCTGGCTCAGGCCGATGAAGACGATGCGGAGAAGTATTCGCTCATCCTCGCCAATCCACCCTTTGCCGGAAGCCTTGATTACGAGTCCACCGCCAAGGACCTGCTTCGGATCGCCAAGACCAAGAAGACCGAGTTGCTGTTCCTCGCGCTCTTCCTCCGCCTTCTTCAGACAGGTGGGCGGGCCGCGGTCATCGTGCCCGATGGGGTACTCTTCGGGTCGACGAAGGCGCACAGGACCCTGCGAACGATCCTGGTCGAGGAGCAGAAGCTCGACGCCGTCGTCTCCATGCCCTCGGGTGTCTTCAAGCCCTACGCCGGGGTTTCGACGGCCATCCTGCTCTTCACCAAGACCAACTCCGGCGGCACGGACCACGTCTGGTTCTACGACATGCGAGCGGACGGTTACTCGCTGGATGACAAGCGGACGCCGCAGCCTGGGAAGAGCGACCTCGGCGACATTCTCGCCCGCTGGCGAGACCGTGAGTCCGAGCGCAATCGGGTGCGGACGGATCAGAGTTTCCTCGTGCCCAAAGGCGAGATCGCGGACAACGGCTACGATCTGTCCATCAACCGCTACAAGGAGCTGGAGTACGAAAGGGTGGAGTACGACCCGCCGAGGACGATCCTAAGGCGACTAGCGGAGCTGGAGGCGGAGATTGTCGAGGGGCGGATGGATTTGGAGACGAGGATCGGATGAGCGTCGTCCCTTCACCGGCGATCGGTGACGTGGTGGAGCGAGTGACTTGCTGGGCACCATGCTCCGAGGACTCAGATGGTGCGTTCACATACGTCGATTTGAGTGCCGTTGACCAAAGCTCAAAGACGATTACAAGTCCTCGTCGGCTTGCGTGCGCGGATGCCCCGAGCCGGGCTCGCCAAATCGTGAGATTCGGTGACGTGCTCGTGTCCACGGTCCGACCAAACTTGAACGCCGTCGGTCGAGTGCCTGTCGAACTGGATGGAGCCACGGCTTCAACCGGGTTTTGTGTCCTTCGCCCGCGCTCCAAAGTGGCGGACGGCGCCTACCTGTTGCATTGGGTGCGCTCTCCCGGCTTCGTCGGTGAAATGGTCAGAAGGGCAAAGGGTGCGAGCTATCCGGCGGTCAGTGATCGGATCGTACGTGAGTCGAAGATCCCGCTCCCGTCGCTCGACGAACAGAAGCGGATTGCGGGGATTCTGGATGCGGCGGACGCCTTGCGGGCAAAACGCCGCGAAGCCCTCGACCAGCTCGACACCCTTCTCCAATCCACCTTCCTCGACATGTTCGGCGACCCCGTCACCAATCCGATGAGTTGGCCCGAAGTCGCTCTCGGCGCGCACACGTCGAAAATCGGAAGCGGGGCGACACCGTTGGGAGGAGAGGCAGCTTACAAGAAAGATGGCATCGCTTTGATAAGGAGCAAGAACGTTCACGATGGCCATTTCTCCCAACATGGCCTCGCTTTCATAGATGACCAGCAGGCGGCGCGTCTCGACGGAGTCGTGGTGGAGCTCGATGACGTGTTGCTCAACATTACCGGAGCGAGCGTTGCACGTGTCTGCCGCGCACCGCACTGCGTACTACCTGCGCGCGTAAACCAGCACGTGGCAATCATCAGATCAACAAACGGCTTTGACCAGAGGTTCCTAGAGCAGTGTCTCCTGTTCCCTTCAATGAAGCGCTGGCTCTTAAGGATTGCTGGGGCGGGAGCCACACGGGAGGCGATTACTAAGGATGCAATCAAGAGGCTCATGGTTATTCAGCCTCCACGCAACGAACAGGATCGAATCGCGGCCATCGTCCAATCCGTCGAACGCCAGAAGGCCCACCAGCGCGCCCACCTCGCCGAACTCGACACCCTCTTCGCCTCCCTGCAATCTCGTGCCTTCCGGGGAGACCTCTGATCCTCGATGGATATCTCCGCGAACTTTGACTTTCTGAGGCAGGAATTCCCGCATGTGGCGGAGAGTGCGAGTTTCGCGGAGCGGCATGTCTTCGCCGACCCACGCGCGTCCTGCTTCCATGCGAGACATGCGCTCGAACGCTTGGTCAAACGCATCTACCGGGTCGAGAAGGCTCTGGAGCCCCCGAGGGTCACCAACCTGGACGGCTACATCAGCAACCCAGCCTTCCGTGAACTCTTGCAGGACGTCGTGTGGCGGAAGGCCGAATTCATCAGGCAGGCTGGCAACGTGGCGGTCCACGCCAAAAAGTCGCCGACACCCGAAAGGGCTCTGGATGTCCTGCGCGAGCTCTATCACGTCGTCTACTGGGCGGGCTGTACGTACCTCCGAAAGGGTGCCGAGCGCCTGGAAGGCGCGACGTTCGACGAAACCCTCGTTCCGAGAGTGGAACCGGTGGGGACCCCCGCCAGTCTCCGGGAGCTTGAGGCCCTGAAGGCACAGCGGGACGCGGCGGACGCGGCTCGCAAGGAGATTGAGGGCGAGCTGGAGGTGCTACGTGAACGCCTCGCGGCTGTCAAGGCGGAGAACGAGGCGGTCCCCGAGACCCATGACTGGAACGAGGACAAGACCCGCAGGCTCATCATCGACCTCGATCTGGAGCGCGTTGGTTGGCCTCTGGACCGGGCACGGGACCGCGAATACGAGGTCTTCGGAATGCCGACCGAGTCAGGGATCGGCTACGCGGACTACGTCCTGTGGGGGGACGATGAGAAGCCGCTGGCCGTGGTCGAGGCAAAGAAGACCACGGTGGATCCAAAGAAGGGACGGCAACAGGCGAAGCTCTACGCGGACTGCTTGGAGGCGATGCACGGGCAACGGCCGGTCATCTTCTACACCAACGGCTACAAGACCCGCCTGTGGGACGACCTCTTCTATCCGCCGCGCACAGTCGCCGGGTTCTACAAGAAGGACGAACTGGCACGCCTGATCGTGCGTCGCACCCAGCGAGAGGCGTTGGACGTGGCGCGGGTGAGGGACCGGATCGTCGACCGCTACTACCAGAAGCGCGCGATCGGGAGCATCGCGGAGCAGTTCGCACAAGCGCGGCGCAAGGCGCTCCTAGTGATGGCCACCGGTAGCGGCAAGACCCGGACGGCGATCGCCTTGGTGGATCTCTTGCAGCGGGCGGGGTGGGTGAAGCGAACGCTGTTCCTGGCCGACCGGGTGTCGCTGGTTAGCCAAGCGGTGGGCGCGTTCAAGACGCATCTGCCGGAATCGAGCCCGGTGAACCTCGTCACCGAGAAGGACGAGATAGGCCGGGTCTACGCTTCCACGTATCCGACGATGATGGGATTGATCGACGAGACGGAGGGCGCCGGGGCCCGGTTCAGCGTCGGTCATTTCGACCTCGTGATCATCGATGAGGCACACCGCTCGGTCTACCAGAAGTACGGAGCGATCTTCCGCTATTTCGACTCGCTGCTGGTCGGGCTGACCGCGACACCGCGCGAGCAGGTGGATCGGAACACCTACGCCCTCTTCGATCTGGAGCCGGGCGTTCCCACGGATGCCTACGAGTTGGACACTGCTGTGACGGACGGCTTTCTGGTGCCACCTCGCGTACAGAAGGTGGACCTGAAGTTCCCGCGCGAGGGCATCGACTACGACTCCCTGAGCGAGCAGGAGAAGGAGCAGTGGGAGAGCCTCGACTGGGGCGACGAGGCAGACCTCGACGCCCTTCCGGACAGGGTCAACGCATCGGCGATCAACAACTGGCTCTTCAACGAGGACACGGTGGACAAGGCGCTTCAGCACCTCATGGAGCATGGCCACGGGGTCGATGGCGGCGACCGGCTGGCCAAGACCATCCTGTTCGCCCGCAATCACGAACACGCGGAGTTCGTGGAGAAGCGGTTCAATAGGCACTACCCGCAGCACGCGGGACACTTCGCCCGCGTCATCGACCACTACGCCAAGTATGCGCAGAGCCTCATCGACGATTTCTCGCAGAAGGACAAGGCTCCGCATCTCGCAATCTCGGTGGACATGCTGGACACCGGCATCGACGTGCCCGAGGTGGCGAATCTGGTCTTTTTCAAGCCGGTCTACTCGAAGATCAAGTTCTGGCAGATGATCGGGCGTGGAACGCGGCTCTGCCCCGACCTCTTCGGACCGGATGAGGACAAGCAGGATTTCCGCGTTTTCGATTTCTGCTTCAACTTCGACTTCTTTGGCGAGAACCCCGACGGGATCGAGGCGGGCGGTGGAGTACCGCTCGGCACCCGCCTCTTCCGCTCCCGGATCCAACTCCTTTCCCATGTCCAGAAGACGCCCGCCTTGGACCCGGACATGAAGATGGCTGGTTCGCTGACCGATGAGCTTCACGGTGAGGTAGCCGCGATGAACCGCGAGAACTTCATCGTGAGGATGCACCTTGAGGCGGTGAACCGCTTCCGCGAGCGGAAGGCGTGGGAGCAAATCAGCGAATCGGACATGGAGGTGCTGGAGCGGGAGGTCGCTGGACTTCCGAACGAGATCGAGAAGGACGACATCGCGTCACGGATGTTCGATCACACCGCGCTTCGCATGCAGCTGGCCTTGGCCGAGGGCAACGAGACTGGCTTCGAGCGTGACCGGCGACTCGTCGTCGAGATCGCCATGCTACTAGAAGAGAAGGGCACGATTCCAGCCGTGAAGACTCAGCTCGGCTATCTGGCCGCGGTGCAGGAGACTGTTTTCTGGGAAGGAATCGGTCTCAGCGGCCTTGAGGACCTGCGGCTCCGGCTGCGGGGGATTGTCCCGTTCCTGGACAGGAGGAAGCGCAAGATCGTTTACTCGAACTTCCAGGATGAAGTTATGGGGGTCCGAGAAGAACCGGCGCTCTACATGCCGAAGATGACCGGGGCTCAGTACGAGAAGAAGGTCAAGGACTACCTCCGCAGTCATCTCGATCACTTGGTCATCCACCGACTGAGAACGTGCCAGCCGCTCACCGATGCAGACCTGAAGGGGCTGGAATCAACCTTGGTCGAAATCGGCGAGGAGGACGGAGAAACGTTGTTCTCGGGGCTTCTTGCCCGCAGCGAGTCTCCATCGCTCGCGCATTTCGTAAGAAGTCTGGTGGGGATGGATCGAAGAGCGGCAAAGGCCGCGTTCTCGGGTTTTCTGGCCGACAGGAGCCTCACGTCCCCGCAGATACGCTTCATCGAAATGGTGATCGAGCAGCTAAGCGCCCGAGGTGTCATCGAAGCCTCGGCGCTCTACGAACCACCGTTCAGCGACCTGCACGCAGAGGGGCCGGACGCGCTCTTTGACAGCAACTCGGAGGTGATCGACGGCGTTTTCGAGGTGCTCCGGCAGGTCAATGCAGGATTGGTTGCATAGTGGGAATGTGCAGCTTCAATGAGGCCGGGGCGGATCCGCCTGGAAGACGAGAGAGATGGAGATTCGTCCATGGTGCTTGAGAGGATTTTGGCGCTGGCCTCCGAACCCGAATCCGAGACGCTGGAGTTCAAGCGTACGACGGGAACGCGTCGTGAGGCAGCGGCCACTGTGTGCGCCATGCTCAATCACCGGGGCGGACACGTGCTGTTCGGTGTTACGCCGGAGGGAAGTGTCGTCGGCCAGCAGGTGAGTGACCGGACGATCGAGGAGGTGGGTGCCGAGATTCAGAGGATCGACCCTCCGGCTTTTCCGGAGGTCGGGCGGATCCGTGTCGCGGACGGACGCGATGTCATTGCGGTCAGCGTGCACAAGGGGTCCGTGCAGCCTTACCAGTACCGCGGAACCGCCTATCGCCGCGTCGGCAACACGACGGTGACCATGTCCGCCGGGGAGTACAATCGGATGCTCTTCGAGCGGATGCACAGCGAGCAGCGTTGGGAGAACCAGCCCGCCACCGGATGGAAGGTCGAGGATCTGGATGTGGACGAGGTCCGCAACACTGTGGCCGAAGCGGTGCGAATCGGTCGGTTGAACGAGCCGGGCAGCCGGGCGCCTGAGGACTTGCTCCGCGGGCTCGGACTACTCCGCGGCGGCGTCTTGTTGCGCGCGGCGGCGGTGTTGTTTGGTAGACCGGAGCGTCTCGAATGCGAGTTGCCGCAGTGCCTGCTTCGCGTGGCGCGTTTCCAGGGTATGGACCGAAGCGAATTCTTGGACAACCGGCAGTTCAATGGCAACGCATTCGCGCTTATCTCGCATGCCGAACGCTTTCTTCGGGACACGCTTCCCATTGCGAGCCGGTTCGAGTCGGGCCGCATCGGGCGTATCGACGAGCCGCTCTACCCGCCTCTCGCCACACGAGAAGCGGTGGCGAACGCCCTGTGCCACCGGGATTATGCGCTGGGCGGCGGATCGGTGGGGCTCGCGGTGTACGATGATCGCCTCGAAGTCACGTCGACCGGTCCGTTGCATTTCGGCCTGACTCCGGCCGCGCTTTTCGGGCCGCACGAGTCGAGACCGTGGAACCCGCTGATTGCCCGCACCTTCTATCGGCGCGGCATCATCGAGGAGTGGGGGCGGGGAACGCTCAAGATGGCCGAGTTGGCGACTTTGGCCGGACTGCCACGGCCCGAGATCGAGGAACGCGGCGACTGCGTGACGGTGCGCTTCCGACACGGACAGGTCGTGCCGTCGCGACACACTGGACACAACTTGGTCGAACGGCAAGAAGCGATTCTCGCCTTGTTGGATCGAGCAGACGACGGCTTGGCGCTGCGTGAGATCCGTGGCCGAATACCTTTGCAAGCCAGCGAACGGCAAGTGAAGAGGGCTCTGGCAGCGTTGAGGAGCCGCGGCTTGGCACGGTCCACTGGTCGCGGTCCAGCGGCGCGGTGGAGACGAACGTCCAATTCTGTCGAGGATTGAATGAGACCCCTGATGAGCCCTTGGGGTCTTATGAGGATCTATTTGGGGTCCTATTGCGGTTTTGCGGTCCCGCTGCCACTTGGCCTCGGGGGGATCAATTGCCGCAACACCTTCACCTTCACCGAACAAAGCTGCAAACTGTCTCCGTCCGCATTCTACGCCCCAGCTGGCCTTTCTCTGTGACTGGCAGGTAGCGCCGGTTGTCGGGTAACACGCGTTCGCGCACACCGGTGGGCGTGAGGCCCACCATTCTCGCCGCTTCGGCTACGCCGGCAGCGTTCCGAATGAACGTGCCCCTTAGACAACTGTTGCCGACAACCAGCGTCGCCGTCCCCCCCGGGCGCAGCACGCGGGCGATCTCAGAAATCATCAGGTGGATGTCCTCCGCGTATCGCGCAATCATCAGACGGTAGCGATTCGGCAGCTGCTCAAGATTCCCCATCGCCTGCCGTATGCGCGAAAACATCGCAGCGGCTGTGCGATCATCCGGGGCCCGCTCGGCACCGATACTACTCGAACGAATGTGCCGCAACTCCCGAAGCCCGTGCCCTAGCCACACCAGCGCGAGACGGTGACCTCGGAGGTAGTCGATAGCGTTCAGGTATGGAGGAGACGTGATGACCGCGTCGATCATTCCGTCGTCCAAGGCCTCCAATCTGCGCGCATCGCCCCACGCCACATGGGCCGCGCCGCTCGGTGGATGCCCTGTCAACCGTCGTCGCAGAAAACGGATCGACTGCTCAAAGGCAGTGAACACCTGAAAGTCGGAATCGGTTAGAACTCTGTGCGGGCGGCTGTGCGACGTATCTCTTGCCAGCGACGCACGCGGTTCCTTGGTGACGATGATACGACTAAGTGCCAGCCGGATAGCGTCGAGAGACGCCTTGTCTTCGCCGCAATCGCCCTGGCCGATTCTGTTCAATACAAAGGCGATTCGTCTGAGGTCAGCCCTCTGAGATGCCGCGAACCAATACTCGGTAAATGACCGGGTCTCTTCATCGTCATCCATCCAATCCAGTTGGACGTCACTCTCGCTTGTCCCCCGGGCCTCGGAAACAACCCGGGCCGCCCAGCCGTCGAGATTCTCCTCAGTGACGGGTGTCGTCCAAACTCGCGCCATGAGCACCGCCAAAGGGTCGAGATCGAACCCGACCGCTTCGTGGCCGAGTTCGATTGCCTGCCGCAGGACGACTCCGGACCCCGCCATCGGGTCGAGGACTCGACGGTTGTCGCCGATCGCGCGCAGCCATTCCAGCACCAGATCGGGTGCCATCCGCGCTGGGAATGGGTGGATCGGCTTCAGAACCTGCTGCCTCGACCTATTGACCATCGTCATCGTCCTCATGGAGCTTCTCGAGCTGAGCCTGAACCGCCGCCGCGACATGAGAAGCGCTCGCGTTGACCACGATCTTGTCGTCGTCCACACCGACGAGGTCAGGCACGATCACCTGAAGGCCCTTTGCAAGTGAGATAACGTCAGAATCCTCTACTTCGACCACCCCCAGTGTCTCACGACAGGTGAAGCCGACCAACGAGGCCGACAGGGCATCCGGCACCTTGCCCTTGAGTGCCGCAAGTGCATTGATGAAAACGTTGATCGTCAGCTTTCGATTCGTCGCCATTCTGCCGGCGAGGGTCCCCACCCAAGCCGACACTTCCGTGGGATCGAAAAGCTCAAAGATTTCGCGGAATACAGTGACCGGAATGGCTCCGTACTCGACGGTATACTCAAGCAGCGTGCCGAGGTCCCTCGCCGTGATCGGAGTGACCTCTTGCTGCCGACACCGAGTTGCCAATGCACCTGCACTGAACCCGGGAGCAATCACCAGCGCGTGGTCAGCATTGTAACGTTCTCGGTGTTCGACGACTGCATCGAGCGATATGTTTCCTGTCTGCGCGACGGCGTGCTTTGATGTCTTCGCGTCAAAGGAGAAGCTGTACAAGGGGGGGCGCGGGTCTTCCGCTGTCGGTTTGACGGTTGTTGGAGTTGGGAACGCCCGAGCAATTCCCTCGGGTTCGCCCGAGCCCCCGAGGTCTCGAACATCGAAGTCCAAGTACCGTAGCGCGTCGGAGACCGCCGCCTCCAGGTGTTTGCTGTTCCGGCTGTCGTGTTGCATCTTCCTGAGTAGTCGTGCGATAAGGACACCCGACTGACGCCGTTGCAGCGCCCGGAAGCGCATGAGCTTGTCCCTGTAGCCGCGCATGCTTTCGAGCAGATTCGCCTCGATTCCGATGTCGAGGGCGTACACATCGGTCAACAGGCCGATCATCGCGATCGTTCGCATCAGGTCCTTTTCCGCCTTGCTGTGCGAATGCTCCAGGACGAAGGGGTGCTCCTTGTTGACCACGACGGAGCTGTCCCTGATCCTGAATTTGACGAAACTATCGTCCTCCAGTTGTTCGTACTTGACTGTGCCGAGAGCGTTCTTGATGTTCTCGGCCGTGTCTTCCCGCCACGACCGCCTCCTTTCTTCTCGATCACCTATCCCAGTCTCGTCGAACAACGCGGGAATGGCGGGCTGTGTGCGAAGCGCCTCCGATACGACGCTGCGCAGGGGACTGAGCGATACGACTCCGAGGGATCGCACAAGTACATCGCCGCCATCCGGCATCATCGCGTGGGCGTCGCTGTCGTAAGCGCTTCGCGCCTTGTTGAAGGCCTTTCGCAGGAAGGCGCGAAAGATCTTCATCCCTCGCCGTTCCTTGAACTGCTCTCGGTTCGTGGTGAGGTACTCGTTTAGACCGTCGGCACGCACAGTCATGCGAAAGCGCGCCCAGGCGGCGTGGTTGAGGTTCTCCTCGCCGCAGCTCGGATCGTGCTGGTTCACGATTCGTCCGAGGACATTGACGTGGAATCCGTTCGACGCTCCCCGTCGTTCACTCTTGCCTCCGCTGATCTTCTCATCGAACAACCGGACCAAACCGGTAACGCGCCCGATTTCAGGGAGCTCGACGTGCGGGTAAGGGTGGTGCCCGACCGTGAGTTGAATTCGCGTAGCCTGGACGTGCGCACCACTCGAATCGTCGTCCGCGGCTTCTCCGTGTTCTTCAGGCCCGTCGTGTACTTCATCGAGTTCGATGTGGTCAATCCCGAGATCCGGTCCTATGACCCACTCCTCGAACAAGGGCGCGTCCATCTTGGTCGATCTCAGCCTTTCGCCGTTTACGCCAATCGTCATCTCCGACCCGAACGGAAGCGCTGCCGCCAGCATCCTGCGCAAGACCCCAATCTTCAGATCCCGGCCGGCAGCTTTGAGTTCGGACAGAATCACGAGCGTCCACGTCCCGCTTTCCTGCCGATCCAATTCGGATGGCGTGCCGCCAAACTCCTCATGATGGACCGGCGACGCGACAGGTTCAGAGTCTGGAGCCTGCTGTCGATCCGGAGTCCGCTGGTCGGTCAACGCAAGGATTTCGGCGCCACCGTAAACGGATTCCAGCGCATTGGCCAGGTCCTCGGTGTCCAGTTCAAATACGTCCAACTCCAGATCGTTGATCAGGCGATCCGGGCCGGCTTCCTTCTTGGTGTCGACGTCACCGTAGTTCATTGTGACGCGTCGGATCACACCGTCCGCCGCCCGGCATATGTAGGTGAGTTGGTTCGCGAGGACATATGTGGCCAGCTTGCCTATCCCGAACTTGCCGATGAGTGGGCGGCCGTGCTCCTGCGTGCGACCTTCCTTTGGAGAAAAGGCGATATGCCAGAGCTCGCGAAGCCCGGCCAGGTCCATTGATGTACCATTGTCAAACACCGCCATGGTGGCGTCCGTGGCCTGCAGATCAGTAGCCACACGCACGTCCACAAGGTCGGCACCCGCATCCCAGCCGTTCGAGATCAATTCCTCGAACGCCTTCTGCGGCGACGCATAGAGCTGTTCGCTGAAATGTTCCAAGAACCGCGTGCTAAGCGCGACTGGTATGCTATCTACCTGTGTGCCTACCGTTTCCGGGGCTACGGGCGTCATCGTTTCTCCCTTTAGAGCTTGTAAAGGTGGTCGTCGATTGCGATTTGGTTTGGCTCAAGTCGGGTCGTAGGCAACGGATCACGTACAGGGTGGATTCCTTCGTCCGCAGGGGAAGCCGAAGTTCCCAAGGGAACTGAAACGTGTTGGGTTCCGACGAACTCGTGGACCGGTAAAGCCAGTTCAGTCATTGGCGGATGGATGGCTGCGGGCGGGGTTCTACGACCTCGCGGGGCTTCTGGAAACGAAGGACTGCGAGCGGAGAGCGTGGAGTAGAGAACGGAGTGGCGCCTCAATACCGGAAGCTGCCAGAGTCGACGTGCCCAGCTGTGGTCGAGCCTCATCGTCTCCTCGTTCAACCGCGTCCACGCGTCCAGACGCGGGCTCGGTCTTCGAGCCGGGAGAGGGAATCTCAGCCCCCTTCTGTTGTCGGCGTCGGTGTCCGGTCGAAAGCGACCCGGAGACCTGGCGGGCCAGATCACGGACCGACGAAGTGGTCGGCAGAGCCACGACCCTCTGGGCGCGGTCGCCGCGCCCAGAGGAGGCCGTGGGCGTCCACAACCGCGCTGTTGCGTCGCCGAAGCTCGCAGTAGAAGTCGTCGCCATGTAGGCATGCATGAAAGATAGCGGCTGCTCCACGGGATGACGAAGACACAGGCGGATGTCGATGCGGGGGACGTAGGTCGGGCTCTCGATGCTACCATACCAAGCTTCCACGGGAACCTGACATGCGGGCGGATCGCTTCGCGGGCATTCGAGGAACGAGGAGTGCGGACGACGGGTTCGAGAGAGCGTTGAGTTGGAGGCACTTACGATGCCGTGGGCGCTTCGGGAATACGGGAGGGCCGCTGGTGCCGGGCAAGGGGGGTCGGGCTGGGCGGAACTGTCGTGGGAATCCCCGCAACGTCATCGTCGCGTGCCTGCAGCGGCGTTGGCCGCCGACCGGGGAGGACCAAAGCTCGTCGTCGTCCTGAAGGTCCACTTGCGTGCCCGACCACCCCGAGTGCGACCCGGTTTGGTCCGCTTCTCCGGAACCCATTCAAGGCCGTGTCCGCCGTAGGTAATGCTAACCTGCGGTCGATCTTCGTGGACATGGGTATCTACCTGTTACATGAGCTCGGTGCAGTCAGGGGCAGGAAGCGTGGAGGGGCGCGACCGACGTCTTCAGGCAAGCAAGGGTGCTCCGACGGGGTTTGCGTCGATGAGGTCTAGGACGCACTTGATCCTGACGGCACCGACGAAGCCGGCATGTTCGCCGGTGATGGGATCATTCGGGGAATCGGCGATTACGCCGGCCACGGTGAACGTACCGAGTCGGTTGCCCTGCCTCACGATCAGCGGTGCTCCGCTGAAGCCTGGGTTGCCGTGCCCATCAATGTAAATCCGCTCCCGTGGGCCCGGCACGATCGCGCTGACGATGCCGGCCTTCACGAAGGGAAAAGGGAAGCCGTGGTTCATGTTCTCGGCGCCGGCATCCCACCCGAACGGGAACCCTGGGAACGCTACGGCCTGGCCGATGCAGAAGTTGCCGTCCGCGCTCAGCGGGTGGCTCGGCGTTACCGGCTTGGCGTGGGCCAACACCGCAACATCGGCGTCGCCGTCGCCCAAGCCTACAACGGTGATCGGCACTTCGGCCCAGCGCTGCTCGTGGCGCACTGAGATCGCACCACCGGACGCGATACCGTCAACGACATGACGGGCGGTGACGATGTACTGCCGTGCGACATGATCGATGGTGAACGCGGTACCGACGGAGTCGCCGTTCCTGATGCAGAGGATGCGCTGGAGGACGTTGTTCGTCAGAATCATCTTGAGTTCCTCCTGTCTGGAAAGGTCCGTCAGGATGCGCCAGTATTGGTTGAGCGGTGCGGTTGTCCACGAGGCGTCTGGAAGGTTGACCCCGACCCCGCTCTTGGTACAAGACGTCAAGATGGGTATTCGCGGAACGCAGTCGGGCGGGCTCCCGTCATTTGATACCGATCTACCGCCATTCGCGTACCGGTGGAATCAAGTTTAGCGTAACGGCACGGATGGCAGATCGTGCAGTCCTAGTTGAACTTACAAGATTCCGCGCCGTGATACATCTTATCCCTACTCCGCTGATCCAGCGAGTGCTTCCGCCGCTCCTTCGGACTCCCCGTCCGGCCAGCCGGGCAGCGGAATGCGCGGCCATTCCATGCGCAGCGCTCCGGCGTTGGCCTCCCGATACGCCGGATCGTGAAGGGTGGCGAGCACGTGGTGGAACAGATCCTCTACACCGAGACCGAGGCGGTTGAGATACCGCCGTGCCGCTCCCGAGAGATTGGCACGGCGGTCGGTGCCTATAACCGAGCCCAAGCCGTCCTCGCGAAGCCATGCCGGAAACATCAGCGCCCCGCGCTCGATCAGATGCAGAGAACCCATGTCACCCGTGCAACACGTCTGCGGCTGACCGGCTCCCTTCCGCAGATGTTGGGCGGAGGACAGCCACTTGTTCCCCACGAACACATGGGGCCTGTAGTCGGCCCGTGGTCGATCCAGAAGGCCGTCCGGATCCCAGTAGAGCCACCGGTTGTCGAACGGCCGGTAGGCGAAGCGGATGAACCCGGACTCGTCCGGTCCGTCGCGTCTCAAGTAGCGGTCGCGCACGGCACGCAGTGCCTTGGACTTCATGACCTTGGGATAACGCCGCGCGATCTCCTCATGGCTCCGGGCCGGGTCGAAGTATTCGGCGACACGATCCCGGAGGCTGTCGAGGTCGGTGTCCACGAGGAACCCGTCGCGGCTCGTCTTGACGCCCGGGAACGAGACCGGAAACAGGTCGGGCAGCGCGGGCGAGTCGAACCATTCGGGACTCACCGCGGTCTCGGCGAACGGCAGGCCCAGCGGCAGCAGCGGTGCGACTTCGGAGTACAGCACGTCCGGTTCCTCGTCGGCCGTGGCGGTCAACTCCGCTGGCTTGGCCTGTCCCCACAAGTGCCGGAACCCGACCCCTTCGGCGGGTTCGTGGTCCACCTTGCGCACCAGCGTGGCGATGGCTGTACCCACTTGGATGCCGACCGGATCGCCTTCCGTGGAAAAGATGCTCGGGTCCGGCGAGCCGTCCGGCGCGACCTTGCCCGTCTTGTACTTGTCGCCGTTCAGGCAGTCGATCCGGATCGCGTCGAACGCTTCGAGATACCGCTCCCGCATCCCGGTGAAGGACAGCCCGTCGAGCCAAGAGTAGTTGGAGATGAAGCAGACCACGCCCTGGCCGGTCTTCTCGGCGATGCGCCGCTCCGCCATGCGGAAGAACCGGACGTAGAGATCGTTCAGGCCTTGGCCCTCCGGTTTCCGAACCCGCTTCGTGGTGCGGTAGGCTACCGAGAGTTCGCGTTCCTCGTCCACAGCCATGCCCGCGAACCCGTTGTACGGCGGGTTGCCGAGGATCACGAGGATCGGAATGTCCTGCTTCACCGACTCGGCGAGGTCGCGCTCCTCCTCAAGTTCCGGGAACGGCAAGGGCTTGGTCGTGCGCGGCTCCCAGCCGGTCAGCGCGTTGGTCAGGAACACCCCGGCGCGCTCCGATCCGTCCTCCGCCAGCGGCGCGCCCAGATTCTGCATCGTGAGGCCGACCTGCAAGTGTGCGACCACGAACGGTGCGGGCATGATCTCGAACCCGAACACCCGCTCGGTTGCCGCCCGCCTGACCGCCGCGCCAGCGAGCGCCCCGAGGCCCTGCTCACCGAGGTTGCCCGCGATTCGGCGAAGCACCTCCGCCAGATAGGCTCCGGTGCCGCAGCACGGGTCCAACACATAGACGTTCTCCGCCGCGAGCCCCGCCGCGATGCCCAGATCGTCCTTCAGCGCCTTGTCCACGCGGGCCACCATGTAGCGGACCACCTCGGTCGGCGTGTACCACACGCCCAACTGTTTGCGGAGCGCCGGGTCGAACGCTTCGAGGAACGGCTCGTAGAAGTACGGCACCGCCTCGCCCTCGTTGAACCGCGAAAAGAATGCCGTCCGGTCCACCCGGTCGAGCGCGGCCGATGTCCAGTCCAGCACTTCCACCAGCCCGAGCGGCTTCAACCGTCCGGGATCGGCCAACTGCATGAACAAGGCTCGAAGCACCGGAGCCCGCAGGTGCCAGACCTCTTCGCGCCAACGGAATCGACGCGGACTGTAATGGTCCTCGAATAGCGGTCCGTTCTTCTTCTGCTCGTGGCGGGACCACAGCACCCATGCGGAGAAGATGCCGTAGAACAGCGTCTGGATCAGGGTCGAACGGAAGAAGCGCTCCCCGCGCTCGCCCTCGAACCGAATCCCGAGCGCCTCCTCCATCGCTGAGCGGACAGCCAGAAGCGATGAGACGTTTCCCGCCGCCTCTACGCGAGCCAAGCCGTCGCGAGCGTAAGAGGCCAGCAGCCACGCCAAGTCCTTCGGCTCGGCCAAGGCGGCCCGGTGCGAAAGCACCCGGGCCAGATACTCGCCGAGACCCGCGCCAACCTCGCGGGCGAAGGCGCGGGGCGTTTCCACGTTGCGCCAGAAGTCCTCGGCATCTTCGGTCAGCGTGAAGGTTTCGAGCTTGGCGGGGCTGCCCTGCGCGTCCGCGCCCACCAACACGAAGTTCCGTAGATTCGTGACGAGCACCAGACGGTAACGGCCCCAATAGCGGCTTACCTGCCCGGACCCCGCCGTCAACCACGCATCGTCGCCGACGCCCTTGACCTCGACGACGCCACGCTCGGGAACCTGTCCCGGCCTCGGTCGGCCCTTCTGAACCTGCCTCGCCGTGTACAGGGCAAGGTCGGGATGCCCGGCTCCCTGATCGGCCAGTTCCTGAACGCAGAAGACCTTGGGCTTGAGCGTGGCCCCGACGGCTCGCAACAAGCCCTCCAGCGCCGGATAGTAGGAGCGCTCCGCCGTCGCGCCGCCTGATGCGCGCACGCGCCGAAGATCGGCGAAATACGCCTCCACGGCGGCAACCAGCTTCTTGTTCGGTCCGGCCATCGTGTCTTCCCAGCGATTCGACCATGCCTCCACGTGAGGCTGCCATCCGGCAATTCTCAAGGAAGATACCACGTCGCGTGGGTTCGCGGCGGTTCGGACGGCGGCTACATCCGCCCCGGTCCGATGCTCAGAAATCGGATCGGAAAGCCGGGGGTCGAAGGGGGCGCAGCCCCCTCGCCAGCCCCGCTCGGGGACGCGCGAAGCGTGGCCCCAGCGGGTGGGCTGGCTCAACTTCCTTAGCAGCGCACAACGAGCCCGCGGGCCGCGCCCATGAATGGGGTCGGCTCGCCGCGCTGCATCCGCCCTTGGACGAGAACAACCCGATCACGCGCCTCGTCGGAGGGCGGTCCGTCTTTATCGGTGCCGGTTCTCCCGATTGGCAAGGCCAGCCCGTCCGCCTATCATTCGACTTCTGATTTTCCCACCAACTACCGAGCGCGCCGAATGATGACGACCCGAGCCCTCCCGCTTCCGTGTGTATTGATCGCGGGAGCCTTGGGTTGCGGTGACGACTCCGGGCCGGTAGTGGCCGAACCGGACATCCCGCTGACCGCGACGACCGAGGAGGTATTCACTCTTGGCGACGCCCAGCCGGAAGAGGAATGGCAGGCCTTCACGGAAATCTCGGAGGTAGACTTCGACGGCGCGGGCAACCTGGTCCTGGTGGACCGCAGACAGGGTCGCATCGTGGTCGCCGATCCCGATGGGCAACTACGCCATCACGTCTCTCGGCGCGGCGACGGACCCGGAGAACTGCGCATCGTCGGCAGCGTCGCGGTACTCCGCGACAACCGCTTGGCCGTAAACGATGTCGGGCACAATGCCCTGCTCATCTTCGACGAGAACGGGAACTTTCTGGAGCAGACCGCCATCGGCGCACCGACTCGGACATCACGCTCGGATGGCGGGACGACAGGTACGGTGGTGACCAGCTCAGTCCAACCCGTCGCCACACTCTCGGGCAGTCTTCCCGATGGCCGACTACTGCTGAGACGCCTCCAGCTCCGCACGTTTGACATCCATGCCTTGGGGCTGGGAACCGAGGAACTCTATCGCGCATACGAACCCCCGGCCGGGAGTCCTGAGCAGGGTGGCAGTGTTTCGATCCGCTTGGGCGATCTGGAGGTGCCGCTACCCTCCGGGATTCTGCCGCGGGAGTTGGTGTTCGGGCCACCGCTGTTGGGTGCCGCGCTCTCCGACGGGCGCGTTGCCATCGTCGATTCCGTGGGCTACCGGGTCAAGATCCTGCAACCCGACGGATCCCTCGACGCCGCCTTGGAGAGATTGATTGAACCGCTGTCGGTGACCCCGGAAATGCAGGAGGCTGCCCGCGAGCGCCAACGTGGCGGCGCGGGGACGCGGGCTATCGTCATGGGTCCCGGCGTGTCGAGTTCGGCGGGCGAGGGCATAGCGTCATCCCTCATGGAGGCAATGGCCCCGGAGATGGAATTCGCCTCCGAGGTGCCGGTGATCAAGGAAATGGCCGTCGATGCCGAGGACCGGGTCTGGGTCACGCGCTCGGGCATGGATGGCGTGTCCAGAGGTCCAACCGATGTCCATACCGATTCCGGCAACTACTTGGGGACCCTGCGCGCCGATGAGTTTCGGATCCCGGATGCCTTCGGCCCCGATGGCTTGATGGCGTACATCGAGACGAACGAACTTGGCATACCCTTCGTGGGGGTGCTTCGGCTCGTGAACCTCGTTCCCTCATCCTAGGCTCGGGACCGGACACCGGGAGGCCGCGCTGTTGAACGCCGAAGGAGATGGTCGGAGCGGTCACGACTGGTGCCTCAGACGAGGCGCGGGAGTCCCGCCAATCGACTCCGGTTTTCCCGCTTTTGCGGCCCGGTCCAGCAAGGTCCAGTACAACGGCAGGGAACGCAGATCGTGCAGTCCCATAAGTAGTTACACGATTCCCTGTCGTGATTTGTCCCTCTGTTGAGGCGCTACTGCGACGGGATCGGCTGCAACGCCTCCACCAAGACCGCGCTCAAGCTCCTCGGCCTGGGTTTCGAGGTGCGCGAACTCATGGGCGGCCTCGACTGGTGGAAGCGCGACGGCTACGCGACCGAGGGCGCCGAAGCCCACGCCGGAACCGAGATCGCCTGCGGCTGCTGAACCCGCCTCGACGTTCCCGCGGGAACGTTGCGTGAGCGGACGAGCGGGACCTTGACCGGAGTCGGGGCGTCGCCTGAGTCGGCGGACTACGATCTCGTCGTGGTGGGGGCCGGGTTCGCGGGGCTCGCCTGCGCGCGGCGGGCGGCGGAGCGCGGGCTCTCGGTACTCGTCCTGGAGCGGCAGTCGGAGCCGGGCGAGCGCATCCACACGACCGGGATCCTGGTGAAGGAAGCGTGGGAGGAGTGGGCCGCACCCGCGTCGCTCGTCCGCCGGATCCAGCGCGTCCGGGTCTACGATCCGAGCCACCGCTTCGTCGAACTGGAGCGGGACTCCTACTTCTTCATGGCGACGGACACGGCGGGACTTCTCCGCCATCTCGTCGACGAGACGCGCCGCTCGGGAGCCGAGGTCCGGTTCGGCGCTCCCTACGAGGGGGTGGTGTCGACCGCAGGGTCGGCGGCCGCAGGGTCGGCGGCCGCATCGAGCGCGACGCGAGGCTCGATGCCGCTGACGCTCGCGGGCTCCGGCGCGGCTTCCGGTGCGACCTGCCGTTTCCTGGTCGGGGCCGACGGGGCGCGCTCCCGGGTGGCCGAGAGCTTCGGACTGGACCGCAACCGCCGGGTCCTCAAGGGCGTGGAGTGGGAGTACGAGCCCCGGAGCGGCGACGGCGACTGCCTGCATTGCTTCATCGATCCGGAGTGCGCGCCAGGCTACATCGGGTGGGTCGTGCCCGGCGTCGAAGCGACGCAGGTCGGGCTGGCGCTCCATCGCGACCGGCGCGCCGACATGCGCAGGTTCAGCGAGAAGATCGACGGGCTGTTCGGGTTGTCCGGGAGACGGGTGCTCGAGAAGCGCGGCGGCGTGATCCCGATCGGCGGCCGGCTGCGGAACTTCTACGCGGAGCGGGTCCTGCTCGTCGGAGACTCGGCGGGCATGGTGTCGCCGCTCACCGCCGGCGGCATTCACCAGGCCTACCGGTTCGGCAAGCTCGCCGCCGACGCGATCGCGGATCACTTGGGCGGGGGCGGCTCCGACGCTGGCCGCGCCCGCACGGGCGCCGCCCACCCCGGCGACGTCGTGCGCCGCGCGTATCCGAACCACGCCCTGAAACGTGCCGCGCGGTGGGGGTTCGACCACCTTCCGGTAGCGCGCGCGTTGCAGGCCGGACTCCTGAGCCGGAGTCTGTTCCGGGGACTGGCCGAAAAGGTGTTCTTCCACCGCTCCCGGTAGGCTCCCGACGGGCCAGACAGGATGGAGCCGCTCATGAAACGTTCCCGCGGGATCGCGAACGGGAACCCGAACCGGAATCGGAACGAGCACGCGAAGTGCGTGATCATCGGCGCCGGGATCCACGGCCTCTCCACCGCCTGGCACCTGGCGTCCGAACTGCGGGCGGCCGGGCGCGGCGGGGGCCGCGACATCCTCATCATCGACAAGACCGGGATCGGGGCCGGGGCGTCGGGCATCGCGTGCGGCGTCATCCGCAACAACTACTTCCAGCCCGCCATGCGCGAGCTGATGGCCCACTCGGTGGCGGTCTGGGAGAGCGACCCGGAGGGGTTCTCCTACCACCCGGTGGGCTACCTGCAGATCAGCCACGAGGCGATGCGGGAGGACGTCGCCTCGATCCACGAGCAGCAGCGCGCCATCGGCTACGACTCCACGTTCATCGAGGGCGCGCGGGCGTCGCACGCCTACATGCGGCGCATCTTCGACGACTGGCAGGCGCGCGGCATCACCAGCGTGCTGCACGAGCACCGGGGCGGGTACGCGAACAACATGGCCTCCCTCCGGGGCCTGTGGGCGAAGGCCGCCGCCGAGGGCGTCCGTCTCCTCACGGGCGTCGTGCACGAGGGCTTCGAGCGGGACGCCTCGGGCGCGGTCACCGCCGTGGTCACGGACCGGGGCTCCTTCGCCTGCGAGCAGGTCGTGGTGGCGACCGGCCCGTGGGTTCAAAGGCAGTGGGCCATGCTCGACCTACCGCCCGTCACGCGGGTTCGGGACCCGGACGGCGCCGACGGGAATGCCGCCCTCCATGAGGTGCCGACGTGGAGCTACTGGGCGCTCCAGGAGGGCACGCTGGACGTCGATCCCGGGACTCTCACCGACAACGGCGGTGGCCTGCCTCCGGTCGTGCACGTCGACACCGACGAGCCGCTCCGCGATGAGCGCGGGCTCGTGAGCGAAGGCCCGTGGGGCATCTACTACAAGCCGGACTTCCACTTCGGGGGCGTGCAGGGCGGCGCCATGCCCTGCGAGATCGAGAAGCCCGCCGCCGAGGTGGCCGTGGACCCCTACGGACCGCTTTCCCCCGATTTCGTCGTCGGCGAGGACTTCTACCGCCTGTGGACCGCCGCGCTCGCCTTCTGCCAGAAGCGCTTCGAGGGCCGCAACCATCTCATGAAGAAGGAGCCGTCGGGCGGCATCGGCAGCTTCACGCCGGACAGCTTCCCCGTGTTCGACACCTTCGCCGACAACGTCTACTTCATCGCCGACTCCAATCACGGCTACAAGATGATCGGCGTCGGCGCGCTGGTCGCGAAGGAAGTCATGGGCCGACCGCAGGCGTTGCTCGACCCCTTCCGCTACCGACGGTTCGCCGAAGGCCGGCTCCACCCCACCAGCCACTCGCCCTTCCCATGGAGCTGACCCTGAGTTGACACGGGTGACGTTCCCGCGGGAACGTCGGATCATGAGAAAGCTGTTCGTGAAAACAGCCATGTTCGCCCTCGTGGTGCCCGGAACCGTCTCCGTGGTCGTCCCGCTGCTCATCGTCCGCGGGCGTCCGCCGGCCGTCGGCGTGACGCTCGGCCTGGCCCTGCTCTTCCTCGGGCTCGGGGCCGCGATCTTCCTGCGCTGCGCGCGTGACTTCGTCGTGTTCGGGAGGGGGACGCCGGCTCCGATCGACCGAACGAAGCGACTCGTGATCCAAGGACTCTACCGCTACTCCCGAAACCCCATGTACGTGGGCGTCCTAAGCGTCATCGCGGGGTGGGCCGTCCTCTTCCGAGCCGGGATCCTCGTAGCATACGCGGCGGCATGGTTCGTCATCTTCTCGCTCTTCGTGCGGTTCTACGAGGAGCCGCACCTCCTCCGCGAGTTCGGCGACGAGTACCTGGCCTACAGGAAACGCGTCGGCCGCTGGCTCCCGAAACGTTCCCGCTGAGCTGTGACGTTCCCGCGGGAACGTCGGTCAATGAGATGGGGGGTGGGGAGAACTTGAGGAGCGGACGGCAGCGGGGGCTTCGCGAGGGGCCGCCGGGAAACGGGAGGTGATTCTGATGGAAGACACCGGCATTCGGCTCACCGCGAACGACAGGTTCAAGCGCGCCAGTACGAACTCCACACGGGTCGGTCTGCTGGTTGCCGTCTTCCTCCACCTGGGGCTCTTCGTCCTCGTGCAGCCGTTCGAGGCCGCGGACATGGGGTCCGTCACAAGCGAGATCGAGTCGATCCGGCTCCCGCCGGAGGTGAGGATTCCGCCCCCGCCGGAAGCGATCGCGCGTCCCGCCATGCCGCGGGTCTCCACCGTCGACATTTCCCCGGACATCACGATCGCGCCCACGACTCCGGATCGGGCCCCCAGGGGTCTGCCTCCGCGTCCCCGCGCCCCGGACCCGTCCGAGCGTCCGATCCTGATCCCCTACGACACGCCCCCCGTGCTGCTGAACGTGGGGGAGGTGCTGCAGGTGCTGGAACGGGAATACCCGCCGACGCTGAAGGACGCGGGCATCGAGGGGAGCGTCGAACTGTGGATCTACCTCTCGGAGGAGGGCCGGGTCGAGAGGTCCGAAATCAAGACATCCTCCGGTAACCCGCTGCTCGACGAGGCGGCGGGCAGGGTCGTCCCGGCGATGCGGTTCAGTCCGGCGATGAACCGCGACAGGGCCACCGCCGTTTGGGTCTCGCAGCGGGTGACGTTCCGCGTGAACTAGAATAAGATTCGGCCCATGTCGACCCACTGGGCCATCGATCTCGGCACGTCCAACACCACTATCTGCGAGGACCGGTCCGGCCGGCCGCACATCGTGAACCTGCCGGACCTCGCGAAGCTGGAGCCCGTCACGCAGACGCCGGTCATGCCGTCGTGCGTGTGCGTCATGGACCGCGACGGCGAGGACGTCCTCATCGGACAGGCGGCCGTCACCTACAACTGGGACGGACAGGCCACCGGCTTCGCGCGCGGCTTCAAGCGCTACCTCGGCACGGAGAGCGGCCGGGCGCTGGCCCGCGCCGGCGGGAGAGCCTTCACCGCGCAGGATGTCGCGGCGCTCTTCCTGCGGGAGGTCATCGGCACCCTCGAGGTGCAGTTCGGCGAAGAAATCACCGACATCACGATCGCCACGCCGAGCGGCTTCTACGAGACGTACCGGGCCGAGTTGCAGGCGATCATCCGGCGCCTGAAGCGCCGCGGCTGGTGGGCGCGCATGTGGTCCCGACTGCGGCGGAAACCGGCCGGGATCGTGTTCCGCACGCTCGACGAGCCGGTCGCGGCCGCGCTCGGCTACGGGGTGGATGTCGGACGCCCCACGACCCTCGTCGCCTTCGACTTCGGCGGGGGATCGATGGAGGCCGCGGTCGTGAGGACCCACGGCGCGCAGACCGTGGAGACCGGGCGCGCGGAGGTGCTCGCGAAGCAGGCGGTGGAACTCGGCGGGGACGACGTGGACGGCTGGATCCTGGAGCGGTTCGTCCCCTCGGCCCTGCACGACTGGCCCGAATGGGAGGTCGCGCTCCGCTGGGAGGCCGAGCGCGTGAAGCTGCTCGCGAGCGCCGGGAACGAGGGCGACTTCACCTTCCGCAACGAGTCGTACGGGAAGCTGGACTATCCCGTCCTCAGCGACCTTCTCGCCGCGAACGGCCTGTACGTCCGGATCCGGGAGCTGCTCGACGCGCTGCTCACTGAACTCCGGACCCGGCACGGCGTCCTCCCCGACGGCATCGATGATGTGATCCTCGAGGGCGGATCGACCCTCCTTCCGGAGGTGCGCAACGTCGTGGGCGACGTGCTCGGCCGGGAGAAGGTGCGGGAGTGGCTTCCGTTCGCGGCCGTCGCACGCGGCGCCTGCATTTTCGCGGGCGGCGCGCACGTCGAGGACTTCATCTACCACGACTACGCGCTCCGCGTCCTGCCCGACGACGATGCCGACGCCGAGTACGAGCTGCTCATCCCCGGCGGCACGTGCTTCCCCACGGTCGACAACTTCGCCACGCGCTACTACGCCCCCGGCAGAGATGGCCAGCGGCACATCAACCTCTTCATCTGCGAGGTCGGGCGGGTGGCCGGGCGTCCGATCGACTGGACCGAGCGCAGCAACGGATCCAGCTACTTCGTGCCCCGGACCGCGGGCGAACGGGCGTTCTGCCTGTGCCTCAACGAGGCGGATCCCGCCCTGCCGCTGGACCCGCCCGGCAAGGGCACGGCGCCGCGGCTGCGCGTGACGTACTCCGTGGACGAAAACCGGTGGCTGTGTGTAACCGTACATGACCTGCACCGGAAGACGGACCTGAACGTCAAGCACCCCGTGGTGAGATTGCGATGAACTTCCTCAAGGCCCTGTTCGGACCGAGCCGGAAAGACGTCTGGCGGCAGCTCGCCGACGAGGTGGACGGGCAGTTCCACGACGGAGGCCTCGTCGGCCACTCCGCCGTCCAGGCCCGCAGCGGCGACTGGACCCTCACGCTCGACACGTTCACGTCGGGCGACGGCAAGACGAATCAGACGTTCACGAGACTCCGCGCGCCCTATTTCAATCCCGAGGGTTTCCGGTTCGACATCTACCGGGCGGGCGTCTTCAGCGGGTTCGGGAAGGCGCTGGGCATGCAGGACGTCGAAGTCGGCCATCCCCGGTTCGACCGGGATTTCGTGATCAAGGGCAATGCGCCGCGGCGCCTGCGGCGGCTCTTCGGCAACGGGAGGGTCCGTCAGCTCATCCAGGCTCAGTCCAAGATTCAGCTTTCCGTGAAGGGCCGCGACGGGTGGTTCGGCAGGTACCCGGACGGGATGGACGAACTCCACTTCCAGGCGCTTGGAGCGATCAAGGACCTCGCGCGGCTTCGGAACCTGTTCGACCTGTTCACCGAGGTTCTGTGGCAGGTCTGTCACGGGGGAAGAGCGCACGAGGACGATGTGCCGTTCCACGTTCGCCGCCTGAGGGCGCCCGGGGGCCGAATCACCAACAAATATGTCCTCTGGGAGGGCGACCGACCGCGCCGCGACGCGGCTGCCGAACTCGGACGGCTCCAGGACCCCGCCGCGATCCCGGCCCTCGCGGATGTTCTCTGGGACGAGGACGCGGTGCTCCGGCTGCGGGTGGTCGAGGCGCTCGGGGCGACTCGGCACTCCGATGCGATCGGGCCGCTCATCCCGCTGCTCGGCGACGTGCGGAACGCCACCGGCCTGCGGTTCCGCGATGGCGTCGCCGAGGCGCTACGGCAACTGGGCGAAGGAGAGCTGGTCGTAACCGTGGGCGCGGCGCTCGGCGGCGATTTCGGGCGTCTGAAGACCTACGACGGCGGATACCGGGTGGAGATCATCGCGGCGCTCGGCCACGCGCTCGAGGGGTCCTCCGGCGCGCACGCGGCGAACGCCCTCGCCGAGATCCACGCCGTCGAAGCACTCCCCCGGCTCCGCGAGGTGCAGAGGAGCCTCGGCACGCGGGACGCCACGGGGCAGGCGATCTCCGCCGCGGTCGGGAAGCTCGAAGCACGGGCCTCACTCCCGCGCGCCGCCGCCGCGGCCGACGTCGAAGTCGACACCCTGCCGCGATCCGCCCGGGCACCCGGCCCCGACCCCGGCACCCTCCCCCGAGGCTCCCGGGCTCCCTAGCGATGTTCGAGGGGTTGGAGGAGTTCGACCACGCTCAGTACGAGGAGGAGGTCGAACGGCGATGGGGCCACAGCGACGCTTACCAGGAGTCGATGCGGCGTATCCGCGGGTACGGCAAGGACGACTGGGCGCGGATCACCGAGGAGGGCGAGACCGTGGTGGCCCGGCTGGCCGCGCTGCTGTCAGAGGGCGCCCGGGCCGCCGGCCGCGCGGCGATGGACCTGGCCGAGGAACACCGACGCCACATCGACCGCTGGTTCTATCCGTGCAGCCACGGCATGCACCGGAACCTCGCCGAAACGTACACGGCCGATCCGCGCTTCGAGGAGTACTTCGAGAAGCGAGGGAAGGGCCTCGCCGTGTTCGTCCAGGACGCGATCCGCGCCAACGAAGCGCGCTGGAGAAACCGTGAGCGTGAGTGATGCACGGGCTTCGCGTGACAGGGGGCAACATGGCGTTATCATTACGGTTCACCTGCGCGGGGGGTTACTTCGATGCAACGAGATACTCGACAACGCCGGGCGATCCGCCGCGTGTTCACGAACGCCGGACGCCCCCTCTCGCTTGACGAGATTCTCGAGTACGGCAAGCGGATCGTGCCGTCTCTCGGGGTGGCGACGGTCTACCGGAACGTGAAGACCCTGGTCGGCGAGGGCTGGCTGTCGAGAGTAAAGCTCCCGGGCGGCGGGCTTCGGTACGAGTTGGCCGACCGTCCGCATCATCACCATTTCCTCTGCAACTCCTGCGATCAGGCGTTTGACGTCCCTCAGTGCCCGGACGAAGTCGAGACGCTGGCGCCCAACGGCTTCCAGGTCGACAGCCACGACCTGACTTTTTTCGGTCGCTGCGCCGCGTGCGCGTAACGGGCCTCTGACCCAGCTGCTCCCGGCAACCCCCACGGCGGCCTGATCGAAGGTCGTCGACCGCCCTCTTGTCCTATATCGATAATCCATTATCATTACGGCCACGCGCAGCCCCCCCTGACCTCCCACTCGCACGCGGCCCACATGACGATGTCCCGACGCTCCCAAGTTCTCTTCCTCCTCCTCGGGATCACCCTCGCTGGCGTGCCGGCGCGCGCCGCAGGCTCGACACCTGTCGCGCAGCAGGCCGCACCTGTCGCGCAACAGGCCGCGGACACCGTCGAAGTGGCCTCCGAGGTCGCCGCCATCACCCTGCCGGACATCGTCGTCACGGCGGTCCTGAATCCCACGGCCGTGAGCGAGGCGATCCGGCCTTCCGCCGTTTTCGCCGACGAGACGCTGCAGCGGGAACTCGCGGGAACCCTCGCGCAGACGGTGGAATCGGTCCCGGGGGTCACTGTGACCAGCATGGGACCGGGCACGTCCCAGCCCGTCATCCGTGGCCTGAGCGGAGACCGCATCCTCGTGCTCGAAGACGGCCAGCGGGTGGGGGACGTCCTCAGCAGCGGCCCGGACCACGCCTCGGCGCTCGCCCCTTCCTCGGCCCGGCGGATCGACGTGATTCGCGGCCCGAGCGCGATTCTCTACGGCAGCAACGCACTCGGCGGCGTGATCAACGTGATTCGGGAGGAGGTTCCGCAGGCGGTGCCTCGCCGCGCGACGGGTTTCACGTCGCTCCAGGGGCAGGGGGCGACCCGCGGCATCGGGGGGAGCAGCCAGGTCACCGTCGGCGTCACCGAGCACATCCCGCTTCGCGTCGAGGTCTCGAAGCGCGAGGGAGGGGATCTGCGGACCCCCATCGGGAGGCTGGCGGGAACCCAGACCGACGTGTGGAGCGTGGCGGCCGGGACATCGTGGGTGGACGACTGGGGCTACGCGGGCGGCGCGTTTCGCTACTTCGCGAACGACTACGGGATTCCCGGAGGCTTCGTCGGCGGCCACACGAACGCGGTGCGCACGGAGCAGGAGAGAGCCGCCGGCCGGTTTCGCAGCGTCATCCGGCCCGGGCGAGGCGTGGAGGCGATCGAATTCGATGCCGGCTACACGTGGTATCGGCACCACGAGATGGAACCCCCGGACATCCTCGGCGCCCAATACGACCGCGAGATCGTGAGCGGAGAGGCCCGGGCGCGGCACGCGGGATGGGGGCCGTTCGCAGCGGGGGCCGTCGGGGCGAGAGCCTCGTGGGAGGACTTCGGATTCGCGGGCGCGCTGTACACGCCGAATTCGCGCCGCAGGACGCAGGCCGCGTATGTCCTCGAGGAGATCCGACTCGATCCGGTCACGGTCGAGGCCGGGCTCCGCTACGACCGGGTCGAACTTGAACCGGACCGGGAAGACGCGTCCTCCGACATCGGGCACATCCGCGCGCGTTCCTTCGACGCGGTTTCCGGATCGCTGGGCGCGCTCATGCGGTTGACCGGGCAGTTCACGCTCGGCGCGAGCGTGGGCCGTGCCTTTCGCACTCCGGATGTACACGAACTCTACTCGGAGGGGCCCCACCTCGCGGCCAATTCATACGACGTCGGCAATCCCTCGCTCGAGACGGAAACCGGACTCGGCATCGACGTGTTCGGGCGCGTCACGGGACAACGGCTGAGCGCCGAGGCGACGTGGTTCAGGAACACGATCGCGGGCTACATCTTTCCGCAGGCGACCGGGGAACTCAGCCGCGTGCGGCTCCCCATCTACCAGTTCGTGGGAGAGGACGCCGTGCTGACCGGCTTCGAGAGCCAGCTCGAATGGTCGATGCCGGCCGGACTCCGGCTGGAGGCCGCCGCGTCGTACGTGCGCGGCACGATCCGCGCCACCGACGAACCCCTCCCCTTCATGCCCCCGCTCCAGGGTCGCGTCGCGATCGGCTATTCGCCGGTGGACTGGTTCGTGGAGGCCGAGACGCGGATGGCCGCGAGCCAGGAACGGACCGGGCGGTTCGAGCAACCCACCGACGGATACGCGATCCTCGGCCTCTCGGGCGGCGTGCGGTTCACCTTCGCCGGGCGGCCGCACGTCGTGACGCTCCACCTCGACAACCTCGGCAACACGGAATACAGGCGTCACCTGTCGCGGGTGAAGGAGATCATGCCCGAGGCCGGGAGGAGCCTGAGCGTGACCTACCGCTTCGTGTTCTAGCAAACCCCGTCCGACCCGCTATTCTGAGGCGCGATTTCGGGTAGGCTCTCGACCTCGGCGGGGAGACATGACGGTTTTCGAGGCCCACAGGGAGGGCTTCGCGCGCGCGGAGGCGTTCTCCGGCCGGGTGGCAGCGGCGTTCGCCGTGGCCGGCGGGGTCGCGCTCGCGGTGCTGCTCGGGATCACGGTGGCCGAGGTCTTCTGGCGCTACGTCCTCAACGATTCCCTGCTCTGGATCGAGGACGTCTCGACGATGTCGCTCGCGGTCGTCGCGGCGGCGGCGGTCGCCTACGGGGCGCGCGAGGGCTCTCACGTGTGCGTGAACCTGATCGCGCGCTTCGCCGGCCGGCGCGTAACCCGGGTCACGGACGCCATCGCGCGGCTGCTCGGCGTGGGCGCCGTCGCCGTGGCCGCCTACGCCCTGTTCGTGCACGGCAGTTGCGGCCTTCCCTGCGGCGCCGTGACCGGCAGCGTGTCGATCCCGCACCTGCCGTTCTACTACGCCCTCGGCGCATCGCTCGCCGCCTACGGCCTGCTGCTCCTGTCCCAGCTCCTCCTGGGGTTCGCGGTGTGGAACGCGGAAGACCCCAACGAGCCGGCCGAATGAACGGGGCGGACGAGTGATGGACGGCACGGCCATCGCCCTCGTGGGCTTTCTCGCCCTCTTCGTTCTGCTCCTGATCCGGGTGCCGGTGGGGCTGGCGATGCTCGTCGTGGGCGTGGGCGGCATCGCGGCGATCCGCCCGGGCGCCGTCACGGCGGTGCTGGCGGGCGAGGTCTTCGCCGTGGCCTCCCGCTATCCCCTCACCATCCTGCCGCTGTTCATGCTGATGGGGAACCTGGCCGTGGTCTCCGGGATGAGTCAGGACCTGTACCGCGCGGCCCACAGTTGGCTCGGCCGCTTCCGCGGCAGTCTCGCCTCCGCCTCGATCGTCGCCTGCGCCGGATTCTCGGCCCTCTCCGGTTCGTCGCTCGCCGCCGCGCTCACCATGGGCCGCGTGTCCCTGCCCGAGATGCGGCGGTTCCGCTACGACGACTCGCTGGCGACCGGGGCCATCGCCGCCGGCGGCACGCTCGGTTTCCTCATCCCGCCCTCGGCGGGACTCGTCATCTACGGGATCGTCACCGAGGAGAGCATCGGCCGCCTGTTCATGGCCGGCGTGGTGCCCGGGATCGTGCTCACGCTGCTCTTCGTGCTCACCGTCTGGATCGTCGTCCGGCGCGACCCCGACAAGGCGCCGCACGCCACGACGCCCGTTCCGTGGCGGGAGCGCCTCCGCGCCACCGCGAGCGCCGCGTGGATCGTGGGCATCGTCATCGTGACCATCGGCGGCATCTACGCCGGCATCTTCTCCGCCATCGAGGCGGCCGGAGTCGGCGCGTGCCTGACCCTCGTCGCGGCCTGCGTGCGGCGGGCGCTGAACCGGAAGACCGTGATCGACGTCGTCAACGGCACGCTCAAGGCGAGCGGCACGGCCTTCCTCATCCTGTTCGGCGCCTTCGTGTTCAAGGTGTTCCTCGGACTCACCGGAATCGCGTTCGTCGCGGCGGAGTGGGTCGGCGAACAGGGGTTTTTGGGCGCCCAGGTCGTCATGCTCGTGCTGCTCATGTTCATCGTGCTCGGCACGTTCCTGGACGGGTTCGCGATGCTCGTGCTCACCGTCCCCCTCGTTCAGCCGATCCTGGAATCGCTGGGCGTCGACATGATCTGGTTCGGCGTGATGATCGTGATCACGCTCGAGATGGGACTGATCTCGCCGCCCGTCGGGCTGAACATCTTCGTCGTGAAGGGCGTCGCCCAGGACGTGCCGGTGCGCACGATGTTCCGCGGCATCCTGCCGTTCTGGGTCGCGATGCTGGCGGCGCTGGTCCTGATCGCGCTCTTCCCCCACATCGCGACGTTCCTGCCGAACGCGATGTACGGGTCCTAGATTGAAACCACTGCGGTCGGGGCCAACCTCGCGGTCAACGCCAACCTCGCGAGCAGGGAGGAAGATGGACGCACGGGAGTCCGGCGCTTGAGGCGACGCTCCAACGAGGATCTGCGCTACGAGGTCGAGGACCGGCTTCCGCGGCCGGTTGCCGTGGGTCTCGGCCTGCAGCTCGCGGCGATGGGCATCAACAGCGTCGTGCTGATGCCGACGATCGTGTTTCGGGCCGGCGGCGCGGAGGAACTCGTGTTCTGGGCGGTGTTCGCCTCCGTGCTGGCCTGCGGCGTGGCCACGATCCTCCAGGGCGTGCGGGCGCGACGGATCGGGGCGGGGTACGCGCTGCCGCACGTCAGTTCGGCGATCTTCATCGCCGTCTGCGCGGAGGCCCTGATCGGGGGAGGACCGGGGCTGCTCGCCACCCTCGTCGTCATCTCGGCGCTCGCCCAGGCGGCGTTTTCCGCGCGGCTCTCGCTCCTGCACCGGGTCCTCACGCCGGTCGTCACGGGGACGGTCGTTATGCTCCTTCCCGTCACCGTGATGCCGATCCTCTTCCGCATGATCAACGAGTTGCCGCCGGGAGCCCCCGCGCCGGCCGGGCCGGTGAGCGCGATCGTGACGGTCGTCGCCGTCCTCGCGGTCGCGCTCCGGACGAAGGGGACGTTGCGCCTCTGGGCGCCGGCCATCGGCATCGTCGCGGGTTCCCTGGTCGGCGCCGCCTTCGGCATCTACGACACCGCGGGCGTGGCCGACGCCGGGTGGATCGGCATCCCGCCCGGCCGGCCGCCGGTGCCGGACATCGGCTTCGGCCCGGCGTTCTGGGCGCTGCTCCCCTCGTTCCTGTTCGTCGCGCTCGTCGGCACGACCAAGTCGGTCGCCGTCGCGGTCGCCGCCCAGCGCGTGTCGTGGCGCCGGCCGCGGGCGGTCGACTTCCGCGCGGTGCAGCGCGCCGTGGCCGCGGAGGGCGCCGGGAATCTGCTCGCGGGTTTCGCGGGAACGATGCCCAACACGCTCAACGTGAGCGGCGTGGCCGCCATCGAAGTCACGGGCGTCGCGGCGCGCCGGGTCGGCGTCGCGGCCGGACTCGTCTTCTCCGTCCTCGCCTTCGTCCCCAAGGCGCTCGCCGTCATTCTCGCCATTCCCGGCGCCGTCGTGGCCGCCTCCATCGCCGTGATCATGGCGACGCTGTTCACCGTCGGGATGCGCGAAGTCGCGCGGAGCATCGACGCGAACCCCCGCAACGGCCTCATCGCGGGCGTCTCGTTCTGGACGGGCGTCGCCCTCGAGTTCGACCTGGTCTTTCCCGCCTATTTCGCGGAGTTCGCGGGCGGGCTGTTCAGCAGCGGGTTGACGTCGGGCGGCCTGGTGGCGCTGCTGCTCACGGGGCTGACCGCACGGCGGAAGCGCCGGCTCAGGGGCACGCTCGACATGGCCGAACTGCCCCGGATCCGCGAGTTCATCCAGGCGTTCTCGGCCCGGCACGGGCTTGCGGCAGTCAGGGACAGGCTCGAAGCGGCGAGCGAGGAAGCGCTGCTCACGCTGCTGGAGTCGCGGGATGTGGCGAAGGAGGGGGGCGAAGCGGAGGAAGCGCCGGACGGCGGGAGACACGAACTGCTCCTGACGGCGAGCGAGGACGACGACGAGGCCGTGCTGGAGTTCCGGGTGGGGGCGGCGGACAGCGACGACCTCAATCTCCAGGACCGGCTCGCGTGGCTCGAGGCGGACGCCAGGGAGACCGAGGTGGAGCAGGAGATCTCGCTCCGGCTGCTCAGGCACCTCGCCTCCTCCGTCCGGCACCAGCAGTTCCACGACGTGGACATACTGACCCTCCGCGTGTCCGCCGTCCCCGAGCGGGAGTCCTAGAATGGTGAACACAAGGCGGGCCTTCGTCCTCGGCTTGCTGCTCGCGTGCGGATTCGGGTCCGGATGCGGGGGAGCGCCGGACGCGGGGGACGCGAGCCGTACCCGGGAGCTGTCGCTGGCGCATTTCCTGCCGGCGGATCACGTCCTGACCGATGGCGTGTTCACGCCGCTGGCCGAAAGGCTCGCGGAGCTGTCGGGCGGCCGGCTCACCGTCCGGCAGTTCCCCGCCGGCGCCCTGAACTCGTCCGCGCCGGCGCAGTACTCGATTCTGCTGAGCGGCGTGGCCGATATCGCCCTCGCGATTCCCTCCTACACCGCCGACCGCTTTCCGATGACCGACCTCATCGGCTTCCCCGGCATCTGCAAGAGCCCGGAGGACTGTACCGAGGCCCTGCTGCGCGCCCGGTCCGTCCTAGAGCGGGAGTACGAAGCGAAGGTGCTGGGGATCTGGGCCACGTCGGCTCCGGTGCTGCTCACGCGCGACACGCCGGTGCGAACGCTCGAGGACATTCGCGGGCTCAAGATCCGGGTCTGGTCGCGGAGCGCGATCCCCTTCGTCGAAGCGCTCGGCGCCAGCGCCGTCATGCAGCCGGCCACGGTCGTCCACCAGAGTCTGACCACCGGCGTCATCGACGGCGTCGGCATCGCGCCTTCGGGAATCGCCGCGTTCCAGCTGCACGAGCCCGCCGTCTATCTGACGAACTGGCTCCCCGCGTCCGGGCTGCCGTTCGTGCTGCTGATGAACCAGGGGGTCTACGACGCCCTGTCCCCCGAGGAGCGGGGCTGGATCGACGAGGCCGCGGACACCGCCATGTCCATGGCCGGTGGCGCGGCGTACGGGCGCGCCGGCGCCGAGGGGTTGCGGCTGGCGGTCGAGGCCGGCGTCGAGATCATCGATCTGCCCGAGAGCGAGAGGCGCCGCTTCGAACAGGCGATCGCCTCCGTCCGCGAGGCGGGACTCGCCCGCCAGGTCGGCGACATGACCGCCGGCGAGGTCATCCGCCTCTTCCGCCCCGTCCCGTAAGCGACCGCCGCGCCACGGGCTTGTCGAATCCAGCCGCGGCGCTTGAACGTAGAGTCCCCATCGACCTCATCGTTCCGGAGACCGGGAGGGCGTGAGCGCCATGGGCAAGTGGTTGCGCAGGTGGTCGCCGAAGTACTGGCCGAGACGGTATCGCATCGCGCTGAGCTGCTGCGGGGTCGGGGCGGTGGCGGGTGGAGTGCTGGCCTGGTTCGGGCAGGGCTGGGGGCGTTACGTGGCCCTCGCGGGCGTCATCCTGTGCATCCTCAGCCTGATGGCCCTCGAGAGCCTGCTGCAAGACGGCCCGGACAGCCTGTCCGGCAGCGACTGACGCCCGCGGAAGACCCGCACCCGGGCGGCGCCCCGTTCAGTCGGCGCGCCAGCCGACGCTTGCCGCCCACTCATCGCGAGCCCTTGTGTACGCCTCGTGATCCGCCGGCGGCCGCTCTCCCTCGGAGGTCGCCCGGCTGCGCGCCTCCGCCATCTGCTCCGCCAGGGGCGGGAGTCCGACGGCACGGCGCCGTTCAGCCAGTCCCTGTGGATCTTCCACATCGCCCGGTGAGAGATTCCCGTCCGCGTCCCAGTCGAACTGCGTCCCGTAGCGCTGCGGCCGGCCCTCGAAGAACCGGATCCGGTCCTCCAGCATCGCCGCGTGGCGTGGAGACGCCTTTCCCTCGCGCGCCGCGACCTGGAGTAGCGGGAGCGCTTGCCGGAGCAGGTCGGGCTCCCCGATCGCGTGCTGCAGGACGATCCACGCGGCCTTCGCCCCGTCCGGGCCGACGAGATCCGTTCCCGGCCATCCGGCCGACTCGATGATCCGGCCAAGACGCCTCGCGTTCCGCTCGTGGACGCGCGCCATCCGAGGCTCGTAGCCGCCGAAAAGGTCGCCCGAGGCCACGAGTTCGGCCCGCGCCGCCTGGTCCCGCCGCACCATCTCCAGCAGTTCGTCCCTCAGCGTCTCGTTCATCCGTCCCGTCCGGCAGATCCGCGCCGTCCCCGTCGAAACGTTCCCGCGGACTGCTCGGATTGTTGTCGTAAACTGCTTTTGATAAACGATTTATCGGCATATCGGCGGCATTGCTCCCACCAATATTTCCGCCGGGAAGAACTGGATTCCATTGGCTCTTGGTGGCGGTAAACGAACAACGGACGGTAACCGATGGAGTGGACGCCCCTCCATCGGTTGCTGGCGGGCCTCGGAACCCTGCTCCTCGACGAGCCGGTCAGTGCCCTCGATCCTGCGGTCTTGCGTACTCCCGTAGCGACACCCACCTGCTTGTGTGACGCATCAGCCGACGATAGCGTTCGGCCACCTTGCGCTAGGAGAGCTTACCGGTGATTGGGTTACGCTGGCAACGCGGGTATTCCCTTCGGCGGTCAGAGTCGAGATGGAACAAAGCTGGCCGCAAGAGGACGTGGTGAGCACCCATCCTCCCGATTTGGCGGAGATCCTTGACGGCTTGGATAAGCGGTGTGAAGCACTGGCTCGCGAACATGAGCAAGGTCCCTCCGATGGCCCGCATGACCCAGTAACTTGGCAAGAGATCAACGACAAGTTTGTCGAGGCCGTGGCAACCATCATGGCGGAAGCGCGCCGTGACGTATTCCGTTACTTCGGGGCGCATGACTGGGAGCCGCGCTACATGGTCGGGCGACTCCAAGATCTGCTAAACGTTGATCCCTCCACCTACGCGAAGGCGGTGGTCAGGCGGATTTGGCCGTAGCCGCCATGCGGTTAGCTGTGTGCTGCGTCGATTGGCAAGCCTCTTCCACGGGCGTCGAAAGGAGACGAACCGAAAGGATGCAACACATGAGGTTTGCCATGACTACGCTGACCGCGCTCCTCGCCGTGACCCCGCTGCCGGCCCGGGCACAGGAAGATGACGCTCGGGAGCGGCGCGAGCGATTCCAGTTGTTCACGAACTGCGCCCGCGTAGTGCCCGAAGTGGACATCCAGTTGGACGAGGATCCGGACATTGAGGGATTGACCGAAGAACGCTTGAGGCGAGCCATCAATAGCCGCCTCCGCGCCGCGCGGCTGTACGAGTCGCCCGACGCAGCACTCCGACGTACAACTGATTGGACCGTCTTGGAGACGTACGTACAGATCGTGGGGAGAGCGTTTCACGTCAACATCCAGCACCGGAAGGTGCTGCGCGATCCGCCGACATCCCATTTGGGCATCGCCACGACATGGGAACGCAATACGTTGGGGATGCATGGTGGCGACGGCGAGTATGTCGTAGGTGTCGTTGCTCGTCACCTCGACGAATTCCTTGATGATTACCTCCGGGTCAACGAGTCGGCATGTGCCGAAATCACGGACGGCGCGGGGTTCCCTGAACTGTCCTTTGAGCGCGTTCGACCGGGAGACGGCCCCTCGTCCTGATCGTCAGCGCCACGGAGAGACGCACGGCGATGGCGGCCACCACGCGGGCCGCCGTCGCGGTGCTGGACGACGAGCCGCCTCCGCCCACGCCCTCGGTACAGATCGAACTAGGCGCGGGTGCGGGGAGAGCGCGACGATCAGCGAAGGCTACAACGGGGTCGGGAACAACCCGCACGTTCTGGCCCGGCTCACCCCGTCCGTTTTGTGGTGGACGGGGCACGACCAAGCCCGCTTGTGGAGCCGTCGAGTCGCCGGTACGCTTCAGCGAGAGATTTGGCGGCCGAGTGGTACGGGGGACGGTATCATGGAGTGGGACGAGGGCTTCGACATTCGGAACACACCGTCGGAGTTGTTCGCGACTCGGCTGCAGCAAGCCATCGACGTGCTGGGCTTGATGGGCGTCAGGGTGAAGCGAAGTAGCAGACCGCACGAAGCCCTACGGCATCTAAAGACGTTCCAGAACGATGGGGCGTTCGACCCCAAGATCGATGCGGCGAAGCGCTTGGCCGAGGAGTTCGTGCTGATCGTGTCGGCAGCGTATCGCTGTCGCCGTCTCGGGACGCCGTTCTCTCTCGACAAGATGCAGCGGATGCTGGACGACCCCCTGGTCCCTTCTGGTCAACAGAGTCCCGGACGCGATGTGCAGTTCGAGCTCCTTCTGGCCGCCATGTTCCACCTCGGTGGCGCCGAGGTCGTGACGGGTGAGCCGGACCTCCGGATCACCTACCGGGAAGAGACCATCGGTGTCGCCGCAAAGCGGATCACCAGCTTGAACTCAAGTACCCTGAGCACGCGCGTTCGCGAGGCGGTGCGACAGATCAACGGATCTAGGCTGCGGGGCTGGATTGCCCTCAACTTGGACACGAGATTCGAGTCCTTGCAGCGCGTTGACGACGAGGTGCTCCTGCGCGTGGCCTCCGAGGAGTTCGACGCGGTGCGGAGGGAGGTCGGCGACAAACGATGGGATCGAGAGTGCGTAATGGGACTTATTCTCCACGGACGCGCTGCGGAATGGACCCCTCGGCGGGGGGGCGAGGCGCCGCGCTACAAACTGGCGTGGTTTCAACGCTGGCTGCTCCTGGTCGACGACGCTGCGACCGAACCTGCGATCCGAGATTTTGGGGACTCCCTGTTCGGTGCGATGGAGTCGAGCGTTCGCGAGATCTGGCGCGAGGATTACACGTGGCGCATGTAGGTGACACCCTGCCGTTCCTTGCGTACTCCCGGGGTCGTGTCCGGCGCTTCGAACGATGCGATGTTTCCAGAGGCGAGAGGGCCTCAAGATCGGCAACCCGGTGGGGATCATGCCCCGGGGATCCGAAACCGCCGTGCGCGGCAATCAGCGTCGCTGGGCGACGAATCCTAGCGTATGACCACGAACCGGGAGACACGGATCGTGTCTCGCCTCGCGTTCAGTCCTACCACTACCACGCGCGCCAGACCGACCTCGTCGAACCGGAGCCATGCGGTGTGGTATGCGACTCCAGTGTGGAAACCGGGGCAATCGAATCCCCGGTTGAGAATCCGGTTGTACGGAGTCACGGTTGCAGCCAGCCGGTCGATGGTCACGCGAGTTGAAGATGGCTCGCGTTCGCAGAATGTTGTGCGCACGTCAACGTTGAACCGGGATCCACGCCGAACCGTATCGGGAATCGTGATCTGAACTCGCTGTTCATCGTCCAGCGTGATCTGTGCTATCATCTCGGGCGGTCGCTCGGGACTGGTCAGGCCGCACCCGAGCATGAGAACCAGTGGAGCGCATTTCGAGGCGTTCATATCTTGAAACGTTTATGCGCGATGAACTGGGACCGGAGATCCGAGGCCGTCCCTCGGGTGTTCCCGGCGGCGGAATAGCTGGTCGATTCCGTCACTCCACTATTGGAGGTGTCGCAGCTCGGACGGGGCGCCGGCGTCGTCCGTGAGGCGGGCGACCACGAGTACGGCGGGCTCGCCGCATTTCCGCCGACGACCGTCGGACGGTTGTTCGGCGCGATTGGGGACGTGGTTCTGGAGGCGGTCACCGTCCTCCACGGCGCCGACATCGGCGCAGAAAACCCGGGGGTCGTAGGGGAGCGGAGCGCTCCCCCTCGCCAGCCGCAGTGTTCAACACTGCGTCGGCTGGCTGCTCCACCGTAAC
>JAPPJO010000017.1 GCA_028820325.1 Gammaproteobacteria bacterium | reverse complement strand
GTATTCCGGTGGCGCTGGTGGGCCCGGGGGTCAATGACCAGCGGCTGAGCGCGACCGGGGCTGACGGCTCGTTCATGTTCTCGGGTCTGCGCGCCGGCTCCTACCAGCTGGTCGTGCCGATCGACGCCACGGTTGCGGCCACGCTCGCGGCCAACGACGTCGCGTACGGCGGACCGGGGACGGGCTACGCCTTCGCCCTCGGAGTCGGCGAGGCCATGTCCCAGGCCATTCCCTTCGACATCACCCACACGACGGTCAACTTCTCGGTCTCGCTGAGGAGCGGCGACGACATGGGTGACGCGCTTCCCGGCGCCTCCGTCACACTTTACGGGGCGAGCGACGCCAACGTCGGCAGCGGCATGACCGGTGACGACGGCTCGGTGGCGATCAAGGTCGCGCGCGCCATGACCAGCGGGAACATGGTGATGGCCGGCGTCTCTGCCGAAGGCTACGACGTGGCCGACGGCATGACGGAAGTCACGTGGGATCCGCAGATGTTTGCGACTTCGGGCGCGAACGACAACGACATCGTCAACCTGAACGTCGACGTGAGCGTCAGCGGCGCGACAGTCATGACCGACTTCGGCGGCGGCGAAGCGCTCGCCGGCTGGGCGATCAGCGTCATGATGGGCGATGCCGCGGTCGAGGGCGCGCCGACGATGCTGGGCGCTGACGGCAGCGCGGCTTTCGCGACAACGGTTGCGTCGGTCCCGGCAAGCTTCACGTTCTCGGTTGCCGAGGACCAGGACGACGATCTGGACGGCGGCGAGATGTACGAGGGGGTCGACGGCGCGTACATGCACACCGGCCTCAAGGTGGCTGGCGCCACCGCGGAAGCCGACCCGATCGTGGTGAGCTACACGACGCAGACGCTGAAGGTCTACGTGCACCACGAGCGCGACCAGGTGATGGGCTACACTGGCAACGTCCTGGGCGGCGACCAGAGGGTTTCGGAAGAACTGGTCGATCTCGAGATCCGCCAGGTGAGCGGCAACGACGGCAGGCTCACCCGTCCGATCTCGCGCGACGACTGGGACGCCAGGGAGAACACAAGCCACGCCACGGGCGAATACACCTTCGCCCACCTGCCGGCGGACATGGACATCGTCGTTCGGGCGAACGCCAGGGACGGCTACAAGCTGCTGGATCTCGACCGGCTCGATACCTATCGCAACATGGAAGAGAACGGCGTGATGGGCGGTGCGTTCGGCGACATGGGCGGCTGGGGGCACACGGTGACGCTCTGTCCGCTGACGGAGGTCGAGCCCACGGGCCAGGACTTCGGCAAGTGCAGTTCGTTCGCCGTCGTCACCACGCACAATGTGACCGCGAACGTGTCGAAGAGAGGCGTCGCGAAGTCGGGCACCGGGTTCAATACGACTGCTGCCAGTCTCAAGCGGGCGTCGGGGATCACGGTCAGCCTGACGCCGATCGAAGGCAAGAATCTCGCGGGTGACGGACGGTCCTTCACCACCGCGAGGAGCAACGACCCGACGACGGCGATCGACGAGCGCACGGACCACGACTTCGGCACCATGGCGGCCGGCTCCTACGAGCTCGGTCTTCCCGACGGATGGATGGGGATGGCGGCCGACATGAGGGCAGCGGTCGCGCTCAACCCGCTTGCAAGCGACCTCGACATCAAGGTCACGCCGTCGACCGCTACCGTCTACGGCTTCGTTCGGAGCACGGATGGCTTCGGCCTCGAGAACGTGACCGTGACCGTGAACGGTGAGTCGGCCACGACCGACGACCTGGGCCGCTACATCGTGCCCGGCATCACCGCCATGAGGGGCCAGCTCTTCGTGAATACCGCGAGGGCGGGATTCCCGGCGACCTGGGCCGATTCCACCAACAACCCGCGCTACCACGACGCCGCCAACCCGCACGACAACCCCGTGCCCGGGTTCACCGCGAACACGGTGACGCGATACGACTTCACCCTCCATGGCGCGAACAACACCGTCACGATCAGCGGCGTGGTCACGGAAAGCGGCACCGGCGCAGGGATCAAGGGCGTGCAGATCCGGGTGGACGGTGCGGCCCCGCTCAACGCGTCGGGGTCCCCGAGGAGGCTCCTGACGGGGGACGACGGTTCCTACATGGCGGTTGTCGAAGCCCAGCCATTTGACGACCCACTCGTCAACGTGAGCGCGAGCAGGTCCGGCTGGCACTTCCTGCCCACGAGCTTCCCCGTTCCCGCCATCGCCGGCTCGAGCGGCACAGCCAACTTCGAAGGCCGCAGGGCCGCCGAGATTACCGGCATGGTGACTGCGCCGGGTGGCGGACCCATGCGCGACGTTACGGTCACGGCTTGGGCAGACGCGGCCATGACGGATTCCGTGTATGCCTTCACAACCTCGGAGACCGGGACCTTCAGCGTCTTCGTGCCCACCCTTAGCGGCACCGTCTACCTCGACGCCAAGCCTCGCAGCAACTATGGGCCCTCCAGCCCGAGCTTCCTGAGGTTGAGGGACGCCGAGAGGTATGTCTGGTTCGATGCCCCCGATACCAGACCCGGTGGTGCGATCGCGGTGATCCCCGGCCAGCCCTTGAGTTTCGGCACCTTCACGGGGAATAGCGTCCAGCCTCGAATCACGAGGGTCCAGCGGGTGGCGATAGCGGACTACTATGAAGGCGAGGTCACGGCCAGCGCCATTGTGCCGAACGCCGCCACCCGTGGCTTCACTCTCCTCGGCGGGGAGCCTACGGATACGGTCAGGGTGACGTGGCAGTACGAGACCAGAAACGCTACCGGCGCGTACTCCGCCGCAGTTGGTGCTACCGTCGAGTTGACGACCGGGACCGGCACCAGCCTTGCTGCGCCCACCGGCACGCCTAACACCCCGGACGCCGACGCCCGGCCGGCGACCGCGACCGACGGCACCTCCGTAACGCACACGCGGACGACCACCTACATCCTTTCCGACGCCGGTGACGCCCCGGACTACGGTGACATCAACGTCAGGATCGGAAACACCGTGGTTGGTGCGGACGGAACAGCAGCCGCAGCCATCGCCAACAGTGCCCCCAGGGCGCTTGCCGGTGTGAATGTGGATGTCAGGAGCCTCGCGGTGACACGCAGCGGCACCTCGATCACAGCTACCTGGCGTGGAGAGGGCAGCCCGCGGTTGGAGCAGCGAATCGCGCTGCGTGTCAGCGTCAACGGCGCCCCGAGATGGGTCATCTTTGAGGGCACCAGCCCGGCGGTCGCGGAACCTGCCGAAGCGAGGGCCACCAACACAGCCACCGACACGGGCGCCAACTGGGGCAGGTGGAGTTGGACGTTTGACCTCAGCACTGGCGCTGCCGATTGGCCTGACGCCGGCGGAGGCGCCACCTACACCCTAACCGCGACCGACCTGCAGGGAGCGGACATGCTTCGCGTCGATACCAGGACGGATCCGGCGGGCACGTGGAAGACGGATCACGGCTCGGCAACGATTCCATAACCAAACCCTCCAACCCCATCAGCCTGACTGATGGCAGCAGCAACCCCCCGTCCGGTTCGCCGGGCGGGGGGTCGCTCCGTATTCAGCAATGGCAACAACAACCGGCTCCGGGCGGCCCGCCGAACGATACCCGAGCTCGTCGTGGACCCGGGGCCGAGTCATCCCGCGGATATGGAACGACGGAGCGACGGTGTCCCGAACGACCGCACACGGATTCGCGTCCCGTTGTTGGCCATCTGCGCGATCGCGGTGTGGGGGTCGTCGGGGTGCGGCGACGATGCCACGCGCCCTCCGCCCGACACGCTTCGCGTGGCCAGCGTGACGGTCACGCCCGCGGCCGCGTCGCTCACGACGCCGGACCAGACCGTGCAACTGAACGCGCTCGTGCGCGACGGCAACGGGCGGGCGATGTCCGGGGTGGCGGTGATCTGGACGAGCGTGCGCCCCGAGGTCGCCAGGGTCGGCGCGTCGGGGCTGGTCGCGGCGGCCGGCAACGGGACGACCACGATCGCGGCGACGGTCGGCGCGGTCGCGGGCACGGCGACGGTGACGGTGGCGGTGGAGCATGGGGACCGGGCGGCGCTGGCCGCGCTCCACGCGGCGACGGACGGGCCGAACTGGGCCGACGACGAGAACTGGCTGGGCGACGGACCGCTGGGCGAGTGGCGCGGGGTGGAGACGGACGCCTTCGGCCGGATCGTGCGCCTGGATCTCGGCGGCCGCCAGGACGGGGAGACCGGCGAGTGGGTGTCGCACGGCCTGCGGGGCCCGCTCCCGCCGGAACTCGGGAGTCTCACGGGCCTGACGTCACTGAACCTGCGGGCCAACGCGCTGGCGGGTCCGATTCCGCCGCAACTGGGGAATCTCGCCCGTCTGGAGGAGCTGTGGCTCGACGGCAACCAGCTCGAGGGTCCGATCCCACCGGAACTGGGGCGTCTCGCGGGCCTGATGTCGCTGAGCCTGAGCGGGAACGCGCTCGACGGCCCGGTCCCTCCGGAGTTGGGCGCCCTCGCCGATCTCGAGGGGCTGTGGCTCGACGCCAACCGGCTCGAGGGTCCGATCCCACCGGAGCTGGGGCGTCTCGCGCATCTGAGGGGGCTGTCGCTGAGCGGCAACGCGCTCGACGGTCCGGTCCCCGTGGAGCTGGGCGGTCTCAGGCGCCTGGAGTTCCTGCACCTCGATGGCAACGCACTGACGGGCGCGCTCCCGCGGAGCCTCGTGCGGATCGACGGGCTCGTGCGGTTCCGTTTCGAGCGGAACGACGGTCTCTGCGCGCCGGGCACCGCCGAGTTCATGGCCTGGCTGGACGGGATCGGGGAGCTTGGGAGAGGCCCGTTCTGCAACGAGACGGACCGGGCGGCGCTGGCCGCGCTGCACGCGGCGGCGGGCGGCGAGAACTGGACCGACTCGGAGGGCTGGCTGGGCGGTGTGGCGCTCGCGGGGTGGCACGGAGTCGAGACCGACTCGCTGGGCCGCGTCGCGACCCTCGACCTGGCCGGCAACGGACTCGCGGGGCGGCTCCCGGCGGGTCTGGGCGACCTGGCGGCGATGACGGCGCTGCGCGTCGGCGACAACGCGCTGTCCGGACGGCTGCCGCGCACCTTGCTAGATCTGCCGCTGGGCGAGCTGGACTACTCCGGCACGGAGTTGTGCGCGCCGGCGGACGAGACGTTCCGGACGTGGCTGGGCGCCATCGCCCTGCTGTGGGGCACCGGAACCGAGTGCGCGTCCGCCACGGACCGGGAAATCCTCGAGATGCTCCACGACGCGACGGGCGGGCGCGACTGGATCGACGCGAGGAACTGGCTCACCGACGCGCCGCTTGGCGAGTGGCGCGGGGTCGAGGTGGACGACCAGGGCAGCGTTATCGAACTGCGGCTTTGGGACAACGGGCTGGTGGGTCGGCTGCCGCCCGAGCTCGGCGCTCTGGTCCACTTGGAGTACCTGCGCTTGAGCGACAACGGTCTCACGGGCGCGATTCCGCCGGAGCTCGGCGGCCTGTCCGGCCTCACGCACCTGGTGCTCGACGGCAACGCGCTCTCCGGCCCAATTCCGCCGGAGCTCGGCGGCCTCCCGGCGCTGGAGGAGCTGCGGGTCGAGAACAACGACCTGTCGGGCCCGCTGTCGCCGGAACTCGGCGGCCTCGCGAGCCTGCGCGGGCTGGGCCTCACGGGCAACCCCCGGCTGTCGGGCCCCCTCCCCGTCGAACTGACGTCGCTCGGTCGGCTCGAGCGGCTCCTGACCGGTGGCACAGGGCTGTGCGCGCCCGCGGACCCCGCCTTTGCGGCCTGGCTCGACCGGGTCCACACGCGCCGCGTCGTCCCCTGCGCCGAGCGGGAGGCGCCGGCGGCGTACCTGGTGCAGGCGGTGCAGTCGCGCGCCTTCCCGGTCCCGCTGGTCGCAGGCGCGCGGGCGCTGCTGCGCGTGTTCCCGACGGCGGCGCGGGCCGCGGGCGCCGGCGTTCCGGCGGTCCGGGCCCGGTTCTTCGTCGATGGACGGGAGACGCACGTGGAGGACGTTCCGGGCAAGTCCGGAGCGATCCCGGCCAGAGTCGACGAGGGCTCCCTCGCCACGTCGGTCGGGGCCGAGATTCCGGGGAGCGTGGTGCAACCCGGTCTCGAGATGGTCGTCGAGGTCGACCCGGACGGGACGCTGGACCCGGCGCTGGGCGTCGCCCGGCGGATCCCTGCGACCGGGCGGCTTGCGGTCGACGTGCGGGCTCTGCCGCCGCTCGAGTTGACGGTCGTTCCGTTCCTGTGGGCGCAGGCGCCGGACTCCTCGATCCTGGACGCGGTCCGGGGGATGGCGGCGGACCCGGAGGGCCACGCGCTGCTCGCCGACGCGCGTGCGCTGCTCCCGCTGCGCGCGCTCGATGTGACGGCGCACGAGCCCGTGCTGAGTTCAAGCAACGACGCCCGCCGCCTGCTGGAGGAGACGGAGGCGATCCGCGCGCTGGAGGGCGGGGGCGGCCACTACCTGGGCACGATGGCGGGCCCGGTGACGGGGCCATCCGGGACGGCGTTCCTCCCCGGCCGGGCGGGCTTCTCGATCCCGCGCCCGGGCACCGTCGCGCACGAGCTCGGCCACAATCTGGGTCTCCGCCACGCCCCGTGCGGCGGCGCGGGCGATCCGGACCCGTCGTTTCCCCACCCGGACGGATCGGCGGGGGCCTGGGGCTACGACTTCGCGCGCGGCGCACTGGTGCGTCCCACGACGCCGGACCTGATGTCGTACTGCGGCCCTCCCGACGGGATCAGCGACTACCACTTCGCCAACGCGCTCCGCTACCGGCTGTTCGAGGCGCGCGAATCCGCGGCTCCGGCTGCCGTTTCCGCAACGTCGCTCCTGATGTGGGGCGGCGCGGACCCCGACGGCGCGCCGTTCCTCAACCCGGCCTTCATCGTGGAAGCGCCGCCGGCGCTCCCGGACTCGGCGGGCGCGTACACGTTGACGGGCCGGACTGCTGGCGGGACGGAGCTCTTCTCGATCCGCTTCGCGATGCCCCGCGCGGCCGACGGCGACGGCGGCTCGGGCTTCGCGTTCGTCCTGCCGGCGGAGCCTGGCTGGGCGGGCGAACTCGCCGGCATCACGCTCGCCGGCCCCGGCGGAACGTTCGCTCTGAACGACGACAGCGACCTCCCGACGGCCATCCTGCGCGACCCGCGCACCGGCCGGGTGCGGGGCATTCTGCGCCAGGTGCCGCCCTCGGGCCGGGTCGCCATGGACGCGGCGGAGCGGTCCGCGGCGGAACCGGAGTTCGAGGTCCTTTTCAGCCGCGGGATGCCCGACGCGGCGGCGTGGTGGCGATGACGGCGCCACGGGGGGCCGGGGCGAAGGTTCGCCAACCCATCGCGATGGATTTCACACACAGACGCGTCCACGTCATTCCCACCGCGCGGAAGGAGGCAGCAGGATGACTCGGAACAGACTGGGCCCGCTGGCCCGCTTCCTCATGGTTGCCACCGGGGTGGCCTGCTCGATTCCGTGCGTTCCCGCGCCAGCCGCGGCTGCGCTTCCGGTTCAGAACAACGTCACCACCTCACCGCAGAATCTGACGGCGGTCGCCGGGCTCACCAGCATCAACCTCGTCTGGGGCCCACCGACCGCGACGGGCGGGAACACGATCACCGGTTACCAGGTGGAGGTGTCGGCGACTGGCGCCGCCCCGTGGACGCTGCTGACGACCACGAGCGCCACCGCGTTCGGGTATCAGGATCCGGGTCTCCCGGCAGGCGTCACCCGCTACTACCGGGTCAGGGCGGTGTACGACACCACCCCACCCTCCTTCGGGACCTGGGCGTACGCGAACGCCACCACGGTGGCAGAGGGCGTACCCGGAGCACCCCTCTACCTGACGGCGAAGCACGACGGCCCGTCGGTCATCGACCTCGCCTGGGACGAGCCGTTCTCGCCCGGCGCGACCGCGATCATCGACTACCAGGTCGAAACGTCGGCGACTGGCGGCGTTCCGTGGACGCTGCTGACGACCACAGGCCAGACCTCGTTCCGCCACACGAGTCTTGCCGCGGGCGACATCCATCACTACCGGGTCAGGGCAAGGAACGCGAACGGCCCCGGGCCCTGGACGTCCCCGGTGAGCGCCACCACGGCAGAAGGAACGCCCCCGGGGCCGCCCCGTGACCTGAACGCGACCGCCGTCGGTTCCTCGGCGATCGAGCTGAGCTGGTGGGCCCCGCTGAGTCCCGGCAGCAGCGAGATCATCGGGTATCGGATAGAGGGGTCGAGCACGCGAACCGGCGGGTGGGAGGATATCGAGGCCAACACGGGCGAGACGCGCACCACCTACGAGGACACGGGCCTCGCGCCGAACACGACGCGCTACTACCGGGTCTCGGCGATCAACTCCTTCGGCACGGGCCCCCCCTCGAACATCGAGGGCGACATCACCCCGCTGCGCGTGCCGGACGCGCCCGGGTATTTGACGGCCGAGCCCCTGGGGATGTCGGCCATCGAGTTGGACTGGCGGGCGCCATCGCCCAGCGGGACGGCCGCGGTGGACGGCTACCGGATCGAGTGGTCGAGTTCGAGAACCGGCAGATGGCGGATTCTTGTGGCCGACACGCGTTCGACGACGACGAGGTACACCGACGACAACGGCCTGTCGCCTGGCACCAGGCGCTACTACCGGGTTGCGGCGATCAGCGTGGCGGGCATGAGCGACTGGTCGAACGTCGCCGACGCGACCACCGACGATCTCACCGTTCCGGGCGCGCCCAGAAGCCTCACGGTGAGCCCGAACGGCCTCAGGGGAAGCACCGAACTCCGGCTCACCTGGACGGCTCCGGCCTCGACCGGGGGCAGTCCGATCACGGGCTACCGCATCGAGAGGGCCGCCACCCGCGGCGGCCCCTGGATCATCCACGAGGCCAGCACCGGCAGCGCCAACACCACCTACCTGCACCCCGATCTCGCCCCCAACACGACCCGGTTCTATCGGGTGCGCGCGCTCAACGCCCAGGGGCACGGGGACCCCTCGAACGTGGCCGAGGGCACTACCAACGCCGCACGGCCCGGCCAGCCCCGGAACCTGCGCGCGCGGGCGGCGGGACCCACCAGCATCACGCTCACGTGGGAGGCGCCGGCCAGCGACGGCGGGGAGCGGATCACCGGCTACACGATTCGGATGCGCGGCCCCAACGACGGCACCTGGATCACGATCCCGCGCAACACGGGTCCGCAGGAAACCACCTTCACGCACACGGACCTCCAGCCGGCCAGCGCCTACCGGTACCAGGTGGCGGCGATCAACCGCGTGGGAACCGGCCAGTGGTCGTTTGAGACGAGCACGAGCACGTACCCCGACACTCCCGGCGCCCCGACCGGGCTGACGGCCCGGGAGGTGGGCACCTCGCGCATCGATCTGTCGTGGAGCGCGCCCCGCAACACCGGCGGCGCCCCCATCCTCGGCTACCGAATCGAAGCTTCGAGCGACGGGGGCAGGACCTGGAACATCATCGTCCGCCGCAACACCAACTCGAGAGGAACGACCGCCTCCGACGTGAACAACCTCGAGCCCGCGACCACGCGGCACTACCGGGTTGCCGCCATCAACACCGCGGGGACCGGGCCTTTCTCGAACACCGCGCACGCGACCACCGAAGCCACCGTGCCGGGCGCGCCCCGGAGTCTCGACGCGGAAGCCGACGGAACCTCGCGGATCGAGCTCTCCTGGCGAGAGCCCACGAGCGATGGGGGCTCGCGCATCACCGGCTACCGCATCGAGGTGTCCGAAGATGGCGGCGTCCGCTGGGATGACCTCGTGGCCAACTCGCACAACACGCGCACGACCCACGTGCACCCGGGACTGGAGCCGGCCACCAGGCGCCACTACAGGGTCTCGGCGATCAACCGGATCGGCGTGGGCCGGGCGTCGCGGGTAGCGAGCGCCATTACCGACGCGACCGTGCCCGACGCGCCCACCGGGCTGACGGCAACCGCGGTCACGTCCACGCAGATCGACCTGTTCTGGCTCGCGCCCGCATACAATGGCGGTGCGCCCGTCACCGGCTACCGCATCGAGGTCTCGGAGAACGGCACCGCGTGGACGGATCTGAGGACCAACACCCAGTCCAGGGCCACCGCGTTCCAGCACACCGGCCTGATGCCGGGGAGCACGCGCCACTACCGCGTCTCGGCGATCAACCGGGTGGGCCCCGGCGCGCCGTCGGATACCGCTTCGGCAGCCACGGACGACCCCATCGGGCGCGCGGGACGGCTCAACACGCGCGTCCTGCCGCACGTGGCGTCGGCGATGATGTCGAGCACCGTCTCGGCGATCGCCCGCCGCGTGGATGCAGTGGCCAGCGGGATGGGGATGGCGCGGCGCGTCGAGACGAACGGGCTCTCGTCGATGGCCGCGAGCCTGTCGGCGCCGGACGCTGGCGGTCTCGGTCTCGCGCAGGGCGACCAGGCCGGCCTCGCCGCCCTCTTCGGCGGCACCTCCTTTACGATGCCCCTCGGCACCTCCGACGCGCAGCAGCAGTCCGCCACGGCCACGCAGCTCGCGGGTTGGGGCGCGGGCGAGTACCACCACCTCGGCGAACCGGGCCAGAGCGCCCTCGACTGGAAGGGCAACATGGTGAGCGCCCACGCCGGCATCGACACGCGCGTGGGGCCGGACATCCTGGCGGGTGTCGCGGGCTCGTACTCCTCGGGCAGCTTCGACTTCACCGACAAGACCGGCGCCAGTCCGGTGAGGGGCACCTACGGCGCCACCATGGCCAGCGTGCATCCCTACATGGCGTGGTTCTCAGGCGGGAGCGGCGCCTCGGTGTGGGGTTCGGCCGGGCTCGGCCGGGGCGACATCGAGGTCGACGACGAGCGCGAAGGGTTCCGCACTACCTCAGCGAGTCTGTTGACGGGGGCTGGGGGTGCCAGCTACACGCTGCTCACGCGTGGCGTGGGTGGCGTGCGAATCAAGGCCGAGGGCTGGTACGGCGAGGTCACGGTCGACGGCGGCGGACAGATCGAGGAAGTGACGCTCGAGATGCGGCGCGGCAAGCTCGCCCTGGAGCTGACGCAGGGCTTCCGCACCGGCACCGGGAACGAGCTGGCGTTCGTGCTCGAGGGCGGGACGCGCTACGACGACGGCGACGGCATAAACGGCGCCAGCGCGGAAGTCGGCGGCGGGCTGCGCTACACGAACCCGGGATTGGGGCTGACCGCGGAGGGCCGCGGCCGGTTCGTGATCTCGGCGCGCGCCGGCTACGAGGAATGGGGCATGGGCGGCACGCTCATGTTCGACCCGGCGACCCCAGGCCAGGGCCTCTCGATCCGGGTGGCGCCGTCGTACGGCGACCACCTGAGCGGGATCAACCAGCTGTGGGAGCGCGGGGTGCACGACGCGGTGGGCGGCCACGGCATGGGCATGGGTCCCAACGTGGACGGTGAGATCGCATACGGCATCGCCGGCTTCCAGGGGACGCCCTACAGCGGCTTCTACCTGGCGGACAGCGGCATGCGCGCTTTCTCGAGCGGCGTGCGCTACGGCCTCGGGTCAGGGCTCGGGCTGCGCCTTGAGGGCACGCGGCGCGAGAGTGGGCTCGGCGGAGCGCGACACACCGTCGGCATCCGCGGGAGGATCAAGTTGTGGTAGGGACGGGGGGATCGTCCTGGAGAGCGGCGGAAGGCGCTGCTATGAACGCCGTGGCGGGCCTCACCTCGCGTGCGCGAAAGGGGGGGTCACGATGGCGGCCGGCAAAGACCGACTGCGTCTCCACAACGTTGGGGACGCCCTCTATTGGACGGTAGGCTCAAGGGCAAAGGAATCATCACGGGAGGGAAGTGATGGCGGCATCTCGCACGGGCGGGAGCACCAGTTTCCGCGTCATGTCTGTGAGAGAGGGTGATGTCAGGTTGGTCGTGATCGCGGCGTTCCCATGGGCAACTGATCGCCCGCACTTGCCAGACCTCCAGCAAGAGTTGGGCGCGCTGGAGCAGGCGGCGCGCGCCGTGGCCCGTGAATTCGACAAGCGAGCGACAGAATGAGCAACCCGAAATACAGGTTCATCGCGCTTGTACTGGAGCGCCACCGCTACCACAAATCACGGAAAAAGAAGGAGAAGTCAAAGATCAAGCGGCTGTTGGAGCAGCAAACGGGCTACTCTCGGGCGACGATCACCAGGTTGATCCGCCAGCACCGCGAGACGGGTAAGATCATCGACCGGAGGGTTGAGTAGATCCCGTACGCGATCAGCCGCGCTTCCAAGCCATCGAAGCGCTTGTCCATCGCGTCGAAGCGCTCCGTGAACGGGCCGGAGCTTCCTCTAATCCCACCCAAACCGGTAGTGCGTCTCCAGGAAGAACCTGAGCGACCGCGCCAGAGCGCCCGCGAATCGCCGGCGATTCTCCTCGGTATCCCGGATCCCCGGGCCATGGAGTTCGATCTGCACGCCGTCGATGACGCCTCCATCCAGTGACCCGTGGCGGCGTGTGCTGTAGCCTCCGCTGAAGAAGGGTTCCCCATGCGGATCGGGAATCAGCGGGCTGGGCACCGTCGTGACGCGCTCGCCGAACAGCAGCGCGCCCAGGCTCTCGGGTCCGCGCACGATGTCGGCGAAGGAGAGGTCGACCCGGCGGGCGAGCGAACGGATGCTCGACTGCTCCGGAAAGCGCGGCGCGTTCAACTGGGCGTCGGAGCGGCTCAGGTCGCTCCCGGTGAGGAGGTATCCCAGCTCGACCCGCGGGGTGGGGTGCGAATGGCCGTGCAGGTCCACGTAGAATCCGCGGCCGTGGTCTTCCGCGACCCGGTCGCGCGCGATCGCGATGAAGCGGTGGTATTCGCGCCAGGCCTGCTCCGCGAACTCGCTCCCCTGGGCCGCCTCCACGATCTCCCGGTTGGGGTCGAGGCGCGTGCGCCGGAGCCGGCTGATCACGATGTGCGGCTGGCCGCCCCCGAAATGGGCGATGATCGAGTCGCGGACCGCACGGGTCGTCTCCTGCGTCCACGAGTCCCGCGCGAGAGTCCCGTAGGTGCGGCGCGGAATCTCGTCGGGCTCCTCGCCGCCCCCGTGCCCCGCGCTCACCACCAAGGGCAGGTCGCCGGCGATGTACTCGACGTACCGGTTGCGCCCGAAGTAGGTCCGGCCGGGGATGTACTCGGCGACGGGCTGGGAGATGTAGACTTCCAGTGTGGCCGTGCCGGACGCGTCTCCCGCCGTGGCCCGAACTTCGGTGCCGCCCGTCGCGACGGCGGTGGCCTGCCCATTGGCGTCGATGGTCGCGACGGAGGGATCGGCGACCGACCAGGCGACCTCCGCCCCGGCGATGGCCGCGCCTCGCGCATCGGTCACCCGGGCTTCGAAGCGAATGGTCGAGCCCCGCTCAAGCAGCAGCTTCTGTTGCGGCGAAACGGCGACGTAGGCGGGAGGCGAGGGCGAGGTGCCGCCGTCGCATGCCAGGACGGCGAGCAATATCGCGGAAAGCCATGTGCGCATTTAGCTTCTCCGGGTCCTCTCCCGCGAACTTCCCCTGAATAGTGATCGCCTTCGGCATCGACGATCAAGGGCAGGAGGCCAGTGCCCGCGCCGGAGCCGGGACGCGAGGAGAACCGCTGAAGAGAACGACATGATCCGCACCGAGGCGCTCAGCAAGGAATTCCGGACTCGCGGGGCCAGGCGGGTGCAGGCGGTGGATCGTCTGGACCTGAGCTGCGACCCGGGCGAGATCTACGCGCTCCTAGGACCCAACGGGGCGGGGAAGACCACGGTGCTGCGCATTCTGAGCACCCTCATGGACCCGACCTCGGGCGAAGCCTGGGTGCGGGGACACTCGGTGCGCACGGAGAAGGCGGCCATCCGCGCCCTGATCGGCTTCGTCTCGTACGAGACCCGCGTGTACGAGCGCCTCACGCCGCGCGAGATCGGCCACTTCTTCGGCCGCCTCAACGACATGGCCCCGGCCGCCATCGAAGAAAACCTCGCGTACATCTTCGATCTGCTGGACATGACGGAGTTCGCCGACGAGCGCACCGATACGTTCTCGACCGGCATGAAGCAGAAGACCGTGCTAATGCGCGCGCTGGTGACCAACCCGCTGATCCTCATCTGGGACGAGCCCACCTCTGGGCTCGACGTCCTCACAGCCAAGCGTGTGATCGACTACATACGCCTGCTGAAGGGGGAGGGGAAGACGGTCCTGTTCTCGACCCACATCCTGTGGGAAGCGGAGAAGCTCGCCGACCGCATCGGCATCATCCACAAGGGAAGGCTCAGGTCCGAAGGGACCCTGCAGTCGCTGAGGGCCCGCACCGGGCTCGGGGACCTCGAGGACATCTTCTTTTCCCTCGTCGGGGCCGACGGGGAATCGAGCGGCCCATGATCCGCAAGGCGCTGCTGATCTACGGCAAGGAGATGCGGGTCCTGAGGCGGGACTTCCGGCTCATCGGAGGGATGGTGGCGAGCGCGCTCGTCTTCTTCCCCCTGCTGATGGGGCTGGCCAGCAACCTCGATCGGCTCGGCGGCGACGACTCCGGGCCGGTCCCCGTGGTCGCCCCGGGTGGCGACGATGTCCTGCGCCGGCTGCTCGACGCCAATCCGCTGGTGCGCGTCGCGACGCTGGAAGAAGTGGCGGAGGGCGGCGAAGCCCACGTGACCGTGCTGCGGGAAGGGACCGCGTACCGGATCCGGGCGGCATCCGCCGAGAACGCGGTCTGGGCCGCGGCGGTGTCGCTGCGCCGGGATCTGCAGGCGGTTCAGCAGCGGGCCGTCGAGGACAGGCTGGCCGAGCGGGGCCTGCGCATGCGTGATCTGCGTCCGTTCGAAGTCGTGCTGATCGATACCTCGGGCGGCATCGGGGGAGCGCTCAGCCTCCTGATCCCCTACATGGCGGTGATCCTGCTGGTCACCAACGCGGCGCGCGCGCTCTACGTCGCGGTCGGGGAGAAGGAAAAGAACACCCTGGCGGCGCTGCTGGTGTCGACGGTTCCGCGTCCCGCGATCGTGATCGGCAAGAGCCTGGCCATCATGACGTTCGCGGTGGCGGCGTCGCTCCTGCTCATCGTCGGGATGATGATGGCGGCCCGCTTGGGGCTCGCGCCGGAGGACTTCGCGGGGCCGGGCGAACTGTCGCTGGCTCCTGCGCAGGTCGCGGCGCTGGCCGTGAACCTGGCCGCGCTTGCCCTTTTGGTGTCCGCCCTGGTCATGGTGATCGGCACCTGGGCGCGCTCGCAGCGCGAGGCGGGGATGTACACTGCCCCGCTGGTTTTTCTGTCCGTCTTCCTGGCCATCTTCGCTCTCGCGCCGGCCTCGTTCGGAGCAGCGGTGTATGCGGTGCCCATCCTCGGCAACGCGCTGGCGATGCGGGAGGCCATACAGGGGCAGGTCGACTGGCTGGCGCTGGCGCTGCTGGCCGGCGTGAACGCCCTGGGCTTCGCGCTGCTGACCTGGTGCTCGATCCGCCTCTACGGGCGCGAGTCGGTGCTCTTCCGGGTGTAGGCCGGGTCTTCCCGGATTCAGGCTACGCCTTCCACTCCTCCAGGAGCTGCCGGTCGCGCTCCAGGTTGAGTTGAAGCTGGTTGCGGCGGTCCTCGGAAAGCGTCCTGAACCATTCCAGCGTGTCGAGGGCGGTGACCGCGATGGGGCGGAACTTGAGCCCGCTGGCGACGGCCCTGTGGGACCTGACGCGCGAGATTCCGCGGACGGCGCCCTCCGTGGGCGGATACCAGAGCGGGAACCGAGCCTGCCGCTCGGCGAGGAATGGCTCGTCGATCCAGGTGAAGGACAGCGGAGTGCTCGTGATCGCGCGGATCCCGTAGATGAACTCGGCCATCGAGGTCGGGGCGAGGGTCGGGCCGGCGGCGTTGAAGGTGCCGCCGATGTCGCGCTCCAGGCACAGGATCATGAACTCGGCCAGATCGCGCACATCGATGTACTGGACCGGTGTGTCCCGGCTCCCCGGTGCGATGATCTCACCGCCGTGGTCGATGCGCACGGGCCAGTAGGTGAAGCGGTCGGTGGTGTCGCCGGGCCCCGCGACGACATGCAGCCGCACCACGGTGCCGCGTTCCCGGTAGGTGTCGGTGACCGCGTTCTCGCACAGGATCTTGAGCGGTCCGTAGTAGCGGTCGACGTCTTCGCTTTCCGGGTCCTCGATGGGGAGGAGCTCCGAGTCCTCGGTGAGCTCGTCCTGGTCGAAGCTGTACACCGATCCGGTCGAGGTGAAGAGGTATCGGCCCACCGAGTCGCGCAGGAGCGCCGCCGAGTCGCGCACGTGGCGGGGCACGTAGCCGCTGTTGTCGATCACCGCATCCCAGGTGCGGCCCTCAAGGGCGCCGAGCTGGCCGTCTCGGTCGCCGATCAGCGTCTCCACGCCGGGAAAGAGGTCCGGGGCGGTGCGTCCCCGGTTGAAGATGCTGACCTGGTGGCCCCGGTACATGGCGTACCGCACCTGGTGCGGGCCGATGAACCCGGTGCCGCCCAGGATGAGGATGCTGAGGGGGCGCGGTGACGGTTCGGGGGCCGCGGGCGCCGGGAGGGCCCGGGTCGGATCGGCCGGTCCCGGGGAGGCGGCCAGGGCGCGGGCGGGTCCAAATGCGGAGGGTCCGAGTGTCGCGGCGCCAGCAGCGGCGGCGGACGTGGCCAGGAAGCGGCGGCGAGAGTGCGTCATGTCAATAGCTCCTAGCGGATCCCCGGTGACGCGAGCAGGGCGGTCGCGCGGCGGTTCGATTCGGTGATGGCCTCCATCAGCCGGTTCCGCTCGCGCACCAGCGTGGCCATGGCGAGGCGGTAGCGCTCGCTGCCGGGCGCCGCTTCGGCGAGGGTCCGCGTCGGGGCGAGGCCGGGAAGCGGGCCGGGGACCGCGCCCGCGTCCGGGTGGTGCGGGGTGAGCGGGACGTAGAGTACCCGGTGCAGCGGCCGCAGCACGTCCACGAGCGCCATGTCGAGCTGGGGTGAGCCGGTCGCGCGGGGGAGCGCGGCCTCCAGCCGGCCCGCCAGCGCGAGAAGTTCGCCCTGGGCCTCGGAGGCCTGTGAGAGATCGAACTGACCGCTGCCCAATTCGGAGCGGGCGGCGATGGCGGCGCCCAGAGCCTCGACCTGGCCCACCAGGTCCACCGGCAGCACTTCACGGCCGAGCAGCGCCGAGAGCGCGATCGCGTACAGGTAGGTGTCGCCCTCCAGGATGTCGAAGTCGATCTTGTCGAACGTGTCCTCGGGGGTATGCCACCACCAATATCCGCCGTCCTCTTCCGCGCGGTTGCGGTAGAGCTGCAGGAGCGGCAGGCCGACTCCGTTGAACGACTGGTCGGAGTTTCGTCCCGGCCGGGTCGGCTGGATGTTGGCGTCCACGCCGCGCTGCATGGCGAAGCGCGCGACCTCGGCCAGCGAGGCAGTCGTCGCGGCTGCGAAGAGGCGCGCGCCCATCTGTCCGATCCCGTCCACGTTCACGTGCGCTACCGCGCGTGAGCGCAGCTCGTCGAAGAAGTGGTCGGCGAACCAGGTCGACCCGCCATAGCGCGCGTTCGAGTGCCCGGGCCACCAGGCCACCACCAGGCCGCGCCGCATGCGTTCGCGCTCAGCGTGGAAAGCGAGGGCCAGGTCGAGCATGGCCGCGTTCGACGCGCCCTCGTCAGTCGCCGCGTAGTGCCATCCGTCGATGTGCCCGCCGAAGAGGACGTAGGGGCTCTCCGGCTCGGGTCCGGGGATGCGGGCGATGGCGAGCCGAAGCTCCTTCCACCCGGCGTCGGCGCGCGCCGAAAGTTCGACCTCGAGCGGTCCGCGGGCGAGCAGCGCCCGAAGCCGCTCTCCGGCGCTGCGCGCGATGTGCGCGACGGGCATGTCGGGCAGGCGGTGGTAGTTGAGCAGCGAAGGGGTGCCCCAGGTGGAGGTGACGATGAGGTCGTTCACCCGCTCTTCGGGGTGCGCGAAGATGACCCCGACGGCGCCCAGCCGGTCCAGAATGATGACCGGCAGGTTTCTCGGCTGCCCGTCCACCAGCACGATGGCTCCTGCCACGTCGGGAAGGGCGCTTGCGCCGGCTCCGCCCATTCCTTCCCCGGCGAGCACGATGCGCTCGCCCGTGCCGACCTCAACGGGAGGCAGATTGGCAAGCGGACCGAGGTCGACCAGCGGGGCGCGCAGCGAGCCCACCGTGGCGGAGAACGACGACGTGATGGCGCTGAATGTGGGGCCGTCGGGCACGGACACCGATGCCGAGATCGGATCGGACACATAGGTCTCGAACGCGTGCACTTCCACCGGCACGCCGGCAGCCTCGAGCGTCGCGACGACGTAGTCGATCGCAGCGTTCTCCCCCTCGCTCCCGGAGAGGCGGTCGTGCTCCACGATCGCGCGCGCGTGGGGCTCGAGCGATGCCGCGGAAATGTGCGTGCGCACCGCGGCTGCCAGCAGATCCGCGTTCATGTCCGCCTGCATGCCCGACCGCTCGCCGGGCCCGCAGGTGGTCGTCAGCCATGGCGCGAGCGCCAGCGCGATGAGGGCAACACGGTGTACGGATCGAGGCATGGGACGTTCCTCCGGGACCATTGGGGCAACGCCATGGATGATGGAACAGCGTCCCGGGCGACGCCAGCCTGTGGGCGGTTCGGCGGGTGCGATCAGCTGTCCCCGGACCCGGACCTCGAACGCTGGCCCAGGAAGGCTCGTTCTTCCAGGAAGCGAACCCGCGTGTCCACTTGGCGAAAACCGTCCCGCACGTCCCCTCGGGGGGCGCCGAGATCCTCTCGCATCTCGGTCCTGAAGGCACTGAGGTCCTCTCGCACCTCGGTCCTGAGGGCGCCGATGTCCTCTCGCACCTCGGTCCTGAGGGCGCCGATGTCCTCTCGCACCTCGTCCCTGAGGGCGCCGATGTCCTCCCGCACCTCGGTCCTGACGGTAGCGATGTCGTTCTTCAGTTCGGTCCTGACGGTAGCGATGTCGTTCTTCAGTTCGGTCCTGAGGGTGCCAATGTCGTCCTTTAGCTCAGTCCGGAGCGCCGCCGTCTCGCTCCTGAACTCGGTTCTCAGCACGCCCATGCCGTCGGTCATCTCAACCCGCAACGTCTCCAGGCCCGCCTTGGTGTCGGTCTTGAGCGAAGCGACGCTGGCCCGCAACACGCCGGCGATGCGCAACTGGAGGCCGGCCAGCGCTATGCCGACCGTCAGGATTGCGATCAGGTCAGTGCTCACGGGCCTACCCCGCCGACGAGGCTTTCCCACCGCATATCTTCGGCCCAGGTTGAGGTTTACCGGCCACCGCACAATCATCGATTGTCTGCGGGCCAGTGAACGCCGGAGGCGTACATGCATGATACTCTCCGAGGCCGGGCGATGGAATGTCGATTTGGGCCGATCACGCTTCTTCCCGGGAGGAGTCTTCATGAAGCGAACAACCGGACTTCACATCCTCGCAGTACTCGCGCTGGCTTCGTCATGCGCGCCGGCCGACCCTGACTATTCGGCCGTATTCGACGGCACCGCGGGCCGCTGGATCGACCTGACCCACGACGTGTCCGCCGACGCCGTCTTCTGGCCCACCGCGGATCCGTTCGTGCTGGACACGGTCGCCTACGGCATGACCGAGGGAGGGTACTTCTACGCCGCCTTCAACTTCGCGTCGTCCGAACACGGCGGCACCCACGTCGACGCGCCCATCCACTTCGCCGAGGGAAGAATAACCACCGCGCAGATCCCCCTTTCCGCCCTGATCGGGCCGGCCGCCGTCATCCGCGACCCTGCGGGGGACAATCCCGACCACCAGGTGGGGGTGGAGACGATCGCCGCGTGGGAGGCACGCCATGGTCCCATCCCCGCGGGGACGACGGTCCTGCTCGACACCGGCTGGGCCGACCGCTGGCCGGACCCCGTCCGTTACCTGGGGACTGCCCTGCGAGGCGAGGAGGCGATTCCGGAACTCCACTTCCCCGGACTGGACCCGGAGGCGGCGCAGTGGCTGGTCGACAACCGTGACATTGCTGCGCTGGGCCTCGACACGCCCAGCCTCGACTACGGGCAGTCGAGCGACTTCGAGACGCACCGCATCCTCTACTGGGAGAACATCCCGGGCTACGAGAACGTGGTTTCACTGCCGGAACTCCCCGAGTGGGGCGCCTTCGTCGTGGCGCTGCCGATGAAGATCGCGGGGGGCAGCGGAGGGCCGCTGCGCATCGTGGCCTTCGTGCCCGACTGAGGAACGGCGACCGGACTAATCTAGTTTAGTCCAATTAGCTAATTACCTCTCCAGCCCGGCCCGCGCACGAAACGGCCGGACATCGCGCCGGTGGGTTCGGAGTCCTCGAGCACCATCACGCCGTTGACGAACACGTGCGTCACCCCGGTGGCGAGCTGGTGGGCGTCCTCGTAGGTGGCGTGGTCGATGATGGTGGCCGGGTCGAACACCACGACATCCGCGAAATAGCCTTCCGCGAGCCGCCCGCGGTCGGAGATGCGCAGGTTGGCGGCCGGAAGCGAGGTGAGCTTCCGCACCGCCTCTTCCAGCGGGATGACCCCTTCCTCGCGCACGTATCTGCCCAGCAGGCGGGCGAAGTTGCCGTACGCGCGCGGATGGGTGCTGTTCTGCAGGAAGACGCCTTCGGGCGCCATGGACCCGGCGTCTGAGTCGAAGGAGACCCAGGGCAGCGCGATCTGGCGGCGCACGTTCTCCTCGGACATGAGGAAGTAGACGACCTGCACCCGGGTGCCGTCCTCGATCACCAGGTCGATGGCGGTCTCCTCGGGCGGCGTGCCGCGCTCCTCGGCCACCTCGGCCAGGGTCATGCCCTGGTAGCGGCGCAGCTCCTCGTTGCGGAAACCGACCAGCAGCGCCCCCTCGGGGCCGGACGAGAGCAGCAGGTTCTCCCACTCGTCGGTCGGGGTGCGCATCTCTTCCACCACGCGCGCGCGTATCTCCGGATCCCGGATGCGCTCGGCCCAGGCGTCGTAGCCGCCCTCCTGCACCCAGGGCGGCATGGCGGCGTCGAGCCCGGTGGAGCCGGCGGTGTAGGTGTACATGTCGGCGGTGATGCCGAGCCCCTCGGAACGCACCTGCTCCACGCGCGCGATCACGTCCTCCAGCTTGTGCCAGTTCTCGCGCCCGGCCGCCTTCAGATGGTAGATCTCGGCGCGGATGCCCGCCTCGCGGGCGATGGTGATGAGCTCCTCGACCGATTCCAGCAGCCGCGCGCCCTCGCTGCGCATGTGCGAGATGTACATCCCGTCGTACTCGGCGGCGACCTCGGAGAGCGCGATCAGCTCGTCGGTGTCGGCGAAGAAGCCGGGCGTGTAGATGAGCGACGAGCCCACCCCCATGGCGCCCTCCTCCATGGCCGTGCGCACGAGGGCGCGCATGCGCTCCAGCTCGTCTGCGGTGGGGGGGCGGTCGTCGTAGCCGATCTCGTGGATCCGCACGGTGGTGGCGCCGATGAAGGAGCCCACGTTGGTGGCGACGCCCTTGCGTTCCAGGAAGCTCAGGTATTCGCCGAGCGTCGTCCACGGCACTTCCAGCGGTGCATCCGGCGGCAGACCCAGGGCGCGTGCAGCGGCTTCCGTCCCGCCCAGCCAGGACACGAAGTCATCGAGGAAGTCCGCCTTCATGGCGTCGTTCGCAGGTCCCATCGATGTGCCTTCGCCGAAGATCTCGAGCGTCACTCCCTGGCGGATGTCGCCGAGCGAGCGGCCGTCCACGATGAGCGATTCGGTGGCCCAGCTGAGCATGTTGATGAAGCCCGGGGAAACCGCCATTCCGGAGGCGTCGAGGACTTGCGCGGCCTCGGCGCCGGAGAGGTCGCCGAGCGCCGCGATCCGGTCTCCGCGGATGCCGACGTCGGCCACCACCGGGGGTGAACCGGAACCGTCGTAGACGGTGCCTCCACGGATCACGACATCGTACCCGGTCCGGTCGCCGGCGCATCCCGCCGCCAGCGCGCCCAGGCAAACGACCGCCGCCGGCCTCCACCGCAGGGCGTTCATGCCGACACCTCATGCGCAGGTCCGGATCCCTTCGGCACCCGGATGCTCTCCACGAGCCGACCCACCTCCTCGGGCGGCGCCGCGCTCGACCGCGACACGATGCCCGCGACCACGAAATTGATCAGCATGCCCACGAAACCGATGCCCTCCGGCGAAATCCCCAGGAACCAGTTGTCGGCCGTGTTGGCGGCCGGATTCACGTAGTTGAAGTAGATGATGTAGGCGGCCGTGAACACGATTCCCGAGATCATCCCGGCGATGGCGCCCTCGCGGTTCATGCGCCGCGAGAAGATGCCGAGGATGATGGCGGGGAAGAACGAGGCCGCGGCCAGCCCGAAGGCGAAGGCCACCACCTGGGCGACGAAGCCGGGCGGGTTGATGCCCAGATAGCCGGCCAGCACGACCGCGAAGGCTGCGCTGATGCGTGCCCAGACAAGCTCTCCGCGCTCGGAGATGCCGGGCCGGAACACTCCCTTGAGCAGGTCGTGGCTGATGGCCGAGGAGACCACCAGAAGCAGGCCCGCCGCGGTGGAGAGCGCCGCCGCGAGCCCGCCCGCCGCCACCAGCCCGACGACCCAGGCCGGCAGCCCGGCGATCTCCGGGTTGGCCAGCACCATGATGTCGCGGTCGATGGTGAGTTCGTTCTGCACCGGCTGCCCGGAGGCGTCGACGGCATCGGGGCCCACGAACTGGATCAGCCCGTCCCCGTTGTGGTCCTCGTAGGCGATCAGGTCCGTGTTCTCCCAGGTGGTGAACCACTCGGGGACCGCCTCGTAGGGCTGCTCCGACACCGTGTTGAGCAGGTTGGTGCGCGCGAACACGGCCACTGCGGGCGCCGTCGTATACAGGATTGCGATGAAGAGCAGCGCCCATCCCGCCGAGATCCGGGCGTCGCGCACGCGCGGCACGGTATAGAAGCGGATGATCACGTGGGGCAGCCCCGCCGTGCCCACCATGAGCGCGGCCGTAATGGCGAAGATATCCAGCGTCGACTTGGAGCCGTCCGTGTAGGCGGCGAAGCCCAACTGTTCGTGGAGCCCGTCGAGCCGGTCAAGCAGGTATTCGCCGCTGACCAGGTCGGCGCCGCCAAGCCCCAGCTGCGGCACGGGATTCCCCGTGATGAGGATCGAGAGGAATATGGCGGGCACCATGTACGCGAAGATGAGCACGCAGTACTGCGCCACCTGCGTGTAGGTGATGCCCTTCATCCCCCCGAGCACCGCGTAGAAGAAGACGATCGCCATGCCGATCGCCACGCCCCACTCGATCGGCACCTCGAGGAAGCGGCTGAAGACGATGCCCACCCCGCGCATCTGCCCCGCCACGTAGGTGAACGAGATGAAGATGGCGCACACCACCGCCACCACCCGCGCGGTGTTCGAGTAGTAGCGGGCACCAACGAAGTCGGGAACGGTGTAGCGCCCGAACTTGCGCAGGTAGGGGGCCAGCAGCAGCGCCAGCAGGACGTAGCCGCCGGTCCACCCCATGAGATACACCGAACCGTCGTATCCGAGGAAGGCGATCAGCCCGGCCATCGAAATGAAGGATGCGGCCGACATCCAGTCGGCGGCCGTCGCCATTCCGTTCGAAAGCGGATGCACGCCCTTGCCCGCCACATAGAAGTCCCGCGTTGTGTTCGCGCGGGACCACACCGCCACGCCGATGTAGAGCGCGAAGGAGATCGCGACCAGGGTGAAAGTCCAGGCCTGAACGTTCATCGAGCCGCCCCCCTCATTCCTCCTCCACCCCGTACTCGCGGTCCAGGCGGTTCATCAGCCGGACGTAGACGAAGATGAGCACCAGGAAGGCGTAGATGGCGCCCTGCTGGGCGAACCAGAACCCGACCTTGAATCCCGTGCCGGGAATCCGGAAACCGTTGAGCGCGTCCGCGAACAGGATTCCGCAGCCGAACGACACCAGGAACCAGATCGACAGCAGGATGGCCAGATAGCGCAGGTTGGCGGTCCAGTATCCCGGTCGGACGGATGGCGGAGAGGTCATCGGCGGATCCTCGCGCGGAGCGATGAGGTTCAGGCGAGCGCGCCTGGGCGGCGGTAGAGATCTTCGGGCGGGCGGGCGGCCTCGCGGAACGTGCGCCGCAGCAGCAGATAGCCGCCCACGGCGAACGCCACGCCCACCGCGTTCAGCCAGAAGGGCTGGAACTGCACGGCATCCTCCATTCCGCTCGTGAAGCCGGGAATCTCCACCGTGGTCATCCCGGCGAGCCAAGCCGTGCCGTTGGCGACCGCATGCGCGAACAGGCAGGGCAGCAGCGATCCCGTCTCGATCAGCAGCCAGGCCAGCAGCACGCCGGCGACGAAGGTGGCAATGAACTGCCAGGGGTTGGTGTGCATCACGGCAAAGAGCAGCGCGGAGAGCAGGATGGCGCGCCTCTTCGAATAGTTGGCGAGGAAGCCCCTCAGAATGAGGCCTCTGAAGAGCACTTCCTCGGTCACCGGTGCGACGACCACAAGCAGGAAGAAGCTGCTGAAGGGATAGTCCGCCGCATTCATGATGCTCTCGAACGCTTCGATCAGCGCCTGCGGAGGCGGAAAGACCGACCGCGTGAGATTGTCGATGTCCGAAAGCAGGATGACCGTACCCAGAATGAGCACGGCGGTGAGCGCGAGCACCCGAATGGAGACGGCCGAGAGCGGGTAGGGCTCGCGGAAGCCTGCGCCGCTGCGCCGTGTGGCCACGACGATCACGATGCCGAAGGCGAGCAGGTTCGCGACGCCGAGCGTGAGCGGGTGTTGGCTGTAGGTGCCGGAGGTCGGATCCAGCAGCAGAGCCAGCAGGCCGGTAACGGTCTGAAGCACCAGCACCAGCACCACCAGCCAAAGGGCTTTCCCGAAGGTGGGGAAGGAGTGCGTGGAGGGGCTCCTTCCGCGGGCCTCCCCTTGCGTGTTATCCGTAGGCAGCCCGGCCTCCGGATCGGCCGGATGCTCGGATGTGTCCTGGCTGTCGGTCACGGGCGACTACACCCAGCCCTTGCTGCGGAAGTCGCGCAGGGTCTCGGCCCACTGCTCCATGTGCTCGGGGAGGGAGAAGGAGAGGCGGTTGTAGCCCAGCATGGGCGGGAACCTGCGGCCGACCAGGAGCCCGGCGTCGCTCATGCGGTTGATGTAGGTGTCCAGATCGCCGCTGATGCGGTGCATCAGGAAATTGCAGTGGGTCGGCAGGTACTCGAGGCCGAGTTCATCCAGGCAGGCTTCGGTGACCTCGCGGGCCTCCCGGTTCACCTCGCGGCTCTTCGCCATCAGCTCCTCGTCGCCGAAGCACGCGATGCCGGCCGCCAGCGCGAGCTGGTTGGCGCTGCTGTGTATGGCGAAGTCCTGCAGGCGCCGGACCGCGAGCGGGTGCGCGATGCCGAAGCCCAGGCGCAGCCCCGCCATCCCGTAGATCTTCGAGAAGGTGCGCACCACGATAACGTTGGGGCGGTCGTGCACCCACTTGAGCGCGGACCAGTATGAGGGGTCCTCCACGTACTCGTAGTAGGCCTCGTCCATGAGGAAGAGCACGTGCTCGGGCGCGTCCGCGATCCAGTTGTCGAGTTCGGCGCTGGGCGTGATGGTGCCCGTCGGGTTGTTGGGGTTGCAGATGTAGACCATCGCCGGGCGGCCGTCTTTCTCGGATTCCTCGCGCATACGGTCCAGGTCGTGCTCGTACCTGGAGTTGAGGGGGACGGTCGCGACGTCGTACGGATAGGTGTCGCGATAGTCGTTCACGTCCTCGAAGGTGGGCTCGGCGAGCACCAGCTTGCGAAGCGGCGACGCATACGCCTGCACGATCATCTGCAGGATCTCGGTGGATCCCGCCCCGAGCACCAGTTGATCGGAGTTGATGCCGTAGTAGGAGCACATCCTGTCGCTGAGCTGCCCGATCAGATCGCCCGGATACCGGTTCGCGAGGTCGAGGTTGTCGATGACCGCCTGGCGGGCCGCAGGCGAGAGCCCCAGCGGGTTTTCGTTGGAGTTCATGCGGATGGCGCCGGCCCGGAGCCGGGGCGACCATGTGGCGTTTGCGAAGCGGGGGAAGCCCAGGCCTCCCATGCCGAGGGCGCCCAGTGTGGCGCCGGATCGAACGAAGAGTCTGCGGTCCATCGGGTTCCTCACACGGAGAGATGGGACAAGGCGAAAACCCGGCTGATGATAGACGCGCGCGGAGTGCGGGGCAACGCGCCCCTTGCACGTCATCGCAAGCACAGTGAACGTTTTCCGGCGCTGTGGCCGCTGGCCGGTCGCCAGCGCCGCATGGCGAAGCACAGGCCACCGCCGGAAGGTTGCCGCGGGGGCCACCGGGACCACGGAAATCACCTGCCGGAGACATGAGACTACAGGCACCCCCGCGCTTCGTGCCGGTTCGCGAAACCGTCGAGGACAGTGGCCTCGAGCCCGGTGCATTCCTGAGATGGGGCCGGGGCCGCGCGCGTGGCTTCTGGGCGAGAGGCCGGGGATGGCTGGCTCACGTGGGGGAACTCGACTCGCTCGTGGTTCATTCCGGATCGGGGCCGCGGAATCGCTTCCTTGAGATCCAGGACCGTGCTGCACGTCGCGCGGGGCGCGGGAACGGGAACGGGTGGCGAGGAGCGGGGCCGGAGCCCGTGCTGCGCTTCTACGGAGGCTTCTCGTTCCGGGACGATCACGTGCCGCGGGATTTCTGGGCCGCGTACCCGCGCGCGCGTTTCGTTCTTCCGGACCTGGAGCTCGAACATGACGGCGAGGCCGTGCGGCTCAGCGCCCAGGAGCTGGTGGCCCCCGGGGAAGACGTGGCGACGGTGCGCGGCCAGCTGCGGGCGCGGCTCGACTATACGCTCAAGGGTGTGGCCCGGGCTGCACGAAAAGGGGATCATCGGGCGCTGCATCCCGCCGCCCGACTGCGGTCCGGGCGCCGGAGCTGGCAGCGGGCGGTCGAGGAGATCCTGGCGGCCATCAAGGACGGCCGGATGGAGAAGGCTGTGCTGGCGCGGATTCTCGACGTGTCCACGACGGGCGCCATCGATCCGGTGGACGTGCTCGCGTACCTGCGCGGCGAAAACGCCGACGCCCATGTGTTTTTCTTCGAGCCCGAGGCCGGGTCGCCGATCGTGGGTGCCACCCCCGAGGCGCTCGCCCTGGTGCGGGGCGACCGTTTCCGCGCGACCGCCGTGGCCGGTTCGGTGTCCCGCGGCGAGACCGACGAGGAGCAGCGCGCCCTGGCCCGTCAGCTCCTGAACAGCGCGAAGGACCGGGTCGAGCACGCGTTCACCGTGAGGGACATGGTCGCGCGCCTGGAGCCGCTGTGTCGCAAGGTGGAAGCCGAGGATGAACCGCACGTCCTCACGCTTGCCCGCATCCAGCACCTGGAGACGCGCATCGGGGCGGTTCTGCGGCCCGGCGCCTCGGTGCTGGATCTGTTGGCGGCGCTCCACCCGACGCCCGCCGTGTGCGGTCTGCCCCGGGATGCGGCGCTCGACCTGCTCTCCAGGAACGAACCCTTCGAGCGCGGATGGTACGCGGGCCCGGTGGGGTGGTTCGACACCCGCGGCGACGGGGTCTTCGTGCCGGCGCTGCGCACTGCTGTGGCGCGCTCGACCACCTGGCGGCTCTTCGCCGGCGCCGGGATCGTGCCCGGTTCGGATCCCGACGGGGAGTGGGACGAGACCGGGATCAAGTTCGAGCCGGTGCTGCGCGCGCTGGACGCGGCCGGGGCCCGCGGGATCCGCTGAGCGGCGGCGGAAGTTGACCGGTCCGAACCGGAACCTGATGTGGGCCGGCGTCCTGCTGGACGAACTGGCGCGCGCCGGCGTGCGCGAGGTGGTGCTGGCGCCCGGGTACCGCTCGGCCCCGCTGGTGATGGCCGCCGCCGCGGACGCGCGATTGCGCGTCTTCACCCACCTGGACGAGCGGTCGGCGGCGTTCTTCGCGCTCGGAGTGGGCAAGCGCGCCCGCCGGCCGGCGGCGGTGATCACCACCTCGGGGACCGCGGTCGCCAATCTCCTTCCGGCCGTGGTGGAGGCGTCGTACAGCGAGGCGCCCCTCCTGCTGCTGACCGCCGACCGCCCGCACCGGCTGCGGGGCGCGGACGCGAACCAGGCGATCGACCAGGCCGGGATCTTCGGCAGGCACGTCCGCGACTTCGTGGAGGCTGCTCCACCCGAAGCGGAGGAGGCGGCGCTCGTCCACCTGCGGGCGCTGGCGGCACGCGCGGTCGCCTCCTCCCTCGGTCGCCCCGCCGGCCCGGTGCATGTGAACCTGCCCTTCGCCAAGCCGCTCGCGCCCACCCGCGTCCCCGGCGACGTTCCGGACGGGTTCGCGGCCGCCCATCCGCTGGCCGCACGGGGCCGCCCGGAGGCGGCGCCCCTCACGCGCATCGCGGTGCGCCGCTCCGCACCGCCCGCCGGCCAACTGGCCGAGCTGGCCGCGCGAGTGCGGGAGGTCGATCGCGGCCTGATCGTGGCCGGCCCCTCGCCCGAGCCCGAGCGCGACGGGCCCGCCGCCAAGGCCCTCGCCGCCGCCACCGGCTATCCGCTTCTTACCGACGCCCTCTCCGGGGCCCGCTTCGGAGACGCCGGCGGGGCGCTGCGCATCGGCGGCTACGACCTCTTCCTGGAACGCACGCGCACCCGGGAGGCGCTGCGTCCCGAGCTGGTCCTGCGTCTCGGCGCAAGCCCCACCTCCGCGAATCTGCTGTCGCTCCTGAAGGAAGCGGGAGGCGAGCAGTGGGTGATCGACGCGGGGGATCGCTGGAAGGATCACGTCAATGTCGCCAGCGACTATCTGCGCGCCGATGTGGCGGCCTTCGCAGAAGCGCTGTGCGCGGCGATGGGCGCCGGGTCCGTGCACGCGGGTGGCGAGGCCGCCTCGAAGGCCGAGAGGCTGGAGCGCGCCGGCGCACCCAACGAGTCGAAGAAGCGGTGGTCCGCCGTCTGGCGCCGGGCGCAGGAGGCAGCCGCGCGCGGGGTCGCCGAGGCCTCGGAGGGCGAACTGTTCGAGGGCGCCGTGTGTGCGCAGGTGGTGCACGCCGCGCCTCCCGGCAGCACCGTCTTCGTGTCGTCGAGCATGCCGGTGCGCGACCTGGACGCCTTCGCCTTCCCCCGCCGGAAGCCTCTTCTGGTTTACGGCAACCGCGGAGCCAGCGGCATCGACGGCATCCTGTCGTCGGCGGCGGGCGTCGCGGCCGGGGGAGAGGGCCCTGTGCTGGCCATCGTCGGCGACGTGGCGTTCATCCACGACATGAACGGGCTCCTGAGCGCGCGCGACCACGCCGAGGTCATCTTCGTTCTGGTCAACAACGACGGCGGCGGTATCTTCCATTTCCTGCCCATCCGGGACTTCGAACCGGCGTTCACCCGGCACTTCGCGACGCCGCACGGGCTGGACTTCGCTCACGCGGCCGCCCTCTACGGGTTGCCGCACGAGCGGGTGCGGACGCGGGCCGAGCTCGGATCTTCGCTGGAGCAGGCGATCGCGCGGGGAGGGAGCAGGATCATCGAGGTGGACACGGACCGCGAGCGGAACCGGCTCTGCCGCCGGGCAGTGTATGAAGCCGTCGATCTGCCCTGAGCGCCGCTGCCGGGGTGTCCGGGCACGACATTCCGCGGGATGGCCGGAAGAGGCGCCCGAGCCTGGGGCCAACGTGAATGCCGGGGGGTCGCGCATGAAGCAGAGACCGGGAGATCGTGAATGAAAGAGCCGGATTGGAAACAGGTCCGCGAATACGGGGACATCACCTATCACAAGAGCGGCGGCGTGGCGCGCATCGCCTTCAACCGTCCCGAAGTGCGCAACGCCTTCCGCCCGGAGACGCTGTTCGAGCTGCAGGAGGCCTTTCGGGACGCCGGGGAGGACATGGGCATCGGCGTCGTGCTGTTCACGGGCAACGGTCCCGCGAAGGATGGGAAGTACGCGTTCTCGTCGGGGGGAGACCAGCGCGTTCGCGGCGACGCCGGGTACGTGGGGGGCGACGGGGTTCCGAGGCTGAACGTGCTCGAGCTGCAGCGCTACATGCGCACGATGCCCAAGCCGGTCATCGCCCTGGTGGCCGGATACGCCATAGGCGGCGGCCACGTGCTGCACGTGGTCTCGGATCTGACGATCGCCGCCGACAACGCGGTCTTCGGCCAGACCGGGCCCATCGTGGGCAGCTTCGACGGGGGGTACGGCTCGTCGTATCTGGCGCGCATCGTGGGGCAGAAGAAGGCGCGCGAGATCTGGTACCTGTGCCGGCAGTACAACGCCGCCGAGGCGCTGGAGATGGGGCTGGTCAACAAGGTCGTGCCCGTCGAGGAGCTGGAGATGGAAGGCTGGCGCTGGGCGCAGGAGATCCTGGACAAGAGCCCGCTGGCGATCCGCTGCCTGAAGGCCGCCTTCAACGCCGACGTGGACGGCCAGACCGGGCTCCAGGAGTTGGCCGGCAACGCGACCCTGCTCTTCTACATGACGGAGCAGGGGCAGGAGGGCAGGAACGCCTATCTGCAGAAGCGCAGGCCGGACTTCCGCAAGTATCCGTGGCTGCCGTAGCAACTGAGGCATGACCGGCGGGAGCATCTCCCGGACGCAGGCCTGGATGATGGCCTGCCGGCCCCGCACCCTCACCGCCACCATCGCGCCGGTCGCCGCCGGCACGGGGCTGGCGCACATGCACGGCGGCTTCGCCCTCCTGCCCGCGCTGGCTGCGCTGGCCGCGGCCGTGCTGATCCAGGTCGGCACCAACCTGGCCAACGACTATTACGACTACCAGAAGGGAGGAGACAGCGAGGGGCGGCTGGGTCCCGTGCGCGTCACCCAGGCCGGGCTGATCGAAGGAAGGGACGTGTTGCGGGGGGCCTTTCTGGCGTTCGCGCTCGCCATGGGCGCGGGGGTCTTCCTGGCGCTGGTGGCGGGGTGGCCGGTGGTGGCCATCGGGGTGGCCAGCATCGCCGCGGGAGTCGCGTACACCGCGGGCCCCTGGCCGCTGGCGTATCACGGGCTGGGCGACCTGTTCGTCTTCGTCTTCTTCGGCCTGGTGGCGGTCGCGGGGACCTGCTACGTGCAGGTGCTGGAGTTCCGCCCCGACTCGCTGACCGCCGGCGTTGCCCTGGGAGCCTCCAGCACGGCGATTCTGGTGGTGAACAACCTGCGCGACATCGAGACCGACGCGCGCGCGGGAAAGCGCACCCTGGCGGTGCGCATCGGGGGCCGGTGGACGAAGGTCCAGTACGTCCTGCTGGTCGTGCTGACCGCAGTCATTCCCCTGGCGGGGATGGCGCTGCACGGCTGGAGTACCTGGGTTCTGCTCTCCCTGTGCGCGCTTCCGGCGGTGGCGGGGCCGCTGAGGCTGGTGCTTGCCCACCGTGAGCCCGCCGTCCTGAACCGCGCGCTGGCCGGGACCGCGCGATTCGTGGGGCTCTTCGGGGTCCTGCTTGGGCTCGGGTTCGCGCTCGGGTGAAGGGCCAAAGGGCTATGACGCGCGCGTGATCGAGCGCCCGGTGCAGGACGTGGTCGCCGCGGGAGCACGGGCGCATCCGGGCCGGATCGCGCTCGACGATGGCGGTGCAGGGCTGAGCTACCGCGACCTGGACGCGGCTGCCGACCGCCTGGCACGGCGCCTGGTGACGCTCGGCGTGAAGCCGGGGGATGCGGTCGCAATGCTGGCGTCGCCCGGCCCTTGGGCGGTGGCGGCGATGTACGCGGCGCCGCGGGCGGGGGCGGCGCTCGCCCCGCTCAGTCCGGCGCTGGCACGCCGGGAGATGACGGATGCCTTCGCGCTCGCGCGGCCGGCGGTCGTCTTGTGCGACCCCCCTCACCTGGCGCTGGCGCGCGATTTGGTTGGGGCGGTGGGCGGGGGGGAGTCGCGGGTGTTCCCGCTTCCGAGCCGCGAGGCCCCGCCCGGGGAACGGCAGCCCGGCGCCGGCCATCCCACCCCCGACGACATCCGCCGGGTGGTCCCCTGCGCCGAGTCCCTCCCCGGGCTGACCCCGGATGACGTGGTCGCCGTCCTGCGCACCTCGGGGACCGGGGGACGGTCGCGGTCGGTCGCGCTCACCCGGCGCAACTTCCTCGCCAGCGCGCGCGCCGTGCGCGCCCGCCTGGCGCTGGGGCCTCACGATGCCTGGCACGCCTCCCTGTCGCTCGCCCACATCGGCGGGATGGCGCTGGTCGACCGGGCGCTGGCGGCCGGCAGCCGGGTGGTGACGCGCGGCGAATGGCGGCTGGAGGCGCTGGTCGAGCTGCTCGAGGCGGGCGCCATCAGCCATGTCTCCCTGGTGCCCACCATGCTCGGCCACCTGCTGGACGCCGGCCTCCCCCACCCCCACCCCGCCTCCCTGCGATGCGTGCTGGTGGGCGGCGCGGGCGCCCCGCCGGCCCTGCTGGAGCGCGCGCTCGCGGCCGGAGTGCCGGTGGCGCTCACCTACGGCATGACGGAAACCTGCTCGCAGGTGGCGACCGCCCCGCCAGCCCTGGTGCGCGCCAAACCCGGCTCCGCCGGCGCTCCCCTCGACGCCGTCGAGGTCCGCATCGCGGCCGACGGCGAGATCGAGGTGCGCGGCGACATGGTGGCGCGCGCGTACCACCGGGGTGGTCCAATCGCCGGTCCGCACGGCTGGCATCGCACCGGCGACCTGGGCCGCCTGGACCACGACGGCCACCTGTGGGTCACCGGGCGCAAGGCCCGCCGCATCGTGAGCGGAGGAGTCAATGTCCACCCCGCCGAAGTCGAACGGGTGCTCGCCGCGCACCCCGCGGTGGCGGAGGCGGCGGTTGTGGGGCTGCCCGACCCCGAGTGGGGAGAACGGGTGGCGGCCGCGATCGTCCCCGCCGTTGCCCGCGAGCTGCACGTCCAGGCGATCCACCGGCACTGCCGGGAACTGCTCGGCCCCGCCGCCCGCCCGCGCGCCCTCGTGGTGCTCGCCCGACTTCCACGCAACCCGAACGGCAAGATCGACCGCGTCCGCCTCGCCGCCCGCCTTTCCGGCACGACGCCCCCTTGACCATGGTAGAACGCTGCTCGACCCTGTAGCTTTGGCCGTCCTGACAGCCCGCGCGCACCGGCCCGTCCGCCATCGTTCACCCGCAGCCCCGGCGCCGTCCCGCCATCCCCGACCCATGAACCTGCTCGACGAATACACGTGGCGCGGCCTGCTCTACGACGCCACCGACGGCGCCGCGCAGGCGTTCGCTTCCAGGCCGCGGGTCGCCTACATCGGCTTCGACCCGACCGCCTCCAGCCTGCACGTCGGCAGCCTGCTGCCCATCATGGGGCTGGTGCACCTGCAGCGCGCGGGACACACCCCGGTTGCGCTGGTGGGCGGAGGGACCGGCCTTATCGGCGACCCGTCCGAGAAGGCCGCGGAGCGCGCGCTGCTGTCGAAGGAAGAGGCGGAAGCCAACGCCGCCGGCATCCACTCCCAGCTCGCGCACTTCCTCGATTTCGAGGTGAGGGGCAATCCCGCGCGCATGGCCAACAATCTGGACTGGCTGGGCCGGGTGGGGATGGTCGACTTCCTGCGGGACGTGGGCAAGCACTTCTCCATCAACGCCCTCCTCGGCAAGGACTCGATCCGCAGGCGCGTACAGGATCCGGAAGCGAGCATATCGTTCACCGAATTCAGCTACGTGCTGCTGCAGGCCTACGACTTCCTCGAACTGCACGACCGCATGGGGTGCACCGTTCAGATGGGCGGCAGCGATCAGTGGGGAAACATCACCGCTGGCATCGAACTGATCCGGCGCGTGCGCGGCGCCCGCGCGTACGGGGTCACCTTCCCGCTCCTGACCACCTCCTCGGGCACCAAGTTCGGCAAGACCGAGAGCGGGACCGTGTGGCTGGACCCCGCGCGCACCACGCCCTACCGGTTCTACCAGTTCTGGATGAACACCCCGGATGCGGACGCGGGGGCCTATCTGCGCCTCTTCACCCTGTTCCCGCGGGAGGAGGTCGAGGAACTGGAGGCGTCCATCGCGGCTGAACCGCATCGGCGTCTCGCGCAGAAGGCGCTGGCCGCCGATGTCACCCGCCGTCTCCACGGGGAGGACGGACTGGGCCGCGCGCGCAAGGCGAGCGAGGTGTTGTTCGGGGGCGAAGTCGAAGGGCTGGACGCCGCGGAGATCGCGGACATCTTCGCGGACGTGCCCTCCAGCCGGATCTCGGCCGGAGACGTTGCGAGCACCGGCCTCCCGCTCGTGGATCTGCTACACCGTTCCGGCCTGGCGATCTCGAAGAGCGACGCGCGGCGCGCCATCGCAGGCGGGGGCGTCTACCTCAACAACCGGAGGGTCGCGGAAGCCTCCGCACGGGTGGCGCCGGACGACACGTTGCACGGGGAGTTCGTGGTGCTGCGGCGCGGTAAGAAGCGGTATCACCTGGTCCGTGTCATCGGCCCGTAAGTACGGTGACCGCCGTGCCTGGCTGACGCCGGCCGGGACGCTCGACCCTAGACGATCTCCACGTCATAGCAGATCCGCCAGTTGCTCATCGCCTCCGGGTCGGGCGGCCCCTCGTCGCCCGGCCGATGACGGCCCACCCAGGATTCCACGGGGCCCGAGAATTCGCGTGAGTAGCGTTCCAGCTCGTCGTCGGCCGAGAACCTGTCCGTCTCGACGCCGCGGAGCTCGATACACAGCGAGTCGCCCGCCTCGCCGTCATACATGACCTTGTTCAGATGGTCGAGCTTGTTCCAGCGGCGATGGTCCGAAATGGAATAGTGGCCCTCTTCGGGGAACCGACGGTCCTGCGTGCTGTCTCCACTGGTGACTTTGGTCCAGAAGACGAACTCGCCCTTGTTCTTATACCAGGGTTCGAGCTTGTCGAGTACCTGCAGCCAGCGAAGCGTGACCCTGATGTTCATTCGGTTTCCCCTGTTGATCCTGAGGTGATGTTCGGGACGGGCGCGGATGCGACAGACGAGACAGTAACTCCGGGTTCGGCGCCAATTCAACCCTTGACCCCTTCGCGGGGGTTCTGCATCGTGGGCTCTCCCTTCCGACTTCTCCCCAACAGCATCGGTCTCGTACGCATGGACTCCAATGGCAATCCCAAAGTCGGCGTGATCATGGGCTCGAAGAGCGACTGGCCTGTGATGACGCATGCCGCCGCCACCCTCGAGTCGCTCGGCGTTCCCCACGAAGTGCGGGTGATGTCCGCCCACCGCACCCCGGAAGTGGTGCTCGACTACTCGCGCACGGCCGAGGAGCGCGGGCTGGGCGTGATCATCGCCGCCGCCGGCGGAGCCGCGCACCTGGCTGGCGTGGTGGCGTCGAGCACCGCGCTGCCGGTGCTGGGCGTGCCAATGAGTTCGGCGCTGGACGGCCTCGATTCGCTCCTCTCCACGGTCCAGATGCCGGGGGGCGTGCCAGTGGCGACGCTGGCCATCGGCAAGGCCGGGGCGGTGAACGCCGCGATCCTGGCCACGCAGATCCTCGGGGTCGCGGACGCCGGGTTCCGGGAAGCGGTCAGGGCGGACCGTCAGGCCCGTCGCGAGGTGGTCCTGGCCACCTCCGACCCGCGTGCCTGAGGGCGCGCCGCTCCGTCTTCCCGTTTCGTCCGGAGGGGCCGCATGCTGAACGAGATCAGGCAGAAGATCGAAGACGAGATCGAGGCGCTTTCCCGGGAACTGCAGTTCGAGCTTCCGGTGCGCATTCGCAAGGCCGTCGAGCTCGGAGATCTGCGCGAGAACTCGGAGTACAAGTCGGCGCTGGAGCGGCAGCAGTTCGTGAACGCGCGCATCGGCCATCTGACGCAGCGGGTGGCCGAGTTGTCGCAGATCGACGTGGAGGGCATGCCCGCCGACAGGGTTGGCTTCGGTTCGCGGGTTACGGTACGTGATTGTGTACGGAAAACCGAGGCAACGTACACGATCGCGGCCGGCGACTACATCGACATCGAGGCAGGCCATGTATCGATGGCCTCCGCGATCGGCCGCGGCCTGATGGGCGCGCGCCCGGGAGAGGAGGTCGAGGTGAAGCTGCCCAGGGGGGCGCGCCGATATGAGATCGTCGCGCTCGAGACCCTGCCACAACGAATGGGGATGGCGTAATGACGATAGCGGCGACCGGTGGACCGGGGGGCCGAAAAGGCGTGGCCGGTTGCGTCCGTCCTGCCGTCCGGATCCCCTCCGTCGCGCTTCTCGTGCTTGCGATCGGCGGGTGTGCCGAGGGCCCCGCAGCGGAAGCGGGCCTCCCGCCCCTCCACTACGTCGCCTCCGCGGAGCAGGTGGGACCGGTGGCCTACCGCGACCCGCTCGGCGTGGTGTCGCCCGATGGCCGCTGGCTGGCCTACACCGAGCGCGACCGCCTGCATGTGGTGCCGGCCCGGGGTGGCGCGGAACGCGTCATGGGATCGGGCGGCGCGTCGATGCGCTTCCTCGCCTGGCTGCCCGACAGCCGCCAGGTCGCCGTGCGGGAGCGCGTCTTCGACCGCAGCCGGCAGGAGTGGTGGCTGTACGACCGGACGGATGGCGCCCGGGAGCCGCTGTGGCCGGGCCGTGACCAGGCGCCTGACCTGCTCGCGCTGGACATGCTCGCCTGGTCGCCGGACGGCACCACCGTGGCCGGCGTTTCGTCGGCCGGAGGCGAGGCCGCAGTGTGGCTCCTGGACGCGGACGGCGGCAGCGCTCGGGCGACCGCGACCGGAACCCGCCTTTCCTTCCCCGCGTGGTCACCGGACGGGCGGCTCGCCTGCCTGTCCTTCGAGGACGACCATCAGCGGCTGCACCTGCCCTGCGACTCACCCGAGCCGCTCTTCACCGACCAGGAGGCGTACGGGCCGCTCGCTTTCTCACCGGACGGCGGCCAGGTCTACTACGCGGCACCGGGCGAAGGCGGTTTTCTGGATCTCTGGGCCAGACCGGCCGCGGGCGGGGCGCCCACCCGCCTCACCGGTTTCGTCCGCGACGCCTATGCCCCCTCGGTTGGGGCCGATGGGCGCATCCTGTTCAAGTCGCAGGACTACCGCGTGTTCGTCGCGACCGCGCCGGCTGCAGGGGGGCCGTCCGCCCCGCTGACCACTTTCCAGTCGGAAACGCCGACCTGGAGCTGGGACGGATCCGAAGTCGCCTTCACCTTCGGCAGTTGGCGCCACGTCACGGACGACTTCCACTACCCCGACATCGCACAGCACATCGGCATCGTCGGAGGCAACGCGAGCGAACCGCACGACGCCCCCGAGCGCGTGGTGCGCCAGTCCTACTCCGAGGACCAGGGCATGCACACCTCGCCCAACGGGCGCTGGATCGCCTTCCATACCCACGAGGAATCCGACGACATCTGGCTCATGGCCGCCGATGGAAGCGGCGAGGCACGCATGATCAGCGAAGACGGCCACGAGACGGGATGGGCGCGCTGGTCGGCGGATGGACGCTGGATCCTCTTCCCCAGCTATCGCGTGGACGATGCCGGCGCGCGCCGCGCGCACCTGTTCGTCATCGGCATCGACCAGGAGACCGGCGAAGTGACGCAGCCCCAGACCCGCATCGAACTGGAGGGCTTCGAGCAGGACGTGATCCAGGGAGAGTGGGCCGACGCGGGCGAGACGGTCATCTTCGAGGCGGCCGAGGCGGTTGGGCGCAAGAGCCTGTGGCGCGTTTCCCGGACGGGTGGAACGCCGGAGCGCTTCCACGACTATGGCTCGGACCAGCTCCACTCGGGAATCGGCGTCTCGGCCGACGGGCGCTGGGTGGCGTACGTCGACCGGGCCGGCGACGGGTTCTTCCAGATCTTCCGGGTTTCCGCCGGGGGCGGAGCCGCCGAGCAGCTCACCTTCGACCCCTGCCACAAGACCCAGCCCGCCTATTCGCCCGCGGGGGACCGCATCGCCTTTACCGTCTTCGACTACCGGGTTCTATTCTGGCAGATCGAAGCCGCGTTCTGACGGAACGCGCCACTGTCCGGAAGTGAGCCCGTGGCTTGACATCACCGTTGCCGAGTTAAAGAATCGACCGGCAGCACCTTCACCAGATTACCCACTACCCAAGGATCCGACACAGAATGTCTACGACCGAAGCACGCCTCCGCGCCCTCATCGACGAGCACCTGGATCTGGACCACGAACCGGACTTTGACCTGGCGTTCGGCGAAGCCGGGGTTTCTTCTCTGGACTGCGTCGCCTTCGTGAAGCTGGTGGCCAGCGAATTCGGCGTCGAGATTGCCCCCGAGGAGTGGATGGGCATCGGATCTCTGCGCGGTCTGGCCGCTCGCATCGACGCCAACTGATCGGGGCGCATCCCGTCTCATCGCGCACCCGCCCGGCCGGGCGGGTGCCGGTTTCGACATAGCGCATCGGGGGTGTAGCGGCCGCCAGCATGAACCGGGCAGCCAGATGGGAGATCCCCGAGCCGCGCTCCGTGTGCGAGGTTCGTCAGGACGACGGCAGCGTCACGATTCTGCGCAGGCATGGGAATCCGGCCGGCCCGCGTCTTCTGCTGGGCCACGGAAACGGGCTGGCCATGGATTTCTACTACCCGTTCTGGTCTCTCCTGACGGGTGAGTTCGATGTGCTGCTCTACGATCTGCGGAACCATGGCTGGAATGCCGTCGGGGCACGCCCGGAGCACAACATGCCCAACCTGGTCCGGGATCAGGAGTGCGTCATCGAAGCAGCGGCGCGCCGGTACGGGGAACGGCCCACGACCGGGGTCTTTCATTCGCTTTCCGCGCTGACGGCGCTCCTCTCATCCACGCTGGGGACGGGTGGGTGCGACAGGTTGTCCGCGTGGGTCCTGTTCGATCCACCCCTCTACCGGCCCGGTCCCAAGGACCCGGATTACGACGCGATCGCCGAGGCGGCGGCCGGGATGGCGAGCCGCCGCGCGGACCAGTTCCGGAAGAGGGAGGACTTCACGGAACTCCTCAGCTTTCTGCCGCTGCTCACCAGGGCGGTTCCCGGAGCCGCGGATCTGATGGCTCGAACGATCCTGCGGGAATCGTCAGGGGCAGGGGGCTACGAGCTTCGTTGTCCTCGCGACTACGAGGCGCAGATCATCGCCTACGTGAGGACCTTCGCGTTCCTCGTGGACTTCGGGAATCTTCCGTGTCCGACGAAGGTGATCGGCTCCGATCCGACGTTGCCCTACGCGTATCTGCCCACCTTCGACCTCAGCCACATCGGGACGGTGGACTACGACTTCATTCCGGAGACGACGCACTTCCTCCAGGTGGAGAATCCGGCGGATTGCGTCGCGATGATGCGGGGCTTCCTGGAGGAGAGCGGGCTGCTCGAGTAGGCTACACGCCCCAGGCGGCAATGACCATCGCCTGGCCGATGAGCGCCACCCCGTTGTAGCCGATGTTCAGCCACGCGAGCCCGGCTTTCCGGCCCTCGAACGTGACTCCCTGGTGCGCGACCGGGAGTACGAATGCGACCAGCGCCATGAGCCCCACATGAACGCCGACCATCGCGGATGCGCCGCCACCCAGCGAGGAGACGTCTCCGGGAGCGATATCGGCGATCAGTTGGGCCAGAATGAAGGCGGTGACCAGCGAAAGCAGGAAGCTGATGCCGTAGGTCTTCAGGGGATTGAAGCCCTCCCGGATCTCCTCGGGCGTCGTCTCCATCAGCGCCAGCCAGCGCTTCCCGAAGAGCGGGCCGTACCAGAGCATGCCGACGATCATCGGGACGATCCCGGCGACCAGGACTGCGAGCAGGTTGACATCGTGCATGGGGTGGTTCTCCCGTGAGCTGAGGTTGGCGGTGTTTCTGCGATCCGGTCCCGGGCGAGATTCGGCGCAGCACTCCTGCGACGACCCGTCAGCCGGAGTCGCGCGGGGCCTCCACGCGAACCGTGATGATGTCCGTGTCGTGGTATTGCTGATGGCGAACCGAAGACGCCAGATGGCGGAGCAGGCGCAGCGACACCTCGCTCTCCATGGAGGCTTCGTCGGCGGATTCTCCGAGCAGGGCGATCCGGTCCTGCAGGTTTCCGGTCCCGGGGCCGACAACGAACTCGAGCACGGCGCCGCCCTGCTCCCTGCTGGCCGACAGCCGGAGGCGCCGGCGGCCCCTGGCCCCCTCTCGTCCCGAATCCTCCTCGCGCGCGAGTGTGAGCAGAGCCTCCTCGGCGGCGGCCCCCAGCCGGCCGGCCATCTCTTCGTCCCACCCGCTGCGGGACGCGAAATCGCCCAGGAACCGGCGGATCGCCGGGAGTTCCGCGCTGCCGGGTCCCGTTTCGATGCGGCTCGGGCGGGGCTCCGTCAGGCGGAGGAAAAGGGTCATGAGGATGGCGCTGAATCCGCCCGCGTTCATGCCGTTCTCCAGCAGGCCGCCCGCGAACCGGGACGCCTGCTCGGGGAAGATCAGCCCGTACTGAAAGCCCGTTCCGGCCAGGAAGGCGATGCCGACGACGAGGCCTTCGCGGTATCCCAGCCCACCCTGCAGCACGATCTTCATGCCGATCGCGAACAGCATGGCGAGCAGGATGACGAGGTAGCCGGCGAAGACCGGGTCGGGGATGGCGAGCACGGCGGCGAAGGGCTTGGGCAGGAACGCGAAGGCGACGAAAGCCGCGCCGGCCACGACCCCGACCGCGCGCGTGGCCACACCGGTGAGCTGGGTCAGGGGGACGCTCGTGGTAGTGGCGCTTCCCGGGACGGTCCCGGCAAGCCCGGCCAGCAGGTTGCCCACGCCGTCCACCGCCATGGCGCCCTGGACGGCGCGGAAGTCGACCGCGCGGCTCCTGCGCCGCCACGAGACGCGCTGGACGGCCACCGCGCTGCTCATCGTGCGGATGGCGGCGATCACGGCCACCAGCAGGAACGAGGGCAGGAGGGTCCAGAACGCGGCGCCGAAGCCGAGATCGAGACCGGGCGCCTGGATTCGCGGAAGATCGACCCAGGAAGCCGCATCGACTCGCTCCAGGTCGTAGAGGCCGTACCCGGCCGCGATCAGCGAGCCCAGGACCACGCCGATAACCGGGGCCCAGAGCCGCAGCGCTCCGCTCGCCTTGAGCGCGAGGCCTCCGATGACGAGCACGGTCACCAGGAAGCTGAGCGGCGCGCCGGGGGGAGGGCCTGCGCCGGACAAGCCGGACAGGAGGGTCGAGATGAACGGCATGACCGTGACCGGGATGAGCATGATCACGGTGCCCGAAACCGCGGGTGTCAGGACGCGCTGAAAGAGGGAAAGCCGCCAGGAAAGCAGGAGCGGGACCAGAGCGGAGATCGCGACCAGCGTGGCGAGCAGGGCAGGCCCCCCCTGGTCGAGTGCCATGATGGACGCCGGGATGAACGCCCCCGAGGTGCCCATGACCATCACGTGCCCCATTCCGATGCGCCCCCCGCGCCGTGCCTGCAGGATGGTCGCCACGCCGCAGATGGTGACCGACGCGAGCACGGCCCACGAGAGGTAGGCGTCGGTAACGCCGGCGGCCCGCATCACCACCATGGGGATCAGCATCACGGCGGCGATGTTGAGCACCGCGAGCTGCAGGCCGACCCCGAGCGAGAGCCGGAGCGGGGGCTTCTCGTCGGGCTGGTAGCGAAGCGCGGGTTCGCCGCCAGAACCGTGATCGCTCACCTGGCCGGACCGACCCAGTGGCGCCTGCGCTGGAACGGATAGCCCGGGAGAGAGATCCGGCGGCGCGCCTCCCCGGCGAACAGGCCGGCAAACGAAATGGGCAGTCCCGCCTCGTAGGCGCCTACCACCGACTCCGCGAAGGTGCGGTCGGGGCGGTCGGCCGCGTCCGACCATTCGCGCAGCAGGGTGGGCCCCGGTCCCGGGCGTGGACCGATCTCCAGGACGAGTTCGGCGTCCAGTCCCGCGAGTGCTCCGGCCAGGGCTCGGTAGGCGGGTGCGCTCGCCTGCCGGCGCCAGTATGCGCCGTCGAGCACCTCGTCCGCCGCCGGGGTGGTGCCGGTCGCCTGGCTGACCATCACGACCTCGGGGCGGGAGAACGACATCCCGGCGCATGCCGCTTCCAGTTCGGCCAGCGGGTCGCGGTCTCGAGCGGAGGGATCGTCGACCGGCGCGGCGGCTGCCATCCGCACCTTCGGCCGCGCCATTGCGGCGCCGCGGGCCGCGGCGAGGCGCAGCCCGTCTTCCAGGGTAAATACGCCCGCTGCCTAGGCGGCGGCCAGCTCGCCGACCCCGCGGCCCGCCACCACCCCGGGGCGCACGCCCACGCTCGCCCAGAGGGCCGTGCGCGCGCACGCAAGCGAATAGATGGCCGGCTGTGCCCACTCCGGGTCGTCCAGCCTGCCGGCCGCGCCCGCCCGCCCGAACATGACGTCGATCAGGGAGGCTCCGCCGCGCTCGGTCGCGAAGACGGCGTCGCATCGATCCAGCAGCGCGCGCACGACGGGCTCGGCTTCGTACAGATCCTGCCCCATGCCGATCTGCTCGCTCCCCTCGCCGGCGTACACGAACGCGGTCCTGGGGGGCGCGGGGGGCCTGGGCATTCCCCTGGGCTCGGGCCCCAGGTCGGCGTGCAGCACGCCGTTCAGGCCCTCCCGCAGCGACTTGGCGTCGCGGAAGACCAGACCGGAGCGGCGCGCGAAGTGGCTGCGTCCCACGCCGGCCGTCCAGGTCATGTCGGCGAGCAGTGACCGCGCCGTGCCATCTTCCGCGGAGAGAACTTCCTCCTGCTCGTCAAGCCATGTCAGATACCGGTGTGCAACATCCCGCAGCGCCGCCGGAGACTTCCCGGAAAGGGGCAGGACGCGCGTCTCCCGGGGAGCGAAGTTGCCGCGCGGGGCCGGTAGTTCGACCGCCCTTCCGGGCGACTCGGCTGGCACGGTGCGCGCGGGACCCGCGGCCCACGGCGCGTCCGTAAGCGCCGAAGCATCGCCGCCTGCGGCGCCCGCTTCGACGACAACGTGCGCGTTCGTCCCCGAAAGGCCGAAGGAGCTGACGCCCGCGCGCGCCGGCCGATCCGGACGGGAAGGCCAGTCCGTGGGCTCCGAAATGACCCGTACCGGAAGCTGGTCCCATTCCAGGTGCGGGGTCGGATTGTCGAAATGAAGCTGTTTCGGGATGCTGCCCCGGTTCATGGCCAGGACGGCCTTGATCAGGCTGGCAACGCCCGCCGCGCATTCCAGGTGGCCGATGTTGGTTTTCACCGAACCGATCAGCAGCGGCCGCTCCGGGCTCCGCTGCCGGCCGTAGACGGCGGCGGCAGCCTGCACCTCGATCGGGTCGCCCAGGTCGGATCCGGCTCCGTGCGCCTCCAGATAGTCCACTTCTCCGGGCTCGATGCCGGCGCGCGCAAGGGCTTCCTCGATGACCCGTTCCTGAGCCGGCCCGTTCGGGACCGTCAGACCCGCGCTGAAGCCGTTCTGGTTGACGGCGGATCCGCGGATCACACCCCAGATCCGGTCGCCGTCCGCCCGCGCCTCGCTCAGGCGCTTCAGCACGACGACCCCGCAGCCCTCGCCGCGCACGAAACCGTCGGCCTCGGCGTCGAAGGTGCTGCAGCGCCCCTTTGTGGACAGCATCCCGACTTCCTTCATGAAGGTCGTGATTTCCGGGGAAAGGATTGCGTTGACCCCGCCGACCAGGGCCATCTCCACCTCCCCTTGCCGCAGGGCGGAAGCGGCCTGGTGCACGGCCGCAAGGGAGGACGCGCAGGCCATGTCCAGAGGCACCGCCGGGCCGGTCAGACCCAGCGCAAAGGAGATGCGCCCGGCCGTCACGCTCATGGTGGTGCCGAGGTATCCGTGGGCCTCCCCGCTGATGGCGGCCACATCCCGATAGTCGCCGTTGCCGACCCCGGCATACACACCGGTGTTGCTTCCCGTGAGTCGCCCGGGATCCATCCCCGCGTCCTCGAGCGCGTGCCAGGTCGTCTCCAGCAGCAGGCGCTGCCGCGGATCCATCATCCGCGCCTCGATCGGCGTGATGCGGAAGAACCTGGCGTCGAACTTGTCGATGTCCTCGAGGAAGGCGCCCCGGCGGGCGGCGCTGTCCGCGCCGTGCGGATCCCCGGCGACCCCGTTCCAGGGGCCGGGGTCGCGGCGTCCGTCCGTTACCAGGTCGGCGCCGGCCTCGAGCAGGCGCCAGAACGATGCCAGATCGGGCGCTCCCGGAAATCGACAGGCCATCCCCACGATCGCGATGGCGTCATCCTCGTCCTGCACGCGGGGTTCGCGTGCCGGCTCCGGTGCGGCTTCGGAGACGGGAACTCCTCCGTCTTCGACCAGTTCCCCCGCCAGGTGCTCGGCGAGCGAGCCGATGTCCGGGTAATCGAAGACCAGCGTGTTCGGCGCCGTGTAGCTTCCCGCCAGGGCTCGGTTGAGCCGATTGCGCAACTCGACGGCCATCAGCGAATCCATCCCCAGATCGAAGAACCCGACCGTCGCCGCGGGGGCCGACGGCAGCCGCAGCACGGCCTGCACCTCGCCCTGAAGGAAGGACACGAGCACGTTCTCCCGTTCGGCGGCCGGAGCCTCTCTCACCTGGGTAAGGACGTCCTTCGGGGCGGCCGCGGAGTCCGCCTCGGCATCCGACGCCGCGGACAGGAGCTCCTCCAGCAGGGGAGGACGCTCTTCCACGGCCTCTTCAAACACCGACCAGTCCATCGCCATCACCACGGACGTCGTCACATCCTGACGCACCAGGCGATCGAATGCCCGGAGTCCCTGCTGAGGCGTGAACCAGCGCCCGCCGAGCGCCGACCGGCGCTGGTCGATCCGTTCGCGCTGCTCCGCCGCCTCGCCGATCTCCGACCACGCCCCCCAGGCGATCGCCTGTCCCGCGAGCCCCAGCGCGCGCCGGTGTCCGGCCAACTGGTCCAGGAAGGCGTTGGCGGCGGCATGGTTCGCCTGGCCGGGATTGCCCATGACCCCGACCCGGCTCGAGAAGAGGACGAACATGTCCAGGTCGCGATTCACCGTCGCGCGGTGCAGATGCCACGCACCCAGGATCTTGGGCCCGAGCACCTGTTCGAACCTCTCCCAGGTCTGGTTGGTGAGGGCGCCGTCGGAGAGCACGCCCACGCTGTGGATCACGCCCGCGAGCGGGGGCAGCCGCCGGTCCATGTCGGCCAACATGCGGTCCAGCGCGGCCGCGTCGGCCACATCCGCCAACGCGACCTCGACCGTCACCCCGCGTTCCCTGAGCGCGCGGATGGTCTCCTCGGCGGCTGCGTCCGGCGCGCGGCGCCCGTTGAGCACGATCGCCCCTGCGCCCCGGTCCGCGAGCCATTCGGCCACGGCGCACCCGATCCCGCCGAGGCCGCCCGTCACCAGATAGGTGCCATCCTGGCGCAGCCGGCCACCGGAGAGCGGGGGCGCGGTCACGACGATCTTCCCGAGATGCCGGGCGGAGCGCATGAAGCTCAGCGCCGCGCCCGCCTCGGCCAGCGGCCATCGGCTGTGGACGATCGGTTCGAGATCTCCGGCGGCAATGCGCGCCATCACATCGCGCAACACCCTCCCGACCCACTCCGGATCGGTCTTCTTCAGGACGTCCAGCTCCAGGATGTCGTAGGAGACGTCCGGACGGGCCGCCGCCATCTCGTGCTCGGTCAGAATGTCGCGCCGGGCCATCTCCACGAAGCGGCCTCCGTGCCTCAGACAGGCCAGGCTGGCGTCGATGAAGCCCTCACCGGTAAGGCTGTTCAGCACGATGTCCACCCCGGCGCCGTCCGTCGCATCGAGGATCTCTTCGCCGAACGCCGTGGTGCGGCTGTCGAACACATGTCTGACGCCGAGCGACCGCAGGTACGCCTGCTTGGGGGCGCTCGCGGTGGCGTAGACCTCCGCGCCCGCAGCCTGCACCCACTGGATGGCGGCCAGACCCACGCCGCCCGCGCCCGCGTGAATCAGAACCCGCTCGCCGGGCTCCAGTCCGGAGTACTCGAAGGACAGGGCAGCCGAGACGAAGGCGCTGGGGATGGTCGCGAGTCCGGTCTGAGAGATATCCGTCGGCGCCGAAGCCACCAGTTCCTCGTGGGTGATCATCATTGGCCCGAACGCGCCAAATCCCATCCCGACCACGTGGTCGCCCACCGACACCCGGGACACCTCGGCCCCGATCTCGACGATGCGGCCGCACATCTCCCTGCCCAGCAGCCCCTCCTCGATGAACCCCAGGGAACGGAACACGTCCCAGAAGTTGAGCCCGGCCGCGCCCACGGCGACGCGGACTTCCCTGGGCTCCAGGGGACGGGCCGGCAGCGGCTGCACGTACGGCCGGTCGAACACCCCGCCCTGATCCGGAGCCAGCACCCAGTCGGGTTCCTCCGGCAGCGCCAGCCGTTCGGCCTCCGACTCCGCGCGGATCAGGCGAGCGACCCGCCGGCGCCCGAAGCGGTGGATGACGTGGTTCTCGGAGTCGGGATACAGGAGTTCGTTCACGAGGTCGGGTTCGGGCGCCATCTCTCCCGGATCCAGATCGATCATCCGGGGCTGCAGGTGCGCCGCTTCCCGGGCCACGCCCTTGCCGAAGCCCCACAGAACCGCGCCGGCCAGCTCCCCCCCGCGCTCACGCTCCAGCACCTGCGCTCCGCGGGTCACGAACCAGATGCCCTTTTCCGGGGTCAGGCCGGAGTCCGCCACGCCCTGCGCCAGGGCCAGGGCGGTAGCGCCCATCCGTTCAATGTCGTCGGCCACGTCGCCGGTCGTCGCGTCCTGACCGGCACCCTCGAGTGCCATCAGGTGCGCGACACCGCTGAAGGGTACGTCACCCGGAAGGCTGTCGATCAGCGATCGCCAGGACTCGCGCCGCTGCATCTCGACCGTCGCGGCAAAGACGCCGGGGCCGTTCGGCTCGGGCAACTCAACGTCCGGTTCGCCGCCGATGGCCAGCACCACCGTCTGGTTGCGAGCCGCCAGGTCGGTTGCCAGCTGCGCCGCCGCGCCCCCCTCGTCCGCCGCCAGGATCCACGCGCCGGGCGGCTCCCGCACCTCGGCGGGCCCCTGCGCCACGATCACGCCCTTGTCCGGGGTCCGGTCCGTGTCGGCTTCGTCCACCCCGAGCACCTCGACCCCCTCGAAACCGGCGTCGCCGAGCGCGCGTCGCCATACCGCCGGGCTCGCCAGGGCATGATGCGGCCGGTAGTCGTCGGCGAACCGCCACCAGCCGTCGAGCTGCCCGAACGTGAGGTCCATCCACCCCAGGCCGCTCAGGTTTTCGAGCGCGACCAGCTGTCCCGAGGGCGCGAGCAGCCGGCGGCAATGCCCCAGCGTCTCCTCCAGGTATCGCGTCGCATGCAGGACGTTGGACGCGAGCAGGAGGTCGTAGCCGTGGGCCGCAAACCCCTGCTCGACGGGATCCTTTTCGATGTCCAGCGGACGGTACTCGATGCATCCGCCCCCATCTCCGAAACGGGCCTCCGCTTCCGAGAAAAAGCCTGCCGAGATGTCGGTGTACATGTAGTCGAATCGTCCCTCGGGCAGCAGCGGCAGCACGGAGGCCGTGGCCGAACCCGTGCCCGCCCCGACCTCGACCACCCGCAGGCGGCGTCCTTCGGGGAGGGCGTCGACGAGTTGCCGGACCGCTTCTTCGAGCAGCCGGTTCGCCGCGCGCGCGACGGGTGCCTTGAGATACAGGTCGGCGGCGGTCGGCTCTCCGCTGCTGAACAGCAGGGTGAGCGGATCCTCGCGGCCGCGCAGCACCTCGGGGAGGGCTCCGCCCGACCGCCTGAAGAGCCCCACCTCAGTCAGGCCGTGGGGATGTCGCCGGGCCATCACGGCGGCGTGCGCGTCCGGTTTGGGCGGAAGGACTTCCGGCCACGGATCTTCCGATCCCAGCACCACGACGAAGCCGGATCCCTCCTCGACCAGCACACCCGACTTGGCGAGCATCTCGAGCATCCGCCGAAATACGCGGCTGTGCTCCGGCATGACGCGGAGTTGCTCCCGCAGAGCCTCCGGATCCACGGCCGCGCCCCGGCTTCGCCGCCATCCCAGCGCGTCCAGGGTCGCGAGCGCGTACGACCAAGACCAGTGCTCGAGATCGGTCAGCAGGGCATCCCGGTCATCCGGATCGACTCCCGCCTCGATGAGATGTTCCGGGAACAGGCGGGAGGCCGATTTCACGGCTGCGGGGCTGGGGAAGAAGTCCGCCGGGGGCATGCCCGGCGGAAGGGCGCGTTCCCGCCACACGACCTCGTAGAGCAGGTCGTTGACGCCCTCGACCGTCGACAGCAGCGCCGCGCGCGTCGCCCGCTTCACCGTGTAGCCGCTCAACCCGCCAAGCAGCCTCCCCTGCGGGTCGTAGATGCGCAGCTCACCGGTCAGGACCTCGGGCGTTTCGTCCGCATTCGCTTCCGCCGCGACGGACCCCTCGTTCAAGCGTACATGGCACAGCACCTGGTCGGGCAGGCGTCCCGTCGTCAGCCAGCAACGTTCCCAGCCGAAGGGCAGGTAGGTGACCGAGCCGTGCGGTCCGGTCAGGTCGCGGGCGGCTCCCACGACCTGAAAGCAGCCGTCCAGGACCAGCGGATGAACGTCCAGCGCGTTCGAGCCCAGATCTTCCGGAAACGACACCTCGCCCAGCGCTTCCCCCGGAGCGGACCACGCTCTGCGCAGCGTGCGGAAGGAGGGGCCGAGCTCGACCCCGGTCCCTGCCCGGGCGCGGTAGTAGTCCGCGACGTCCATGGGCGAGAGGCGGGCTTTCAGGCTGTTCAGGTCGATCCGCCCGGGGGCCTCCGGCGGAGACCCGTCGGGTGACACGCGCCCCTCCACGTGCATCGTCCATTCGTCGTCACCGCCCCTGCTGAAGAGCTGGAATCGGCGCGATGCCAGCGGATCGCCGGCGTCCAGCACCAGTTGCATCCGGCGCGCGGGCTCGCTCCTCCCGTCCCCGGAGTCCTCCTCCGTGAACACCAGCGCGTTGTGCAGTTGCACGTCCTCCACGGCCGCGGTCGCGCGCCCCTCGACGCGCGAGGCCGCCACGGCCATCGCCCCGTACAGCGCGCCCGGCGCCACGACCCGTCCGAACACCCGGTGATCGTCCAGCCACTCCGGATCCGAGGGGAACAACTCCGTCTCGAACGTGACCTCGCCGCGCGCCGTCTCGTGCCGGGATCCCAGCAGGGGATGGCCGGCTCCGAGCACCCGCCGCCTGGGGGCCTCGAGCCAGTGGCGCCTTCGCTGGAACGGATAGCCGGGGACCGAGATCCGCCGCCGGACCTCCCCCGCGAACAGCCCCTCGAACCGGATCGGGAGCCCAGCCTGATAGGCACCCGCGACCGCCTCCGTGAAGTCGCCGCCTTGGGGCGCCGCCGGGTCGTCGGAGGGTGGGCTCAGCGTCGAAATCACCGCGGGCGTCAGAGTCCCGGCCGACTCCGGCCAGGCCGACAGCGCCATCGGGGCCAGCACCGAGCGTGGCCCGATCTCCACCACCAGATCCACGCCCAGCTCCGCGAGCGCTTCCACGCCGCTGGCGAACGCCACCGCCTCCCGGGCGTGGCGCCTCCAGTAGGAGCCGTCGAGGGCCTGGCCGGGCTCGACCGGCCGGCCGGTCAGGTTGCTGACCACGGTCAGGGAAGGGGAGGCTACCGCCACGCCCTCCAGGGACTCTTCCAGCGCGGGGAGGATGGGCTCCACCAGGGCGCTGTGGAAGGCCTTCCTGGTGTTCAGGCGCCGTACCCGAATCCCCTCGGAGTCGAAGTTCGCGGAGATGGTTTCGATCTCCTCAACGGGACCGCTGACCACCTGGTGGGTGCCGTTGTCTCCCGAGATGCTGAGTCCGATGCCGGCGGACGCGGCGTTGTGCGCCTGCACGGCCGCCGCCACGCGCGCAGAGGGCGCGAACACCGCGGCCATGGCCCCGTCCGCCATCCCCGACATCAGCGCGCCGCGCGCACAGGCGAAGCGCATGCCGTCCTCCAGGCTGAACACGCCCGCCGCCTGCGCCGCCGCCAGTTCGCCGACGCTGTGACCCACCACCACGGCGGGGCGCACTCCCACGCTCGACCAAAGGGCAGTCAGCGCGCATCCCAGCGCGTAGAGGGCCGGTTGCTCCCAGGCGGTGTCGCCCAGTTCTCCCCGCGCCCCGCCACGGCCGAACATGACATCCAGCAGAGACGCGCCCCTTTCGTCGCGGACCACCGATTCGCAGCGGTCGAGGACGGCCCGCGCCACGGGCTCCGTCTCGTACAGTCCCCGGCCCATCCCGACCCACTGGCTTCCCTGTCCGGTGTAGGCGAACGCCACCTTTCCGGCGGCGCCCGGCCCTGGAATGTCCCCGCCTTCCGTCACTGCCTCCAGCTGCCGGCGGAGTGACGCGGCGTCCCGGAACACCACCCCGGCGCGATGGTCGAAATGGCTGCGTCCCACGCCCGCGGTCCAGGCCATGTCCGACAGGAGCGGTTCCGCGTCGGCTCCTTCCATGGCCAGCTGGTCAGCCCGTTCCTCGAGCCACGAAAGATACCGCCCGGCCGATTCCCGCAGCGCGGTCTCCGACTTGCCGGACAGAGGCAGCAAACGCGCCTGGCGCGCCTGCAGGTCCCGGTCGGGCAACTGCAGATGCCCCAGAGTCGCGGGAAGCGCCACCTGGACCGATTGCCGCGATCCCGCCGCCAGGGGACCCTCTTCATCCGCAGCCCCGTTCGGGCCGCGATACTCCTGCACTACGAGGTGAGCGTTCGTTCCGGAGATGCCGAAGCAATTGACCCCGGCCACCCGAGCGCGGCCCGGACGGTCCGGCCAGTCCATGGTCTCCGAAGTGACGCGCAGCGGCATGCGATCCCAGTCCACCGCCGGGCTGGGATCGTGGAAATGCAGGTGCTTCGGGATGATGCCTCGCCTGACCACCAGCGCCGCCTTGATGAGCCCGACGACCCCTGCAGCCGACTCCAGATGGCCCACGTTCGTCTTCACGGAGCCGATCAGAAGCGGGTCGCGGGCGTCGCGTCCCCTGCCGTAGACGCTGGATACGGCGTTCAGCTCGATCGGGTCGCCGACCGCGGTTCCGGTTCCGTGCGCCTCGACGTAGTCCACCTCCAGCGGATCGACCCCCGCCTGGAACAAAGCGTCCTCCATGACCTGTTCCAGAGCGGGCGTGTTCGGCACGGTCAGGCCGACACCGGTCCCCCCGTGGTTCACCACCGAGCCCCGGATCACCGCCCAGATCCGGTCCCCGTCCGCCACGGCGTCGCTCAGGCGCTTGAGGACTACGACGCCGCAGCCCTCGGCCCGAACGTAGCCGTTCGCGGAGGCATCGAAGGTCTTGCACTGCCCATCGGGGGACAGCATCATCGCGTCCGCGCGCAGCTCGTAGATGCGCCCGTTGAGGATGGCCTGCACGCCGCCCGCAAGGGCGAGATTCGCCTTGCCCTGCTGCAGATCGGCGACCGCGTCGTTGATCGCCACCATGGCCGAGGCGCAGGCGGCGTCCACCGCCTTGGCCGGGCCGGTCAGCCCGAGCACGAACGAGACGCGCCCGGCGGTCCCGTTCAGGTTCGTGCCGCTCAGCGCGTACAGGCACGCCGCCGCCTCGGCGGGCTTGGCCGAATCCACCACCAGCATGCGGTACTCGTCGTTGCTGATCCCCGAGTAGACGCCGGTGCGGCTCTCCCTCAGGCGATCCGGGTCGATGCCCGCGTCTTCAAGCGCCTGCCAGCTCACCTCCAGCATCATGCGCTGCTGTGGATCGAGGAGTTCGGCCTCTACAGGGGATATCCGGAAAAAGGCGTCGTCGAACCGGTCGATGTCGTCGACGAATGCGCCGAAACGGCAGCCCTCGCTCTGGACCGCATTGTCGCCGAATATCTGGCCCCAGCGCCCCTCCCCGGAACCGGGAACCCCCTCGACCACAGCGTTTCCTCCGGTCTCCAGCAGGCGCCAGAAGGCTTCGATGTCGTTTGCGCCCGGGAACCGGCACGCCATGCCGATGATGGCGATCGGCTCTCCGGATCCGGACGCAGACCTGGAGGCTGAATCAGGCATGGAAGCTGACATATCTCGTTTCCTGCGCTTCCCTCGAAGCGGATGTCGATACTTCGTTCGCGTGAAGGGTGAGAGCGACCTGCGTTTGCGCACGGTCCCGTTACAAGGATAGCCGCACTCCGTTGGAGTGGCAGCACCGCGCCGGCACGACGAAGGCGCCGCCGGACCGATCCGACGGCGCCTTCTTCCAGTGTTTTCTGCTCAGCCCGGCACGATGGCCGCTGGCCCGAACAGATACGATCACTCGGCTAACGGCGATCGCTTGCCCATGCCAGGCTGAACAGGGTACTTGGACTAGACAATTGATCACCTCCTTTTCATGAGTCGACATCGGGCCGAACACCGGCGGGCCCAGGCCCGCGGTCCGTCGGAGAACGCCATCTGAGCGATTCCCCAGCGGCCCGCCACCCCCTAATGGAGCAGTTGCCGAAAATTACATGGCCGTGACGCCTGCGGCAAGCGAGGGGCGGGACGCGGGGGATCATTTGTTTCCGGCGCAGGCGGGATCGGACGCCCGGTGCTGCGAGCGCAGCCTTTCGTCCCGGGAGAGTGAGTTGGATTCCCGCCGTGCCCGCCTCAGACACGCGGCAGGACGGCTACGCCTCCCGGAACGCCTTGCGGAAGAGCATGAGGGCGACCGCGATCGCGATCCCGATCCACAGGAATCCCCAGGCCATGGTGGGGATGCCGGTCATCTCGGCGAGCATGCGCGCGTCGGACTGGAGTTCCGGCCGGTCGATGATGTCGCTCTTGATGTCGAGGATGGCGTACAGACAGCTGGTGAGCCCGAGCGCGGTGAGCAGTACCCGGTTCGCCCGCGCCGGGAGCTTTGCCGCCGAGGCGAAAAGGGCCAGCCCGAAGAGCAGGCCGAAGCCGAAGCCGAAGCCGTTGCGCACGTACAGGAGGGTGAGCACGATCACCATCACGCCCACCGCGCCGACGATCCACCGTGACGGCCGGGCGCCGGCGCGCGCGCCCATGAGCAGCAGCGCGCCCCAGCCCAGGCTCCCCAGATATCCTGCGGACAGTGTCAGGAACGCGTTCCCGCCGGGACAGTAGCACACGCCGCCCTGGGCCGGGTCGAGTTCGATGCCCTCGATGGTGCCCCCGGTGGCGAGCGCCGCGATGCCGTGGCTGATCTCGTGGAGGAGCACCACGAAGACCTTCAGTGGATAGACGACGGGTGTATCCCACGCGAACCAGATCGCCCCGAAATAGAGGGCGAAGCCGGCGAGGAAGACGAGGCGTCGTTTGGTCTGGGGGTTCATGCCGGATAGGTACGTCGCGCGGAGGCGAGGGGTTCCAGAGCCGGCGATTCCTGCGGCAGGAGCGTCAGGGCGCCCGGCCCTCGAGGATGGCCGCGAGCACGCGCGCGTCGATGTTGCCGCCCGACACCACCGCGACGACCGGGCCGTCGCCGACGCCGGGAAGGTCGCCCAGCCCCGCCGCCACCGCCGCCCCGCCCGCCCCCTCCGCGACCACGTGCGCGCGCTCGGCCAGCAGCCGGATCGCCTCGCGGACGTCTGCGAGCGACACGACCCGCGACCCGGCCAGGAGCGCGCGGGCCAGCGGCCACATTCCGGGCAGCAGGCCGGCGCCCCCGATCCCGTCCACGAACGACCGCTTGTACGGGACGTCCACCGGCCGGCCTGCCCGGAGCGACGCCGCCAGCGGGGCCGCCGTCTCCACCTCGGCCGCGAACACCCGCGTCTCCGGCCGCAGCGCGCGCACAGCCGTGGCGATCCCGCACGAGAGCCCGCCCCCGCCGAAGGGAACCACCACCGCGCGCACGTCCGGCAGGTCTTCGACGACCTCGAGCCCGATGGTGCCGTTGCCGGCGATCACGGCCGGGTCGCTGACCGGGTGGACGAAAAACCCCTTTTCGCCGGGATGGCCGTAGTCGCGCAGCACGGCCCACCACTCGGCGAACGGTACCGGGACGGAGGTCGCTCCCAGCCGAGCGATGGCATCCAGCTTGGCCGCGGGCGCGGTGTCCGGAACGATCACCCGGCAGGGGATCCCGCGCCGCCGGGCCTCGTACGCGACCCCCTGGGCCATGTTGCCGGCGCTCCCGGTGTAGACCCCGCGCGCCAGCCGGGCGCGGTCGGCGAGCGCCATGGCGTTGGCGGCCCCCCGGATCTTGAACGACCCGATGGGCTGCAGACACTCGAGCTTGAGCCACACCTCGGCGGACGCCCCCGCCGCCCCCAGGCGCACCAGCGGCGTGCGGATGGCGGCTCCGGCGATGCGCTCGCGCGCCGCCCGGATGTCGGCCAGGTCGATGGGCCCGACCGGCTTCATCCCGCGGCCGCCCCCGGACCAGGCCGCGCCTCGCGGTCCTCGAGCGGATTCATCCACGGACTGCCTGTAACGCCGCCGCGATGCCTTCGGCCGCGCGGGCAATGCACCGCTCCCCGATCTCGCGGCTCATCCCGCGCGGGTCCCCCAGCACGCCGTTCGAGGTGACCGCTCGCAGCCCCTCTCCAAATATCCGCTCGGCCAGCGCCGCGTCGAACCCCCCCACATATCCCGCCTCGGCCAGCTCCGCCCGCACAAGGTCGGGGCGGATGCAGAGCATCTCCGAACTCTCTGCGATGTCGGCGTGACCGCCCACGCGATCGGTGAGGCCGGGGGCCACTTCCCGCACCGCACCCTGCCACAGCCCCACGAACTCGAGCAGGTCGGTATATGCGTGCACCGTGCAATCGGGGGCGCCGGCGGCCCCGAGTTCGTCCAGCATGGCCGCCAGGGGCGCGAAGTTGCCTCCGTGGGACGGCACAAGGTACACGGCGCGGAAGCCGTGGCGCGCGAGGCTTTCCACATAGTCCAGGCAGATCGCCCTGAGGGTATCCGTGCTCACCGAAATCGTGCCCGGGAAGCCCATGTGGTGCTCGGAGCATCCCACCCGAATCGTGGGGCCAATGAGGCTACGCCCCAGACGGCGCGCCACCTCGAAGGCGAGCCGGTCGCCACGCGCCGCGTCCACCAGCAGCGGCAGGTGCCTGCCGTGCTGCTCGATGGCACCCACGGCCACCACGACCGAGGTGAACCCGCCGGCCAGAGCCGCCTCCACTTCGGGCCAGGTCATCTCTTCGAGGAGAAGCGTCTTGAGCATGGCTCCAACCTATGCCGGGGCCAGCCTCCGCTCCAGGTGATCGAGGAGCAAGGCGACGGTCACGGCCAACCGACTTGGCCGACCTGACCGGGCCGGGTATACTGCCTCACTCTCGTGCCACCTCAGGGAGAAACCGGAATGCCCGACGAAGCCGACCCCGAGCCGCCACCTCGTCGCGGGCGCACCCCGGAGCGGAGCTAGCCATGCTGCGCCAGGTTCTGCTCTGGGCCTCCGAGAACGCATGGATGGAGCGCCAGATGCGGCGCCGCGCCTTTGCGCGCCGGGCGGTGTCGCGCTTCATGCCGGGCGAGACCGCCGGCGCGGCGCTCGAGGCCGCCCGGGGGCTCGCCGAGCACGACATCTCGACGGTGTTCACCAAGCTCGGCGAAGCCCTCGAGGACCGGGACGAGATCGAGAGGGTGGTACGACACTACGTGGACCTGATCGAGCGCATCGCGGCGGAGCAACTGCCCAGCCAGATCTCCATCAAGTTGACCCAGCTCGGCCAGGACCTGGGCCCGGAGGTGGCGCAGGCCAATCTGGAACGGCTGGCGGCGGCCGCCGCCGCGCAGGGGGACGTCCTGTGGGTGGACATGGAGGCATCGCCGTACGTCGACGAGACGCTGGACATCTTCACCGCCACGCTGGCCCGATATCCCGACCTCGGTCTGTGCGTGCAGGCGTACCTGTACCGCACGGCCGCGGATGTGGAGCGGCTGCTCTCGCTGGGGGCGCGCCTGCGGCTGGTGAAAGGGGCCTATCAGGAACCAGGGGACATCGCCTGGCCCCGTAAGCCGGATGTGGACGAGAACTTCATGGTCCTCACCCGGCTCATGCTTGAAGACGCGAATCCGGGCGCGCCCCACGGCATCGCAACCCACGACACCGTCCTGCTCGGCCGCATCCTGGAGGAAGCGCGGGAGATGGGGCTGCCTGAAGATGCGTTCGAAGTGCAGATGCTCTACGGGATCCGGACGCGCGAGCAGTTGGCACTGAGGCGGCGCGGGATTCCCGTGCGGGTGCTCATCAGCTACGGGCCGCACTGGTACCCGTGGTACATGCGTCGCCTGGCGGAGCGGCCCGCGAACCTGGGATTCGTCGTCCGCAGTGTCTTCACGCGATAGGGATCTCGCCGTCGAAGGTCTGCGGGCGAACCTGCGCGCGGCGGGGATTCCGGCCCGAGAAGAGGACATCGACCGGGTCGTGACGGAGGGCATCCCGGACCGGGCGGTGGTCTTTCGTGCCTTGCTTGCGGCCGCGGGAGACGATTGCATTCCGGACTCTCTGTCGGGATGGTCGCTCGCCGGATCCGCGGCACACGGGGAAGGAAGGGACGCCGCGGATGCGGCCGCTGGCCCGCCCCAGGCCGCTGGCCCGTCCCCGTCCGGTGGCCCGCCCCCGTCCGCTGCTCGCGCGCGAACGGAGCCCGCGCCCTGGCCCTCGACCATCGCCGAGCTGGCGCCGCTGGTGCGCGCTGGCGCGGTGTCTCCGGTGGAACTCACCGAGCAGGCGCTGACCCGCATCGAAGAGGATGACGGCCGGGCGAACGCCTTCCAGTTGGTGCTGGCGGATGAGGCGCTGGCGACGGCGCGTCTCGCGGAGGAGGAGGTGCGGCGCGGGGCGTGGCGCGGCCCGCTGCACGGGATTCCGGTCGCGGTCAAGGATCTCCTGGCAATGAAGGACACGGCCACCACGTCAGGGTCGAAGGTCTTCGCCGATCACGTCACCGACCACGACGCGGCGGCGGTAGAGCGGCTGCGCGCGGCGGGGGCGGTGATCGTGGGCAAGACCCGGCTGTCGGAGTTCGCGTACTGGCCGGGCTCGACCAATCCGCACTACGGGCCCACTCCCAATCCCCGCGACCCCACCCGCGACGCGGGTGGGTCGAGCAGCGGCTCGGCGGCGGCGGTGGCGCGCGGCATGGTGTACGCCGCCCTGGGGACGGACACGGGGGGTTCGATCCGCATTCCGGCGGCGCTATGCGGGGTGGTGGGCCTCAAGCCCACCTTCGGGCGCGCGAGCCTGCACGGCTGCATGGCGCTGGCGTGGTCGCTCGACCACGTGGGCCCGCTGGCGCGCAGCGTGGAGGATGCCGCGCTCGTGATGGCCGCCATCGCGGGACCCGACCCGCGCGACCCCCGCACCCGACCGGCTCCTCCCTTCGCGGTGGCGGGCTCGCCCGGCGACCCGGCGCAAAGCTCGCGCCGCCTGTATGCCGACCTGCCCGGTGTCCGCGTCGGTGTGCCCGCGGACCTGCACCTCGCCGCACCCCTTCAGGAGGCCGCCGCGCGCTCGTGGGCGCGCGCCAACCGTGCGCTGGAGCAGGCGGGCGCAACGCTGGTGGAGGTTGACCTCGACGAGATCCACATGCTCCGCCAGGTTGCCGTGCTTACGCTGGGCGTCGAAGCCGCCGCGCATCACGCGCCGCTGCTCAGGGCCCACTACGACGACTACGGCGAGTTCTGCCGTGGCCGCCTGGTGGCCGCCTTCACCTTCTCGGCCCAGGACTTCCTCGGGGCGCAGCGGCTCAGGCACTGGATCCGCATGCGCTGGGATGCCGCGTGCCGCCACGTGGACCTGCTGAGCTTGCCCTGCCAGCCCGGCGTGGCCCCACCTTTGGATATGCCCGCCTCGACGGACCTCACGAATCTGTTCAACGCGCTCGGCTGGCCCGCGATCAGCGTACCCTGCGGTGACGGTGAGCAAGGACTGCCGCTCGCGGTGCAGCTCGTGGCGAAGCCTTGGGGCGAGGCTGAACTTTCGCGCGCGGCGCGGGCGGTGGAGGTGTGAGGAATGCCTGGACGATCGTCCTGATCCTGGCCGCCGCCTGCGGCGAGGACTCTGCCGGTCCCCAGGAGATAGCGGAGGTCCCCGGGCAGCTCGAGCCCGCCGTTCCCCCGGAAGGATACGACGGCCCTGCGGATTTCTTCGGCTTCCGCTACGGCTTCAAGGGGCAGCTGACCCGGACGGGGATCGGCGTGGGGCATCTTCCTCCAGAGGCCGGAGAGATGGACCGTGTTCCCTGGCTATGGATCGGCTGCTTTGTACGGGAAACCCAGGAAGCCGAGTACATGAAGATCGACCCCGTTGAAGGGTCGTCCTTCCCCTGCGGCTTCCGATGGCACGTGGACCACCTGGATGCCGTCGTCGAGTCTCCGCGTACGCCCCTTTGGGAGGCGCTCGTCGTCGTGATCGTGCCCTGAGGATGGCCCGTGCCGGGGAACCCGCGACCGGCTTCGCGCACTCCCTCGCGCACCTGTCTGGACTTAGTCTTATCGACTAAGTCCACTCAGACGAGTTTCCTCCAGGCCTCGAGCGCGCGGGCCACCTCCCCGGGCGCCGCAGTGGCGGCTCCCCGGCGCCCGACGACCACCGAAGCGGCCGCGTTCGCCAGCACGGCAGCGCCCAGGACGTCCGCGCCGGCCGCGAGCCCGAGCGCCAGCGCGCTTGCAACCGTGTCGCCGGCCCCGGTCACATCCGCGACCTCTCCCCTGCGGGCAGGCGGGATGTTCCGACAATGCCCGGCGCGCTCGAAGACGCTCATCCCCCGGCTTCCGCGCGTGACCACCATGGCGCGCGCGTTCAGGCGGCGCAGGAGCTCTCTTCCGGCCGCTGTGACATCGGCGTCGCTGCGAAGGACGCGGCCGAGGACCCCCGCCAACTCCTCTTCGTTGGGGGTGGCCACGGTCACGCCCTGGAACTCGGACAGCTGATAGCGAGAGTCAGCGCACGACGGAATGTTCCTGTTGCGCGCCGCCTGGATCAGGCAGGAACGCACTGCTGGCGCAAGCGTCGCGTAGCCGTAGTCCGAGAGCAGTACCGCGTCGACATCGGAGACAAGCGCGCGAGCCCGCCTGACAAGGTCGTCGATCCGGCTCGCGCCGTACTCCCCGCCCCGGTCGATCCGCAATACCTGCTGCCTGACGGTATTGGCGGCTCCCGCGAGGATCCGGGTCTTGGTGACGGTGCGGCGCTCCGGGTCGCGCAGCATCCCGCGCGTATCGATGCCCGCCGCCCGGAACAGCTCGACCACCCTGTCTCCCTCCCGGTCGCGTCCGACCAATCCCAGCGGAATCGGCTCCCCGCCCAGGGCGTGCACATTGCGGGCGGCGTTTCCCGCCCCTCCGAGGCTCGTATCGTCGCTCTCGTGCTCGATGATGACGACGGGAGCCTCGCGGGAGAGGCGTGTCGCCTGTCCGACGAGATACCGGTCGAGTAGAAAGTCGCCCGCCACCAGGATTCGGCGGCCGGCAAGTGCGTCGACGCTCCTGAGGGCCACGTCGCGCGCGCGCTTCAACCGGTCGTCGGGGTCCATGTCCTCGTCACCTCGGGTGTTGTGGAAGTGCGGCCACGATCGCGCGCGCGGCCGCGAGCAGGTCGTCGCAGATCAGGTCGGGCTCGACGCGCCAGCGGTGGCGCAGGTATTCGATCTGGCCGCGCCCGTAGCCGGTGCGCAGCAGAATTCCGCGCGCTCCGGCAGCATGCCCCGTCTCCACATCCGTGATCATGTCGCCGGCCATCCAGGAAGCAGTCAGGTCCACCCCGTGCTCGCACGCCGCCCGGTGCAACATCCCCGGAAGGGGCTTGCGGCAGTCGCACACGGCCGGCCGTCCCTCGGGAGGGAGATGCGGACAGTGGTACACCGCTTCCACGCGGGCCCCCTCGCGCGCCAGGGCGTCGACCAGGCGGCGGTGCACCTCGTTCAGCACCTCCTCGGTGAAATACCCGCGCGCGATCCCCGACTGGTTGGTGGCCACGAACACCCGGTAGCCGGCCCGGTTGAGCAGGCGGATGGCCTCCCCCGAAAAGTCGTGCAGGCGGAAGCGGTCGGGATGATTGATGTAGCCCACCTCGCGCGCGACCGTGCCATACAGGTCGAGGAAGACGGCTCCCTGAAGGCATGTGCGAGCGGCGGACATGATGCGACAGTATATCGCGCCCGGGAAGGAGGGGGCAGCCCCGCCTTGGTCGCGGTGCGCGCGAAACGCGCGCGAGACTGGAACGACGGGTCTCCCGCTCCTACATTCCTGCCTCTTCGGGGCCATAGCTCAGTCGGGAGAGCGCCTGCTTTGCACGCAGGAGGTCGCCGGTTCGATTCCGGCTGGCTCCACTTCCGCTGAGTCTTCGGGGTCAGAGGCTCCTACGAGGCGTGAGGCTACCTCGCAGGCAATGGAGATCGTGTAGAGGAGGGCTTCGGAAGATTAGCCAGGAGTGGTCGATACTCTCGGACGCGCGTTCCGCGGACGCCCTCGACGGACGGGCGCCTTGGCGAACTTCTCCGGCCAGCCGTTCCTCGATAGGTCGGGCGCGGTGTCAGGGTCGAGACCTCGGGCGGTAGAGCGCTCGTTCTCGTTCATTTGGCCTCCTCAAGCTGATGATCCGGTGCGCGCCGTCGCGAGTCCGGAGTTGTATATTTCTCCCGGACCGGGCAGCGGGCGATCCCGCTCGGACATGTCCGGAATCGGTATCGACCCTCCAACTCGTGGAGGTGGCGTTGGGCCAGAGCGGCAACTCCAATCGCAAGGAGGCAGTTGTGGACCTGAAATGCACGGCGGTGTTCCGGAAAGTTCCCGAGGGCTACATCGCCTTCATCGAAGAATTCCCCGGTGCCAACACCCAGGGCGCCTCCCTTGAGGAAGCTCGAGCGAACCTTCGGGAAGCCGTCGCGCTGGTGGTCGAAGCCAACCGGACCCTGGCCCGCGAGGACGCCGGCGGGGATGCGGTCATCAGAGAGCCGATCACCGTCACGGCGTGAAGCGCCGCGATCTGCTGCGGCACCTGACAGAACACGGGTGCGCCTTCCTGCGGGAGGGCGGGAACCACACCCTCTACATCAACCGGATGGCCAAGAAGGTTTCGACGATTCCCCGGCACAACGAGATCAACCGGGACCTCGCGCGAAAGATCTGCAAAGACCTCCAAGTGCCCCGTCCGCCAGAAAGCTAAGACCGGACGCGCTCTTCGCCGCCCAACTGTGCGGACGAAGCTGATATGAAGTTCTACCGCGACGCGCAGGGACGAGGTGTTGAGCGTGCTGGAGTAGCAAGGCGGGCGGCCCATCGCCGGCTCTGCAGCAACCCTCCATTTGGTGCCATTCTCCGGTCGATCGATTACGTTGCTCGCTCCACGTCCGGGGCCCGCCGGCCCGACCGTCGCAACGACCCGGTGACCTGAGCCCATGACCGAGATCCGTCCCGTGTACCGTCCGAACCGCCCCCGTCTCGCCAGGACGCCGACTCGCTCCGACACCACCCCGCGCTTCCTCTCCCTCGCGCGGGCATGCGCACTCTTCGCCGCCCTGCCGCTGCTCGCCCCCGCGGCCTGCTACGACGGCCCCCGGCCCGTGTTCGAGGACGGAGAAGCGCAGGTCGTCCCCGAGTTCGGGGATTCAGCCACCTGGGTGCGCCACGAACTCTGGGTCGAGACCGACTTCGATTCCGACGGCGACGGCGCTCCCGACCGCGTGCACGTGGACGTGACGCGCCCCGCCGCGACCGAAACCGGGCTCGAGGTCGCCGTGATCTACGAGACCAGCCCGTACTATTCCGGCACCGGCGGCCTCAACTTCGACTACTTCTGGGACATCCGGCAGGAGGTAGGCGAGCCGCCCCCTCCGCGCACGGTGATGCCTTCGATGGACCACATCGAGGAGCAGCCGGTCATCTCCAACTCGCACATCGCCACCTGGGTGCCGCGTGGCTTCGCGGTGGTGCACTCGCAGTCCCCCGGGACAGGCCAGTCGCAGGGCTGCCCCACCGTGGGCGGCGAGAACGAATCCCTCGCCCCCAGGGCGGTGATCGACTGGTTGAACGGGCGTGCGCGCGGCTTCACCGCGGCCGACGGCGGGGAGGAGGTGAGCGCCTACTGGTCCACCGGCAGCGTGGGCATGATCGGGACCTCCTACAACGGCACCCTGCCGCTGGCCGCAGCCACCACGGGGGTGGAGGGGCTGGAGGCGATCATCCCTGTGGCTCCCAACACGTCGTACTACCACTACTACCGGTCGCATGGTCTGGTGCGCTCGCCGGGCGGCTACCCCGGCGAGGACATCGATGTCCTCTACGACTTCATCAACAGCGGCCCGATGGAGAACCGCGACTACTGCAACCGCACCGTCCGCACCGAACTCATGCAGGCGCGCTTCGACCGCGCCTCGGGCGACTACAACGACTTCTGGGCCGGCCGCGACTACCTCAACCACATCGATGGCGTGCGCGCCGCGACGCTCATGGCGCACGGCTTCAACGACTGGAACGTGATGCCCGAGCACAGCTACCGCATCGTGGCCGCGCTGCGCGACCGCGGCGTGCCGGTGCAGGTGTACTACCACCAGGGGGGCCACGGGGGCGAGCCGCCGCTCAGCCTCATGAACCGCTGGTTTTCCCGGTATCTGTACGGGATCGAGAACGGCGTGGAGAACGATCCGGGCGCCTGGATCGTGCGCGGGGCCGACGACCGCCTGAGCCCCACCCCTTATCCGGCCTATCCCCATCCCGACGCGGAGCCGGTGCGCCTGCACCCGTCCGGCGAGGGACGGGCGCGGGGCATGCTCTCGCTCGAGGCCGATTCCGATGTCGGGGAGCAGTCGCTCACCGACGACGCGGGTTTCTCCGGCGCAGAGCTGGCCGGGGCGGAGGCCTCGGAGCATCGGTTGCTGTTCGCGACGCCCGCACTCGCGGACGACGTCCACCTGTCCGGCCTTTCCCGCGTGTCCCTCCGACTCGCCGCCGACCGCGCCGCCGCCAACCTCTCGGTCTGGCTGGTGTCGCTTCCCTGGACCGAGGGCGCGTCGATCAACGGCAACCTCATCACGCGCGGATGGGCCGACCCGCAGAACGCGGCCTCGCTGCGCGAGAGCGCGCCGCTGGTCCCGGGCGAGTTCGTCGAGCTCGCCTTCGACCTTCAGCCAGACGACCAGATCATCCCCGCAGGGCAGCAGATCGGGCTCATGATCTTCTCCAGCGACGCCGACTTCACCCTTCATCCCGAGCCCGGAACCCGGCTCACCGTCGACCTCGCGGGAACCGCCCTCGACCTGCCTGTCGTGGGAGGGCGCGGGGCGCTGGCGCGGGCGCTGGGCATCGACTGAATCAAGCATCGAAGAAGACCACAGATCCGGGAGGCCGTCATGTCCCGCAGCAAGCTTCGTCCCTCTCCCCTCATCGCCGGGATCGCGCTCATCGTGGTCGGAGTCCTCTTCGTGCGGTGTACGGCGGATCCCACGGACTCCGCCATCGCCGCCGGCCCCGGATCCCACGCCGACCTGGTGCAGCTCTTCGAGGAGTGGCGAGCCTTCGAGATGCCCGAATTCGTGGATGGCGTCCCCGACTATTCCGCCGCGGCGATGGCGCGCCAGCACGCCGAGCTCCCGCAGTGGCAGCTGCGCCTGAACGCCCTGGCCGCCGAGAGCTGGCCCGTCGCCGAGCAGATCGACTGGCACCTGGTGCGGGCGGAGATGAACGGGCTCGACTTCGACCACCGTGTGCGCCGGCCATGGGCGCGCGATCCGGCCTTCTATGTGATCATGTTCCTGGCGGAGAGCGACGTCCCGGCCCATGAAGGCGCCGTGATCCACGGCTGGGTCGATACCTGGACCTACGACTATCCGCTGTCGGACGCGGATGCGGCGGAACTCACGGCCCGCATCGGCGCCATCCCGGCGCTGCTGGAACAGGCTCGCGTGAACCTCGCCGACTCCAACGCCCGCGATCTCTGGCTGGCCGGCATCCGCGACTTCGCCGGTCAGGCCCGTGACCTCGACACCTACGCTCAGCAGGTCGCCGGCACCAGCGCCGATCTCGACCAGGCCATCGCCGACGCGCGCGCCGCCTCCGAGGACTTCAGCGTCTGGTTGGAGGAGGGTGCCTCCTCCCGCACCGGGCCGTCCGGGGTCGGGGCCGACAACTACACTTGGTACATGCAGAACGTCCACCTGGTCCCGTATTCGTGGGAGGAGCAGGTGACCCTCATGCGCCGCGAGCTGGCGCGCTCGCATTCCTCCATGCGGCTGGAGGAGAACCGCAACCGCGCTCTGCCCGAACTCGAGCGCATCGCCTCCACGGAGGAATACGACCGGCGCCTGAACGAGTCCGTCGACCTCTACATGCGGTTCCTCGAAGAGGAGGAGGTCGAGACGATCTTCGACTACATGGATCCCGCGCTCAGGGCGGTGAACGGAAGCTTCTCGCCCGTGGAGCCCGGCGAACTGCGCAACTTCTTCCAGGAAGTCATCTACCGCGATCCGGACGCCTTCCGTCCGCACATGCACCACTGGATCGAACTGGCGCGCATGCGCGAGGACCCGCACCCGAGCCCCATCCGGGCCGTGCCCTCGCTCTACAACATCTTCGACTCACGCTCCGAGGGCCTGGCGACCGGCGTCGAGGAGATGTTCATGCATCTGGGGCTTCTGGACGACAACTCGCCCCGGGCACGCGAACTCGTTTGGATCATGCTGGCGCAGCGGGCGGCGCGCGCCCTGAGCGGGCTCAACCTGCACGGCGACGTCTTCGACATGGAGGAGGCGGTCGAGCACGCGATGACCTGGACGCCGCGTGGATGGCTTACCGAGGGAGATCTGGTGCGCGGCGAGCAGAGCCTCTACCTCAGGCAGCCCGGATACGGCACCAGCTACGTCACCGGCAAGATCCAGATCGAGGAACTGATGTCCGAGTACGCCATCCAGGAGGGCGACGACTTCACCGTCAAGCGCTTCTTCGACGCCTTCTACGGCGCCGGCGTGATCCCCATCGTGCTCACGCGCTGGGAGATGATCGGCGAGAAGGATCCGATTCTTGAGTTGGACTGAGTTAGTCGCATCCGGAGGGCGGGCGCCGCTGTTCCGCTAATTCGCCGGGCTTGCAGGATAGTCCTCCCGCCTTCCGGTATCGCCCCCTTGGATGACGAAGTCTCGCCGGTCACGGTACAGGCGCGCCCGGTTCAGGACCTCGTCCCCGGCGTCGAGGTCGACTTCCTCGCACTCCACCATGATCCAGTACTTGTAGTCGTCGAGGAAGAGATACCGGCGTGTCTGGTGGAAGAACCGGCACTCGACGCCCTCGCCCCGGTCGATCCGTTCGCAGAACGCGGCCAACAGCTCCTCCTGCCCATCCTTCTTGACGACGACGTACTCATGGGGCCACGTCTTCCGGTAGGTGACGGCTTCGCGCCACGGTGCGTTTGCGATCAACTCCATGATGTGCGGCCGTTGCTGCGTTCCGTTGTCCACGTCCCCTCCCTGCTGCCCATTCCGCAGTCTGCGGAGCAATTCCTAAACTGCAAGTTGACATCTATACCGCTTTGTGTGTAGAATGTCAACCATCGGTCATGCGGAAGGGGAGCAACGGGATGTTCGGACAACGGCTTCGGCTGGCCCGCAAGCGAGCAGGCCTTTCCCTCCGAGCGCTTGCCGAGCGGATGGACCCGAAGGTCACCGCGCAGGCCATCAGCAAGTACGAGGCGGGCAAGATGATGCCCTCGTCGGCTGTCCTGGTCGGCCTCGGCGACGCGCTTGATGTCTCGCTGGACTTCCTCATGAGCGACCGCGTCGATGTGCTGGACGGCCTCGTGTTCCGCAAGGACTCGGGCACTTCCGCCCGCGACCGCGCCCGGGCCGAAGCCGTCCTGACCGACAACCTCGAGCGATACTTGACCATCGAGGACATTCTCGGCATTCCGCCCGCGGCCGACTGCTTGGAGCACTGCCGCTGCGACCGCATCGCCACCGAGGCCGAGATCGACCAGCGCGCTGAAGAGCTCCGGGAAGCGTGGGACCTCGGCATGGATCCGGTACCCAGCCTGTGCGCCCTGCTGGAGGAAAAGGGAATCAAGGTGGTCGAGGCCGACCTCCCCGAGCGCATCAGCGGTCTCGCGTGCCGGGCCATCGGGCGGGGGAGGATCGTCGCCGATGCGGTGTTGGTGTCCAGCCGGACCAACGTCGAACGCAAACGCTTCACCTTGGCCCACGAACTCGCGCACAAGATCATCCGGTCGACCGGCAACCCGGCCATCAAGCTGGAGGCGGCGATGAACCGCTTCGCGGGCGCGTTCCTCGTCCCCGCGCGGGATCTCCTGGAGAAGGTCGGGGGGAGGCGACGCCGCGTCACCTACTACGAGATCGCCCGTCTCAAGCACACCTACGGGGTCTCGGCGGCGGCCATGCTGGTCCGCCTCGGTCAGGTGGGTGTGCTGCGGGCGTCCGCGGTCCGGCGCGCGTTCGCGACGTTCGCCCGGTCGTGGCGTACGACGGAACCGGAACCGATGGGCGACGAGCAGGGATTCGGTGCGTTCGAGAAGCCGCAGCGCTTCAGGCGGCTGGTTTGGCGTGCCGTGGGAGAGGAACTGATCTCGCCGGTTCGCGGGGCGGCGCTGCTGGGGGAGCCGCTAGAGGTGGTAGAGTGGCAGGTTAGCGGGCCAGGGGTGGGATGAGGGGCCTAAGCAATCGGCTCCACGCGGGCAATGCCCTCTCAAGGACCAGGGGGCGATCAGGTGATTGACGCGGTCGCCCGGTGGGCGTACGCGGTATCTTGCCCGACTCGCATGGCCCGCGAGAGGTTGCGTCGACCCGCAGGGCCGGTAGGTCCCCCTCTCCTGAAACCAGAGTGATACATGGAGATTCTTGATCCTCGGAACGAAGTCCCGAACACCCCGGTCGGCCAGATCCTGACGCACGAAGGACGCTCGATCGCCCTGGTCGACCTCGGACGAGACGCAAGCAATGCCCTGCGAGCATCCTGGTCCACGGATCAACCGTTCCAATCCGGCGGAGTGGTGGACACCAAATGGCTCCTTCCGATGCTGGGCACCGGGAGCACCGCCGCGTCGTCGCTGCTCGCCGGCAACGTCTTCCTGGCGACCGCCAATCCCGCGACGCTGATGACCATCGGCACCGGGGTGGGCTCGGCGGTAATGGGTCCGACCGGGATCGTTGCGCAGGCCCCGTTCGTTGCCGCCAGCAGTGCCCTGGTGCCGGTTGTCGCACCCATGATGCTCTTCTCGACCGTCTCGTCGGTCATGCTGTGTGCACGCCTCGATCGAGCGCAGCAGACGCTCGGTCGTCTCTCCGACGTGGTAGAGCGCGTTCGAGCCCTTCTGGACGCCGAGGATTACGCAAGGCTCGAAGCCGCGGCCGAACGGATTGACGAAATCCGGTCCGAATTCGAACACTCCCGCCGGTTCGCCAGCGACGTATCGGCCAGACTGGCCAAGATCGATCACGACGTGAGTGTCCTGCGTTCCAAGTACGGACTCCTGATGAGCGGGGACGTGAAGTCGGAGAAGGGCGCGCGGGCCGCGGTTTCGGATCTCAACCGGTTCTTCCTGGCCAGTCTTCAGGATGTCCAGATCGACGTGCTCCAGTTGCTCCTGGCGATCCAGAACGATCCCGATGTCGTCGAGTTCCGTCTGTCCCGGCTCCGGGAGAAGCTCCAAGGGTACGCCGAGCGATTCCGGCAGGTCCGCGGTGACGACCGGGTCGGAGCCTACCACAGGGAATTGAAGGGGCAACTGGACAAGTCAACGGGCGTGGTGCCCCGGGTGTTGATGCCGATGCGGCGATTTCTGCCCAGTGGCCTGCGGTTTGGGGATCTGGCCGCGGAGCTGGACAAGGTTCGGGACATTCGGAGGGACTTCGAGGCGGCGCAGATGCGCGCCGCGCAGTGGATCGATGCGACCGATGCCGTTACGGACGAGTCGCGGCTGCCGTCCCTCATCTTCTACCGCGAGCCCGAGGGTGAGCAGGCGTTGCGGGCTCGGCACACGCACGATATTCGCTTGGAACGGGCGGCGTAGTGCGTGGTCTACCGGAGGGCAAACGGATCATCGAGGAGCAGGCCCGCCGTCAGGTGCGCACCTTTCTCGATGAGTTGAGGAACGGGACGACCAACTACCGGACTGTCGCCAGCCTGGGCGATCAGGTGGCGCAGGAGTACCGGGGAAGAGCCGTGTTGGAGTTGTTGCAGAATGCCCACGATGTCCTGGGCGGCAGCGACGACCCGGGCCAGATCTCGTTCGTCCTGAACCCGTCTGCCGAACAGCCCGAACTGCTGATCGCCAACAGCGGGCGGCCCTTTCGTCCCGAGGATTTCAGCGGAATCTGCGAACTCGCGCAGAGCCCCAAGGATCCGAACGAGAGTGTTGGCAACAAAGGGCTCGGCTTCCGGAGCGTGCTCGAACTGACCACTTGCCCGGAGGTCTGGTCGACCGCGCCCGCGGAAGACAAACCCGCCTTTACGTTCGGCTTCCACCCCGGAGTGCTTGATCCGATAGCTCGAGTGGCCATGCGGCTCTTCAACGGCGACGCGCCGACCGACCCCGCATTCGGCCTGGAACCGGTCGTGGACTGGTCGGAGAAACAGATCGACGAATACCGGAGCCGCGTGTCAGGGAACAGCGTCACATCCGTGGAACAGGTCGACACGTGGCTCTTGGAAGAGGTCAAGCACCTGTCGCCCTACGTACTGCCGCGTTTTCTCGGCGATCCACCGCCCCAAGTGGCGAAGCTGCTCGAAGATGGCCATGTGACGGTCATTCGCCTTCTACTGGACGGGGGGAGGGCGGGCAGCGCGACGGAAGCAGTCCAGTCGGTTCGAGAGCAACTCGTGGCGTTGGACGAAGCGGCGATGGTGTTCCTGCGTCACCTGTCGGTGTTGCGGATCGCCATTGACGGAGATCGCACGGAGCTCAAGCGCGAGGCCGATTCCGAACGCTCCGGTCCCGTGCCGGCCAACCGTTATGAGCGACTGAGGGTGAGCAGGTCGGCGGCGGACGCCAGCGATGTGACCCAGCGGTCTTTTCACGTCTGGAGCCGCACCTTCGGCGGCGAGGACCAGCCGACGGAAAGCGAGCGTGTCGCCGCCGCCGTCCGCCACCTTCCGAATCGGTGGCCGGAGGTGCGGAAGGTGAAGGTCGCCGTCGCGGTCGAGGAGACACGAGAGGCACGGGAGGGCGCTTTCGTCATCTTCCTTCCCACCACGGTGAAGACTGGTGTCGGCGCGCATGTGAACGCTCCGTTCTACGGATCTTTGGACCGGAAGAAGATCGACTTCGGTGACGAATACAACGAACTACTGCTCGAATTGGTGACGGACCGGGCACTCGAAGCGGTCCTCGAGCTGGTGGAAGGTTCCCCAGAGCCGTGGCGGGGCCGGGCGGTGATCGATCTGGTTGCGCAGGCCGGTTCGTCGGCGTCCGACGCTCCCGAGCTGACGCGCCGCCTCCATGAACGCGGCCGCAGCCGGGAGGACTTTACCTCCCTTGATCAGATGAAGCTGATCCTGTGCGATGGCGGCTGGCGGCGGCCCGCCATCGCGCGAACGATGCCGAACATCCCGGCCGACGATCCCTTCGGCGAAGCGGAGTGGCGCGGGCAGGCTGGATTCGATGTGGCATCGTCCACGCTTGACGAGCGGCGCGAGGCCGTCAAGGCCTTTCTGCGAGCGCTGGACTGCTCGCCGGATCCGACGGACGGGGAGTGGGCGGACACCCTGAAGCGAATGGCCGACCAGATCCGCCGGCACCAGGTGGACGCCCAAGCCGACCGATCCCGTTCTTCGGAGGTGCCGCCCGACTGGAACATGTTCTTGGAGAGTGTGCTCGCCCTGCTCCCGACGAGACTGCGGTCCGAGCCCAAGAAGCCGAAGGCCGATGCTCTCGCCGAGGCGAAATTCCTTCCCGCCGAGGACGGACGGCTGCTCTCGGCGTCCGACGCCAATGCTGTTCGGATCTTCTTTCAGCCTCGTAGCGGTGCCGACGACGCTGCGGATTTCGTCGGCTCCGTTCCGGGCTCCCTCAAGGAGCGGGTGGCATTCCTCCACCACGACGTAGAGACGCACGAAGGACCACAGCGCCGGCGGACCGAAATCCAGAAGTTCCTCGACGGGCGGTTCGTGCAGAGCTTTCGGAGAGCCGATCTTCTCCGAGTCGTCATCGTCCCGTCGCTTCCGGACCTGCCGGCCGCTCATGGCAGCCTCGAGGCGAGGAAGTGTGCCGACGCGCTGGCTTGGAGTCTGGAATTGATTGGCCCGGAGGAACCGGAGGGTCTGTTGGATGACCTGGCCAAACTTCCCGTTGCCTGCACCAACGGCTGGTTCGCGATGAAGGAAGCCGTGTTCGGGCCGGGGTGGCCCGAACGCTCCGGCGACCACCTGCAAACCCTGGCAGATGGCCTCCCTGGCGAGGAAGGCGTGAAGCTCCTACGGAATGCACTCCTGCCCCCCGACGACGACCGATGGTTCCCCCAAGGAGACAATCGTGGCGCTGGCGGCAGCCAGCCGGACAGGACCGACCTCGCTGATCGCGGCGACCAGTTCGCCCGTGCGGGGGTGGTGGACGGGCTGCGGCTCGAAGCCTGCGAGCCGATCCGCTATTGGATGGAAAAAGCCAGTCCGATGCTCCCGGACATGGCTCCCGATTCCGTACCGCAATCGGCGTGGGCGGACTGGCGCGAAGCCGTTTTGGAGCAAGTCAAGCCCAGGAGGGACAAAGACTTCCCATACGAACTCCAAGATGTCTGTTGGCTTCCCCTGCTTCATCGTGAGGATCTCGACGCCTTAACTCATGCGGCCCTCTCGGGCCTCATTCTGACGTCCCTCACGCGATGGCCGAAGGGTTGGGACGAGGTGACAATCGGATTGAGGCATGCCCGGTGGGATTGGACACAGCGGATCACATCCCCGCTCAAACACTGGCTGTCCACCGCGCCATGGCTTCACGACATCCGCCCCGGTGGAGAAGGGCTCGCGCGCGAAGGCCTGCAACCGCTGCACCGACGCTGGTTCGTTCCCAAGTCCCTTCTTCGAGGTCAGATCAGCCGCTTCCGCCACCTGTCGCCGCTTTCGTTGCCGTTGGCCCAACGGCTAAGCGAAGACGAAGAGCGACTCGAAGTGCTCGAGAAGCTCGGGCTCAACGTCTACCCAACCGACGACGACAGGACTGGACCGGCCCTCTTGGAAGCCTTGGCCGATGTCGCAAAGGCACTCGCCGACGGCGCGGGCGCGACCGGCCACGACGCGATTCCCGCTGGCGGGTTTGATGTGCTCCTTGGCCAGATTCGTCATGGTTGGAGACACTTGGACTTGGATGAAGAGCTTCCCACACGGTTCATCGTTCGCACGAAACCGCGGATGTTGGCGGTCCGCTCGCCCAAGGAGCTCAGTGACGTCTATCTCCCCGGTCATGGTTGGCGCACCCGTCTGTTGCGCGAACACGGTCAGTCGATCATCGCCATGCGGCCGGAGGAAGCGTCGAAAAGGCCGCTTCGCGACCGTCTCGTCGAGTTCGGAGCGAGACTGGCTTCCGGGCTGGAGGAACACTGCCTGATCGATGATCGTCCGAGCGCCCAAGTTGAGGAACGAAAGCAAACGCTCGACGCGGCGGGCTTGGGCTGGCTTCCGATGGTGCTGCTCGCCCTTCACGCACACGGAGGCGCCAACCCGTCGGGACCGGCGACCGAGGCGTGGCGGCGAGCGGCCAAACGGCTTCGCGGTGCCTGTGTTCAACAGTGCCTGTCCATCCAAGTGGAACTACGGGATGGGGAGCGATCCGTCGCACGCAGCGAGCCGCCGGCACATTGGCTCTCGCGGCAACGCATTCTTGTCCTGCGCCGTGACATCATGCGAGACGGCTCCTACGAGGAAGCAGCCTCAGCGTGCCAAGCGATTCTCGACCGCCAGGATCTTCTCAAGGATCTTCGTCTCGTGCTCGGGGCACTGGACGGCAATCCGCGACCCACCGGGAGACAGATCGAGGCGGCCTTGGACCGTGCAGAGATCGATGCCGTGGCCGGAGCCGACATCCGGCATCGCTGGGAGGGCGAGACATCTACCGTGGTTCACCGGATTCGGCCGGTGTTGCAGCTCCATGGCATATCCCACGACGATCTTGGCACGGCCGCGACGGACACCGCAGGGCTCACCAGGTGGCTGGCAGCAAACGTCTGTATCCCGAAATGGTCGACCGAGGACCTGCTGGCGGCCGCCCGCGATTGCCACGACGACTTTGCAATGGGATTCACGGCATGGCGAAGGCTGGGTAACGACGCGGAGCTTCCGAAATGGAACAAGGCGCTTTCGGTGCTCGAAGACAAGTACGAGCAGGTCAACAATGCACAGTCCGACGCCCAGGCGAAGCGCTACCTGGACGAAGTCGCGCCCGTGCTCCGAGCCTTCGCCCGGCATATCGCCACGGCGGACGCACAGGTGCCCATCGAGGATCAGGGCGAGCTGTTTTCGAAGATCGACCAAGTGCACGGGCAGCTCGAGGGCAGCACGGAATGGACCCGTCTCTGCGCGGAGTGGTCCGCCAGCCATTGGAGGGTGCCGTTCAGCGCCGTGCTTGGGGTGCTCCGCGCGAAATTCACGGAGATTCCTGAGGTCCGGATGCATTGCGGTGCCCTTGATGGCGTGACGACGGTTGGCTCCCTGCGGTCGGCGCTCGAGCGAAAGGGTGTGATTCTGGATCCAGATCCGCGCGAAGTGGCGCGCGGCAATCAATACCGCCTCAGTCGGTTAGTCTGCGGAGTGCGCGAGTGCTACGAAGCGTGGCGCAATAAGAAGAAGGGAGCCAAGTCAACGTCGAGCGCGAGGGGCTTCGAAGCTCGCTCGGACGCCTCCATGTACCTGCGGGACTGGCCGGATGACGACCTGCTCGAACGCGCGAAGCTGGCGGTCGCCGATGGCGACTTCTGGGTTGCGGTCAAGGAATGCGCGACAATGGAGCAGATGCGCGAGAGGCTCGGCATCACTCTTGAGGACCTGGAACGCACTAAGGGGAGGCGTGTGCAACAGGATGCCGAAAAGGAGCGGCAGGCGAGAACCGTCGAGGTCGCCGGAGAGCCATTCGAAATCGGCGGGCCCGTGTCGTATAGCGAACTCTTTGTCCGACTACTAAAGCTTCCCGACCCCCCGGGGCTTGTCGAGGGGATCGGTCCACCACCGCCGGGGCCGGCCGTGGGCGGCGGAATGCGAACGAGCGTCTCCAGCGACAGCGAGCTCTCCCGGCGCGGACGCAAGACGTCACACCGGCATGGCCCGCCCGACCTCCCCGAACTGGTGGGAATCGTCGGAGAAATGCACGCCTTCCGCTTCCTTGAGGCCAAGTTCGACATCAGCCCGAGCGAATGGGTCTCCGAGTCCAGAACCAAAGTCGTGCCCCTGCTGGACGCTGAGGAGGACGTAACCAGCGACAGCCTCGGCTACGATTTCCGGTTCACGCGCGACGAAGTGACTTGGTGCGTCGAGGTCAAGGCGACGAAGGGTGACGGCCTCGGGTTCGAGCTGCCGTCGAGCGAGCTCAACGCCGCATCCCGCATCGCCCCGAGAAGAAACGAGCGGTGGCGCATTCTGCGCATCGTGAAGGCGCTGAGCAAGCAGCCAGCGTGCTACTGGCTTCCGAACCCGTGCGAACCGGGTCCGGGTGAACGGCTCCGGCTCGTTCGCCAGGGTGGTGCGGCCGTCGAGTATGCGCTAATCGAAGGACAGTGAAGACGACCGATCCGCTGCCGACACTCTTCCATCCGGGCCAGAAGAGCTATGAAGCCCATGCCCTTCCCATCGCGCCGGATCCATCGGCTGCGCCTGCGTGCTGGAACCGAAATCCGTGCGGCTACTCCGTCCTTCGTGTAGATGTGATGGCTTCCACGGATTCTTCTCAGCCGCCAGCCGCGGGACTCAAGCAGACGGCAAAAGCCTTTGCCGCTTAACGTCTTCAAACAGCGATCTCGATGATTCTGTCCGTCCCCGAGACTGGAACATCCGAAGCATCAACCGAGAGGCATCCTTCGACCGCCTCTCTCACGTTTTCCAGCAACTCGTCAAGCGACTCGCCTTGGGAGACGCATCCACTGATGGCCGGCACTTCGGCCCAATAGCCGCCTTCCTCTGCCTCATGGACAACGATTGTGAGCTTCATGACGCCATGTCCCGCTGGTGTGGTGGATCCGATTCCGCCGTGTGCGTCCGGGACCTCGTTGAGCGGCCCTTCTTTCCAGCCGCACCTGGCCGACCAGCTCGACCCTCAGACTGAGATCCAGCACCCTCGCGGCCTGGGCGAGCGTATCGAGCCGGGCACCTAAGGTACACCATGTCACCTTGGTCAGGAGGAGCCCCCTACCAGGATCCCGATGTGTTCCTCCCTGCTACCGCCGGTCACCTCCCTCCCGGAGGCGGCCCCCGATACGTCCGCACCGGCGGCAGGTGCGCGCCCGTGAGCCCCTGAGGGGCGGGCTCGCTCACCACCGACAGGTTCAGCGTGCCGATTCCGTCGATGGAGGCGGAGATCTGCTCGCCCGGCTGCAGGAAGCGCTGTGCCCCCCGAACCGCCGTGCCCATGCCGACGCCCCCGGAGGTGCCGTTGTTGACGACGTCCCCTGGGAAGAGGGTGATGATGGAGGAGCCGTACTCGATCAGCTCCCAGAGGGAGTGGATCATGTCGCCGGCGGTGGCCTCCTGCATGCGCTCGTCGCCGACGTCGAGCGTCTGGCGCAGAATCTCCATCGGATTCCCGTAGAATTCCTTCGGCACGATCCAGGGCCCCTGGGGCGCGAAGGTGTCGTGGCCCTTGCCCACGAACCAGTCGGAGGTCATGGGGTTGCCGCCCGGCGGACGGCCGCCGCGGTCGGAGATGTCGAGCGACACCAGGTAGCCGAACACGTACGTCTCCGCGTCGTTGGCGGACACGTACTTGGCGGATCGGCCGATGACCGCGCCCAGTTCGACCTCCCAGTCGATGCGGTCGCGCCCGTAGGGAAGCACCACTTCGCCCCCGTCGCCGATGACCGCGCCCTTGCTCGGCTTCAGGAAGAGATAGGGCACGCCCCGGTTCTCACGCCGCTGCCGCCGCGCCTCGGCCCGCTCCTCGTCGGTGCCGGTCTCGTTGACGTGGCTGTAGAAGTTGACCGCGGCGTTGAGGATCTTGCCCGGGTACAGGATGGGCGGGAGGGTGCGCACGTCCTCGAGGTCGTGTACGTAGGACGGGCGGCCCGCGCCCAGCATGTCGTTCTCGACCAGGTGGTTGACGACCTCGTAGAGGCGACGCTGGAGGCCATACTCATAGCGCTCGATCAGCTCCAGCATGTCTCCCGGGGCCTGGACGCGGGCATAGTAGGGATCGCGTTGGAGAGCGGTGTTGGCGGCGTCGACTTCGACGATGAGCTGGTCGCGCAGTACCAGCGACACGGTGGGCGTGCCATCGATCTCGAAGGTGCCGACCTTGAAGGGCTCGGCGATGTCCGGGGCGCCCTGAGCGGACGCCGGCAGCGGCATCACCAACAGAAGCAGTGTGGCCAGGATCCGGAAAGTGCGCATGTTGTCCTCCGCTGGTTGACTTCTTCGGACCAACTCCGGCCTTGGGTCGGGTGGGCGTTTTTCGCAGCGAGTCCGCGGGTTCGCGCCGCACCCTTCGCAAGACTGCACAGTTACGCCCGGCCCGGGACTCTGTCAAACGGATTGCATGGCTCTGTCTCGTCGTCTACCGTTCCCCTCCGCGCAGATCTCCCTCCGCGTACATCTCTCCGGCAGCAGGTGGGTCATGAAGACGATCCGTTGGTTCCTCGCGCTTTCCATCCTGGTCACCGCTCCGCTCGCGCTCTCCGCGCAGCAGAAGGCCCCACTTGACCACGACGCCTATTCGATCTGGAACCAGATCCAGGACGAGGACTTCTCCCGCGACGGCCGCTGGCTGGTCTACCGGCTCGTGCCCGGGGACGGCGATGCCACGCTGGTGGTGGAGCACCTGGAGGACGGGCGCCGCGTAACGGTGGCCCGGGGGGCCGATCCGGGCTTTAGCGCCGACAGCCGCTTCCTGGTCGCGCTGGTCGAGCCCGCGGAGGAGGCGGTGGACGCGGCCCGCGCCGAGGGGTCGCGCGACGCTCCGGGCGACTCCCTGCTGATCCTGAACCTGTCCGACCTGTCGGAGACGCGCGTCGCGGAGGTCCGGTCGTTCCGCCTGCCCGGCGACGGCGGCGCCTGGATGGCGTACCTGATGGACGAAGACGCCGGCGATGACGAAGACGAGGAAGAGGGCCCCGCCCAGCGGGGAGAGGGCGATGACGACGACGGGCCGCCCCGCCTCGACGACGGCACCGACTTGGTGGTGCGCGACCTCTCCACCGGCCAGGAGCGCCGCTTCGACCATGCGGTGAGCTACGCCTTCTCCGGCAACGGCGGCGCGCTCTACTACACGGCGTCCGGGCAGGACGGCGCCGCCGACGGCGTCTTCCGCGTGGGAACGGCCGGCGAGGCGGAGACGGTCACCGGCGGGGAAGGGCGCTACCTCGGGCTCGCCGTCGCCGACGACGGCGCGGTCGCCTTCCTCACCGACCGCGACGACCGCGGGGCCGGGGCGCCCGCCTTTTCGCTGTACGCCGCGCGCGAGGGGTCGGCCGCCGCCCAGGTGGCCCCGGGCGCGGAGGCCCTCCCCGACGGCTGGGCTCCGAGCGAACACGGCGGGGTGTCGTTCTCCGGTTCAGGCGCGCGCGTCCTCTTCCACAGTGCGCCCCGGCCCCTTCCGGATCCCGAGGACGAGACACCCGAGGACGAGCGCGTGCGCGTGGACATCTGGAACTGGAAGGACCCTCTGCTGCAGCCCATGCAGTTGGTGCAACTGGACGACGAGCTGGAGCGCAGCTACCAAGCGGTGCTCGACCTCGGGAGCGGCCGGGTGGTGCAGCTCGCCACCACCGAAGTGCCCGACGTGACCGTGGCCGACGACGGCGACGGGGCGGTCGCGATGGGCAGGAGCGGCCTACCGTACCGGCAACTGGTGTCGTGGGACGCCAGCTACGTGGACCTCTACACCATCGACGTATCGGACGGCTCGCGGCGGCAGGTGGCCGAGCGGGTGCGGGGCCAGGGCACACTCTCGCCCGGCGGCGGCTACATCACGCGGTGGGACGGCGTCCGGCGCATCTGGGTCGCCATCGACACGGGCAGCGGGGAGGAGATCGACCTCACCGGCACGATCGACGCGGGCTTCGACAACGTGCTGGACGACCGGCCGGATCTCTCTCGCTCCTACGGGGAGGCGGGGTGGACGGCGGACGATGCCGCCTTCCTGGTCTACGACCGCTACGACATCTGGTCGGTCGACCCCACCGGCCGCGCCACTCCTCGCAACCTCACCCGGGGCACCGGGCGCGCCTCCGACACGCGCTTCCGCTACGTCGACCTGGACACCGCCGACCCGGTGGTGCCCTCCGGCGAGGTGTACCTCTCGTCCTTCCACCTGTACGACAAGTCGTCCGGCCTGTGGCGGGGCGACTTCGGCGAAGGCGCCGCTCCGGAGCCCCTCATCGCCGGCGACGCCCGCTACGCCGGCCTGCTCGGGGCGCGGAACGCCGAGGTCTTCGCCTACACCCGCTCCACCTTCCAGGAATTCCCGGACCTGTGGGTGGCGGGCCCGGAGCTCGACGACGGGCGCAAGGTCACCGACGCCAACCCGCAGCAGTCCGACTACCTGTGGGGCACCGCCGAAATCGTGGAGTGGACCTCCATGGACGGCATCCCCCTCCAGGGCATCCTCTACAAGCCGGAGGGGTTCGACCCGTCGGAGGAGTACCCCATGATGGTGTACTTCTACGAGCGCTCTTCCGACGGTCTGTACGGCTACACCGTGCCCGCGCCGGGCAGCTCCTCCATCAACCGCAGCCTCTACGTCAGCCGCGGCTACCTGCTCTTCGTGCCCGACATCCCCTATCGGGACGGTTACCCGGGCGAGAGCGCGCTCGACGCCGTGGTCCCGGGCGTCCTCGAGCTGGTCGAGGAAGGCTTCGTGGACGCGGACCGGATCGGCGTGCAGGGGCACTCCTGGGGCGGCTACCAGATCGCGTACATGGTGACGCGCACCGACCTGTTCGCCGCGGCCGAGGCGGGCGCCCCGGTCTCCAACATGATCAGCGCCTACGGGGGCATCCGCTGGCAGTCGGGACGCAGCCGCGCCGTCCAGTACGAGCGGGGACAGAGCCGCATCGGCGGCTCGCTCTGGGAGTATCCGCTGCGCTTCATCGAAAACTCGCCCATCTTCACCGCCGACAAGATCAACACGCCCATCCTCATGCTGCACAACGACGAGGACGGAGCGGTGCCGTGGTATCAGGGGATCGAGCTGTTCGTGGCGCTACGCCGTCTGGGCAAGCCGGTGTGGATGCTCAACTACAACGGCGAGGCCCACGGCCTCAGGCAGCGGCACAACCAGAAGGACTGGGCGATCCGCATGCAGCAGTTCTTCGACCACTACCTGAAGGGCGCGCCCGCTCCGGTGTGGATGGAGGAAGGGGTGCCGGCCATCATGAAGGGCAGGACGCTGGGGCTGGAGCTCACCCGCGTGCGGGCGATCTCCGAGGAGGAGCCGGGCCGGTAGCCTCGCGCGGTTCCGTCCTCGCGCGCGCTCGTTCCCGGATCTCGTCCACGGTCCCGAGCGACGACCGCTGCGCGGGATCCTCGGAGGCTAGCCGCGCCAGCGCATGGGCGCGCCGCGGGATACCGCCATGGCCCCGCTGCGTACCAGGGCGTCGGTCTCCGCGATCCGCCCGGCGCTCTCCAGGAAGCCGTCGATCCTGGGGCCGCTGCTGGTGATCTCGATGGTGAAGTGGCCTTCGTGCTCGGCGAGAATCGACCCGCCGAACTCCGCAACCAGTTCCTCCAGTTGCGCGCGGGTGCCGGTTGCCAGGCGCAGCTTGAACAGCACCAGTTCGCGGATGATGTGGTCGCGCCCGGTCATGTTTCGCAGATCCACGACATCCACCAGCTTGCTCAGCTGCTTCATGATCTGCTCGAGGGTCTCGTCCGAGCCGTTGGTGACCAGCGTCAGGCGCGAGACGGCGTAGTCCTTCGTCGGCGCGACATTGAGGCTTTCGATGTTGAAGCCCCGGGTCGAAAACAGGTCGGTGACGCGGGAAAGCGCGCCAGCCTCGTTCTGAAGCAGGACGGACAGGGTGTGTCGCATGGCGGTCTAAGCTTGCGGGATGGCGCTGGCATCGCAAGATATGCAGGCTCGCCGGAGGGCTTTGCCATTCGGGTGCCTTTGTTCGACTATTCACCACGGTACCACCATCCGTTTCCGTGCCCGCCACGGGAGGCGTCTCCATGACAACCAGCACCGCGCTCCGCGATTCCCGCGCGCACCCGCTCGCGGGTCAGGTAATGAGCGGAGCCGAGATGATCGTCCAGGTCCTGGCCGACGAGGGAATCGACACCATCTTCGGCTACAGCGGCGGAGCGATCCTGCCCACCTACGACGCCGTCTTCCGCTACAACAAGGAAAACGCGGTGGACGGGGTGGAGCCGATGCCGCTCATCGTGCCCGCGAACGAGCAGGGCGCCGGCTTCATGGCGGCCGGCTACGCGCGCGCGAGCGGCAAGGTGGGGTGCGTGCTGGTGACCTCCGGGCCCGGCGCCACCAACTGCGTGACCCCGGTGCGCGACTGCATGGCCGACTCGGTGCCCATCGTGGTGATCTGCGGCCAGGTGCCCACCGCCGCCATCGGCACCGACGCCTTCCAGGAGGCCCCGGTCACGGCGGTGATGGGGCCGGTGGCCAAGCACGTCTTCCTGGTGACGAAGCCGGAGCAGCTCGAGGCCACCATGCGCACGGCCTTCGAGATCGCGCGCACCGGCCGGCCCGGTCCGGTGGTGGTGGACGTGCCCAAGGACGTGCAGAACTGGACCGGGGCCTTCCACGGGGAGGGATGCCTGCCCATCCCCGGGTATCGGCGCCGCCTCGACGCGCTCCGCGCCCGCAAGCTGAGCCACGACCGGTGCCGCGAGTTCTTCGACATGCTGGGCGAGAGCCGCCGACCGCTCATCTACGCCGGTGGCGGGGTGGTGAACGCCAACGCCTCGGAGCCCCTGCGCCGGCTGGCCAACGATTTCGGCATCCCCGGCGTGACCACGCTGATGGGGCTGGGCAGTTTCGACACCACCGCGCCGCTCTGCCTGCACATGCTGGGGATGCACGGCACCGCGTTCGCCAACTACGCGGTGGACGACTGCGACCTGCTCATCGCCGTGGGGGCGCGCTTCGACGATCGCGTGGCCGGGGTACCGGCCAAGTTCGCGGCCAGGGCCCGGCGGGTCGTCCACTTCGACATCGATCCTTCGGAGATCCACAAGGTCAAGCCGGCGGACTGGCACTACACCGGGATGCTCGGGGAGGCGCTCGACGACCTGGTGGCGTACGGGCACTCCATCGGCTTCCGGGCCGACTTCTCCGACTGGCACGCCGAGGTCGCCGCGCTCAAGCGCGACTACGCCCTCGACTACGACCGCGAGAGTTCGCTCATCCAGCCCTACTACGTCATGGAGGTCATGAACCGCATCACCCGCGGCAACGCGATCATCTCCACCGGCGTGGGACAGCACCAGATGTGGGCCGCCCAATACTGCGACTTCAGCGAGCCGCGGCTCTGGCTGACCTCGGGGAGCATGGGCACGATGGGGTTCGGGCTTCCCGCCGCCATAGGGGCCCAGTTCGCGCGCCCGGACAAGCTGGTCATCGACGTGGACGGGGACGCCAGCATCCGCATGAACCTGGGCGAGTTCGAGACCGCCGCCTCCTACGATCTTCCGGTCAAGGTCATGGTGCTGAACAACTTCGGCGACGGCATGGTGATGCAGTGGCAGCGCCTGTTCTTCAAGGGGCGGCTGTCCGCGAGCGACAAGTCGCTGCGCAAGAAGAACTTCGTGCTGGCGGCGCAGGCGGACGGCTTCGAGTACGCGAAGCGCCTGGATCGCAAGGAGGACGTGCCCCGGGTCGTCAAGGAGTTCCTCGAGTTTTCCGGCCCCGCCTTCCTGGAAGTCGTCATCGACCCGGAGGCGCACGTGTATCCGATGGTCGGGCCGGGACTTTCCTACCAGGACATGGTCACCGGCGACCACATCCCCAATCGCTACGAGGACCGGGGCGCGGAGCCCGATCCCTCCGATCTGTTCTGAGGCAAGATGATGCGCGTTCTTCCCCTCCTCCTGCTCGTCGCCGCCGCGTGCGCACCCGCCTTCCAGGTCGAGGAGGCGACCATCGCGGACATCCACCAGGCCATGGAGGAGGGCCGGATCACGGCGGAGGAGCTGGTGCAGGGTTACCTCGACCGCATCGAGGCGTACGACCGGCAGGGCCCCTACCTGAACTCCATCATCACCGTGAGCGAGTACGCGCTGGGGCGGGCGCGCGAGCTGGATGCCGCCTTCGGCGAGTCCGGCTTCACCGGTCCGCTGCACGGCATCCCCGTGATCGTGAAGGACAACTACGACACCCACGACCTGCCAACCACCAACGGGACCCTCGCCTTCCGCGGGGCAATTCCGCCCGACGACGCCTACCAGGTGCGCAAGCTGCGCGAGGCGGGCGCGATCATCCTGGCCAAGTCCAACCTGGCCGAGTTCGCGTCCAGCGGGGCGTTCACTCTCAGTTCCGTGCTGCCGGGATTCTCCCGCAACCCCTACGATCCGACCCGGGTGACGGCGGGTTCGAGCGGCGGCACGGGAGCCGCGGTGGCGGCCAACTTCGGCGCCGTCGGGCTGGGCTCCGACACCGGCAGCTCCATCCGGGGGCCTTCCTCCCACCAGGCGCTGGTCGGGTTCCGCACCACCATGGGGCTCACCAGCCGCGACGGGATCGCCCCGCTGAGCGCCGCGCGCGACGTGGGCGGTCCCATGACCCGCACCGTGGCCGACGCGGTGGCGGTGCTGGAGGTGATCGTGGGCCAGGATCCCGCGGATCCGGTCACCTTCGAGAGCGAGGGGCGGGTGCCCGACAACTACCGCCAGTTCCTCGACGCCGACGCGCTCCAGGGCGCGCGTATCGGCGTGCTGCGCCAACTGTTCGAGGAGGCGCGCGACTACGACGATCCGGGCTCGCTGGGAAGCGGGGTGCTCGTCCCGGGCGAGGAGATGCCGTCAGCGGACCCGGAGGCGGGGGAACAGGAGTCCGGCGCGCGCGAAGGACAGAACCAGGAGCAGCAGGGAGAAGAGCAGGAAGACGAGCCCACCACCATCCACCCCGAAGTGCTGCGGGTGATGGAGCAGGCGCTCGAGGACATGCGTGCCGCCGGCGCCGTCATCGTGGATCCCGTCGAGATTCCGGATCTGGACGACATCCGCGGCGACTTCCCGAGCATCAGCCGGCTGAAGCATGACTTCGAGAAGTACCTGGCCACGCGTCCCGAACTGAAGTTCAGGACGCTTGACGAGGTGGTAGAGTCGGGCGACTTCCATCCCTTCCTGCGCGCCAGCATGGAGCGCAACCGGGAAGTGGACTACGTGCCCGAGGAGCACGAGGATTATCCACTATACCTGGAGACGCAGCAGCGGCTGCAGGACGCCGTGCTCGCGGTCATGGAGGAGCACGAAGTCGACGTTCTGGTCTATCCGACCTACAACTACCCGGCCCGGCTGATCGGCGATGAGAACACCACCTACGGGGCGAACAGCTCGATCCTCTCGCCCCCGACCGGCTTTCCGGCCTTCAACGTGCCGATGGGATACTCGTTCGGCACGCTGCCCGCGGGACTCCAGCTCCTGGGACGGCCCTTCGACGAGCCGACCCTGATTCGCATCAGCTACGCCTACGAGCAGGCCACGCAGCACCGGCGGCCGCCGCCGTTCACGCCTCCGCTGAGCCGCTGAGGGCGGCGGACCCCCTGACAGCGGAAGCCGGGGGTCAGCGCGGGCCGGCGGCTCCCTCGAGCAAGTAGCGATCCGGCCCTCCGGAAGTCGTCACGCTGGAGACTCCACAGTTGGCGAGCAGCGCCCGTGCGTCGGCCTTCCCGCTGTCCGAGGGCGCGATGACGTCCTCTCCCTGCTCCGGCTCGTCGGTGAGGGCCCCGAGCAGGCCCGTGTCGTGGTCCGCGATGCGGGTCGCCACGACCCTCAGGTTGGTTTCTCCGGAGGCCGGGTTGTCGAAGGCGGTTGCGGTGAGCACGTCGTGGTAGGTGTTGCCGGTGAATATCTGGGTTCCCAGGCCTGATGTCTGCCTGCGGCCCCGGACAAAGCCGGCGTCGCTGTTTCCGTCCTCGATGGTGTAGCCCAGAATGTTCAACTGAGCGACCGCGCACTGATACGCCGTCTCCCGTCCGGGCGGAGCCACGCCGTAGTAGGAGATCGGAGCCGAGGAACAGGCGGACATCGCTACAGCGGCGAACAGCAGGGACCTCTTCATGCGATCCTCCTCCCGAGGTGAGTGGGGGATGGCTGGCCGCACGGAGCGAGGCGGTCCGCCATGCCCATGAACGCCAACGGCGATCGGGTAACCGTACACCGGCGGTGGCGCCAGGTTACGTCCCCCGGACAGGGTAACCGAGCACCCGGCAGCGTGGCTCGTGACATGCGCGTCGGCCGGGTGTAGACGAGCACAGACACGCCGTAGAGAAGGAGGGGATGGTCCATGTCCAGCCGAGCCAGCGCAGGCACGGGATTGGTCGCGGCATGGATGCTCGGGTCCCTTTTTCTCGTGGCGCCGGAGACGGTGGCCGGACAGTCGAGGACCGCGGTCGATCGAATCCGCGAGGCCGACCGCAGCGTGGTGCGGGTCGTCACCCTGCTCCCCACCGGCTTCGGCACCGGCAGCGGGGCGGTGGTGGCTCCCGGCATCGTTCTGACCAACCATCACGTCGTGAACGGTGGCGCGGGGCATCAGGTGATCTCGGCGCACACCGGCGGCATGAGGGAGGCCCGCGTGCGGTGGGAGTCTCCCGAACTGGACCTCGCCGTTCTCGAGGTGGACGGTCTGGTGCTGCCCGAACTCCTGCTCGGGACCATGCCCCTGCAGACGGGCGAGACCGTATGGGCCGTAGGGTTTCCCGGCATCGCGGACGCGATCACCGGAAACATGTCGCTGCAGACGACATTGACGCGGGGCGTGATCGGCCGACTGTACCGGGCGCCGTGGGACGTCAGGGCTGGAGGGAGAGAGCTGGACCAGGTTCAGCATGATGCGGCGATCAACCCGGGCAACAGCGGTGGGCCGCTGATCTCCGACTGCGGGATGGTGGTGGGCGTGAACACCAGAGGTGCCCTCGCGTCACAGGGCGTGTTCGTGGCTTCGCGAATCACCGAGGCGGTGCGCGAACTGACGACCCTCGGCATCGCCGTCAGCACGACCGACTCCCGCTGCACCGATGATGAAGCCAGCGCCGCGAGGGAGGCTGCGGAAGCGGCGGCCAGAGCGGCCGAGCAGGCTGTGCAGGCGGCGACCAGCGCGGCAGCCGAGGCTGCGGAGGCGGCATCCAGCGCCGCGGCGGAGGCCGTGGGGTCGGCGGTGGAGGCTACCGAGAGGCGCATGGAAGCCACCGAAGACCGGGTGGCCCTGGGTCTGTGGATCACGCTCGGCATGGCGGCGGTCATGTTTCCGACGCTGATGTTCCTGACCATGCGCGCGCCGCGCCGCGAGGTCGTGCGGGTGGTCGAGCAGGCGTCGGCGGGGGCGCGCGACCCCGGAAGGCCTCGCAGCTCGGGCCTCTATCTGCCGTTCAGGTACTTTCTGCCCGGCCGCGGGGCTGTAGCGGGAGGCGTTCGCCGACCCGGAGGCGCGGGAGGCGCTCCGCACGGAGCCGCACTTCCGGATCTTCGGTTCGTGGCCGATCCTTCGGACTACGGCGATCCACCCATCGACATCCGTTTTGGGGGCCACAGGCTCCGGCGTGCCGAGGGCGGGCTGGTCATCGGCCGCCAGCCGACCCTGGTCGACGAGGTCATCCACGACCCGACCGTCTCCATGCGTCACGCGCGCGTGATCCGGAAGGGCGGGCGTTTCTTCATCGAGGATCTGAACTCGCGCGAGGGCACGTGGGTCAACGGTGAACGGCTGGTTCCGTTCACGCCCCGGGAACTCTCCCGGGATGCCGTGGTTCAGTTCGGTGACGGGCCGCGTCTGGCCCTTCAGCCGGTGCCGGCCGGCAAACCCGACAACTGAGAGGGTTCGGACATGTCTCGCATCGTCGCTCGGACCGTGGGCCGCAAGGGCACGTGCGATGTCGTGCTGCGTGACGGCAGCGTGTCGCGGTGCCATGCCGAAGTGGTCTGCCTGCCCGAGGGTCGGATCCACGTCGCCGATCGCGCGACGGGGAGCGGCACCTTCGTGCGCCGTGGGGAGGAGTGGCACCCGATCCGGCAGGCCCTGCTCGATCCCGGGGATGTGCTGCGCTTCGGTGCGTGCACCATCACTGCGGGGGAGTTGGGCGCGCTCTGTGTCCGGGCCGATGCCGAGCCGGACGAAGGCCGTTCCTCGCAGGCCGATGCTGGCAGCTAACGCCGAAGGCGGCTCCCGCGAGTAGCCAGCGGTGATCCGAAGACCTCCGCCACGAACTCTGTGGCGGGGTGCGTGGCGAGCGCGTCGGCCGGGCCCCGCTGCACGATCCTTCCGTCCTCCATCACGTGGACATCGGCGTCCAGCGCCACGATGTCGCGGATGTCGTGAGTGATGACCATGGCCGGCACGGCGCTCTCCTCGAGCCGCTCAGCAAGCCGGCGGCGCATGGTCCGGCGCGCGGCCGCGTCGAGTGCCGCGAGCGGCTCGTCGAGGAGCAGGATGTGAGGCTCGGTGACCAGCGCGCGAGCCAGCGCGACCCGCTGGCGCTCGCCGCCCGAGAGCGTGTCCGGCCAGCGCTCGGCGAGATGGTCGGCTTCCAGCTGTTCGAGCACGGCGAGGGCGGAGGCCCGTGCACCGTTGTCCCGCCGTGAAGAGCCCGCCAGCCCGAACCTCACGTTGTCCAGCACGCGCAGGTGCGGGAACAGCCCGTAGCCCTGGGGGACGTAGCCTACCCTCCGCTCCTCCGGAGGGAGGTCGATGCCGCGGGCGGAGTCGAACAGGACGCGGTCGCCGACCGCGATGACCCCGGTGGATGGCCGGTAGGCGCCCGCGATGGTGCGCAAAAGGGTGGTCTTCCCGGAGCCGTTGGGGCCTACCAGGGCGACGGGCCGCCCTCCACCGTCCAGGCGCACGTCCAGATCCAGCTCACCGACCCGCATACGGACCTCGGCGTGCCAGGTCGGGTTCACCGCCGACCCGCCCCTGCGGCCACTGCCTCCACCACCCTGCCCAGACGGCCGCCCGGAAGCGCGCGCAGCCCGAGCAGCAGCAGCACCGCGACCGCGGCCAGCACCAGGGAAAGCGCGACCGCAGCCTGCACGTCCGACTCGAGCGCCGTGTAGATGGCCAGCGGCGCGGTCTGCGTTCGTCCCGGCAGGTTGCCCGCGAAGAGCAGCGTCGCCCCGAACTCGCCAATCGCGCGCGCCCACGCCAGAGCGGCCCCGCTGACCAGCCCGGGCAGCGCCACCGGCACCGCCACCCCGAAGAACGCCCCCACCGGCGACCGTCCCAGCGTGCGCGCGACGATGAGCAGGTCGCGGTCGACCCGGCGGAACGCGGCCGCCGCCGACTGGACATAGAACGGCGAGGCGACCACCACCTGGGTGAGCACCACGGCGGCCGTGGTGAAGGGCACCTGCAGCCCGAGCGCCTCCAGCGGGCCGCCCAGCAGGCCGTTGCGGCCGAAGGTCTGGAGCAGCGCGATGCCGAGCACGGCGGGCGGCAGGACGATGGGCAGGTCCACCAGTTGCTCCACGCCGCGCGCCCAGCGGCCGGAGGAGGCCGCGAGCCACCACGCCAGCGGGGTGCCCGCCGCCACCACGACCACCAGGCTCACCACCGTCGTGCGCGCCGTCAGCCCGAGGGCCGGAAGAAAGAGCGGATGGCGTGCCCCCGCGGCCAGCTCCGCCGGCGACGAGGCCAGCGCCAGCGCGACGACCGGAAGGGCGAGCAGTACGAGCATGGGCACCGCCGCCGCCAGCGACGGCCAGCGCCCGGCGCCCAGGGTGTCGCGCAGGTTCGCCTGCCGGCTCACGCGTTGCCTACTCCGCCGCGAACCCGTGCCGGGCCAGGAGTTCGCGACCTTGCCGGGAAAGGACGAACGTGAGCCATGCCTCGGCGAGGTCGGGGTTCACGCTGCCCTCCACGATGCCGATGGAGTAGTCGGCGCTGACGTTCAGCGCGGGTGGGATTTCGATGGCGCGCACGCCTCCCGCCGCGACGGTGTCGCTCCGGTAGACGATGGCTGCGTCCGCCTCGCCGAGCTCCACCTTGGCCCGCACGAGGCGCACGTTGCTCTCCTCGGAGGCCACCCGCGCGAGTACCGAAGCCGCGAAGCCGCCTTCTCCCGCCGCCTCGGCGCGCCGCAGCGCCCGGCGCGCGTAGCTGCCCACGGGGACGCCCTCGGTCCCGATCACCAGTCGGCTGGCGCGCGGCAGGTCGCGGAAGGACTCGATGCGCGCGGGGTTCCCGGGGGGCACGATGAGCACCAGCTGGTTGTGCGCGAAGATGCGCCCGTCGCGGACTCGGCCGAGCTCCACCAGAGCCTGCATGTGCGCCGGGTCGGCGGAAGCGAACACGTCGGCGGGGGCGCCCTGCTCGATCTGAAGGCGCAGCACCTGGCTGCCCGCGAACGCCAGAACCACGTCGGCCCCGGGGTGCGCCGCCTCGAAGGCGTGCTCCATGGCGGCGAAGCTCTCGGCAAGGGACGAGGCGGCGTACACGTGCAGGGTGCGGGAGGTGTCGGCCGGGGCGCAGGCCTGGAGCAGGGCTGCGAGCAGCAACGCCCACGCGGGACGTCCGAGCGAACTTCGCCTCATGGCCGCGCGCCCCCCGCCTCGAGCGTGCTAGCGTGCCCGCTGATCGAGGTATCGTAACCCGGCAGGGAGGCGGCTTCGGTGCGGAAGCCGGGGTCGTCCAGGGTCTCGAGGAAGCGCGACACGGGCGGCGCCTCGGCGATGTCGGCCGGGATGACCAGGTCGAAGCGCTCCTCCACCAGTGGCACGAACCCCAGTCCCCAGGCCAGCGCCGCGCTCTCGATGGCGACGCCGGTGTCCGCCGCGCCGCAGTGAACCCGCCGGGCCACGTCGAGGTGGCCCTCCGCCACCGGACCGGAGAAGTCAGGCCGTCCAGCCCCTTCACCCGCGAGCAGGCGCGCAAAAAGGTCGTCCGCGCCGGTGCCGGGCTCGCGCCCCACCACCCGCACGCCCGGCCGCAGCAGGTCGGCGGCGTCCCTGATGTCCAGCGGGTTGCGCGCCGCCACCACGAAGCCCTGGCGCCACCGGGTAAGGTTGACCACCAGCATGCGCCTGCCGGGGAAGCGGCGCCGCACCGCATGCACGTTGGCCTCGCTCGACTCCCCGCCCGACAGGTGCAGCCCCGCGATGTGCACCATTCCCGCGGCCAGCAGGTCTAGGGCGCGGTGGCTGCTGGCGGGAATCCAGGTGGCGCGTGCGTTCCCTGAGCCCTCCCCGACGCGGTGCGCCAGGTTGGCGAGCAGGGGGGCGCACCCGGCGACCAGCACGTTGCGCTCGAGTTGTTGCATGCCGCGCACGGGGCGGACGCGGGCATGGCTGGTCGCGTCCGAGTCATCCTTGCGGTTGGGCGGGGCGTCCGAGGGCGTGGCGGCCGCCTCCACCACGATCGCATCCGCCGCCCCGGTCGTGTGCGCGGGGAGGGGGTGGGCCGCCCACCGGCCACCCACCCGGCCGACGGCCACTCGGGAGGAGGGGGCGGGTGGGGAGGCGGTCACGGCGGAGCGGGGGGGTGGGAGGTGAACCTCCAACTCCGGCACGGGCTCGAGCCGGAAGAGGTCCTTGACGGCACAGTCGAACGTGCCCGCCAGCCGGAGCGCGAGCGTCGTGGACGGGACCTGGCGGCCGCCCTCGATCGCCATGATCGCGTGCCGGCTGACCCCGACCCGGTCCCCCAGGGCCTCCTGCGACAGACCCAGATTGCGACGGTGTCGCCGGACGCTGTTGTGGAGTCGCGTGTCGGTCATGGGCAGCTCCCGATCGGGCATCAAGCTCGCCCTGGTCCTCATCGGCCCGCGGCGATGGCCGATGCTTCTCACAGGAAAACACGATAGATCCATGGAGATGTAATGCGCAAGTTACATACAGGTAATGCCAGCATTACATCAAGGGAGCGTCGCCATGTCTCACACAGGCGCGTGACCCGCCATGCTTCGCCATCGGCGCCGCCTACGCTCCCGGGCACGTCCGGTCGACGCGGTAACGGTGCAGGTAGGGCTCCTCAAAGTCTCCGCGTGTCGCTCCCCACACCTCGTTACGGCTCGCGAGGAGGATTGCGAGACGAGGATACCAGGGTTTTGTCGAAGCGCGACCTTCACCGATCTCCAGCCTGCCCTCGAGCCTGCCGTCCGAACCGTAGATCTCCCACACATCGACGCGGTCCTCACGCAGCTCTCGCAGCAACCAGATGGATCCGTCCGTTCCGGCCACCACCTTCCTGACCGGAGGATGGTTCTCGGGAACCCAGAATACGCGCCGGTAGGCACTGCGTTGGCGCTCGAGTGTGGTTTCGAGCAGCTGCATCCGGCGCGAGGTGTAGTCTCCGACCGCCCATCCGGCGTATTCGTCCCCCAGGCGCCGTTCCATTGTGCGGGTGACCTCAAGCGGTTCGTACTCGACCTCCCGATGCAGGAGCGTGTCTCCACCGATCGATATCATCAGAAGATCGAAGGTCGGCGGCGTTGCGTCTTCATGCACCTTCCCGATCTGCACAACTGCGGATCCGTCGGGAGTGAGCGCCGTGAGGTATTCCTGGAGTCCCGGGAGGGCCGGTTCCCTGAGTGGATGGACACGGGGCCATCCACCGGGATTCCTCTCGTTCTCCACGGCGTTTTCGGGCCAATCGATGATGGCAATTGTGTCGAGGACTTCACCGGATCGTGAGATCCGGCGCAGCGCGAGCCCGGGATCGTCTCCTCGGGACGACCATGCTCTCATGTCGCTGAGTCGGCGCGCACCGACGATCGTCCCGTCCGCCAGCATGCGGCCTGGAGTCAGGTGCGATCCTTCCTCTGGCACGCTCAGGTAGAACTGGATGACCTCCTCGGGCACGCGCTCGTCCGTGGTGAACAACTGGATCCGGTTGAAGTCGGCTACCCAAAGCGTGTCTCCGATCCAGCCCAGACCGAAGGCCGACCACTCGATATCACCCGGCCCCCGGCCCGCGCGCCCGATTTGGCGAAGCAGCTCGCCATCGAGGGAGAACACGTTGACTGCGGGCACCTGCGCCTGCGCCACGTACAGGGCACTATCGGGACCGATCGCGAGATCCCGGACACTGGTAACAAGGTCCGTGCTCTCCGCAGAGCCGATCCGCAGGATCTCTTCCAGCCGCCATGGCGTTGGGCAGGCGGTCTGCGCGCGTGCCAACCCCGGAGCGCAAAGCAACAGGACAACGCCACAGATGAGCCGGCTCACGTTCTGCCTCCCTCGGTGGCCGAATAGAAGTGTCGCGTGTGGTTGTACCTCAGGTTGCCCGTCCGCCTCTCACTCATCCACGACCCCACTAGGGCTCGCACGTCCGATCGACGCGGTACCGGTGCAGGTACGGCACGTCGTACTCGCCGCGCGTGGTTCCCCAGATCTCGTCGCGGCTCGCGATGCCGATTCCCAGGCGAGGCATCCAGGGCTTCGCAGTGCTGCGACCCTGTCCAACTTCCATGCGGCCCTCGAGCGCTCCGTCTGCGTCGTAGATCTCCCAGACATCGACACGATCCTCACGCATCTCTCTCAGCAACCAGATCGTTCCGTCCGTCCCGGCCACAACCTGCCGGACCGGCGGATGGTATTCGGGAACCCAGAAGGCGTCGCGGTAGACACGACGCTGGCGCTCGAGTGTTGACTCCAGCAGTTGCATCATGCGGGACGAGTAGTCTCCGGCCATCCACCCGGCGTATTCGTCCGCCAGGCGGCGTTCCATCGTGCGGGTTATTTCGCGCGGTTCGTACTCGACCGCTCGATTCAGGAGCGTGTCTCCACGGATCGAGATTACCACGAGGTCGAAGGTCGGTGGGGTCGTGTCTTCATGCACCTTCGCAATCTGTACGACTGCGGAGCCGTCGGGCGTGATCGCCGTCAGAGGCTCCTTGATTCCGATAAGGGGCAGGTCTCTGAGGGGGTGGACACGAGGCCAGTCACCCGGGTTCGTGACGTTCTCTATGGCGTTGTCCGGCCAATCCATGATCGCGATCGTATCGAGGACTTCTCCGGATCGAGAGAAGCGGAGCAGTGCGAGCCCGGGATCGGCTCCCCGCGACGACCAGGCCGTCCCGTCAACGATGGCACGCATGCCGATGAAGGTCCCGTCCGCGAGCATGCGGCCCGGGGTGAAGCTCGATCCTTCCTGGGGTACGCTCAGGTAGAACTGGATGACTTCGTCAGGTACGCGCTCGTCCGTGGTGAACAACTGGACCCGCGTCTCGTCGGCGATCCAGAGCGTGTCTCCGACCCACCCCACGCCAAAAGCCGCCCATTGGATGTCACCCGGTCCATTGCCTGCACGGCCGATCTGGCGAAGGGGCCTGCCATCGGGAGAGAAGACCGTGACCGCCGGCACCATGGCCTGTGCGACATACAAGGCGCCATCCGGTCCGATCGCAAGGTCCCGAACGCCCGCGACGAGGTCCGTGCTTTCCGCGGAGCCGATTCGCACGAGTTCTTCCAGGCGCCATGGCGTCGGACACACGGTCTGCGCGCGTGCCGCCCCCGGCGCGCAGAGCAACAGGGCGATCATGGCAATCAGCAGACGCATGCGAGCCTCTCAATGACAGGCATCCGGGTTCAATAGCCCGACATCCGTACTCCTCTTCGCGGATCCTCAGGTGAGCTAGCCGCACTCACCCCCAACATGTGTGTGATCAGACTGTTCTGGCGAGAGCCACTGGACAGGGTCGCTCGACCCCTAGCCGATCGGCAGCGCCATGCCGGCCCGAAGAGTGAGAACCCGGTGCCTGGGCCCGCTCCAGTACCGGTCTCCGCCTCCGACCGGGATGAGGCCAAGCGTGTAGAGCAGGTCGAGGCTCACATCGGCCCGGTCCGTCACCCCAACCGCGATTCCTCCGCCCAGGGCGATCCCGAGGTCCATCGCGGCCTCGATTTCGTCCGGTCCCGCGTCGCAGCTGCCGGCCGCGGCGACGTGCTCCGCTCCGAGCCAGCCCGACGCGTCGAAGTCGCAGGACACCCGGCTGGCCAGCGTGGGACCGACGAAGAAGCGGACCGAAGAGCGTTCCCACGACGACAGGGGGAGCGTCGGCACGGCCAGCAGCGTGAACTCGAAGTAGTCGAGCGCCATGTCCACGGTGACCAGCTGGCGGTTGTCCAGCCCGCTCAGCCGACCGCCCTTCTGCGCGTAGGCGACGCCCACCTGGACCCCAAGGTGCTTCGAGGCAGGGAGGGTCGCCGCCAACCCGATGGACATTCTCGCGAGGGACTCGGAGTGCCACACCTCCCGGGCCGAAGGAGGGTCGGCGGCGAGCGTAGACAGGTTGACGCCTCCGGTCAGGGACAGCGTGGCCTGGGCCGAGGCGGGAGAGGTGGGAGTGAGAACAAACAGCATGACGGTGAGAACGAGCGGCAACCGCTTCATTGGAAACCTCCTAGTCGGTGGATGAACGAGACGACGGACTTCTGCATCAGGAGCGCATGAAGGAGGGCTTCGTACTAAGGAGCTGATCGCGGCCGGGGATGGCACCCGGCCGTGGCGCATCGTGATCGACTTCACCGATGGCGCGGTGGTCGATATCCGGGTCGTGGACCGGGCGGTGGGGTTCGTCGTGCCCGGGTGAAGCCGCGCCGGCTTACCCGACCGGCTGTCGCTCTTCGACGCGCGCGGGCATGAGATCGAGATCGACCCTGATCCGATCTTCGCGCTTTCTCGCCTGGGCGAGGTCGTAGGCCGCTTGAAGGCGCATCCAGAACTCCGCGTTGGACCAGCCTGCCTTTTCCAGCCGAATGGCCATCTCAGCGGATATGCCCGCGTGGCCGTTCAGCAGGCGTGAGAGCGTGTGACGCGCCACGCCCAGCATTCGCGCCGCGTCGGTGACGCTCAAACCCAGCGGCTCCAGACAGGTGAGCTGGATGTCGCGACCGGGGTGGGGTGGGTTCTTCATAGGCATCGGGTCGGCCTCCCTGCTTGGCTAGTGATAGTCGACGAGGTCGACATCGTACGCGTTCCCTTCATGCATGCGGAAGACAATCCTCCAGGTCCGTGTGAGCGAGATGCTCCAGTATCCGGCGCGGCTGCCCTTCAGCGGATGCAGCCTGTAACCCGGTCGACTTACGTCGGAAGGGACCTTGGCGGCATCGAGAGCCGCGAGGGCGATCCCAATACGCTCTCGTTGGTCGGCCGGGACTCTGCTGGCATCGGCTCGACCGAACAACCGCTTGAGGCCCCGATGCCGGAACGTCCGAATCAAGAATTGTACCGTGTGCAGGTACGCATATCAATCTTCGATGGGTTGGAGAGTTGCCCGTCGTTGCCCAGCCATCCAAGATGGACTTCGGCGAAGGCACCTGCCATGGAAGAATGGGCCGGAGAAATGATGGATCGACGAACGCTGCTGAAAATCGGCGGCCTGGGGCTGCTCGGGAGCGGGCTGGGCGCGTGCGGAGTGCGCTCGACACCCATGGCCCAGGCGCCGCTGCGGCTCGCACCTGTGCGCGTCGACCCGGACCGCATCATCCGCACGACTGTGGGCCTCCGCCCCCATCGCCCGGCGGGCTTCCTGCTGCGCGCCGAGCGGCTGGACGAGACCACCGTGATCCACAACTACGGGCACGGCGGGGCGGGGATGTCGCTCTCATGGGGCACGGGCGCCATGGCCGCCGAGATGGCCCTGGAGCACGACAGCCGCCGCGCTGCGGTCATCGGTTGCGGGGCCGCGGGCCTCACCGCCGCGCGTCAACTGCAGCGACGCGGCTTCGACGTGACCATCTACACGATGGACGTTCCCCCCAACACGACCTCGAACATGTCGCTCGCGGGGTTCACTCCCACCTCGGGCCTCATCGACGGTGACCTGCGCACGCCCGCCTGGGACGCACAGTTCCGCGAGGCCGCGGAGATTTCCTACCGGCAGCTGCAACTGCTTGTCGGACGGGGATACGGGGTGTCCTGGATCCACAGCTACGCGCTGAGCGACAACGAGCCGCGACCCCGGGGAGGCGGGGGAGGGGACCGCGAGCCGCTGCTTCCCGCGCACCTGCGCACGGGCACCAGGCTGCTCGGCCCGGGGGAACATCCGTTTGCAACCCGCTACGCGACCCAGCGCACCCAGATGCGCATCGAACCCTCCATCTATCTCGATGCCCTGGTGCGGGACGTGGTGGACCGAGGCGGGCGCATCGTCATCCGAAAGTTCACCGAGCCGGGGGAGCTGGTGGAGCTGGAGGAGTCGGTCGTGGTCAACTGTACCGGGCTGGGCGCGCGCGACCTGTTCAGCGACCGCACGATGGTCCCCCTCAAGGGACAGCTCACCGTGCTGATTCCGCAGCCGGAAGTGAACTACGGCACCTTCGGGGGCGCCCCCGTTTCCGCCGGTGGCCTTGGCATCCACATGCAGCCGCGCAGCGACGGCATCGTGTTGGGCGGAACCTCGGAGCGCGGCGAGTGGTCGCTCGAGCCCAACCGGGACGCGCTGGAACGCATCGTGGCCGCGCACCGGGCCGTCTTCTCGGCGATGCGCATCTGAGAAGCGGGTGCGGCCGGGTTCTGGGCGTCACCCGATGCCGCCCGGAGCCGCCAACGCAGCTCGGCACCAGACGAAAAGCACATCATCAGGAGGGACCATGACGTCTTTGCTGCCGCACCGTATCCTCACCTGCCACATGGCCCTCGGCCTTGCCGCCTCCACGTTCTTCCTCTCCCTCGCCTCCACGCTCTCGGCCCAGGAGGAGCATCTGGCGCTTCTGCGCGGAAAGCTGCAGACGGAGCTGGAAGGCATCGTGAATGGCTATGAGGGCGTCGCCGGCGTTCACATCATCGACCTGACTTCGGGGGACCGCTTCCGGGTGAACGACGAGCTGGTCTTCCCGCAGGCCAGCTCCATCAAGATCCCCATTCTGCTGGAACTCTTCCGGCGGTCCGAGGAGGAGCCGGGGCTGCTCCGTCGCCGCATCGACATGACCGACGAGGTGCGCACCGGCGGCAGCGGGGTGCTGCTTCACCTTACCGACGGAGGCGCGTCGCTGTCGCTTGAGGACTACGCCATCTACATGATCGTGTATTCGGACAACACCGGGACCAACGTGCTCATCGACGAGATGGGAATGGACGAGGTGAACGCCCTCTCCGCCTCGCTCGGCGCCGAGCACACCCTGCTGCAGCGCAAGATGATCCAGCCGGAGGAATCCGCGCGCGGGAACGAGAATCTTTCCACGCCCCGGGACGCCGCGCTGATCATGGAGCGGATCGCGAACTGTGGCTTGCCGATGAGCGAGGCAAGCTGCGCACGGGTGCGCGAGATCCTCGAGATCTTCAAGGGCGGACCCATCCGCAACCCGGTGCCCCGCAACGTTCCCATCGCCTTCAAGCCGGGCGGGATCACCGGCGTATCCACCGTCTGGGGCCTCGTGGACGTGCCCGACCGCCCCTACGTGATCTCGGTGATGTCCAACTACGGCGGCGACGGCGGGGCGGTCGTGGAGGCGGTGTCGGCCGCGGCCTACGACTACTTCTCGCGCCTGTCCGGCATCACCATGTACGGCACACGGGTCGACCCGGAGGTCAAGCGGAGGGTGCGAAGGCCGGGGGGGTGATCGGTGTTTCAGCTCCCGCGCCCCGGCAACCGCCGCGAGGCACGCCCGCTCAACCTGAAGAACATCAGTCCGATTCGGAGGGCCTGACATGAGTGACACATCGGAGCATGCCGCGGATGGCCAGGCACTTCCGGGCAGGACGTCCCTGGTGCGATCGATCGTCGTCGCGGCAGTAGTCGGTTTCGGCGTCGTCTCCTTCTGGCGCGGCGTCTGGTACCTGTGGGACGTATTCACCTTGGGCCAGGAGGACAGGATGGAGAGTGCTCTCGCATCGATGATCACGGGCATCGTGATCCTCGCAGTGATGCGCACCTTCTACTCGGCGCTGGCACCGCCCATCGAACGGGTCAACATCCGGTAGCTGCCGCCGCGGACCGGACCGGGGCCGACAATCTCAGGCGAGGAACCGATCGAGCTCCTTCAGAGCGTGCTCGATGTCGTCAGGCCGGTTGTAGAGATGGGGCGAGAAGCGAACGAAGTCGCCCCTCAACGAAACGACCACGTTGGCCCGACCCAGATGTGCGGCAACCTCCGAAGGGTCCGCGTTCGGGAACCGCGCGGAGACGATCGATGTTCGCTCCGCATCCTCCAGCGGGGAGACGATCGCCGCCCCGCGCTCCCGGAGTCCCTCGATGAGCAGATCCGCCAGGCCCAGGTTGTAGTCGAAGATCCGCTTCACGCCGACTCCGACCAGGTACTCGATCGACCTCGTGAGCCCGACGGCGCATCCGTATCCCATGGTGCTGAACTCGAAGCGCCGCGCCGTGGTGGGCAGCTCTAGCCGGTCCGCCTGCAGATCCCACATATCCTTGTGGCTCCGCCAGCCGATCAATCCGGGATTCAGCGCTTCATGGAGGTGTGGCGCCAGATACATGACTGCCGCTCCGAAGGGGCCGCAGAGCCATTTATAGCCGGCGGAAATCAGCGCGTCGGCGCGGCAGGCTGACGGATCTATCGGAACCCCTCCGGCGGACTGGGTCGCGTCTACGATGAGGAGCGCGCCGTGATCGTGAGCCACTTCGCCCAGCTCGGTCAGGTTGTACATCTGGCCCGTGCCATACTCGACGTGCGAGACGCACACGACTGCGGTCGAGTCGTCGATTAGGGAAAGCATCTCGTCGGGACTCACATACCCGTCGCGGCCCCGGGCGAGTCGAATCTCACAGCCCGTATACCTTGAGATCCGGGCCCATGGATACAGGGTCGTGGGGAACACGACGTCCGCGCTCACGACGTTCGTGCCGGCCCCGGGCATGATGGCCCAGGCCAGGGAGCACAGGAATTCGGTGGAACTCGCGGCGACCGCCATGTCGTCGGGCTTGACGTCGAAGAGGCGTGCCGCGGCCCGGTGCAGATCCTGGAAGACCTCGTCTTCCGCGACCTCGTCGAAGTTGATCGTACCGTTGTTCGCCACGTCCTCCTGCCACTCGATGGCGGCCTCCGCGCCACCGCGATACATCAGCGCCACCGATGCGCTGTTCAGGTATGTGGACCTGCGGCTTGCCGGAAAGTCGTTCGAATCAACCAGGTTTGCCAAGGTGTTCTCCTTTCGTGCCGGCGGGTCTGGCAGGACCTCGCATGTCGCTCGGCGGATCGGTCATCATTTCAGTTGAGACACCGGTCGAGTTCCTCGCGCACGCGCTCGATGTCGTCCGGTGCGTTGTAAAGATGCGGGGAGATGCGGATGACATCACCCCGGCTGGAGACGACAACCCTCGCGGCGTTCAGACGGCTGGCGATCCCTGCGGAGTCCCGGCCCGGGAATCTGGCGGCCACAGTGCTTGTCCGCTCGCGCTCGTTCAGAGGAGAGACGATCTCGGCGCCCTGCTTCCGGAGTACATCCACGAGCAGATCAGCCAGGCGGCGGTTGTGCGCGCTGATCCGTTCGATTCCCGCGCCGACCAGGAATTCGATCGATCGTGTGAGCCCGGCGGCGCATCCGTACCCCATGGTGCTGAACTCGAAGCGCCGGGCGCCGCTCGGAAGCTCCAGCCGGTCCGCCCGCAGATCCCACATGTCCCGGTGGCTCCGCCAGCCGACGAGTCCGGGATCCAGCTCGTTCTGGAGATGCGGAGCGAGATACATCACCGCCGCTCCGAAGGGGCCGCACAGCCACTTGTACCCGGCCGAGACCAGCGCATCGACGCCGGCGGCCGAGACGTCGATGGGGACGGCTCCGGCCGACTGGGTCGCGTCCACCACCAGGAGCGCGCCGTGGGCGTGGGCAACGTCCGCCAGATGGGCCAGATCGTAGAGTTGGCCCGTCCGGAACTCGGCGTGGGAGATCGAGACGACAGCCGTGCGGTCGTCGATCGAGCCGAGCAGGGCGTCCGGGTCCGCGTACCCGTCGGTGGCCGGAGCGAGCCGGATCTCGCAACCGGTGAAGGACGAAACCCGAACCCAGGGATAGTGGGTGCTCGGGTGCACTACCCGGGTGCTTACCACATTGGTACCGGGACCGGGGGCCACCGCCCAGGCGAGCGAGCAAAGGAGTTCGGTTACGCTCGTCGCGACGGCGATGTCGTCGGGCGACGCGTTAAAGAGACGCGCCGCGGCTCGATGCAGATCCTCGAAGACGGCTTCCTCGGCGGTTTCGTCAAAGTTGATGGTTCCGTTCTCCGCCAGCTCCCGTTGCCACTCCACGGCGGACTGCCGGGCACCCCGGTACATGAGGGCGGCCGAGGCTGCATTCAGGTATGTGGACTGTCCGCTTGCCGGGAAGTCCGCAGGATCAGCGAGAGAACGGCTTCCGGTCACCGCGCCCCCGCAGCGTCTCCGCGGCCGCCACGTTTCCAGTAGAAGTACGCGGGAATGCCGAGGGCCAGGACGCCGAGACCGGAGAACGACTCCCACGGCCTCTCGACCAGGGTGTTGATCACGAGCGCCACGACCGACGCCAGGAAGAAGGCGGGGACAACGGGGTATCCCCAGACCCTGTAGGGACGCGGCAGGTCGGGGCGAGTACGGCGCAGGGTGAAGACGCTGGCCGCCGCAGCTCCATATAGCAGGATTACCGCGAACGTCGCGTAGGTGAAGATCTGCTCGAAGGTTCCTGACAATGCCAGCACGCAGGCCCAGAAGCACTGAAGCCAGAGAGAGACGTGTGGTGTCCGGTAGCGGGGGTGCACACTCGCTACCGACTGAAAGAAGAGCCGATCCTTCGCCATGGCGTAGTAGACGCGCGCGCCCGCCAGGATTGACCCGTTGGTTGATCCGAACGTCGAGACCGCGATCGCCCCTGCGATGAAAGCAGCCCCCCAGGGCCCCAGAAGCGCTGACGCCGCCGCCTCCGCCACGGCAAGCACCCCTTGCATCTCCCCGACGGGCAACGCCAGGACGTACACGACGTTGACGAGGAGGTATACGACGGTGATGAAAACCGTCCCGAAAATGAGCGCTCTCGGCAGAGTTCGGCCCGGATCTTTGATCTCGCCGGCGGAGAAGTTGAGATTGCTGAAGCCGTCGTACGACCAGAGCACGGCGAGCAGGGCGACCCCGAAGCCGGCCAGCCGCGAGGAGCCCTCGCCACCGCCGGTCAATGTCGGTAGTTCCTGGCCCGAGCCGAGACCGGCCCAGAGACCCAGACCGACGAAGACGGCGATCGCCGCGACCTTCAGAACCGTGGAAACGTTCTGAATCAGCGCCCCGATGCGGAGGCCACGCGTGTTCATCAGGGTCAGGAAAATGATCGTGGCGACCGCTACGAACTGTCCGGCGGACACGGACAGGTCCCTCCCCGCCACCGTGATGGTCGCGAGCGTATTGTCGATCGCGAGCGCGGGAACAAAATAGCCCAGGTACACGGCGAAGCCCGTCGCGACGGCGGCAACCGCGCCCGGCTGGTAGACGAGAAAGATGACCCAGCCGAAGAGGAATGCCGATAGAGGTCCGTAAGCCTCGCGCAGATAGACGTACTGGCCTCCGGCCTCCGGCATGGCCGCGCCCAGTTCGGCGTACGTCAGCGCTCCGGCCACGGTCAGGATGCCACCCACGGCCCAGGCAACGAGCAACAGGCCGGCGTGGGGCAGGGATTCGGCCATGACGCCCGTGGTGAGGAAGATGCCCGACCCGATGGTGATCCCGATGACCAGGAATGTGGAGTCGAGAAGCCCGAGCTCGCGCGCCAACCCGCGGCTTTCTTCGTGCGGCTTGCTGCCGCCCATTCAGTTCACCAGTCCCGCGTGCCTGCAGACGATTTCCATTGCGCGGACAAGCGCGCGCACGGCTGCCCGGGTGGGCTCCTCCATCAATTCGCCGTCATCGGCCAGATTCCCCATCCCCGGCCCGATGAACATGTTGCCGCTGTAGATCGTGGCCGGGTGGATGCCCATTTCGTCCATCGCCGTACCGATGGGATTGGTGTCGGCAACGAGGTCCTCCAGGGAGAAGATCGGGATGCCGAAGTCGCCGTCCTTCCACGTCTTCTCGTAGTTCAGCTCGATACCGCCCATCATGTACGACTTCGTGATGATGATGTCGTCCCGGAAACGTGCGGGCTCGAAGCGGGAGAACTCCTCGACCACGATGTCGTACATCGCGTCGATGGGCCCCGTGATGCGCTCCGGTTCGTCGCGAAGGACCTTCAGCACCGCCGTCAGCCCGACGACCGCATCCCGCCCCGGGTCTGCCAGCGAGAACACCGCCTTGCCGTGCGAGGTGAGGCCACCCCGGACGGTCCCGCCCAGCCCCAGCCCCCTGCGAATGGGGACCATGCATTCTTCCCTGCCCACGAGCAGCCCGCTGATGGGGGCGCGGCAGGCCTTGTCCATGCTCCAGGCCATCACATCGGCCCCGATGTCCGCCGGAGACAGCCCGATCGCCGGGCAGCAGCTCGCGGAGTCCACGATGTAGGGCACGTCGAACTCCTCGGCGAGCTCACCGATGTACTTCTTCAGTACGGGGATGCCGTTCTCATCGTGTTCACCGTATCCGTATCCCACCGTGTCATAGCCCAGGCTCTCGAAGCCGACGAGCTGGCCCGCGTGCCGGTCGGCCGCCACATGAAGGGCGTCGCGCGACGCGGCGGCGTCGGTGCCGGTCAACAGGGGCACGGGATTGAAGCAGATGCCGTGACCCTCGTAGCGCGCCCCCGCAAGCCGCACGAAGACGGCGTCGAGGTTCGGCAGGCTCTTCCCCTCCACCGCCAGCTCTCCAGCGGTCACGCTGCGACCGGCGACGAGGTTCTTGTACCTGGGCGGAAAAGGCCTCCCGTAGCCCGCCGTGAACTCGTAGTCCTCGCCGTAGGGGGCGATGAAGCGCCCACGATACGTCTCTCCCTTGCGCATGGTCGGGGGTGCGAAGAGCGTCTCGAAACTCACCCGGAGGGCTGCCTCGCAGGTGTTCGCGGCCGCCCCGTCGTACTCGTCGCCAAAGATGTCCTTGATGACTACCCGCAGTTCGTCCTCGACCCTGCGCATCGGAAGCAGAGGGCCGGTGTTCGCCGCGACGATCGCGTCCAGGACGTAACCAGGCAGCGGCCCGGGGCAGGAGGAAGCCCCGGAGTAGAGCCCGACCCGGTCGCGCCACTTGTCCAGGCCCAGTTCGCGCGCGGCCTCTCTGGCATCTTCGTGGATTCCGGGCGTGTTCTCGTGAAGCCGCTGATACCATTGAAACCGGTATTCGCGCGTCATGGCGGTCGCCTCGATGAAGGTTGGATCGGCCGTTGTTCACGACCTTGTTGCGTCTTCCACGGAGCACCCTTGTCGGAAGGGCACGAACACGATCAAGTTATGATCACATGTTGAACGATTTGTCAAGTGACCCACGTCTATGGGCTCACGAGTCCGGTTGTCAGCCGCTTCGGCACCGCAACGGAGTTTCACGATGCACGCTTTGCAACCAGCGCGAGGCCTTCTCCTTCTACTCCTGCTCCCGGCGCTTGCCGCTCCACCGCTCGCGGCTCAGTCGGCGCCGCCGTTCGACCCGTCCTCGTTCCAGGCGCTGGAGTTCCGTCTCGTCGGTCCCTACCGCGGGGGACGGGTGACCGCGGTATCCGGGGTTCGCCACCTGCCCAACACCTACTACATGGGCTCTACCGGTGGGGGGGTGTGGCGTACCGACGACGGCGGCGAAAACTGGGTCAACATCTCCGACGGCCAGTTCGCCAGCGCTTCGGTGGGAGCCATCGCGGTGGCCCCGTCGGACAGCAACGTGCTCTACGTGGGAATGGGTTCCGCCTGTATTCGTCACAACGTCTCCCCCGGTGACGGCATGTACAAGTCGGTGGATGGCGGGCGGACCTGGCACCATATCGGCCTCGAGCAGTCCGCCCACATTTCGCAGATTCGCATCCATCCGACTGATCCCGACATCGTCTACGTCGCCGTTCTCGGTCACGTGTTCGGCTCGAATCCGGAGAGGGGGATCTTCCGGTCGCGTGACGGGGGAGAGACGTGGGAGCGCGTGCTCTACGTCAGTGACCGAGCCGGCGCGGCGGACCTGGCGATGGATCCCACCAACCCGCGTATCCTCTACGCGGCCATCTGGCAGGCTCTGCGTCAGCCGTGGACCCTGGTCAGCGGTGGGGAGGACAGCGGGCTCTACAAGAGCGTGGACGGGGGCGACACCTGGGTGGAATTGACCGAAGGGCTTCCCGCGGGCATCAAGGGCCGCATCGGCGTAGTGGCTTCCCCGGTCAACCCGGACCGGGTGTGGGCTCTCGTCGAAGCGGAGGACGGCGGCCTGTTCCGCTCCGACGATGGCGGCGAGAGCTTCCGCCTCATCAACGACGACGCGGTGCTCACGGTGCGCGCGTTCTACTACATGCACCTGGTCGCCGATCCCGTGGACGAGCACACGGTGTATTCGATGGCCCAGGGCGACGGCTTCCTGAAATCGGTGGACGGCGGTGAGAATTTCGAAGCGATCCCCGCTCCTCACGGCGACCACCACGCGCTGTGGATCAACCCGGACAATCCCGAGAACATGATCAACGGCAACGACGGCGGGGCCACGGTGACCTACACCGGGGGCCGCTCCTGGTCGACGATCATGAACCAGGCGACATCGGAGATCTTCACCGTCAGCACCGACAACCGGTTCCTATACCGTCTGTACGGGGCCCAGCAGGACAACTCCACGATATCGATCGCCAGCCGGACCACGTCGTTCGGCATCACGGAGAGCGACTGGCACGCGGTCGGGGGCGGCGAGCAAGGCGAAGTCGTGCCCGATCCCCGCAATCCGGACATCGTGATTTCCGGAAACTACGAGGGCATCATCGAGCGGTACGACCACTCCACCGGCCAGGCCCGGAACATCCAGGTCTATCCGCAGTTCGGCGAGGGGCAGAAGTCGAGGAACTACAGGTACCGATTCGCGGTGCTCGCTCCGATCCGCTTTTCGCCGCACGATCCGGGCGTCCTGTATCACGCCTCCAACTTCGTGCACAGATCGACGGACGACGGGCACAGCTGGGAGGTGATCAGCCCGGATCTCACCGGGGACGATCCGGAGAAGCAGGGAGTGGTCGGCGGTCCGATCGGGGGCGACTACACCGGGGTCGAAGTCTACCCGGCCATCATCGCCTTCGAGGAATCGCCAATCACGCCGGGCCTACTCTGGGCCGGCAGCGACGATGGCCTGATCCACATCTCGCGGGACAACGGGCAGGAGTGGCAGGACGTGACGCCGCCCGGCCTCCCCTCGCTGGGCACCGTGTCCACCATCGACCCGTCTGTACACGAACCCGGCCGCGCCGTCGTCGCCGTCCACAGGTACCGATTGGACGATCACGCGCCCTACATCTTCCGGACCGACGACTACGGCGCAACCTGGGAGCGACTCGCCAACGGATCGAACGGGATTCCCCCGGATCATTTCATCCGCGTCGTCCGCGAAGATCCGGACCGGCGTGGTCTCCTCTACGCCGGGGGGGAGTTTGGCCTGTACGTCTCCTTCGACGATGGAGAGAACTGGCAGTCCTTCCAGCTCAACCTCCCCGTTTCCCCGGTCATGGATATCGCCGTTCACAGAAAGGACCTGGCCGTCGCGACCCAGGGGCGCTCCTTCTGGATCCTGGATGATCTGTCGCCCCTGCACGGGCTCACCGAGGACGTGGCCCGGGCCTCCGCGCACCTCTACGAGCCGAGGGATGCATACAGGCTCGGCGGAGGCGGGGGTGAGGAGCCGCGCGTCGGCGCCAATCCGCCCAACGGCGTGATCGTGAACTATCATCTCGGCGAGGCGCCTCAGGACGAGGTTGCGCTCGAGTTCCTCGACGCGGCAGGCGAAACGATCCGGAGCTTCTCGAGCGTTTCCGGTGAAGTGCCCGTGGAGCCGGGACTCAACCGGTTCGTCTGGGACACGCGCCATGAGGGTACGGATGACCTGCTCGGTTCGATTCCCGGGCCCAAGGCTGTTCCCGGAACCTATCAGGTCCGGCTACGCGGCGGATCATCGTCTGCCACTCAATCCTTCGAGTACCTGAGGGATCCGCGGATCGAGACCACGCAGGCGGAGTTTCAGGAGCAGCTGGATCTCGCGCTCCGCATTCGCGACCGCATTGCCGAAACCCAGGGTGCCGTTCGCGCCATCCGTGAAGTGCGGGATCAGCTGGACTATCTGCTCCAACGGGTCGTGGACGATCCGGAACACCCCGTCGCCGCAGCGGCGCGATCGCTGGAAGAGGAGATCGCGGACGTAGAGGAAGCGCTGACCCAGATTCCTCCCAGGAGATTCGTTTTCGTGGCCGAACCGCGGGTCTTCGGAGAGCTCGGATACCTGTACGAGACCGTCACCGGTGCGGACACGAAACCGACCGCAGGTGCGCACGAGCGCCTTGCGGACGTGGAGTCACACTTGTCCGAGCAACTCGCGACGCTCGAGAACGCGCTTGCCTCGGGGATCCCGGCGCTCAATTCCCTCGCGCGGGAACATGGGATCGGATTCGTTGTGACGCCCTCCTTCTAGCGATACGCGGAGGACTGGCGTCCAGCGTTTCCCTGATCCGGCCATCGCGATTCTACCCTCAGCCATATCCCCCTTCCGGAGGGCCGTTCGGGGCTATTGCGGTGGAAGATCGGCGTCCGTATTGTGAACGTGTTGACACATCCCTCATGAGAACATTCTGCCAGAGGCCGTGTGCTTGACCGCATTCCCGATGCGTTGGCTCCGCTCAGTCCGGAGAGATGAGCGTTCGCGATAGATCTTCCAGCCGAATCGGCAACCTGCCGAGGTTGGGGTCCTTCCAAGACGTCTTGCCCCATGAAGGAGGCAGAATCATGGCGTTTGACAAGTTCTCACGCACCGCAGGAATCGCACTCATCACCTGCCTTGCTGTGGGCTGGGGTAGCGCTCCGCTGATGGCGCAGGCTTCGGGCACACTGGCAGGAGAGGTGCGCGATGCCGGATCGGGGCGCGCAATTGTCGGTGCGCAGGTCTACCTGGTCGACACGAGCATCGGTTCGCTCACCAACGCCGAGGGGCAGGTTCTACTTCTGAACGTCCCTGCCGGGGAGCACGTGGTCCGCGCCGAGTACCTGGGTTATCGCAGGGTGGACCAGACCGTCCAGGTGGAGTCGGGCGAGACCGTCCAGGTGACCTTCGATCTCGAAGAGACGGCCCTGCAGCTGGATGAGATCGTCGTCACCGGCGCAGGGCAGCAGACGGAGCGGCGCAAGCTGGGCAACACGGTCGCAGCGATCTCCGTCACCGAGCTCGAGGACGCGCCGACCCTGTCCTTCTCCGAGATCCTCCAGGGCCGCGAGCCCGGCGTGATCGCCATGCCTGAAGGCGGGGTGACAGGCGAAGGCGCACGAATCCGGATTCGGGGAAGCGCCTCTCTCTCCCAGTCGAACGAGCCGATCGTGTACGTCGATGGCGTCCGAGTGGACAGGGGTGGAGGATACCACTCTCCGTACATCGACACGGGCGGCGGTGGTCAGCCCTCACGCCTGGACGACATCCAGATCGAGTCGATCGAACGTGTCGAGATTCTGAAGGGGGCCGCCGCGGCGACGCTCTACGGCACGGAGGCCTCGAACGGAGTGATCCAGATCTTCACCAAGAGGGGGCGTAGCGGGGCGCCGCGTTGGACCCTTTCCAGCGAATTGGGCGCCTCCAACTACGACATGGATGCGGCCTACGACCCGCTCTCGGGCTGGACGGCGTCAGCGGAGGACGCGGCCCGCCTCAGCAGCTTCTACGGAATCACGATCCGGCCCTACGAGCCCTACAGCATTCCCGAGTTCTACCACTTCGGCGTGGAGAACGGCTGGAACACGAACAACAACCTGTCGGTGTCGGGCGGCACGGATGCGGTGACCTATTTCCTCTCGGGTACCTACGGGTTCCAGGATGGTCCATTCGGCTTCACCGAACTGGGGCCGACCCGCGACACCGATCGCAAGGCGCAGGCCTCTGCCAGCGTTCAGCTCCTGCCCGTCGAGGGGCTGAGCGTCGGGCTCACGTCGAGTTTCACCGATCGGCGCATGGAGGTCCCCCAGAACAACAACACGCTCTACAGCCCAATCGGGCTCATCAACGACGCGAACCCCAACGAGGGAACGTGCGGTGATTCGAACCGCGTGAGCTTCGGCATCTGTGACGGTCCCGGCAATCCCCTGGCGTCAACGTTCTTCGCCACGTCGCGAGAGGCCTCCCAGATTCAGACCCAGCAGAATGTCCGACACTACACGGGTTCGTTGTCGACGCAGTGGAATGCGCTGTCGCGTGACGCCTGGGACCTCAGCCTCGACGGCACCTTCGGCGTCGACTTCACGAGCGAATTCGGCTCCACCCTCGTTCCCCTGGGGTGGAACGTGGACAATTTCACGAGCAATGATACCGAGGGCCGGCGGGCCGTGAGCGATCGGGTTCAAAGGCAACTCACGACCGACGTCAAGGGAATCTGGGACTGGCAGGTCAACAACGACCTGACCTCGAACACGGTGGTCGGCGGACAGGCCTTCATCAACAAGGAGCGCATCCATTCCTCCTTCGGTGAGGTCTTTCCGGGACCGGGACTCGACGTGGTCGGAGCCGCATCGGATCAGGGCGTGTTCGAGCAGGTCCTGGAGCAGGTGAATGCGGGACTGTTCGTCCAGAATCAGCTCGGCTATCAGGACTTCGTCTTCGCGACAGTAGGCGGTCGCTTCGACAAACACAGCGCTTTCGGCCAGGAAGCCGGTCGGGCCTTCTACCCGAAGGCGGGCCTGTCCGTCGTACCCAGCCAGAGATCCGCCTGGGAGAGCTCCACCTTCTCGACGTTCCGCCTCAGGGCCGCCATAGGAAAGTCAGGTCTCCAACCCGGCGCGTTTGACAAGTTCACGACCTTCTCCCCCCTCCCTTCAGCGGAAGGACCAGGGCTCCAGCCTGACAATCTCGGCAACCCGGACCTCAATCCCGAGGTCTCGACAGAGTGGGAGGTCGGCGGCGAAGCGGGCTTCTTCAACGACCGGGCCTCCATCGACGTGACCTACTGGAACCGTGAGGTGGTGGACGCGCTGGTTGCCCGGCAGTTTCCGGTCAGCGGCGGCTTCATCAATACGCAGCTCGTGAACATCGGCCTGCTGAGTGCGAAGGGCTTCGACGTCGGCATCGCGGCATACCTCGTCGACAGGCCCAACTTCTCGCTCGACGCCTTCGTGAACGGAGCGTATCTGGACGAAGTGGTCGAAGACCTCGGCGGCGCTCCACCGATCAAGGTCGGAGGCTCCTACCCCCGGTACCGGAACTTCCTGGCCGAGGGGTTCTCGCCGGGAGCGTTCCTGGGAGCGCAGCTCCTGGAGGTAGGTTCGGGCATGGTGCCGTTCGACTCGAACGGCGACGGCCAGCCCGACACGAGAGAAGAATACCTGAGATACCTCTCCGAGCCGCGCGACCTCGACGACCTGGGTCTTGATCCCCTCCTCGCGGACGAGGACGGTGACGGCGATCCCCTGGATCACTACAAGGGCAAGCCCATTCCGGACTGGCAGGGGTCGTTCGGCATCAGAGGCTCGTTCCTCGGAGACTTCAGGTTCTCTACGCTGTTCGAGTACGCGTACAATGTGCACACCTACAACCTGACCTACGCATTCAGGGAAGAGGGCTCGTGGTCTCGCAACACCCCGCGGTCTGCGCGGGTCGAGGCCACGATGAACAACCCGGCCAGCACGGCCGAGCAGCGACTCGAAGCCGCGATGGAGTGGGCCACCGCGATCACTGGCCTGTCGCCGCGAAGCGGCCTCAACGTGGTCGACAGGTCCGACTACATCCGGCTGCGAGAGTTGAGCCTCACCTACGACGTCCCCTCGTCGCTGGCGTCCCGACTCGGCCTGGAGACCCTCGCCGTCACAGCCACGGGTCGCAACCTGTTGCTGTGGACCGACTACTACGGGGTCGATCCGGAAGCGAACAACGCTGGCCGTGGTGGAGGATACGGAGAGATCGGCATTGATGGGCTCGAGAGCAACTTCCTGCTCAACGTGGACATGTACGGTTTACCGCAGCAGCGGCGGTTTGCCATCGGGTTCCGCGCGGGCTTCTAGGAGACAGGAGGGAACGATGAAGCGGCACTTGAATGCACTGCGGTGGCGGCCCCTTGGTCGAGGCTCCTTTCTCTTCGCATTGCTGGTCCTAGGGCCGGCCGGCTGCACGGGGCTCTTCGACGTGGAAAACCCCAACAACGTGAATGCCGACGACCTGGAGGTTCCGTCGGCGGCATCGGCACTTGTAAACGGCACGCTCTCGTCCGTGGCCCAGTCATGGTCGAGGATGTTGGCTCTCACCTCCACGGCCACGGACGAAGTGCGCTGGATCGGTTCCCGGCAGGGATGGCTCAAACTGGACCAGGGGACGATCAGCGACCCCCTGAACGAGTTCGTGGACGCGGCCTGGATCTCATTTGGGCAGGCCCGTTGGCTCGCGGACGAGACGATTGGCAAACTCGAGGGGTTCCAGTCGGCCGGGGAGTTGCTCGATGCGACCGACCTCGCCCGGGCCTACCTCTACGGCGGGATCGTCTACACCCTGATCGGAGACAGCTGGGACGACTTCGTCCTGTCCGACCGAGCGGAAGCGGCGGCCCCGATCGGCGCGGACAACATGAGCCAGATGTACACGACGGCCATCGAATACCTTACCAACGGCTTGGCGATCGCCCGGTCCGAGGGAGCCGGCGACCTTGAGCTCCAGCTGCTCGCGCAGCGGGCGCGCGCGAGGTTCGCCGCGGCCGTGTGGCACAAGCTGAATCCTCCAGGCATGGCCCCGTCCGACCCGTGGGTGAACGACTCCGGCGCAAACTCCGATGCAGCGGCCGTGCTAGCTCTGGTCGGCGGTTCCGACTGGAAGTATGAGTTCGCCTATAGCGCGACGACGGTTACGAGTTACGTCGGAGGACAGATCAACAACCGGCAGGAGCTTCGGTTCGACGACGATCTCGCCACCTACCCGGGTCGCGGCTCGAGCAAGCCGGTGGACGTCATCCTCAACGACATCATCGACGAGATGCCGGATCCCGTGCTTGCCGACCTGATCTTCAACTGGACCGAGACGCGGGATGTGGGCTCTCTGACCGTCGTGTCGGCGCGGGAGATGCACCTGATCCTGGCCGAGGCTGCTCTCGCGTCGGGCGACCAGACTGGCGCCGTGACGCATATCAACCATGTGCGCGCGATGACCCCCGGACTGACTCCCTTCGACCCGGGCATGTACTCCGCGAGCACGGCGGACCTGCTCAAACACACGCGCTTCGTGAACCTCTTCTTCCAGGGGCGGCGCTTGGGGGATCTCTACCGCTACGGAGACCCGGCCAACCTGTGGCAGACGACCTCCGAAGCCTACAACACGCCGGGTGTGTTCTTCCCGATAACGCAGATCGAACGCGAATCCAATCCGAACGTCGGCTGAGGCGTAGCGGGCCGTTCTGATCGGAGGGCATCAAGGCATCGACGGGGGCTGGGAGACGCCCAAGAGAATGCAATGGCATCCTGGATGAGTGAGGCATCCCGTCTTCTCGGCGTCGTCACGCTGGTCGGGCTCACTTCGCTGGCGTTGCCGGCGGCCCTGGCTTCTCAGAGCGACCTGCAGGCCGAGGCTTCGCGTCCCCGATACGACGTATCGCTCTTCCGGGCCCTCGAGTACCGTCTGGTGGGTCCCTATCGAGGCGGACGCGTGTCCGCGGTGGCCGGCATTCCGGACAGGCCGACGACGTTCTACATGGGGTCCACGGGCGGCGGCGTCTGGAGGACGGACGACGCCGGCGAGAATTGGCGCAACATCTCGGACGGATACTTCGGGAGCGCATCGGTGGGCGGGATGGCGCTGGCGCCGTCCGATCCGAATGTCCTGTATGTGGGGATGGGGGAGGTATGCATCCGCCACAACGTGTCGGCAGGCGACGGCATCTACGGGTCGGTCGACGGGGGGCGGACGTGGCAACACCTGGGACTGCGTAACGCGGGGCAGATCGGGCGGATCCGGGTCCACCCGGACGATCCCGACCTGGTATACGCGGCTGTCTTCGGGCACGCCTTCGGGCCGAATCCCGAGCGGGGTGTATACCGCTCCGCTGATGGAGGGAACACGTGGGAGCGGGTGCTGTTCGTGAGCGAGGAGGTCGGAGCGGCCGACCTGGCGATGCATCCCTCCGACCCCGGGATCCTCTATGCGACGATGTGGGAGGCGGTGCGGAAGCCGTGGACGCTGAGCAGCGGCGGAGAGGGCAGCGGCCTTTTTCGCAGCATGGACGGCGGGGACACCTGGGAGGAGTTGACCGAAGGCCTGCCGCAAGGGATCAAGGGCCGTATCGGGGTGACCATCTCGCCGGCGAACCCGGACCGGGTGTGGGCCATCGTGGAAGCGCACGACGGGGGCCTGTTCCGGTCTGACGACGGGGGCGAGAGCTTCCGCCTCATCAACACCGACCGGCGCATCCGGTCGCGGGCGTACTACTACATGCACATCCGCGCCGACCCGGTGGACGAGAACGCGATCTATGCACTCAACGTCGGGTTCTTCAGGTCGGTCGACGGCGGAGTGAGTTTCGAGCGACTCACGGTGCCTCACGCGGACAACCACGATCTCTGGATCAATCCGCGGGATCCCCGCATCATGGTCCTGGGGAACGACGGAGGCGCCACCGTCACCTTCAACGGCGGGGTCTCGTGGTCCACGCAGGCGAATCAGCCGACGGCCGAACTGTACCGGGTCAGCCTCGACAACCAGTTCCCTTACCGGTTGTACGCGGGGCAGCAGGACAACACGACCATATCGATCCCGAGCCGGAAGCTCGGCGGCGTCTCGGAGCACTCCTATGCCGTCGGAGGTGGCGAGCAGGGCCATATCGCGGTGCGTCCCGACAATCCGAACATCGTCTTCGCGGGCAACAACGAGGCCGCCATCACGCGCTACGACCACGCCACCGGCGAGGCCCGCAGCATCATGACCTACCCCGAACTCGGGGAGGGCAAGGCCGCCATCGACTTCAAGTACCGCCACCAGATGCACGCCCCCATCCGGCTCTCGCCGCACGATCCGGACATCCTCTACTACACGTCCCAGTTCGTTCATCGCTCCACAGACGAGGGCCAGAGCTGGACCATCATCAGTCCGGACCTGACGCGGGACGACGAGACGAAGCAGGGTGACTCCGGCGGTCCGATCACTTTCGATAACTGGACCTCGGAGACCTACGGGACGGTCTTCGCCTTCGAGGCGTCGCCGCATGCGCCCGGCCTGCTGTGGGCCGGTACGGACGACGGGCTGATGCACATCTCGCGGGATGAAGGGGCGAGCTGGCAGGACATCACGCCTCGCGGGATGCCGGAATGGGGAACGGTGAACATGGTCGAGCTGTCGGCCCACGGCCCGGGCCGCGCGTTCATCGCCGTGCATCGCTACCGCGAGGACGACTTCCGGCCCTACATCTTCCGCACCGACGACTACGGCGAAAGCTGGGACCTGCTGACGGACGGGCTGAACGGCATTCCGCCGCACCATTTCGTGAGGGCGGTGCGGGAGGACCCCGGTCGGCGCGGCCTGCTCTACGCCGGCACGGAGTACGGCATGTACGTCTCGTTCGACGACGGAGGAAGCTGGCAGCCCCTCCAACTCAACCTGCCCGTCACTCCGATCACGGACATCGCGGTCCACGAACAGGACCTGGCCGTGTCGACGCAGGGCCGTTCGTTCTGGATTCTGGACGATCTGACGCCCCTGCATCACCTCACCGACGAGGTGGCCGCGTCGGAGGCGTACCTCTATCCGCCCCGGGTCGCATATCGAGTGGCCGGGACGAGCGCCGCCGGCCCGCGAGTGGGCGAAAACCCGCCGGACGCCGCTGTGGTCCACTATCACCTGGGCGAGCCCCTCAGCGGCGAGTTGACGCTCGATGTCCTCGACTCGGCGGGCAGAGTGATTCGGACGGCCTCGAGCGACGGGGAGGATGGCGCGCTCGGGACGGATCCGGGCATGCACCGATGGGTGTGGGACCTCAGGTATCCCGGTCCCGAGCTCATCGGAGGGCTGGTGATCTGGGGGGCAACCGATGGTCCCAGGGCGGTTCCGGGGACGTACAGGGTGCGCATGCGGGTGGGAGATCGCGACCAGACCCGGTCCTTCCGGGTGCTCCGGGATCCACGGGTGGCCACGACCGATGCCGAGTTCGTCGAGCAGTTCGAGCTGGCGATCAGGATTCGGGACCGGGCGACCCAGACACACCGGAGCATCGGCCGAATCCACGCCGCCCGGAGCCGGATCGAGGAGTTGGAGCAGCGCGCAGCGGCGAGGGGCGTCGGAGAGGAGATCTCCCGCGTAGCCGAGCCATTGCTGGCCGGGCTGACCCGCGTCGAAGAATCGCTGAGGGAGACGAGACTCGAGGCTGCGGAGGATGCCATCAACTTCGGCACGAAACTCGACAACCAGCTCATTTTCCTCATGAACACGATTCTCAGCGCCGATGCCCGACCCACGGACGCGGCGTACGAGCGGTACGAAGATCTGGACCGCGAGCTCACCGGGGTGCTCTCGGACCTGGAGCGCCTCATGGAGAACGACCTGCCCTCGCTCATCGCTCTGGCGAAGCGGCGAGGCGTGCCGGGCATAGTCCCGTAACCGGGGATACCTGCAGCTCGAAGGGAGCGATCGGATGAAGAGGAGAGAATTCGTGGGCGGGATGGGCCGCGCGGCGGCCGCCGTGGGGGCCTCGCCCCTCGTCCCGGGCGGTCTCTGGGAGATACCGGACAAGCTGACGCTCGCCGCGCTGGGTGACATCATCATGACCCGCCGCATCAGCAACCAGCGGGATCCCCGTCTGCTGGAGCTGGTCGAGCTGCTCCGGAGCGCCGACTGCGCCTGGGCCAACTGCGAGATGAACATCATGGACCACCGCATCGGATACCCGATGGGGAAGGGACAGGACGGGACGATCATCTGCGAGCCCTGGGGCGGCGAGGAGCTTGCGTGGATGGGAATCGATCTTCTCGGGATGGCCAACAACCACACGGCCGACTACGGAGAGGAGGGCGTCCTGGAGACCATCAGGAACGTCGAGCGCGCGGGGCTCAGGCACGCCGGCTCCGGGCAGGACATGCAGTATGCTTCAAAGCCCGGCTATTTCGACAGCCCCCGGGGACGGGTAGGCCAGGTGAGCTGCGCCTCCACGTTCGCCTCCTGGAGCATGGCCGCCTACACGACGCCGCACGCCAAGGGACGACCAGGGCTCAATCCGCTCCGCTGGAGCCGGAGTTATCAGCTCGAGTCGGAACAGTTCGATCAGCTGCGCGAGGTCGGCCAGGCGGTCGCCGAGGCAACCGGTAACGAAAACGCCGAGTCGGCTGCGGACGCACTCGACTTCATGGGGAACCGTTTCACGCGCGGTGACGCCAACGACATCTTCAGCGAGCCCAACGCCGAGGATCTGGAGCGGATCACCGAAGCCGTCGGGATCGCCCGCCGGAACTCGAAGGTCGTAATCGTTTCGATTCACGCCCACGAGGGCTACCGGGACCGGGAGGTGCCGGCCCGCTTCCTGGTGACGTTTGCGCGCGCATGCATCGACGCGGGGGCAGATGCCTTCTTCGGAACCGGACCGCACATTCTCCGCGGTCTCGAGATGTACCGCGGCAAACCGATCTTCTACAGCCTGGCCAACGGCGTATTCCAGTACGAGACCGTGAACCAGATCGGGGCCGAGGAGTTCGTGGCCAGCAACCTGGATCGCGACACGCTCGATCCGTCACTCGCTTTCGACTACGCCTTCGCCGACATGGTGGTCGACAACCGCTATTGGGAGACGGTGGTTCCGTACATCACGTTCGAGGATGGAAGCGAGGTCACCGACATCAAGCTCTACCCCGTCGTCATGGGACAACATGAGCCCCGCCACTGGCGTGGCACCCCGATCATGGCAACTGCGGAGGAGGGAGAGGCGATAGTGGATAGCCTTGCCCGGTTGTCGGAGCCGTACGGTACGCGCATGAGCTACCAGGACGGGATCGGTCACGTGGCGTTGTAGGAGGAAGCCCGCCACGGAGAGGACGACGGGACGGGACAACCGTGTTTCGAGCACCCAACACAGGATATGGAGGAATAGAGATGCAAGCCGGCAAACTGAACGCGGCATTCCTGGTCACACTGGCACTACTCCCTTCGGCCTGTCAGCGTCAGGACGGGGCTTCGGGCGCATACGACATACTCATCACAAACGGTCGGATCGTGGACGGGACCGGCAGCCCGGCGTTCGAGGGCGACGTCGGCATCCGGGGGCAACGCATCGCCGCCGTCGGGGATCTGTCCGACGCCGAAGCCGGGCGCGTGATCGACGCTACCGGACACGTGGTGGCGCCCGGCTTCATCGACCTGCACAGCCACTCTTCCTGGTACTTCCTGGTCGATCCCCGTACGCCCAGCAAGGTGACCCAGGGAATCACGCTGGACATCGAGGGAGAAGGCCGTTCGGTCGCGCCCATCGACGACCGGTACGTCGCCGAACGGGCCGCCTCCTACGAGCGCTTCGGCATCGAGCCGGACTGGCGCACGCTCGGCGAGTTCTTCGACCGGCTCGACGCCAACCCGGCGGCCATCAACTTCGCGTCGTTCGTCGGCACCGCGAACATCCGGGAGCTGGCCGTGGGGCTGGACGACCGCCCCGCCACCCCGGAAGAGCTGCTCGAGATGGAGAGACTGACGGCCGAGGCCATGGAGGACGGCGCGCTGGGCGTGTTCTCCGCCCTCATGTACACCCCGGACCGCTTCAATACTACGGAGGAGTTGGTGCTGATGGCGCAGGTGGCCGGTCGCTACGGCGGCGTCTACCAGACCCATCAGCGCAGCGAGGGAGACGCCCTCTTCGAATCGCTCGACGAGGTCTTTCACATCGCCCGCGAGTCCGGCATCAGGACGAACGTCACCCACCTGAAGGCGGCATACGTCGCCAACTGGGGCAGGATGGCCGAGGTGGTGGACCGCATCAACCGGGCGCGGGAGGAGGGTCTCGACATCGCCGCCGACATCTACCCCTACGTCTGGGGGGCCGCGGGCCTGCGCGCGCTGCTTCCCCCCTGGGCCCGCGAAGGCGGAGTCGCGGATATCGAGCGGCGAATGGGGGATTCGGCCATTCGGGACAGCATCAAGCGCGAACTCGACGTGCCGACGGCCGAGTGGGAGAACGAGTATCTGGGCGCCGGCGGAGCCGTCAACTTCAGGATCGTCGACGTGCAGGGAAACGAGAACTACCTGCGATACGAGGGAATGATGCTCGATGAGATCGCGGCCGACCTCGGCAAGGATCCGAAGGACGGGATCATGGACATGATTCAGGAAGGGGGCGCGGGGTTCGTCTCCCTGCTCACGGACGAGAATGACCTTCGCCTGGCCATGCGTCAGCCCTGGGTGGCGTTCGGGACTGACGGCAGGCTGGCCGCGCCCGACGGGCCTCTCGCCGCCGGCTTGCCTCATCCCAGGGCATACGGCACCTATGCCAGGATCCTGGGCCGGTATGTCCGCGAGCTGGGTGTGATCAGCCTGGAGGAGGCGATCCGCAAATCGACCTCCCTGGCGGCCGAGAACATCGGGGTCGAGGATCGCGGGACCCTGGCCGAGGGCCTCTACGCCGACGTTGTTGTCTTCGATCCGGAAACCATCATGGACCACGCCACCTATCAGGACCCCCACCAGTATTCCACGGGCGTAGAGTACGTCGTGGTGAACGGGGAGGTTGTTCTGGATGAGGGAGAGATCACGGATGCCAGGCCCGGCGTGGTGGTTCGCGGGTGGGGCTATCGAGGAGGCGGATGATGCCGGAAGCAACGAAGGCTCATGCGTCCGTCAGGGCGGCCCCGCTCCGGACCGTCACCAGGAGGGAGGTTCTCATGTCCACGCCGCGGCGGCTTTCCGGATCGATCGCTCTCTGGCTCGCGATCTGTGTTGCGGCGCCCTCATGCCGGGACGCCGGGGATGCCCCGGACGACGCGCCCGACGCTCCGACTGTCCCCGAGAACACCGTCCAGGGCGATCTCGCAGCCGAGATCGACGCATACGTTGCCGGGTTCACGCCGGATCGCTTCGGCGGAACCGTTCTCGTGGCAAAGGGGGGAGAGGTCGTTCTCAACAAGGGCTATGGGATGGCCGACCGCTCCGGGAACATTCCCAATTCTTCGGAGAGCGTCATCATCATCGGCTCCATCACGAAGCAGTTCACCGCTGCGGGGATCCTCAAGCTGGAGATGCAGGGGAAGCTGAGTACGGAGGACTCGCTTCAGGAGTACTTCCCCGATCTTCCCGAAGAGAAGAGGGACATAACCCTCCATCAGTTGCTCACCCACACCGCCGGCCTGATCGACTACACGGGTGATGACTGGGACAACGGCGATTTCGAAGTGGCGCCGCGCGACGAGACCATCCAGGAGGCGTTCGACGCGCCCCTGCTTTCGGTTCCCGGGGAGGAGTTCAACTACTCGAATTCGAGCTACAGCGTGCTGGCCGCGATCATCGAACTTGTCTCCGGCCAGTCATACGAGGAGTACCTGAGCGAGCATGTCTTCAAACCGGCGGGTCTGGACGCGACGGGTTACCGCCTGCCACCCTGGGACGAGCATGTCGTTTCCCACTACTACGTGGAAGGCGAAGACCTCGGAACCCCTCTCGAACGGCCCTATCCCCAATGGAACGTGCTGGGAAACGGTGGCCTCCTGACCACCAACGGCGACCTGTATCGCTGGCACCTCGCCCTCGCAGGCGAGACGGTTCTCTCGGCCGAAGCCAAGCGGAAGTTCTACACGCCTTTTCTGGACAACTACGCTCTCGGATGGGACGTGGAGCAGACCGACAACGGCCTTCTCATCCAGCACACTGGCGGCGGATCGTTCGGGGGCGCCGACAGCGCCGTCTTTCGCCGATACGTCGATGCCGGGGTCGTCATCGCCGTCCTCGGTCATGTGTCGTTTGAAGAGGAGAACATGACCGGGGAGATTACCGAGCGAATCGCGGAGATCGTGTTCGGCGCCGGATAGGGATCACGCTGTCTGGTCACGCTCCAGCGTCAGGTAGACCGCCTTTGCGATCTGCACGTCCTGGACAGCTACCCCGGTCAGATCCGCGACGGTGAGCTGATCGTCCGATGAGCGTCGCAATCCTGGATCGGAGATGACCTTTCCCAGCTCGACGGGTTTTGCGCCGTCGAGCACCCCCGCCCTCGTGGCCTGATAGATCTCGCCTCTCGACCTGCACTGCTCGATGCTGTCGGCGACGACAATGTCGGCCCGTGCCAGAATCTCCGCATCCAGCTCCTGCTTTTCCGGCGTGTCCGACCCCACCGCGGTAATGTGCGTGCCGGACCGAATGTCGTCACTGCGAAGCAGCGGCCTTCGGGCCGGGGTGACACAGACGATGAGATTGCATTCCGCAGCGACTTCGGCAGGGTCGAGGGTCGTATCGACATGGTAGCCGAGGGGCTCCATGTCGCGCCTGTAGGCTTCGACTTCCCCCTCGCCGAGGCCCCAGACCATGACGTCCCGGCAATCGACTGCCGAATCGAGCATGAGGAGTTGCCTGCGGGCCTGATCGCCGGCCCCGACGATGCCGATCCGCCGCACGTTGCCCGGCGCCAGGTACCTGGCCACGACAGCCCCCGCGGCTGCCGTCCGGACGCCGGTGAGATGCCCCTCGTCGAGAAGCACGGAGAGCAGCTTGCCCGTTCGCTGACAGAACAGCAACATGAGCCCGGAGTTGACGGGTAGCCCCAGCTTCACGTTGTCGTAGAAGCCGCTGGCTACCTTGATCACGAAATAGTCATCGTCCTTGATGAACCCGTACTTGATGTGAGCTTCTCCGCGCGGATCCTCGAAGAGCATCTCGCCCACCGGCGGGACGACCACGTCACCGCGCGAGTAAGCGACGAACCCCTCTTCGATGAAGCCCACGACATCGATCTGGTCCAGAGCGGCGTTGATTTGCGGGAGATCGATGATCTGCGGCATTCTGGCCCCCTTTGGATGGTCCGGTTCGTGGGAACGTTGTCCGCGCCCGCCGTCACGCTGTTCACTTGACAAATTGGTCAACATGTGATTCCATTCGCAGATACTATCGGGATCCGCCCGGCCGCCGGCAAGGAGTCGCAGGCGGGCCCCCGGATCGTGGATCCATACCTGACGCAAACCCCATAAGGGAGAACCACGCCGGTGAACGACGCACAAGGCCTTCGCATCGACCGAAGGAGCACCTCCGATCAGGCTGCTGCCGTTCTCAGAAGCAGAATCCTCCGCGGGGAACTGCGTCCCGGGACTCCGTTGGAGGAGGTACGGTTGGCAGGCGCCTTCGGCATCTCGCGGAACACGATGCGGGAAGCGATCCGCCGTCTCGTCTACGAGGGTCTGGTTCAACACAACCTGCATCGCGGCGCGATGGTCCGGTCGCTCAGCGAGGAGGCGGTGCGCGATATCTATGAGGCGCGCATGTTCCTGGAACCGGCCGCAGTGCTTGCGAGCCGGGGCAGGCGTCCCGATGAATTCGGTACGCTTGCACGAATCGCTGAAGAGATGTACGTGGCGAGCGACACTCTGGACTGGTCTCATATCGCCGACCTGGACATGCGGTTCCACAGCAATATCGTGGCCTTTCTGGAGAGCAGGCGCATCAGCGATTTCGTCCGGACCCTTTTCGGCGAGCTGCGGCTGGGCCTGGTTACGCTCGATCAGGAGGACAGCGAGTTCGCGCTCGCGCAGGCGCGTGAGCATCGGAGAATCGCAGATCTGCTGGTGGAGGGCCGCCAGGAGGAATGCGTCGACTCGCTGAAAAGTCACCTTCGGGACGCCGAGGTAAGGCTCCGCGGCGTCATCGCCGGGAACGGAGCGCGGCGGTTCGCATGACCCATGATGCTCTCGTGCCCTAGCAGTCCACGGGCTGCTCGATGGGGATGGGGGGTGGCGCTCCTCGCGGTGGGAGCATGCGACTGGTTCGATGACGAGTCGCCCGACACCGCGACCCTGATCCTCCAGGGGAGCGGTGAGGTGCAGGCGCCCGTCGTGGTCTCCCGGGAGTTCACCCCGGTGATGCGGGGGCCCGGCGACGTGGACATACACCTCACGAGGGCCGACACGACCCTGCGTTCGTTGCCCTTCGATACCGTGTATGACATTCGCGGCCCGCAGCGGTTCTATGTCCTGATCGAGCGAGCCGAACCTTCGGGCGCCGAGGTGTGGATGAGGGTGAGCATCGACCAGAACGAGCACTACAACGAGCTGAGAGCCCCGGCCGAGACGCCACATCTGTTCATCTACGCATTCAATCAGCCCCACCTCCTCGACCTCGAGCGGAGGCGCCAGTGACCCGGCGGTTGAGGGGGTTGGCGGCCGTCGCGACGCTGGGGCTCGCGGGGTGCTATTCCTACCTTCCGATGGAACGTCCTCCCCAAGCCGGGGCCAGAATCCGGGCTCGGCTGTCGGCACCGGAGGCGATCCGGATAAGCGAGCGCACCGGAGAGGCTCGGCGAGAGCTGGAGGGGATCCTCGTCGCCGCTGAGGCAGAGACGATCTCCCTGCACGTCGTTTTCGCGCGGGTGCAGGCCGGCGCCGGGCGGAGCTTCGCCAATCAGGACACCCTCGCCATCCAGCTCAGCGAGGTTCTCGAACTTCACGAGCGGCGGCTTTCGTGGTTCAGGACGGGCGCTCTTGGCGCAATCGTGGGTGGCCTCGTCGCATTCGGTGCTTCGGAGGCGTTCGGGGGCGTCAGCGGAAAGGGACATGCGGAGGGTGAGGGGAGGGGCCGTTAGCGCTGGCCAAGCCACGGTATTGGGGTTTCTCTCCTGGCTTACCACACCGCCCACGCCACCCGGGTCGACCCGGAGATCAAGCGGCGGGTGAGAGGGCCTGGCGGGTGAGGGGAGAGGACGGCTTGACGTACTAACGAGATAAAGCCGGTTTACTTGACCGTATGTCACCTGATCGTCAAACGAGGTCATCCTGTGAGTCTCAACGCCTTCTTCGCGCGGTACGCGCGGGGTTCGGGCGGGCACCGGATGTCGGGCCTGGTGACGAGCGAGTCGGAAGGCCGAGCGGCCTGAGGGTTCAGCGACCGCTCCCGGAACCGGACCGCCGCACGGGTGCCCCAACGCCCCCGGGATGGCGGATGCGGAGGCCAGACCGCAGCGGGTTTCGGGGGCGGCCCTGCGTTTGTAACGTGTGAACACAGTGATGCCGCCACACGACAACGCCGTTCGCCTCAACTCCCTGGCCAGCGGACGCGCGCCGCACCGGTACCGGCAGGAAGAGCTGGTGCCCCTCGGCTACGAGTTCTTTTCACACTCGTTTGCCAACTTCGACCGGATGGCGCGGGTGTACGCGAACGCCGGAATCGACTCCCGCCAGATCTCCATGCCGCTGGACTGGTATCGCCAGCCGCGCACCTTCTCCGAACGCAACGACGTCTACATCGAGTGTTCGCTGGCGATCCTGGAAGAGGTCGCCGCACGATGTCTCGACCAGGCCGGGCTGGAGCCGGGGGAGGTGGGCGGACTGGTCGTGGTGTCCAGCACGGGCCTGGCGACCCCCACCCTGGACGCATTGCTCATCGATCGCCTGCGCCTGCCGCCGGACATCCGGCGCCTGCCGATCTTCGGTCTCGGCTGCGCGGGCGGAGTGCTGGGGCTGGCCCGTGCCGGCGCGATGTGCCGGGCCGAACCCGAACTGAACGTCCTGTTCCTCACCGTCGAACTGTGCACGCTCACATTCCAGAAGGACGACGCGTCGAAGAGCAACGTCGTCGCGGCCGCGCTCTTCGGAGACGGGGCCGCGGGCGCGGTGCTGAGCACGTCGGGCCGGGGGCCGGCGGTCCGGGACTGGGGCGAGTACACCTGGCCCGGCTCCCTGGATGTCATGGGTTGGGACTTCGGCGAAGCGGGTGAGTTCGGCGTCCTGTTCTCGCGCAGCATCCCGGACATCGTCCGGCGGCGCTTTCGCGGCGCGGTCGAGGGTTTCCTCCAGTCCCGCGACCTCTCGCTGGAGCAAATCGACGTGTACGCCGCGCACCCCGGCGGAGCGCGGGTTCTCGACGCGCTGGAGGAGGCGCTCGACCTGCCCCCGGATGCCCTGATCCATTCCCGGGAGATCCTTCGCCGTCACGGAAACATGTCCGCGCCCACGGCCTTGTTCGTCCTGGAACGTGCCCTGCAGGCGGGCGCCACGGGCCGCATCCTGCTCACTTCGCTCGGCCCCGGATTCACTGCCGCGATGATGCTGATCGAGGCATGACCCATCTGATCCTGCTCATCGTAGCCCTTCAGCACCTGGGCTACATGGCGCTTTCCCGGCGCAACTCGGCCCGGCTCCTGGCCCGGGGTGGCGAAGAGGTCGGGCGTTGGCACCTTCCGCTCTTCATCGCGGTGTACGTTGCCTGGTTCGCGGCGATGGCCGCGTTCATCGACCCCGGCACGCCCCCGAGCCTGTGGTGGATCGGGGTCTATCTGCTGCTGCAGGCGTTCCGGGCCTGGGTCATGCTGAGCCTGGGCGAGTACTGGACCGTGCGCGTCATCACGGTTCCCGGCGCGCCGCTGGTGGTGCGGGGGCCCTACCGCTTCATGCGGCACCCGAACTACGCACTCGTGGTGGGCGAGGTCGTGTCGGTTCCCATGATCTTCGGGGCATGGCGCATCGCGGCAGTCATGGGGCTCCTCGTCACACTCGCCGTGTTCCTGCGAATCCGGGTCGAGGACGCCGCCCTGGCACCCCTGCGGAAAGCCGGGCCCTAGCCTGGCCTGCCTTCTTCGGCGGGTCGGGAACCTGATTTGACAACTCGGCGAGATAAGGGCTGGGTCATTGCAATTATCTTGATGGGATGTCAAAGCGGTGCTTGACGGTCTAACGAGATAAGGCCAAATTATTTCGCCTTATGTCGACCGATCGTCAAACGAGGTCATCCCGTGAGTCTCAACGCCTTCTTCGCACGGCACGCGGTGTTCACCGTGGAAGAGCTGGATGCGTTCCTGTCACATCGAGGCTCCGCCAATGCCGCTACCCGCAACTCTCTCCTGGCCTACTACCGCAGGCGAGGGCGAATCGTCTCCCTGCGCCGGGGCCTGTATGCGACGGTCCCGCTGGGCATGAATCCGGAGACTGCGCCCATCGATCCCTTCCTGGTCGCGGCCAAGCTCACGGAGGACGCAGTCCTGGCTTACCACACAGCCCTGGAATTCCATGGCCGCGCATACTCGGTCCACTGGACGGTGGTGTACATATCGGCGAAGCGGTCGCTGCCGATGGAGTTCCGGTCCCACGAGTACCGGCGTGCACCTGTACCGCCGCCCCTGCTGCGAAAAAGGGAAGCGATGTTCGGCGTGATCCGCCAGCGCCGCTCCGGCGTGCAGATTCGGGTGACCAGTCACGAAAGAACACTGGTCGACGTGCTGGACCGCCCGGACCTGACGGGCGAATGGGAAGAGATCTGGCGGTCGCTTGAGTCGGTGGAGTTCTTCGATCTGGACCAGGTCATCGAATACGCGCGTCTGCTGGACAACGCCACGACCGCCGCGAAGGTGGGGTTCTTTCTGCAACAGCACAGGGACGACCTGATGGTTGAGGACGCGCACCTCGAGATGCTGCGTCGAATGCGGCCCAGGCAGCCCCACTACCTGGTGCGCGCCAGTCGCCGCGACTGCACGTGGGTCAAGGACTGGAACCTGATGGTCCCCGAGCAGGTCCTGAACCGGTCCTGGGAAGAGATGCCGTGAGGGTCTCGGCGCGCGATGCGGGGCCGTTTGCCCGAGCCGAGGGGTTCAGCGAACGGGTAGTCGAGAAGGTGCTCCAGTTGATGCACCTTCTGAGCGCGCTCAATTCGCATCCGGGACTCCGTGGAAAATGGGCACTGAAGGGCGGCACGGCGTTGAATCTGTTTGTGCTTCGCTATCCAAGACTGTCTGTGGACATCGATCTCAACTACATCGGCGCGCTCGACCGCGAAGACATGCTTGAGGACAGACCCCGCGTCGAGCGAGCGGCTCAGGCGGTATTCTCACGAGAGGGGTTCACGGTCCGGCGGGCCCCGGACGAACATGCAGGCGGGAAATGGCGGTTGGGGTACGTGAGCTACACGGGTCAGCCGGCGATCCTCGAAGTGGATCTCAACTACATGTACAGACAGCCGCTCTGGGACGGCTGCGAGGCCGACTCCCATCCGATCGGTGACTATTGTGCCAGGGGAATCCCTCTGGTAGACCTCCACGAACTCGCGGCGGGCAAGCTTGCGGCGCTGCTGTCGCGCAGGCAGTCGAGAGATCTCTTTGATTGCAGCCAGATTCTCGGCCTGGATGATCTCCGGAGTGACCAGCTCCGCGTCGCGTTCGTCGTCTATGGAGCGATGAACCGCAAGGACTGGCGGACCGTCTCAGTCGAAGACATCGACTTCGAAGAACGGGAGTTGACGAGACAACTGCGTCCCATGCTTCGGGCACCGGGACCGTCCGGGCAGGCCGTGACAACCGATTACGCCCGGGGACTCGTCGAGGATTGCAAGAGAGCGCTATCCGCCGTACTGCCTCTTGCCGACAGGGAACGCGAGTTCCTCGACCTGCTGTTGGACAAGGGCGATGTCGATGCAGGCTTGCTCACCTGCGACACATCCTTGCAGCAACGCATTCACAACCAGCCTCTGCTCCAGTGGAAGGCCCTCAACGTCCGACGTCACAGGGGACTGCTGCCGCCTCGTGCCTCCGAACACCCTTCCGCACCGTGATCCTGGCGACCATGGGGCATCTCGGGAAACCTGCCGGTCGTTGCGTGATGGGGATGTGGGCTGAAGGGGTCGTCACTTATCCAATCGATACATCCGAACGGTCTCGATGCCGAGAGAATCCGCATGAACGCCGAGGACCGACTGCGTCCCGATGTACGTGATCCGGAAGCCGCCGGGAGTCGCAAGGAAGCCAGTGAGTTTGCCCTCCGCGTCGAAGATGTCCCATTCTCTCGCGCCGGAATCCGCGATCAGGTCACTCCAGGACCGCTCCACCCATAGGTTGCCTGCTTCGTCAAAGAGGAATCTGCCATGGAGCGGGTGGGTGCTCGCGAACTCGGTCGCCCGGATTCGATCGATGGCTGGACCCGACATTCCCCGGAGGCGCTCCCCGGCTGCGGCCCGCGATTCATCGATTTCGGCTTGTGTCACCGCCCTCGGAATTCGATCCGCACGCACGATTCTGCGCACGGATCCGGATCGGTCACGGCCCACCAACTCGTATCGGCTGGAATGTCCATACCAGGCCAGGTTGCCGCCTGCCGCGAAATGTGCCCGCGCGCCGAAGGCAAGGCCCAAGCCGTTGCGGCCCAGTTGCTCACCCGCGAACTCGCCGAGGGGCTCCAGTACCTCTCCATCGCGGTCAACCGAGTATAGGAAGTGCGTGGATTGGTCGCGTGCGTCCCCGGACGGAGATTGAGCGAGCGCGTCGACGAGCAGCGTGCCGTCCTCAAACCACCCGACCGGGTTGGGGGCAGACGCCCCTGGGAGCCACGGCATCGGGAATGATCGGGCGAACGTGCCAGATGACGTGAACAGGGTAATCCGCCCGCCGAAGGGATCGACCGCCACAATCGTATCACCCGGCAATTCCGAAATCGTCCAAAGGTTCGCGAACTCTCCGGGTCCTTCACCGCGTCTTCCAAACGTGCGCAAGTACCCTCCCCCATCGTCAAAAACGCGGACCTCCGCCGCCAGGCCTTCGGCTACGGCGATGTCCCCGCTCGACAGCCGAATGACTTGGTTGATGCGCCCGAAGAGATCCGGTCCGTCCCCCGTGCCCTCGCTACGGCCGATCAGAAGGACGGGGGGAAGCTGGAGCCTCCATTCGTCGCCCGAGACTTCCAGGCCGCTCTCCGCGATCACGACACGGGCGCTATCGCGAACGATGGTCAACGAACTGCTGTCGGGAGAGACACACCCAGCATGGAGGAGCGTGGCCGCTGCGAGAACGATGGGTCGGGGCGTCATGCGCAAAGAGTCTCCCGGGGAGTGGATCAGGTCTCCCAACCCTTGAGACGCCCGGGCGCAACATCAGGGTTGGCTGCCGATTCTACCAGTGGGCGCGGTGCACGCGCGGATTCATCCACGGGCTGCTAGTATTGGCTCTCGCGTGCAAGGCCGCTGAACCCACCGAAGACCGGAGGTACCCGTGTCGAAGCTGCTCGTTGCGGCGCTGGCTGGCGGACTGATCTGGGCCGCGGCCCAGGAGAATCAGGCGGCCACCCACATTACCGCGGAGGACATTCTCGCCACCATCGCGAACGCTCCCGAGGGCCGGGTGAGCGACCAGCAGATCCGCCACATCGATGCGGGCGGCCACAACGTCGGGGTCGGGTTGGTGCACCGGCCGCCCACCACCTCGCTGGGGGCGATCCAGCACCACAACCAGACCGAGGTCTACTACGTTGTGTCGGGGCGGGGCACGCTGGTGACCGGGGGCGAGCTCACGGACCCGCGTCCCCTCGATCCGGAGGGGAATACGGTCCGCACGCTGACCGGCCCGAGTGCGCTGGGCGGCATCGCCGGCGGACAGAGCCGCGACATCGAACCGGGGGACATGGTGATCATCCCGACCAACTCGCCGCACGGCTTCAGCGAGATCACCGAGGCGATCACCTACATCGTCGTGCGGGTGGATCCAGACCAGTTGGTCGCGCTCAAGTAGTGGGGGTGCCATGACTCGATCGCGAATTCCCCGATGCCGCGTGCGGCTGGCCGCAAACACGCTGGCAGCCTTCGCGGCCTGCCTGGCGGCGGTCGCGGTGCCCTTCCGCCTGGGCGCACAGGTCGCTGTCCCGGCGGACGACGCCGTGACCGTCTTCCTGGTGCGCCACGCCGAACGCCTCGACGACAGCCCGAACTCGCCCTTGAACGACGTTGGGCGAGCACGGGTCGAGCGGCTCCGGACACTGTTGGCGGACGTGGATTTCACCCACGTCCATTCCACCAACCTGACGCGGACGCTCGGTACCGCCCGCCCCATCGCGGAGGACGATGGCGTCGAGCTCATCATCTACAGCCCCGGAGAACTGGAGCAACTCGCGGAGACCATTCGCGCGACCCCCGGTCGTCATCTGGTGTCGGGCCACAGCAACACCACGCCGCGCCTGGCGGAGGCGCTCGGGGGCGATCCTCACGGTCCCATCGACCACATGGAGTACGACCGGCTCTACATCATCGTCATCCAGCCCGGGCGACCCGCGGTCACCACCTTGCTGCGTTTCTGAATCGCAGCCAGCTTGCCGCATGCTCCTCGAAACACCCTTCCACCCGCGCACCGCCGCGCTCTCCCACCACCGCCGCTGGCGCAACTGGTCCGGGTACTCCATCGCCCTCAGCTACGAGCCCGGCCACGAGTACGAGTACTACGCGGTGCGCAGCGGCGCGGCCCTCTTCGACATCTCGCCCCTGCGCAAGTACGAGATCACGGGAACCGATGCGGCCGCGCTGCTGGACCGGATCGTCACGCGCGACGCGGCCGACTGCCCGGAGGGACACGTACTCTACAGCCCTTGGTGCGACGAGGCCGGCAAGCTGATCGACGATGGCACCGTGCAGCGCCTGGACGCGGACCGATTCCGCATCACGGCCGCGGATCCGTGCCTGCGCTGGTTCGAGGATTGCGGGCTCGGAATGGACGCCGACGTGCGCGACATCTCGCTTGAGCTGGCGGCGCTCGCCCTTCAGGGGCCCACGTCGGGTGACATTCTGGCGGGGTTGGTGACCGGCGCGGACATCGCGTCCGTCCCGTATTTCGGGCTCACGAAGGGGACCGTGGGATCGAGTCCGGTCACGATCACGCGGACCGGCTACACGGGTGATCTGGGATACGAGCTCTGGGTGCGCCCCGAACACGCGCTCGACCTCTGGGACGCGCTCATGGAGATGGGCCGGGGGTACGGCATCGCCCCGGCGGGGCTCGACGCCCTCGACGTGGCCCGCATCGAGGCCGGGCTCCTGCTCAAGGAAGTCGATTATGTGTCGGCGTGGACGGCGCTCATCGAGTCGCGCAAGTCCTCGCCCTACGAGGCTGGCCTGGGATGGGCGGTCCAGCCGCGGTCCGGACGCGACTTCGTGGGCGGGAGGGCGCTCGCGCGGGAGGCCGCCCAGCCCTCCAAGTGGGCCTTCGCGGGGCTGGAGGTTGACTGGCCGCGCATCGAGCGGCGTTTCGCCTCGGTCGGACTGCCTCCGCTGGTGGCGGGCAAGGCGTCGCGCGAGCCGGTGCCGATCTTCGCCGCCGGGGCGCAGGTCGGGTTCGTGACCAGTTCCACCTTCTCGCCAATCCTCAAGAAGTACATCGCCCTCGCGACCCTGCAGCGCGATTTCGCGCGGCCCGGCGGACGTGTGGACTTCGAGCTCACCGTGGAGTTCGTGCGCCACGAGGTGCCGGCCACGGTGGTGAAGACCCCCTTCTTCGATCCCGCGCGCAAGCGCGCATAAGTCCGATGACCCGCACATACGACGCGGTCGTGATTGGCGGCGGGCACAACGGCCTCGTGCACGCGGCCTACCTGGCGCGCGCGGGGCTTGACGTGTGCGTGCTCGAGGCGCGTCCGATGGTGGGGGGCGCCACGGTCACCGAGGAGATCTTCCCGGGTTTCCGCTACAGCGTCTTCTCCTATGTGGTGAGCCTGATGCGCCCGGAGATCATTCGCGAGCTGGACCTGCCCCGGCACGGGCTCACCATCCTGCCGCTCGAGAGCACGCTCACACCGCTCCCTGACGGCGACCGGCTCTACCGCGACGGCGACCACTACCGCACCTGGCGAGAGATCGCGCGCTTCTCGGTGCGCGACGCCGAGGCTTACGACGACTACGGCCGGTCGCTCTTTTTCATGGCGCGCGCGGTGAAGTATCTGCTCGACATCGTCCCGCCCGACCCCGCCCGCCTGGGCCCTCGCGACATCTCCGGCCTGATCCGCCTTGCCCGGCACTTTCTGGGGCTCGAGCCCGAACAGCTGCACCTGCTCGTGAAGCTGATGACGATGAGCGCGGCGGATTTCCTGGACGAGTGGTTCGAGACCGACGTGCTAAAGGCGACGCTGTCGGCGAGCGGGATCATCGGGACCTTCCTGGGGCCGCGCTCGCCGGGCACCGCCTACGTCCTGCTCCACCACTACATGGGGGAGATCGACGGCCACTTCCGGGCGTGGGGCTTTGCCAAGGGCGGCACCGGGGCGGTCGCCGAGGCGATCGCGTCGGCCGCGCGCGAGGCAGGCGCGGAAGTCCGCACCGACGCGCCGGTCGCCCGGGTGCTGGTCCGCAACGGCCGCGTGACCGGGGTGGCTCTGGCCAACGGGGACGAGGTGCACGGAAAGGTGGTCTCGTCCAGCCTGGATCCGCGCCGCACCTTCCTCGACCTGCTCGAAGAGGATGAGCTCCCGGGAGAGCTGGTCCGCGCGGTGCGCGCCTTCCGCTTCCGCGGCTCCTCCGGAAAGGTCAACCTGGCGCTCGACGCGGCCCCCGACTTCACCTGCATGCCCGGCTGGGGGCCTCACCTGCGGGGCGCCGTCTCAATCAGTCCCTCCCTCGACTACCTGGAGCACGCCTATGACGACGCGAAGTACGGGGACTACTCGAAGGAACCCTACATCGACATCGTCATCCCCTCGGCGATCGATCCCGGGATGGCCCCGCCCGGCAAGCACGTCATGTCGTGCTTCGTCCAGTACGCGCCCTATGAGCTGCGCGAAGGGAACTGGGACGACAGGCGCGAGGCCTTCGGCGATACCGTGGTCGACACGCTGGCGCGCTACATCCCGAACCTGAAGGACATCATCCTGCACCGTCAGGTGCTCACGCCGCTGGACATCGAGCGCACCACGGGGCTCTCGCAGGGCAACATCTTCCAGGGCGAGCTGAGCCCGTCGCAGCTCTTCTTCCTCCGTCCGGCCGCCGGGTACGCGAAGTACCGCACGCCGGTGCGGGGCTACTACCAGTGCGGCTCGGGGACGCACCCGGGAGGCGGCATCATGGGCGCGCCCGGGAAGCTCGCCGCCGGCACTGTCCTGGCCGATCTTGGGCGAGGGCGGCGGGGGAGGGAACGGTGAGCGGCTACGACGCGGTCGTCGTGGGGGCGGGGCACAACGCCCTGGTCACGGCGGCCATGCTCGCGCGCGAGGGATGGAAGGTGCTGGTGCTCGAGCGCCGGGGGGTCGTCGGGGGCGCCGCCGCGAGCGATGAGCTCTTTCCCGGCTGCCGGGTCAACGTGGCCGCGCAGGACGCCGGCCTCTTCCAGCGAGAGATCGTCTCCGAACTCGGTCTCGACGCCCGCGAGCTCGAGTGGGTGCATCCGCCTGCGGTGGCCACCTCGCTCACCGGCGGCGGGGAGGCGCTGACGCTCTGGCGCAACCCCGTACGGACCCGCGACGAGATCGCACGCCACAGCCCGGCGGATGCGCAGCGCTTTCCGGAGTGGGCCGACTACCTGCGCTCGATGGCCCGCGTGCTGCGGATCGCTCTGGAGCACCCTCCTCCGATCCTTCACGGCGCTTCCGCCAGGGAACGGCTGCGCATGCTGCGTCCGCTGCTTCGGGCGGGCCGGCTCGGGAAACGCACTGTCGTGGAGCTGCTGCGGGCGCTCCCGCTCTCGGCGCGCGATCTGCTCGACGACTGGTTCGTGAGCGATGCCCTCAAGGGGATGCTCGCCACCAGCGCCCTTCCGGGTGGCCGCCAGGGGCCGAGCGCCATGGGCGGCGCCTTCCGCATGTTCTACCACGCCGCCGGGAGCGAAGCCTGTGGCTTTCGCTCGACCGTCTTCGTCAAGGGCGGCCTGGGCGTGCTCTCGGAGGCCCTGGCGGATGCGGCGCGCATGCACGGAGCGGAAGTCCGCACCGGGGCCGACGTGGAGAGCATTCTGGTCGAGGACGGGGTGGCCACCGGGGTGCTGCTGGCTGGCGGAGAAGAGGTCTTCGCCGGCTGCGTGGTGTCGGGCGTCGACCCCCGCAGCACCTTCTTCGGGCTGGTGGGCGCGCCCCGGCTGGGCCCCGAGTTCAACCGCAAGGTGACCAACATCCAGCTCCACGGGACCACCGCTGCCCTGCACCTGCTGCTCGACGGGCTTCCGCCGCTGCCGGAGGCCGCGGACCGCCTGTCCGGGCACACCCTGGTGGCCCCGGACCTGGAGTACCTGGAGCGGGCCGGCGATGACGCCAAGTACGGGCGCTGCTCGGCGCGCCCGCACCTCGACATGGTGGTTCCGACGCTCCACAACCCCGCACTCGCGCCCGCCGGGCGCCATCTGGCCTCCATACAGATCCGCTACGCTCCGTACGGGCTGCGCTCGGGCAGCTGGGAGGACAGCGCAACCCACGACGCCCTGCTCGCCGGCGCGCTCGAAGTGCTCGACGAGTTCCTCCCCGGCCTGCGCGAGCGCATCGTCGACCACCGCCTGCTTACGCCGCTCGACCTCGAGACCGAACTCGGCCTCACGGGCGGTGACGAATACCACGGACAGATGGGCCTCGACCAACTCCTCTTCATGCGGCCGGTCCCCGGATGGGGCCGGTACCGGACGCCGGTGGAGCGCCTGTTCCTGTGCGGCTCGGGGACCCATCCGGGAGGGGGCGTCACGGGCGGTCCCGGCCGGCTTGCCGCGCGCGAGATCTTGCGCGACGGGAGGCGGGGCACGCCTTTGGGCGGGCGGGATCAACCGTGAACCGAGCAGCCGGCCCGAGCGGCCCGCACCTGACCTGAAATCCACCCGAGGAGCGAACTTCATGTCCCCGACCTTCGACATGGCCCTGATCCAGCGCGGCGCCCGGCTGCGCAGATCGCCCTACTTCGAGGCCACCCTGCGCGCGGGCTGCCGAAGCTATACGGTCTACAACCACATGTTCCTCCCGACCCGGTACGACGACCTGCAGGCCGAGTACGAGAAGCTGCTGACCGGGGTGACGGTGTGGGACGTGAGCGTGGAGCGGCAGGTGGAGATCACCGGCCCGGACGCCTTCGAGTTCACCAACCTGCTCACGCCGCGCGACCTCTCCAGGTGCGCCGTCGGCCAGGGCAAGTACGTCCTCATCACCGCCGAGGACGGCGGCATCGTGAACGATCCGGTGCTCCTGCGCCTGGGTGAGAACCACTTCTGGCTGGCGCTGGCCGACAGCGACGTGCTGCTCTGGGCGAAGGGGGTCGCCCTCAACTCCGGGCTCGACGTCGAGCTGTGCGAACCGGATGTGTCGCCCATGCAGGTGCAGGGTCCGAAATCGAAGGAAGTCATCCGCAGGCTCTTCGGCGACGAAGTGAGCGGGTTGCGTTACTATTGGTTCGCCGACACCGACCTGGACGGCATTCCGGTGGTGGTGACGCGCACCGGCTGGAGCGGCGAGGTCGGTTACGAAATCTACCTGCGGGACGGCAGCCGGGGGATGGAACTCTGGGACCGCGTGATGGAAGCAGGACGCAATCTCGGGATTTCCCCTACCGGGCCGTCGGACATCCGCCGCATCGAGGCCGGCATCCTCAACTACGGCATAGACATGACGCTGGAGAACAACCCCTACGAGGTCGGGCTCGGCTGGCAGGTGGACCACGACCAGGAGGGCGACTTCATCGGCCGCGAGGCGCTCGCCCGCATCGCCGCGGAAGGACCCGCGCGCGCCCTGGCCGGAGTCGAGATCGCGGGCGCCGCGCTCGACCTCAACATGACCCGCTGGCCCGTGCATCGGGACGGTTCGGAGATCGGCTTGGTGACGTCGGCGGTGTATTCGCCGCGGCTCGACCGCAACATCGGCTACGCCATGGTGCCCGTGGCATTCGGAGCCCTGGGTACGCGACTCGGCGTAGCCACCCCCGATGGCGAGCGGGACGCCACGGTCGTGCGCAAGCCCTTCGTGGATCCCGGCAAGCAGATCCCCAAGTCGTGAGGCGGGGCCAAGAGAGTAAACAGTAAATGACAGTCGATTTGTCATGAGATATCAGTCTGTCAGCATGGGATCCGAGATCATCATCAGCGAGGAAGAGACTTGAGCGACAGCGAGGGGACCGTGGCGAAGCGTCCGACGGTGCTCGGGCACTTCGCCAACTATCGTTTCACGGCGCGCTTCTGGGAGATGGACGGGGCGGCCCGACGGGCTCGAGCCCGTGCCTGGTTCGACGATGTGCGGGGCGCCGCGGACCTGGCCCATCCCTATCTGCTGCAAGGCCTCGAAGCCGGAGCCGACGTGCTGGTGTGGAGTTCGGTGCGCGCGGAAGAGGATGAGGCAGGCGCGCGCTATTTCATGTGTCGGGCCAAGGCTGAGGGCCCGAACCGGGACATCGTCGAGCCGGTCAGCACGCTCTGGGGTTACACGCGCCCCTCGGAGTACAGCAAGGCGCGGTCGGCCCAGGAGGTCGATTCCTTCGCCGAGGAGCGCAGGCGGTATCTGGTCGTCTATCCGTTCACCAAGACGGCGGACTGGTATCTTTTCGGGCGTGAGACGCGCCAGGGGATGATGAACGAGCACATTCGCATCGGGAAGCAGTTCCGGCGCATCAAGCAGTTGCTGCTGTATTCGTTCGGGCTCCAGGATCAGGAATTCGTGGTCGTCTACGAGATGGACGATCTGCGGCTGTTTTCCCGGCTCGTGCATGAGCTGCGGAGCACCGAGGGCAGGCGCTACACGGCGAGCGACGCGCCGCTGCACACGGGGATCTTCGCGAGTCCCGACGAGTGGCTGGATACGCTGGGTTAGCGTGACTCGACGCAGGGGGATGGGGCGATAGGGCGCATGGGGGATCCGGTTTCCGGCGTGGTGCCGCTCGCGCGTGTGCGGGTGGTGACGACGCGCAGTGCGTCGGGGGATGATCGGCTGCGCGCATTGCTGGAGGCGGCGGGGGCGGAAGTGCTGGCGTGGCCGACCACCGAGTACCCCCCGCCGCGCGATGCCCGACCGCTGGAGGCGGCGTGTGCGCGGCTCGACCGGTTCGACTGGGTGGTGTTCACCAGCGCGCGCGCGGTGGCGGCCGTGGGGACGTGCCCACCCCCCACCCCCCGAGTCGCCGTGGTGGGTCCGGCCACCGCCCGCGCCGCCGCCGAGGCGGGCTGGGCGGTCGCGGTGGAGGGGCGCGGGCCGGGCGCGCGCGGCCTGGCCGCTCAGGTGGCCGCGACCTTCCCGCTCGCGGACGCGCGCGTGCTCTTTCCGGCCGCCTCGGGGGCCGCGCCCACCGTGGAGGAGGAATTCACCGCGCTGGGGGCCCGCGTCAGCCGGGTGGACGCCTACCGCACGGTGGTGACCCCACCCCCGGCCGAACGGATGCGCCGCGACCTGGCCGCCGGGATGGACTCGGTCACCTTTGCCAGCCCGTCGGCGGTGGAGGCGGTGGACCGCGCTCTGGGCGGGGAGATCGCCGGCTGCCTCGCTGGGTTGACAGTCGTGTGTATCGGCCCCACGACCGCCGCGGCGCTCGCCCGCCGGGGGGTCGGCAATGCGCGGGTGGCGGGTACCGCCACACTGGAGGGCATGGTCGAGGCGGTAGTGGACTTGCTCGGGAACCCCGGCTCGGGGCGTAGCGATGCCGATTTGGAACATGCCTCGTCGCGGGCGGCGGTCCAATTGCGCGCGGCCGGGCGCCCGGATGCGGATTTGGGACGCGCTACGCACACCCTCGGCGCCACTGCCCCCAACCCGGACGCACGCGCGTGACCTCCCGCAGCGAGGAGCTGTTCGGTCGCGCCCGCCGGGTGCTGCCGGGTGGGGTCAACAGCCCGGTGCGCGCGTTCAAGTCGGTCGGGGGGGTGCCCCGCTTCATCCGTTCCGCCCGGGGTGCGCACCTCGAGGACGCCGACCGGAACCGCTATCTCGACTTCATGGGGTCGTGGGGGGTGGCGATCCTGGGACACGACCACCCGGAGGTGCGCGATGCTGCTGCGCGCGCTCTCACCCGCGGCACTTCCTTCGGAGCGCCTTCGCCCGACGAAGTCGAGATCGCCGAGCTCATCGCCGAACTCGTGCCCGGCATCGAGGTGGTGCGCTTCGTCAACTCCGGCACCGAGGCCACCATGAGCGCCATCCGCCTGGCGCGCGCGGTCACCGGCCGCAGCCGGATCGTCAAGTTCAGGGGCGGCTACCACGGGCATGCGGACGCCTTCCTCGTGGCTGCGGGGTCGGGGGCGGCAACACTGGGCGTGCCCTCCAGCCCCGGCGTGCCCCCGGCAACCGCCCGGCAAACCTCCATCGCCCAATTCAACGACCTCGCATCGGTGGAGGACTGCTTCTCCGCCTCGGAGGCGGGCGTTGCCGCGGTCATCGTGGAACCGGTGGCGGGCAACATGGGATGCGTTCCCCCCGCTGACGGGTTCCTGGCCGGCCTGCGTGACCTCTGCACCCGGCACGGCGCCCTGCTGATCTTCGACGAGGTGATGACAGGCTTCCGCGTGGGGCTCACCGGCGCGCAAGGGCGCTACGATGTCACTCCGGACCTCACCACCCTCGGCAAGGTTATCGGCGGCGGGCTCCCGGTGGGCGCATACGGGGGCCGCGGGGAGCTGATGCGCGAGATCGCCCCCGACGGGCCGGTCTACCAGGCCGGCACCCTCTCCGGCAACCCGCTGGCCATGGCCGCGGGACTGGCAGCGATGCGCCACCTCGCGGCGCATCCCGAAATCTACGACCACACCGAACACCTGGGCCGCCTCCTCGACCGCGGTTTCGCCGAGATCGGCGCGCATGCCCGGGTGTCCATCCGCTGGAACCGTGTCGGCGCGATGGGGTCCCTCTTTTTCTCCGAGTCGCCCGTCGTGGACTGGCCGTCCTCCGAAGCGTCATCGAGCGACCGGTTCAACCGGCTCTTCCACGGCATGCTCGATCGCGGCATCTATCTGCCCCCCAGCTCCTTCGAAGCCTGGTTCTGGTCGGCGGCGCACGAGGAGCCCGAGATCGCGCGCGCGCTGCAAGCGGCCGCCGAGATCATCCATCGGATGGACGCCCAGGCAGGATGAACGGATCCGACAACGCCACAGTCTTCGAGCGTGCCGCCCGCGGCCGGCCGGTGCCCCACACGCCCATCTGGATCATGCGCCAGGCGGGGCGCTACCTGCCGGAGTACCGGAAACTGCGCCGCAAGGTCGACTTCATCACGGCGACACGCACTCCGGAAATCGCGGCGCGCATCACGCTGCAACCGATGGAGCGCTTCGCGATGGACGCCTCCATCCTCTTCAGCGACATCATGACGCCGCTCGATCCGATGGGCGTCGAGGTGAAGTTCGCGCCCGGTCCCGTGCTTCCCGATCCCGTGCGCACGCCTGAAGCTGCGCGCGCGGTGCGCGAACTGGTCCCGGAGGAAGGGGTTCCATTCGTCCTGGAGGCGATCCGCGCGGTCCGCGCCGAACTCCGCCCGGAGGCCGCGCTCATCGGCTTCGCCGGAGCTCCGTTCACCCTCTTCTGCTATCTGGTCGAAGGGGGCGGCTCCAAGGACTTCATGACCGCCCGCAGCTTCCTGCGCCGCGAACCGGAGGCCTCGCTGGCCCTGCTCCACACGCTCGGACGCTCGATGGCCCGCTATCTGGTGGCCCAGGCTGAGGCCGGCGCGAACGCGGTCATGCTTTTCGACTCCTGGATCGGCATGCTCGGCCCGGACAGCTACATGCGCTTCATCCACCCCGTGCTGACCCGGACATTCGCAACAGTCCGGGCCGCGACGGACTGCCCCATCATCTACTTCCCCAACCGCGGCGGGCCGCTGCTGCGCTCGATGCGGGGACTCGACGTCGATGTGGTTGCCATCGACTGGACCCTGCCGCTCTCGAGGGCCGACCGGCTGCTGGGTGGCGGGCGCGCCCTGCAGGGCAACCTCGATCCCGCCGAACTCTTCGGGCGCCCGCATGCGCTCAGGCGCGCGGCGGATGCCGTGCTTGCCGAAGCGGAAGGCCTGGCGGGGCACATCTTCAGCCTGGGGCACGGGATCGACCGGCGCACCGACCCCGACCAGGTCGCCCGCCTGGTCGACCATGTCCACGAGCGCGGCCGGACGGGCGCGGACTAGTTCCGATGGGACGCATGGAGGGCCCCGGGCAGCAGGCCCCGGGCAGGCAACCGGAGGTGACGCCCTGAGAATCGCGGTCCTTCTGATCAACTTCGGCGAACCGGCCGAACCGGTGCTGGAAGAGGTTACCCCCTTCCTCGAGCGCATCTTCCTTCAGAACGCCGATCTGGAAAGCGACCGCTCCGCCCGCGCCCGCGCCGCCCAGCTCGCCGCCGCCCGGGCCCCCCACCTCGTGGAAGCCTACCGCGCCATCGGCGGCTCGCCCCTGGACACGCAGGCCCGTGCCCAGGCCGATGCGCTGGGGGACACGTTGACCGCGCGCGGCATGGATGCCCGCATCGAGGCCGTCTTCCAGTTCACGCCGCCCTTCATCCGCGACGGCGTGGCCAGCGCGCGAGAGGGGCGGGCGGATGTGCTGGTGGGACTACCGGTCTACCCCATGTGCGGTCATTCCACGACCGTCGCCGCCCTCGACTCGGTTCGCGCCGCCCTCGACGAACTGGACTGGGACGTGCCCTTCATCGGCGTCGGCGGCTGGCACCGGCATCCGGGATACCGGGCGCTCAGAGCCGAACACATCCGCGCCTTCGTGCGCGAGAACGCGCTCGACCTCTCGGATCCGGACACGATTCTCTATTTCTCCGCCCACGGGACGCCCGTGAAATACATCCTCGACGGCAACCGCTACGACCGCTACGTCGAGGAGCACTGCGGGGAGATCGCCGAAGCGCTGGGCGTCGGCGACCGGTTCGCCGTCGGCTTCCAGAACCACACCAACCGGCGCATCGCCTGGACCTGGCCGGACAACGAGGAGCGCATCGAGACGCTGGCGGAGCGGCGCCTGGTGGTGGACGCCGTCAGTTTCATCCACGAGCAGTCGGAGACCCTCGACGAACTGGACCGCGAGCTGCGTGAAGCGGTGGAGGCGATGGGCAAGGAGATCTACCGGGTGCCGGTGCCCCACGACGATCCCCGCTTCGCAGGCGTGCTCGCGGATCTCGTGGGTCAGGCGCTGGGCCAGTCCTCGGCGGAGGATCCGGCGCTGGCGCCCTGCCGCTGCCGGCCGGTACCGGGCACCTGGTGCACGAACGGCGCGCGCGACCTCGCTCCGAGCCCGTACATCAAGCCGGACTCCAGGGCCGCACCAGGCTCCCGGCCGGATCACGGCTCCGCCCGCCCGCCCACCGCCCATCACCCTCCTTGATCGCGATCGTCGGCGGGGGCATGAGCGGCCTCGCCCTGGGCCGCGAGCTGGTCCGAAGGGGGCGCGAATGCGTCGTGTTCGAGGCCGAAGACCGTCCCGGCGGAATCGTGAGCAGCAAGCGCGTGGACGGGCTGCTCCTCGAGAACGGCCCCCAGCGGGCCCGCCTCACCGCGCCGTTCGCAGCTCTGGTGGACGAGCTGGCGCTGGGCGAATCGCTCATCCTGGCGCCCCGAGACCTCGACTTCTTCATCTACCGGGACGGCAGGCTTCGCCGTGTGCCCCTTTCCATGCAGGGCCTGCTGAGGTCCGATGCCGTAAGCTGGCGCGGGAAGCTTCGCGCGATGCTCGAGCCCCTCACATCCGGAGCGCGCGAAGGCGAGCGAGTGGCCGGGTTCTTCTCCCGCAAGCTGGGGCGCGAGCTGTACGAGCACGTCGTGGGTCCACTCTATGGAGGTCTCTACGGGACCGACCCCGGGGACATGGTCGTGGGACTGTCGCTGGCCGGACTGTTGCGCGATATGGGGATCGGGCGGAGCCTGGTGCTCTCCCGCCTCCTCCGCCGCGCCCCGCGCGCGCCCCGCATCTGTTCCTTCGCCGACGGGATGGAGAGCGTGCCGCGCGCACTTGCCCGTGCCCTCGGCGAGCGGGTGCGCCTGAACGCCCCGGTCCGCGCCATCGAACCGCGACTCGGCGGCTGGTCGGTCGTGCTGGACGACGAGACGCTGCCGGCGGAGCAGGTGGTGCTCGCGGTCCCGGCGCCGGTGGCAGCCGGGCTGATCGCCCAGATCGCACCGGACACGTCCGCCCGCATCGGTGGCCTCCGCTACAATCCGCTCGCGGTCGTGCACCTGCGCGCCGACACCCACCTTCGGGGGATCGGCTTCCAGGTGTCGCTGGCGGAGCCGCGCGCGCTGCGCGGCGTGACCTTCAGCCACTGCCTGTTCGGCGGGGGAGGGGGGCGACCGGACCGCAACGGGGTGTACACCGCCTATCTTGCCCATCCGGCCCAGCCGCGTGGCGCGCCATCCGGCTCGATGGGCAACTCCGCCGCCGCGCGCGGGAGGTTGATGGAAGCCCGCACGAACGAGGCGCTGGGCGTCCGGGCCGCCTCCGAATTCGAGCGCTGCACCGGGTACGGCGCCGAGCCACTGGGAGTCGCGCGTCCGTCCATGCCCGCATGGGATACGTCGTGGTCGGCCCTCGCGGGGGTCCGGCTGCCGCCGGGGCTCCACGTCACTGCCAACTGGGAGAGCCGCCCGGGCCTGACGGGACGATTTGCGCGGGCCCGAGCGCTGGCCGCGAGCCTTGACCGGGACCGGCGGTAGGCGCGCCATCGCCCCAGAACCGCTGCGCGGCCGGTGCCTCCGAGTTGGCCTGTTTCCGCATCGTTACAGACAGGCAGTCACACCGTGCCTGCATCGTTACAGAACGGGCGCCGGACCTCATTGACCTGGGTGCGGCCTGGGAACGAACTTCGTTGCGGATCCGGGCGCCACCGACGACAGGGATTCCTTCTGGTGGCTGCTAACCCGTTGAAAAACCGGATGATAGCACATTCCGGGCTACGTCGTTGCGAGGAGGTGAGACACCTTGGTACCCTTTGCCGCAGTACTGGCGATCGCGCTTCAGGCCGTTCCGGGCGGCGAGACCAACGGAGAGGCAGCCGAAGACCCCGCCGGCGGACAGCAACCGCCGGAGCTGACACCTGCCGTCTCGTTCTCCGTGGAGCACCGGACCCGCTACGAGCACCTGAACAACCAGTTCCGGGCCGGCCGGAGCAGCGATGACCGGCTGCTTGTCTTCCGCACCCTGGCGGCGGTGGAACTGGACGCTGGCCGATTCCGCGTGAGCACGGAATTCCAGGACGCGCGCACGGAGTTGGCGGACGCGGAGACGCCGCTGTCGACCAGCATCGTCAACCCCGTGGACCTGCTGCAGGCCTATGTGGAGGTCCCGGTCGACAACCTCCTCGCGGAAGGGAGCAGCAGCGTGCTGCGGGGCGGGCGCGTCACCATGGACATCGGCAGCCGCCGCCTGATCGCGCGCGACAACTTCACCAACGTCTCGTACGCCTTTACCGGCGTCGACTGGCAGTGGACGGGTCCCGACGACAGCAGACTGCGCACGTTCTTCACCTTCCCGGTGCAGCGCCAGGTGTCCGGGGACATCCTGGAGAATCGGCCCAAGTTCGACACCGAGTCCGGCAACGTGCGCTTCTGGGGCGTCCACTACTCGCCGGCCGGCCTTCCCTGGGGCGACGAGGGCGAGTTCTACTACTTCGGGCTCGACGAAAGCGACAGCCCGGGACGGCGTACCGCCGACCGGGACTTCCACACGCTCGGCGCGCGACTCCATCGTCCTGCGGCGGAGGCCAGCTTCGACTACCAGTTCGAGTCGATCTTCCAGCTCGGCCGGTCCCGCATGTCGAAGTCGGCGACGACGGACCTGGATCATCGCGCACGGTATTTCCACATCGAGGCGGGCTATACCTTCGCGGCTCCCGGTGCTCCGCGGCTCAAGCTGCAATACGACTATGCGAGCGGGGACAGGGATCCCACGGACGGGCAGAACAACCGCTTCAGCGGCCTGTTCGGCTCCCGCAGCGGCGACTTCGGGCCCAGCGGCATCTACGGGCTGGTTCCCCGGACCAACATCAGCTCCCCCGGTGCGCACCTGAGCCTGACGCCGGGCGCGGGCGTGGAGACGTTCGTGGCCTTGCGGGCCTACTGGCTGGCCACGGTCAGCGACGCCTGGCTGGTCGCGGACATCTCGAGTCCTGCGGGCCAGGCGCAAAGCCACATCGGCAACCAGGTGGAGTTCCGGGTGCGCTGGGACGTGCGGCCGGGCCGCCTCCGGTTCCAGGCCGGGGGAGCACACCTGTTTGCGGGAGATCTGCCGGCGAGCGCGGACAAGAGCGACCCTACCTACTTCTACGCGCAGACGACAGTCTCGTTCTGACGTCGCGCCCGTCGTTCGGGCGTCGCGCGAGCCCGGGAACTCGCTTGTGGGCCCGTCTCGCGCCACCTACGTTGACCCTGTCCGACAGGCTCACCAACGCTATGCCCGGGAGGCACCCATGAAGCTCACACGACGCGACGCGATCAAGGTATCGGGGACGGCCGTCGCCGGCCTTTCCATGGGGGTGGTGAAGCCCGACCGGGTCCTTGCGCAGGAAGCTCAGGAGTTCCCGGATCGGCTGGTGGAGGGCGAGATCCGCACACGCGCCGATCTGCCGCTGAATGCCGACGGCTCCGCCCCCGAGCATCCCCCTGGATCCGCCGGCCCCATCGACGGCGTCATCTACCGTTATACCGGGGGCGAGGCGCCCGACACCGACCTCGACTACCGCACCGCCAGCATCCGCATCGCCGCGAGCCGGCTGTCCCGGCTGCACGGCACCCTGCGCTACGACGACCTGGCGGACCTGCCCCGGCACTCCATGGTGACGCTGCTCCAGTGCGGCGCGCCCCGGCCCACCGGCATCGCCAAGTGGACCGGCGTCCGTTTCAACGACGTCCTGGACATGATCGGCCTGGCGCCCACGGCGCACTACTGCCGCATCATCTCGCACGACGGCTACTATACGGACGAGGAAGTCCCCACCATGCGTCATCGCCAGACGATGCTCGTATGGATGCTCAACGATGAGCCGCTGCCCCCCGTGAACGGCGCTCCGTTCCGTCTGGTGATCCCGTTCCGCTACGGGGGCCGCAGCGTGAAGGCCGTTCAGGAGATCACCTTCGGTTCGCCGTCGCTGCCGTTCCGCGAGGTGCCGACGCGGGGAGCCTGACGCGACGCGGGTCGGCATCGGCGTCTCTGCCGGAACGCGGCATGCTGCAAACCGGTGAGGGACGATCGGCATCGCATCGTGTCCTTCCTGGTCCATGCGGCCGGGGCTGGCGCGTTGCTCACGGTTTGCTATGTTGCGTTCCGGATCGGATTATCAGGACGTGTACGACACTTCCTGAGCCGGGTGCGACAGTTTCAGACATCATCACGCAAGTAACCGGGTTTCCCCTGCAGGGAGAGAGAGGATGAGAATCGACGTGAAGTGGCGACGCGAGGGAGGCGTTGCGATCGCTTCGGTGCTGGGCCGAATCGACAACGCGAGCGCGGACGAGTTCCGAAGTCTTGTCGAGGAAGGCCTGAGCACGGACGACGATTTCCTGATTGTGGACATGGAGAAGGTCGCGTTCATGAGCAGCGCCGGCCTCAGGGCATGCCTGATCCTGGCCAGGAAGGTCGGGCGCGGGAAGTTCGCCCTTTGCTCCCTCACCCAATTGAATCGCGAGGTCGTGGCCATCAGCGGATTCGACCAGTTGATCCCCGTGCACGAGTCACAGGCCGCCGCCATCGACGCGGTCGGCGGCTCCTGACCGCGCGTCTGAACCGACCCGATGAATGTTTTTCACGTTCCAGGGAGAACCAAGCAATGAGCGAACAGAGGGCGATCACCATCAAGCGCTCCGTCGACTTCAACATCGTGGGCGAGAACATTCTCGACATCGCGGATTTCGCGGTCGAGAAATATGAGTTCCGGAACGACACCAATCTGGCCCCGGAGGTGCGCAAGGCCGCGACCGAGGCGATCCGCGCGGCTCTCTGGGCACGAGTCGAAGAACTGAAGCTCAAGCGCAAGCAGATTCTGGCCGGCATGTTCGAGTTGGCCGACGAAACCGCAAAGCGGGTCGTGGAGGGCGGTTAGACCAGGCCGTCGTCGAGCAATTGCCGGAAGTGGTCGACGATTGATTCCGCCGCCGGGCGGAAGGTCATTCCGAGAGCGTCTCTCGCGTATCGATTGTCGAACCTCAGCGGATGGCCGACGTTGCGCCTCGCCACGGCCTGCGGGATTCGCCGCCGGGGCGCGAGCATCAGCGCAACCACTTTGGACACGGTTTGACGGGGGAATGGATAGCCGTCGCCGAAGTGACTGCGCAGAATCGAAGCGATTTCGATCAGGCTCAGCGTCTCACTGACCATAATGTGGCGGCCTCGGGCCTCCGGGATCAATCCGGCGCGCAGGTGACCCTCCGCGACGTCGCGCACATCCACGATGGCGTATTCGAGCTCGGGGGCGCCGAAGCGATAGTAGCCGTTTCCGAGGTCGCGCATGATCAGGACGCCCTCGGCGCTCGTGTTGCGGTCAAGGCCCGGTCCGAGCACCAGGCCGGGGTTTACGGCTACCAGATCCCACCGGTCCTGTCCGTCCGCCATCTCCCATGCCAGCCGCTCCGCCAGCGTCTTGGAGTAGGAATAGGGCTGGTGTTGCACATTGCTGGTTGTGTTCCAATGGCTCTCGTCGAATCGGTCGGCCCGGGTTTCCGCGAGATCCGCCGCGTCGCCGTAGACGGCCACGATACTTGAGGTGAGCACCACGCGCCGGACGGAGGGAGTCCGGTTCGCGGCTTCCAGGACGTGGCGGGTGCCGCGGACAGCCGGCTGCACAAGGTCGCCTTCGGGATCCACCACGTCGCGCACGATAAGCGGCGAGGCCGTGTGGAAGACGATGCGGCAGCCCGCCATCGCACGGTCGAACCCGCCGGCGTCCAGGAGATCGGCGTCAAACAGGCTCAGCTTTCCGGGACGCCGCCGCGCAACCGCTCTCAGGTGGCCGGTCCTGGCGGGATCCGCCGTGTCGCGCACCGTCGCGTGGACGTCGAAACCGCGTTCGAGCAGCCTCCTGACCAGCCAGGACGCGACGTAGCCGTTTCCGCCCGTGACGAGAACCGGGCCGCGACGCCGGGTGGTTGCCTGGGTCGACATGCTCGGAACATACCGAACCGAGGCTTGACGGAGCAGGATCGGTTGCCTTCTACGAGCCCGGGCACCTGTCGGTTGTCGACCGGGGCTGCGACATTATCTTGTAGTTTTGCGACATTCCACGCGATTCTTGTATTCGAGGTCGTGGACGTCAAACGACGGGCGAGCCCGCAGAGATCGAGCGACGTGCGGGGTCAGCGAGACGTGCGAGGCATCGGGGGATGCGGGAGCTACAATGAACTCAGGCAGTGACAGGTCGAGAGAACCCGTCGCCATCGTCGGATACGCCTACCGGATGCCTGGGGGCATCCGCAGCGATGACGATTTCTGGCGCCTTCTCAGCCAGCGCGAGATCGTCCGGGAGCCGGTAACCGACCGCTACGGCCGGGGCTACCAGCCGATCGGCGGACTCTCGGGTCCGGGACGATTCGGGAGCGCGTACGAGGGTCTGATACGCGACGAGGGGGAGCAGCGGATGGATCGCAGCCTCTTCGGGGTGTCGCGCAATGAAATGGCGTACATGGATCCTCAGATCCGGATGTTGCTTGGCTGCGCCTGGGAGAGTTGCGAGCACGCCGGGTGGGACCTCAAGGGACTCCGCAACAGCTCCACGGGAGTCTTCATCGGGGCGCAGGTCGCATCGACGGCCAACTGGCGGGCGCTGTACGGCACCAACGAGTTCTCCATTCTGAGCATCGACGCCTCGATGCTCGCGAACCGCATCTCCTACCACCTCAACCTCATGGGACCTTCCGTGGCGTGCTCCACGGCTTGCTCGGCGTCCCTGACGGCGTTGCACACGGCGATGAACGCGATTCGGCAGGGCGACTGCGACCGGGCTCTGGTGGGTGCTGCGACGTATCTCGGGTCGGCCCGCTGCAGCGCTTCCTTCAACGCTCTCGGCGTCATCAGTCCCGACGGCAGGTGTCACTCCTTCGATGCCGACGCCAACGGCTACATGCGTGCCGAAGGAGCGTTCATCTTCGCGGTCAAGCCGTTGGAAGCGGCGGAACGGGACGGCGACCACATCTTTGCGGTAGTCGCGGCCACGGCGGTCAACACCGCAGGGACCGCGGACGACGCGGTCGGCTTGGCCCAGGGGCGCTACATCACCGCGCCGACCCGTCATTCGCAGGTCGAATTGATGCGTACGGCCTGTGAGCGCGCGGGGCTGGGCCCTGAGGACTTCGACTATATCGAAGCGCACGCCACCGGCACGGTGGTGGGCGACCGCATCGAGGGGAACGCCATCGCCGAAGCCTTCGGTGGGGTTGAGCGCGAGGTTCCGCTGCGTGTCGCCAGCGTGAAGAGCAACGTGGGGCATCTTGAAGCCGCGGCATTCAGCTGCGCGCTGCTGAAGGTCGTCCTGATGATGGAGCGGCGTACCTTTGCGCCCATTTCGCGGAACTTCCTGGCACCGAATCTGGAGATCGACTTCGACAGCTGCCCGATGCAGGTGCAGACGGCATGCGAACCATTCCCGGACCGTCCGGTCGTAGTCGGGATCAATTCCTTCGGGTTCGGCGGCGCCAACGGACATTGTGTGGTCAGGGAATACCGCCGGGCGCAGCGCGCTGTGTGGTCGGTGCCTCTGGCTCCCGGCGCGGGCTACATGATCCCCCTGTCGGCGCGTACGGCAAACGCCCTGGTGCACAGCGCGCGCAGCATGCTCGGGCTCCTCGACGAGTCGAAAACCGATCTCTACACCCTGGCGGGCAATCTCGGACGACGCCGGAGCCACCTGGCGGCACGTACCGCGTTCGCCGTTCGCGACCGCGACCAGCTTGCCGAGGCGTTGGAGGTCTTTGCGGAGGACCCATCCCCGGCCACCACCGTGGAAGAAGGGGACCGCCGGGTCGCCATGGTCTTCTCGGGGCAGGGTACCCAATGGGCGGGATGCGGGCGAGCGCTCTACGACGCCGACCCTGTCTTCCGCCGGGTGGTCGACGCCATCGAGGAGGAGTGGCGGAAGCACTCCGCCTCCTCCCTGCGCGACGCCTGTTTCTTCGCAAGCCAGGAGGAATTGAACGAAGTCCGGTTGGCCCAGCCCGCGATTTTCATGCTGCAATGCGCCCTGGTGGAGCTGTTGTCGACCTGGGGCGTACACCCGGACTGCGTCGTCGGGCACAGTTCGGGAGAGGTGGCCGCCGCCTACGCCAGCGGCGCGCTTTCCCTTGCCGAGGCCACCCATCTGGTCTACCACCGCGCCACTCTGCAGCAGCGCGTGGCCGGCTCGGGTCGGATGCTGGCGATCGGACTCGACCGGCGGGGCGTGGAGGATCTTCTGGACGAACTCGGCGTCTCGTTCCGTTCCGGCAACCATCGACCCGGCCGGGTTGAAATCGCCTGCGAGAACTCGCCCGCCAACACCGTCATCTGCGGAAAGGGGCCTGCGCTCGAGCCCGTCATGGCCGAACTCGACCGCCGCGGCCTTCAGAATCGGCTGATTCCCGGCAACATCGCCTTTCATTCGCCGGCGATGGACCCTCTCCACGACGATGTCATGACGTCGCTCTCCTTCCTGGATGAGTGCGCGTTCGACTCCGATGTGCCACTTGTGTCCTCGGTCACCGGCAGGGCAACGCAGTGCCTGGACGCCGCGTACTGGTGGTCCAACATCCGGGAGCCGGTCCGCTTCGCTGCCGCCATGGAGACGGTTCGCCGGGACTACCGTCCCGACGTGGTTCTGGAGATCGCACCTCACGGCGCCCTGCAACCGCTCATACGGCAGTGCCTGGAAGGGAGCGCCTCGGCCCCGGACTCTATCCCGACGCTGATGAAGGACGAGGATGTCTGCATGGGCTTCCAGGAAGCGCTCGGCGCGCTCTACAAGGCCGGCGTCCCGCTCGATTTCGCGTCCCAGTATCCGCGTCCCAGACCCGTCCCCCATCTTCTCCCCGGGCATCCTCAGGAACAGACGACCACTCACGACGACCTGGTCGACGACGAGATGTTTGTCCACCGCGGCGAGTACTCCCACGGCCCGCTCGTCGGCCACAGAGTCGCGTGCGACCACATGCTCTTCGAGGCGCGTCTCTCCGAGCGGGATTTTCCGTGGCTGACCGACCATCGGGTGCATCGGGCGCCGATCATCCCGGCCGCCGGCTACATCGAGTTGATTCTGCAGGCCTTCGCTGGCAGTCCGGTGCACATCGAAGAGATGGAGTTCCTGCAGCACACACCCGTCGGCCGGACGCCGGTGAGACTGCAGACGGCCCTCTTTCCGGTGCCCGACGCTCCGGACCAGTTCACCTTCACCATCTCCACCCGCTCCTTCGAGAACGACGACGAAGGCACGCTCCACTGCCGTGGCAGGGTTCGCCGGGTAGATGAAGACCACGCCGTCGACACCCTTCCGACGCTGCAGGAGGTCCTGGCGTCCGACTTCGATCCTTCGCCCCTCGCGACGGGGGAAGACTTCTATGACCAGATCGAAGCAGTCGTGGGGGACGCCTTCGAGTTCGGACCGCATTTCCGCAGCATCCGGCAGATAGAAATGGACTCTGGTTCGACGGATCTGCTGCTGGAGATCGAGGTCGACGGGGAGTTGTGGGCGTCCGGCCGGGAAGAAGGCTATGTCCTGTACCCCCCGCTGACGGACGGCGGGCTGCAGATCTTCCTGCGTTACCTCATGCGCCTGCCGGATTTCTTTTCCATGCCGCAACGGGCATGCGACATCACCTTCCTGCGTCCGCCCACGGGGCCGCGCATCAGTTGCTTCCTGGTCGACACCGGCGATTGGTTCGACGTGGATGAGCGCGGCCAGTACAACAAGCCGCTCGGCGAACTCTATATCGGCCGCCTCAGCTTCTACGATCACGCCACCGGGCAATTGATCGCCCACATCGGAGAATATCATTCATTCAACAGCAACCCCCGGTGGAGCGATGTCCCGGACAGCAAGCACCTCATCCGGTGGCAGCCCAAGTTCCTGCCGGCACGGCCTCCCATCGGCGACGCGCTCCGAGGCGAAGAGGTCGATCCCTCCGACTTGATCGCGGCCCTCGAAGAAGGCACCCTCGGCCACCGGTACGCCTGCCATGTGATCGAGATCGCGGGCCGCTGCGAGCCCGCCGAGGCGATTCTGAACCGGTGTCTGGAACGCCTGTCTTGTCCGGACGCCCAGACCGAGTATTGGCTCCTCGGCGCGGACGAGGAGTACACCCGCGCGCTCTACGACGCCTTCAACCACCACGACGCCGCAATTCGGTTCGACTCGCTCGATCCGTGCTCCGCCGAGGCCCGGGAACTCGAGATGGATTCGGGGCTGTTGCGGCCCGCCGCCGCCGAGCTCGTGCTCCTGCACGCGGAAGCCTGCGGTTTTGGGACCGCGCAGTGGACGCTCGTTCATCGGCTCATGGTCGCCGGCGGTCTTGCGCTCGTCTGCCACGGCGAGGGGGATCCAGTCGAGGCCGGCGCCGGCTGGTCAACGATACACGCGGGGTCACGCACGACGTTGCTGCAGGCCCCCCACGACCTTGTCGACCTGGCGAAGGGAACCGGCGCCGCTGGCGGCAGCGAGACCGCGGACGGTCGCGAAGCAGGGCGGGTGGCCGCTCCCCCGGGCTCCCGCTGGGTGATCGGCGAACCGGGCAGCCTCGCGGCGAACTGGCTCGACCTACTCGACTTGCCGGCTGTGTACCGCGTTCCCTGGTCGACTATCGAGGCAACCGATTCCAGCTGGCTGGACGAATCGCCGGGAGCGGCCGATCTGGAAGCGATCGACTTCTTTGTCGGCCCGGATCCGATAGATCCCACGGGCGAGCGTGCGATCTGGGAATTCGTGGCGTTTCTTCAGGCCCTGGCCCCGTATCGGCTGGAGAGCGCGACCCGTGACTGCCGTCTGACGGTGGTGACGCGCGGCGCGGTCTGTGGCGTGGACGATCCGCGCGGCAGCGCGCTCTGGGGAGCGGTGCGCAGTATCGCCCTGGAACTCCTCGCCGAAGACACCCGGATCGACTTCAGGCTTGTGGACATCGGCTCGGAGGATGACCTGGAGGTCCTGGCCCGCCTCACCCGGTGCGATCTGCGCGAGCGCGAACTGGCGATCAGAGAGGGGCGCCCATGGGTCCCGCGCATCGTCAGCGTGCGGCAGCGCGCCCCGCTCGTGCCAGATGGTGACGAACCTCCGTACCGGCTTCGCCTGGACAATCCCGGCCAGGTGAGCGGGCTCCAGATGACCACGTACGCGCTTCCGCCGCTGGGGCCGTCGGACGTGGAAGTCGAGGTCGGCGCGGCCGCGCTCAACTTTCGCGACGTCATGGTCACGCTCGGGCTTCTGCCGGCCATGGCCTACGAGCGCTCGGCGCTGGGGCGGGAAGTCGGCATCGAGGCCAGCGGGGTGGTTCGGCGCGCAGGCTCCGGGGTCAAGCGCCTGAAGGTCGGGGACGAGGTGGCGGTTACGGTGGGCGGCTGCGTCGCGAACCGCGTCGTGGTGAACGAGCACCTGGCCTTCCTCAAGCCACCCGCACTGGGCATGGAGGAGGCCGCCTCGGCGCTCTCCGTCTATGTGACCGCCTATTACTCGCTGATTCACCTCGCCCGTCTGAGGAAGGGCCAGCGAGTCCTCATCCATTCGGCGATGGGGGGCGTCGGCCAGGCTGCGATCGCCCTGGCCAGGCACGTCGGGGCGGAGATCTACGCCACCGCCGGGAACGAGAGCAAACGTGGCCGGTTGATCGAGATGGGCGTGTGCGGAGCGTTCGATTCGCACAGCCACCAGTGGTATGACGATCTCATGGAGGCCACGGGAGGCGAAGGCGTCGATGTCGTATTGAATTCGCTCGCCGGCCACAACATCGCGCTCTGCCTCGAGTCGCTGCGTCCTTCCGGCTGGCACTGCGAGATCGGCAAGGTCGACATCTACACCGACAACTCTCTCAGCATGCGCGTCTTCCGCAAGAATCTGCGCTTCGCCGCGATCGATGTGGACCGTCTGATGCTCGACGACCCGGTACTGTCGCACGTGCTCTCCCAGGCCTGCGTCGACCTCATGGGCGAGGGCGCGGTCGCGCCTCCCGCGTTGACGTCTTTTCCCTATCGGGACTACGCGAAGGCGCTTCGGCTGATGACGACCGGCCAGCATGAGGGCAAGCTGGTTCTTCAGGCTCCGACCGACCCCGCGGACCGGGGATTCGGCATCACGGACACCCGTCCCTTCCTGGATCCCGACGCAACCTACCTGGTCACTGGTGGCCTGGGTGGCTTCGGTCTCCGCTTCGTGCCCTACCTGATCGCCGCCGGAGCGCGCCATCTGACCCTCATGGACCGCGATCCCGCGCGGCGCCGCGACGTCGAGTGGATCCGCCAGATCACGACGCTGTCCAAGATGGCCCACGACTACGAGATCGACATCGTGCCGGGGGACGTTAGGAACGCGGCGGATGTTCACCGCTGTATCACGGGCCTGGAGCGACCCCTCAAGGGCGTGTTCCACCTCGCTGGAACGCTGGAGGACCGATCTTTCCTGGACACGTCGCCCGATTCGCTGGCAAGGGTGTTTGCGCCCAAGGCCATGGGCGCGCTCAACCTTCATCATGCCACTATCGACCGGGATCTCGACTACTTCGTGCTGTTCTCCTCGATTGCCTCGACCTTCGGCAACCTGGGGCAGATCAACTACAGCGGCGCCAGCAGCTTCCTCGACGGGCTGGCCGCCTGGCGCCGGCGACGCGGCCTCCCCGCCCTCTCCTACAACCTGGGTCCGGTCACCGAGGTCGGGATGGCGGCGCGCAGCCTTCACGTCATGCGCATGATGAGAGCGGCCGGGATGACGACTGTGAGCGCCAATTTCGCGATCGCCAATCTCGACTACGCCCTGCGCACCATGTCCGGGCAGCACCATCTCGTCACCGCGCTGTTCTCCAACCCGCCCTGGTCCGTCGATTCCCCCGACTACATGCGTAATGGACGGCTGGTGAACAATCAGGCGGCGTTCGAGGTGGATGCAGGCGGCGATCTGACCGTCGAGGGAGTCGTCGCCCAGATCTCGGCCAAGGTGGCCGAACTGTGCGGGCACGAGGAGGGAGAGGTGACCGAGCCCCTTTCGAGCTTCGGGCTCACCTCGATCTCGGTGGCGGAGCTGGGCGCGTTCATCCAGACGCAGTACAACCATCAGGTCAGCGCCCTTGAGCTGATGACCACCGCCACGGCCCTTTCGCTCGCGCGGAACATTGTCGAAGGAGCGGGGGCGAACGGGGCGTCCGAGCCAGCCGCCGAACCAGACGCTTCGGTAGCCGAGTCCGGGCGGTCGTCCCACCGGGCGCGGAAGAGAATCTCGCCCTTCGCGAACCGGCTCGAGGATTACTTTCGGAATGATGACTCCTCATCGGCCTCCGATCCGGACGGCGAGTCCCAGACGCCCGCTCGCGCGACCAGGGCTGCCACCGGCTCGAACCGCTGAGCACAATCGACCACATGTCCCACTCGCCCACCAAACGGCATCCCGTCCCGCCACTGGCGGGCACCCTGGCCGCCCGATTGCCAGCGCGACCTTGCGGCTCTGCGCCGCGTTGTTCGCACCACGCTCGAGGACGCCTCGCCGCGAGACGCGGTTTCACCTGCTGATTTCCGCCATGTCCTGGTTACCGGCGCAACCGGATTCGTCGGTCGCTTCCTGCTGCGAGACCTTCTCGCGCACGAATCGGAACTGACGGTCCATTGCGTCGTGCGGGCCGAATCGGCGGAGCGCGGCTTCGAGCGACTGCGCGCCAACATGCAACACGCGGAGACCTGGGACGACGCGTTCACATCGCGAATCCATGTTTACTGCGGTGATGTCTCACAGCCCCGCTTCGGACTTCCGGGAGCCGACTTTGGACGGCTTTGCCGGGAAATCGACGCTGTCTACCACCTTGCGGCCGACCCGAACCTGGTCGCGTCCTACCGGTCCCTCCGCCGGGTGAACGCTCTCGGAGTCCAGGATGTCCTCCGGCTGTGTCTGAGCAACCGCCTCAAGCACCTGTTTCACGTCTCGACCATGGGTGTGTTCCCCGAGTACGTGTTCTCCTTTGCCGGCGAATACCGCGACTGTCACATCGGCGACCATGCGCAGCCGGACCTGGGTCGGATGAAGAGGGTGATGCCGCTCGGGTTGCTCGGGTATGCCTGGAGCAAGCTGGTGGCGGAACAGGCCGTCCTGTTCGCGCATCAAGCCGGCTTGCCGGCGGCGGTCTTCCGTTTCGGGCAAACCACCATGGCCTCCACCGGTTACGCCCAGTCGGACACCCCTCCACAGCTTGTCTTCGCGGCGGCGGTCCAGGTCGGAATGATTCCGCAGGGGTTCACCATGCGGGCCACCGACGATCCGGCGGATACGCTGACGCGCATGTGCACCGACATTTCCATGAATGTGAATCGGCGCTTCACCATCTACAACTGCTGCAACAACGCGCCGTCGTACCGGGCCATGCAGCTCGCGGAGTTCGGCCTCGATTATCCGGAGGTTCCCTACACCGTCTTCAAGCGCGCCTGCCAGGCGCACGGGGACGCGTCTCCGATGGTCCGCAGCTGGCCCCTGTTCGATCACTTCGCCCCCTATTGGTTTCGGGGCTCCGAAACGGTCCAGACGCTGCCGGTCTCCGACCGGGCCATTCGGGAGGACTGTCCTGGTGACATCAACTGGCCGGGTCCTCTCACCAGGTATGTCCGCTACAACCGCTGGGTCAGGGAGCGTGAGGAGGAGTGGCCGCAGGCGATTCCGCAGCTGGGGGTCAACCTGGACAACGTGCTGAAGCAGGCCCGGCGATACGCCAGGGACAACGGCGTGTCCTTCGACACCACCTATCCCGAGTGGATGCTGGAAGGACTGGCCCGTCTCGTCGCGGGCTTCAACGCTCCCGAAGCCGGCCTGCTGGCAAAGCGCATCGGGCATTGCGTGTTCGACCTGTGCCGAATACTGCGCAACAACGCCGAACTGGCCGGAGAGCGCATGCGCCTGCCGGAGATCGGGCGGCAGCCAATCGAACGGCCGGTGTTCATCGTGGGCATCAACAGGACGGGCACGACCTTCCTGCACCGTCTATTGGCCCGGGACCCGCGGTTCTGGGCCTTGCGGGCCTACGAATACGTCGAGCCCGTCATTCCGGACGGCGGCTACGCAACGGTCGTCGGCACTCCCCGGGATCCCCGCCGCATCAAGGCGGCGGACGTATTCGCAGCGGCGAACATCGTAGATACTCTCGCGGGCTTTCACCATGCCGGGCTCGACGAACCGGAAGAGGATATCCCGATCCTCAGGTTGTCGCTCAAGACATGGGTGTTCGCGACTCGATATCGGCTTCCCGAGTACGAGCGCTGGCTCGAGGAAAGCGGCACCCGCGAGGCCTACCACGTGCATCGCCGCACCATGCAGCACTACAATTATCAGCGGAGGGCCTGTCATCCGGGCCACGAGGGCCAATGGATCTTCAAGATGCCGACCCATCTGATGGAACTGGGCGCCCTGCTTGAGGCATATCCCGACGCCCTGTTCATTCAGACGCATCGCGAACCCGTCGAATTCATGGGGTCCTGGTGCAGTCTGGTGGAGGGCTTCCGGGCGGACATCAGCGAGCCGCGCCCCCGCAGGGAGCTGAGCGCCGAACAACTGAAAGCGATGAGTCGCATGCTCGACCGTGCCGTGGATTTCCGGGACTCGCACCCCGAACTGGAGGACCGCTGGGTCGATGTCAGCTACTACGATCTGGTACAGGACCCGTTGGGGATCGTAGCCCGCATCTACGACCATTTCGGCTGGTCGCTGGAACCCGGAGCCGTCGATGTCATGGACGCCTGGCTGACGGAACAGGAGGAGCGCCGCCGCACCGAAGAGCGCCATCGGTACGACATCGCCGACTACCGGCTGACGCGCGAGATGGTCGGCGCCGCATTCGCGCGGTACCGGGAGTTCGTTTCCGAGCGAGGCATTCGGGAGTCGCGGCTTTGATCATGCGTAATGCTCTGCTGGTCTACCCCGATTATCCGCCCTCCTACTGGGGTATCAACCACGCCCTGGAGATGCTGGGCGTGAAGGCGGCCTTTCCGCCGCTCGGGCTCCTCACGGTCGCGTCGATGTTTCCACCGGAATACGATCTTCGGGTCGTGGACATGAACGTTTCGGACCTGAAGGACTCCGATCTGGATTGGGCCGATATGGTGTTTACGTCAACCATGATCGTGCAGAGGGAGTCCCTGCGGAAGGTGATCGAGCGCTGCAATCACGCCGGCATTCCCGTGGTCGCGGGAGGGCCCTATCCGACATCATTCCATCAGGAAATCCCGGGAGTCGATCACTTCATTCTGGACGAAGCGGAGGAGATCTTCCCCCGGTTCCTGCGGGATCTCGAACAAGGCAAAGCCAGAGCCATCTATCGCGAGCCGCGGAAACCCGATGTCACCCGGACGCCCGTCCCGCGCTTCGACCTCGTCGACCTCGGGCACTATCACGCCATGTGCGTGCAGTTCTCGCGCGGCTGCCCGTTCGACTGTGAGTTCTGTGACATTACCAAGCTCTATGGCCGCGTGCCCCGCACCAAGACGCCGGAACAGATGGTCGAAGAATTCGAAGCACTCTATCGGCTCGGTTGGCGAGGCTATGTGTTTCTGGTCGACGACAACTTCATCGGCAACAAGCGCGACGCCCTGAACATGCTGCCAGCCATCGCAGAGTGGCAGCGGGCACACAGGTATCCGTTCCAGCTGTTCACTGAAGCGAGCGTGAATCTGGCCCGAATGGACTCGGTGATGGATGCCATGATCGAGGCCGGCTTCAACGGCGTCTTCCTGGGCATCGAGACGCCGAACCCGAAAGCGCTCGCCATCACGAAGAAGCCGCAGAACATCAGCCGGCGCGAGGAGGATTACCTGCTGAAGGCCGTCCGAAAGATCCAGCACAGGGGAATGCAGGTGATGGGCGGGTTCATCCTGGGTCTGGACGGAGACGACGAGCGCGTCTTTGATTCCCAGATCCAGTTCATTCAGGACTCCGGAATTCCCATGGCGCTGGTCGGGTTGCTGACCGCGCTGAAGGGAACGGATCTCTACACCCGGCTGCAATCGGAGAACCGGCTCCTGGACGTCCCCGTCGGTACCAGCGCGACGGCCGTGAACTTCGTGCCGCAGATGGATCCCACGACATTGCTCGAGGGATATCTGCGCGTGATCTCCACAGTCTACGATCCTTCCCTCGAGAACTACTTCGAGCGCTGTCTGACGTTGCTGAAGCACCTGAAACCGCTGCCCCACGTGACCCCGACCGTGAGCAAGAGCGCGCTCTATCTGGGGCTGATGACGGTGCGTCGGCGCCTCCTGCCCAGCCAGATCCCGGCGTACAGCAGGTACATCGCGAAGGTATCAAAGGAACATCCTTCCATGTTGCCGGAGGCTATCCGTCTGGCAGCGCTGGGCCATCACTTCGAGAAATTCACCCGTCAACAGAAGGTGCTCCAGGGGTTCAAGGACTTCCTGGAAGCCGAGTTGGGGGCGTTCCGCGAGGCCGTTTCGCGTGGCGGGACGAATGAGAGAATGGTCGACAGCCGCAGGCAGGCGCTGATGGCCCGCGTGGACTCACGCTATCGGTCGATACCCGACGACTTTCGCTTCGATGCGGATGGCATCGACGATGCCGTGGCATCCTTCCGGTCCGCCGTCGAGGATACCGATGCGCCGACGCCTGCCGGCAGCACCCGCGGTGCGCGATCCGATGCGCTGCCGGTGGTTGGGAAGCTTCCCCGCCGACACTAGGGATCGTTCGGGGGACTCTCTCAGCCGGTCTCGCAGGCCATGTCCTGGCCGCAGCACATCGGCGACTTCACCATGCCGTGATCGTCCGGGCACCTGGAGACGTGCACCGAAGAGCCGTCGTCGCGGTTGAGAACGCCGTGTTCGAGTTCCTGGCCGCATCGGCCGCAGGTCATGGTGCCGATGCTCATTCCGCATGCTTCGCACGTATACGCTGCCATGTCTTCTACCTCAGTTGGGGTGGAACTCGCGCTTTCGTGGCCTGCTCCAGGTCGTATGCGTAGCCCAGTAGCGCCGCCTCGGTCCAGAGGTCTCCGATGAAGGCGAGCACGAAGGGCGTCCCGTCCGCGTAATAGCCGAAGGGCACGGTCACTACGGGAAGTCCAATATCGTTGATGACATTGCTGGGAAGTTCGGGATGATTGTTGGGATTGAAGTCGGGACGCTCCGGATCCTCGACCAGATCGCCGATGGGCGCGCCGGCCTGGGGGAAGAAGAGGCCGTCCAGGTCGTTGTCTTCGAGCACGCTGCGGAACAGAGCGCGGATGTCCGCACGCCAACCCTGGAAGGCGTCGCCCTCCTCGGTGGCGCTGGGGCGTGCCGGGGGTGGGCGCTCGGCGTCCTCGCGGTCGCGGAATGGCTTGCCCGACCGCGCCTCCCACTCCTCGACACTGTGGAACGCCGCCCCGGGACCGAGGCCGCGAAAGTAGTTGAGCATGTCGTAGGCGGAGGCGGAGGGGACGCGCGGGCGCTCCGCGTAGAGTTCGACGAAGCCGGTGCCCGCGAACGGATCCTCCACGGTCGCGGCGCCTCGTTCTTCGATGGTGCCGATGGCCTCGCGGTACATCGCCTCGGTTTCCTCGGCGAGCGGAAGCCAGGTGTCGCGCCAGCCCTCGCCCACCAGCCCGAAGCGTGTGCCGGCCAGGGCGGCCGGGTCGAGGGCGGCGGCATAGCCGTCCTCCGGCATGTTGCCCGACGCGGCGTAGGTGGCCAGGTCCTCCGGGGTGGGCCCGGCGAGCGCGTCCAGGGCGGCGGCGGCGTCCTGCACGGTCTTCGCCATCGGCCCGACCACGTCGGCGTAGCTGCCGTTCAGCGGCACCACGCCCTCGAGCGGCACCAGCCCGTAGGTGGGTTTCACCCCCACGAGCGCCTGCGCGGCAGACGGGTTCTGGATCGACCCGCCCGTCTCGGTTCCCAGTCCGAGCACGGCGAAGCTGGCGTTGACGGCCGTGGCGGTGCCGCCGCTCGATCCCCCGGGGACGCGGTTGACGTCGTAGGCGTTCAGTGTGACCCCGGCCACCGAGCTCTCGGTGCGGGTGCCGTGTCCGGCGAAGTCGGGCAGGTTGGTCTTTCCCAGAATGACGGCGCCCGCTTCATGCAGGCGGGTCACGACTGCGGCATCGTCGTCGGGGATCATGTCCACGCCGCCGGTGGCCGCGCTGAAGCCGTCGTAGCCGGCGGTGGTGACCCGGCCCGCCTGGTCGATGTTGTCCTTGATCACCACCGGCACCCCGTGCAGCGGGCCGCGCGGGCCGGTCGAAGCGTACTCGCGGTCCAGGGCGGCGGCGGTCGGCAGCGCATCCGGGTTCATGGAGATGAACGCGTTGTAGAGGTCCTCGAAGCGCTCGATGCGGCCCAGGAACGCCTGCGTGAGCTGGACGGCGGTGTAGCGGCCCTCGGCATAGTCGGCCTGGATCTGCTCGGCGGTGAGCTCGACGACGTCGATGTCGGGCGCGTCCTCCAGGACGGGCGCGGCTTCGGGAGCTTCACAGGCCGTCGAGAGGAGCAGCAGCCCGATGGCCGCCAGCCGGCATCGCGTACTGACATCGCGGCGCCCGCGCCCGGCGACCTTTGTCGTCACGCTACCGGACCCGCGCATCGCGCACCTCGATCGCCACGCCCTCCGGGCACAGAGGCTCCGCGGCGAGGGTCGCCCGCAACACGACCCGATCGCCCGCCGCAATCCCGTCGGTGTTCCCCTCCAGGGTGTAGAGCCGATCGTCGCCGTTGCGCAGGGTGGGGCAGGCCAGTCCTTCGTCGGTGATCTCTCCGTCGACCCGGAACACCCCGTCTTCGTCGGCCACGTGAAACTCGTGCGAGGTCGAGAAGGGCCGCTGGTCGAAGCCCGCCAGAAAGAAGAAGTGCTTGAGGTCGGGCGTGGCCCAGTCCGGCAGGCGCACGGTCGCCGACAGCAGCCCGTTCGCGTCCGTTTCTTCCTGCGTGAGCAGTTGGTGGTTCCCGCCGAGTGCGCCGAAGCCGATGTAGACGGCCGCGTAGGGCAGCCGGTCCATGGACACGGTCACTTCCTCCCCTGGACGGGCCGCGGCGGGCACCGCTTCGGGACGACGTTCCTGGGTCATCCTGCTTCGCTCCATCATCATTCTCCAGAGTCGGCGACTCGCTGGAATCGCATGTCGTAGACGCGCCCCTGCCGGATGCTGAAGGCTGCCGCGCGTCCGTCGGCGCCCAGATCGAAGCGGATGCGCCCCAGGCCGCCCGCGTTGAACGCATCCTGGTAGACCGGCTCCAGTTCGAAGACGGCGTCGGGTCTCCGCTTTGCCACCAGGTGGTCGCCCTCTACTGCCACCACCAAGGTGGTTTCGGCGTCGTCACTGTGGAAGGTGCCCACGTACGCATCGAGCTGCCCGGCGGCCGGCGCGAACTCATCGACCGGCTCGTAGGTGTTGTCGTAGTACTCTCCGGTGTACTCGTCGATCGTCGGTCGCGCACCGTCGGCAGCCGCCGCGAAGACGAGACGGCGCTCGCTCGCCCCCACCTGGAACTCGCTCGCGGAGTGCGCGACCAGGCGCTGGTTCCCGACCCGCAGCGCGCCGTCCTCCACGGTGATGCGCAGCGGATCGCCGGTGTCCACTTCGCGGTAGAGCCCGGTCTTGCCCTCCAGGTCCCCGGCCGAAAGCGACATCCCCTCGCCCGGCTCCGGGTCGGGGGACGCCGCGTCGCCCAGGAAAACGCGCGCTACCTGCCCGCCCAGCGCGCCCGGGTTGGCGTTGCCCACGTTGCACAGGATGGCGATAGACAGTTGCTGGTCGGGATAACGGCCAATGAAGCCCCGATATCCGGCGGTCGATCCGGTGTGCGTGATCGAGGGCACGCCCGCGAAATCCCGAAGCTGGAGCCCTCCGGCGTAGGAGATCGTCCGACCATCGTTCAGGACGGCCCGGTCATGCATCATGCGCACGAACTCCTCCCCGCCCAGACGCCCGTCCGTGAGCGCCGCGTTCCAGGTCTGCAGGTCGCCCACCGTGCTCAGGATGCCTCCGTTGCCATGCACATACTCGATGGGCCGGTTGATGAGGAACCCGTCGTCGGACGCGGAATAGGCGGTGCTGCGCCGCGGAACCAGGCGCCGGTAGTCGTCGCGCCACTGCGTATCGCTCATCCCCAGGGGCTCGAAGATGCGCTCACGGGAAAACTCGGCGAAGGGCATCCCGCTCACCCGGTCCACGACCACTGCGAGCAGGTTGTAGCCGGTGTTGCTGTACGAGTACTCATGGCCGGGCTCGAAGTTGAGCGCGCTCTGGCGGCTCACGATGTCGAGCACGTGCGCGTGCCGGTGCGAGCGTGCACCGCGCCCCCAGCCGGAGATCGAGGCCACCGAACCCCAGTCGCGCATCCCGCTGGTGTGCGTCATGAGGCGGCGCAGGGTGACCGGCGTGCCGTAGTCGCGCACCTCCGGGATGTACGTGCGCACGTCGTCGTCGAGGGAGAGCTTCCCGTCGAGCGCCAGCAGGACCACGGCCGCCGAGGTGAACTGCTTGGCCAGCGAACCCCCCTCGAAGATCGTGGACGGCGTGTTGGGGATGTCGTGCTCCAGGTCCGCCATGCCCCACGCCCGCGAAAGCAGGGAGCTGCCCGCCTGGGACACCGAAAGCGCGCATCCCGGGCTCCCGGAGGAGTCCCACTGGGCGAAGATCTCGTCGACGCGGGCGGTCGCGTCCGACGGCGGCTCCACGCACGCGGCAGCCATTCCCGCCGCGTAGAGCAGCGATGCAAGGATGGGAAGGGGGGGCGGTGCTCTCATCGTCGAACTCCTCCGGCTGGACGCGCCATCTGCCCGGGATAGTGCCGAAAGGCGCGCGCTGCGTCAAAGTGCGCCGTGGGGGCAGACACCCCTCCGGCGGCTGGCCGTCTCGTCCGTCGGATACAAGATTGCCAAGGAGGTGCGGCGAGCCGATCTCCACCCCGATGCTGCACCGCGACCCGAGTCCGCAGGCCCCTGGAGGAGTTGCCGGATGACGCACGCAAGCCCACCACCACGATCGTCCACGGACCATCGCACCGGCTTCGCACGGATGCCGGTCAGGCGGAGCACCGGAGATCTGAATCCCGGCAGGAAATCACGTAAGTCTAATCAGGGCTGCACGATCTGCGTTTCCTGCCGTTTCTCTGGACCTTGCTGGACCGACCGGCGAGGGCGGGAAAATCGGAGCTGAATGGCGGGACTCCCGCGCCCGCGCCGCCTCTTCGCCGAAGGTTCCCGCGGCCCGTGTCGCCCATGTTGCGGAAAGCGTCGGATCGTTCGGGGGCACGGGTGCCGCCGCGACGGACTCGGAGCCCGCCTACGGGGCTTTCGGAGGCGTTTCAGGCGTCCTGAGCCGGTCGTGGAGTCGCGGGCAAGCGAAGATCTCCGATCTCCGAGGGGTAGGAGGGGGCAGTGACCCGGCGGCGGCCAGAGAGCGCCGCCGTGCCGGGCTGGCAGGACGGAAGTATCGCGAATCAAGGCAAGAAGTCACGTAAGTTCAATGGGGACTGCACGATCTGCCCTTCTTGCCGATGAGCTCGAATCGGAGTTTACAGTGTTGAATCGGTCGGAAAGCCCTGTGGAATGGCGGGAGTCCAAGATTGACACGGCAAGGCCCCGGCGGCGTCAGCCGAACGCGCGCCGCAGCACGGACTCGTAGATGCGGTCGCCGAACCACTTGCGGATGAACATCAGGGGACGCGCCGTCGCGCCCTTCGCGTACCGTCGCCGCGGGCGGGCGGCGGTCGCGGCCTCGACGAACACTTGGGCGAGCACCTTGGCGTCGGTCCCGCGGCTCGCGGCCTTGGGGTCGGACGCCAGCGCCAAGAACCGGTCGAGACCGGCCTTGTAGGCGCTGTCCGCATAGTACTTCTGTAAGCTCCCTCCCGCCACATCGCCGAAATCGGTCCGGATGACGCCAGGCTGGATGAGGACGACCTGGATGTTGAAGGGCGCGGTCTCGATGCGAAGGCAGTCCGACCATCCTTCGAGCGCGTGCTTGGTTGCGTGGTACCAAGCCCCGAAGGGCGTGAAGATCCGGCCGCCCATCGAGGAGGTGTTGACGATCCGGCCCGCGCCTTGCGCCCGCATGTGCGGCAGGACGAGCTGGGTGAGATGGGCGAGACCGAACAGGTTCACCTCGAACTGGTATCTGGCATCTTCGAGTGGGATGTCCTCGACCGTGCCGAACAGGCCGTAGCCCGCGTTGTTGATGAGAACGTCGATGCGTCCCTCGGCGTCGACGATCCGGCGCACGGTCCGTTCGTTGTCCCCGCCCTTCGAGACGTCCATCTCGACCGGGGTGATACCGTGTTCGGACAGGTCCCCCATGCGGTCGGCCCGGCGAGCGGCAGCGTAGACGGTATGGCCCCCGCGGGCCAAGAGGATCGCCGCCTCGCGGCCCATGCCGGAGGAGGCTCCGGTGACGAGTATGACCTTGCCCAAGTCGCTGCTCCTTCTATCGCTTTTGGCTGAAGACATTCACGCGGGAGCATCTGCCGCAAACCATCCGTCGGCTGGCTCCCGCCGGGGTGGTCCACCCAATGTAATGGGGGCCTACCCGTGTTGGTATGCTGACGGGGTCGATTGCCAGGCTCGTCGCCATGTTCGATGCCTTGGCTCGGTTGAGAGACGGCGGTCTCGCTCGCGCGGCGGCGAATCTGCGGCCCGGAACGATTCTTGCTATATTGCGTGTCTCTCAAACGGTTTGGCCGAAAGCGGAAGACACATGAAATCCGGTCGAGTGACATGGCTGCCGAGTCGGCGAGGCGGTTCGCGGCTGGTTATTTTGCTTGCCGTCGTGTTGTCGGCGCTTTCCTGCCATGACGACGCACCGGAGCCGCTGAGTCCGTTCACCGAGACGGTCCCCTCGGCGCAGGCCAGCCTCGCGGAGCCCGACCGCGCGGCGCTTGTGGAGTTCTATCATGCGACCGGGGGCGACCAGTGGCGGCGGCGCGGCGGCTGGCTTTCGGACGACCCGATCGGCACATGGCACGGCGTGAGGGTCGAGGGCGGCCGGGTGGTGCGGCTCGAACTCAACGACAACAACCTGAGGGGACGCCTTCCCAAGGTCGTGGCCGAACTGTCCGGCCTTCGCGTTCTGAGACTGGATCTCAACAGGCTGTGGGGCCGGATTCCGCCCGAGTGGGGCGATCTGTCCGAGCTGCGGGAGTTGGGCCTGCTGTCGAACCTTCTTTCCGGCACCATCCCTTCCGAACTGAAGCGGCTGTCGCGCCTGCAAGTCCTTGAGTTGCGGTACGCGGGCCTTGAGGGTCCGCTACCCGCATGGCTGGGCGAACTGACCGATCTGTACGAACTGGGCCTGTCGGGGAACTACTTCGACAGCCCGATACCGCCGGAGTTGGGCAACCTGCGCAATCTGAGTACGCTGTATCTGTCCGACGCCGAGGTCTGGGGGCCGATACCGCCGGAGCTCGGCAACCTGTCGAAGCTCCGGGACCTGTCTCTCACCGACAACCATTTCTCCGGCCCGATTCCGCCTGAGCTGGGGAGGCTCGCCGGTCTCCGGAGGCTCTTCCTGTCGAGATCGAACCTGAGCGGCCCGATTCCCTCCGAGTTGGGGAATCTGACGGATCTCGATGTCCTGTGGCTGGACGACAACAACCTGGCCGGGCCGATCCCGGAGGCACTCGACAACCTCGTGAACCTCAAGTATCTGTTTCTGTCCCTGAACCGGTTGAGCGGCAACCTGCCGCCCGGGATCGGCGGCTGGCCGAAGTTGGAGTATCTGCACCTTGAGAGGAACGGATTCGAAGGCGGCGTTCCGCCCGAGTGGGGCGGGCTTTCGAGTCTCCGCGAGCTGTTGCTGGGAGGGAACCCCGAGTTGGCGGGAGAACTCCCGAGCGGGTTGACGCGCCTGAACCTGGACTGGCTGGATACCGACGGCTCGGCCCTCTGCTCCCCGAAGACCCCCGAGTTCGCGGACTGGTTGAGCCGTATCGCGATTCAATCGGCGAAGCCGTGCGGACAGGGCGACCTCGATGCCTATCTCATCCAAGCGACGCAGTCGCGGAGCGGCCTGGTTCCGCTCATTGCCGGCCGGAAGGCGCTCTTGCGGGCGTTCGTGACGGCGGCGGACGCCGTCGAGCGTTTCCCGGACGTGCGGGCGCACTTCTACCTGAACGGCGCGCCGGCGCATGTCCTGGACGTTCCGGGGAAGCCGGGTCCGGTTCCGGTCGAAGTGGACGAGAGCGATGCCGCGATGTCCGTCAACGCGATGGTGCCGGGTTGGGTGATTCAGCCGGGCTTGGAGATGGTGATCGAGGTCGATCCGAACGGGGAGGTGGCCGACAGCGTCGCCATGGCGCGCCGGATTCCGGGGGAGGGCCGTATCGAGGTGAACGTGACCGAGATGCCGGCAATGGAGTTGACGTTGATCCCGTGGGTGTGGCCCAGGGACCCCGAGGAGGAGATCCTGGACCTCATGCGGGACATCTCGGCGGAGTCGGAGGTGTTCTGGGCTACGAGAACGCTTCTGCCGGTGGACGAGATCGACCTGACGGTTCACGAGCCGGTGTTCACGTCGACGAACTCCGGTTTCGAGATTCCCTACGAGGTGAAGGCGATCCGGGCCATCGAGGGCGGGTCGGGATACTATATGGCTCTCACGTCGCAGGTGGACCGCGACAATGGCGTCGCCGGCGTGGCCCTGCGTGGCGGCTGGTCCGCATGGTCGGTGTTTCAGGGCGGAACCATCGCGCATGAGCTCGGCCACAACCTGAGCTTGGGCCACGCGCCCTGTGGCACCTCTGGCGACCCCCGGTACCCTCAGGCGGACGGGTCGGTGGGCACCTTCGGGTTCGATTTCGATACCGGGATGGAGTCGGTCGTCCATCCCAGGACCAGGGACTTCATGAGCTACTGCAACCCGGCATGGGTCGGGGCGTGGCATTTCGAAGAGATGGTCCGTCACCGCCAGAGGCAGGAAGGCGCGGGGGCCGAGGCGGGCGGCGCGGCTCAATCGAAGGCGCTGCTCTTATGGGGAGGGCGCGACGCAAGGGACGGGCTCTTCCTGAAACCGGCGTTCTGGGTGGACGCGCCGTATGCGCCACCGCCCTCCGGCGGCTCATACGAGTTGAAGGGGTGGTCGTCGTCGGGCGAGCAATTGTTCTCCGTGCGCTTCGGCATGGTCGAGTCGGAGGACGGGGACGGGCGCGCGGGCTTCGCGTTCGCGCTCCCCGCGCGTGCGGAGTGGAGCGACTTGGCGGAGGTTGCCCTGCGCGGGCCGGGCGCGTTGGCGGTGCTGAACGAAGACACCGACCGTCCCTCGGTCATTCTGAGGGACGCGGCGACCGGCCGGGTGCGGGCCATGCTCATCGACGCCCCGGCGGCGGCCATGGCCGCGAGCGCCGATGGCGCCGCTTCCTCCCTGGCGGATGGCGCCCGTCTCGTGGCGGCACGCAGTGACGGGCTGCCGGACCCCGCCGATTGGCGGCCCATGGACGCGGGCGCGAGTTCGGCCGCGGGCGACTCCGGCACGGTGGCCTCGATCACGGTCGCGCCCGCACTGGCGACGGTGGCCGTGGGGGATACGGTGCGCCTCGCGGCGACCGCGCTGGACGCCGACAGTTCGGAGGTGGATGGCGTCGAGTTCGAGTGGCATTCCGGCGATACGCTGGTGGCGGCAGTGGACCAAGCAGGCTTGGTCGCGGCGCTCGGCGAGGGTTCGACCGTTGTCACGGCAACGGCGCGCGGCGTGTCGGGCGCGGCCGAGGTGCGGGCGGAGCAACGCCCGATGTCCATCGTGTTGACGCCCGAGGCCGCAACGATCGAGGCGGGCGACACGGTGCGTTTCGCGGCGACGGCGTTCGACGTCCACGGCTCGCCCATGGAGAACGTCGACTTCGAGTGGGCCGCAAGCGACACGTCGGTGGCTTGGGCCGGCCGTTCCGGGCTTGTCTTCGGCTGGAGCGCCGGAAGCGCCACCGTCTCGGTTCGCACCGACCGCGGCGTCTCGGCCTCCGCCACCGTGGCGGTGGAGGGGGAGTTGGAGGGGGAACGGCTGGCCTTGTCGCGTCTTTACGCTCGCTTGCGGGGGTGGGAGTGGCGCGAAAGCGGCAACTGGCTCACGGACGCGCCGCTCGCCGATTGGCATGGGATCACCACGCATCAGGGAAGCGGCAAGGTCTCCGGCGTGGACCTTCGGGCGAACGGCCTGAGAGGGCAGTTGGGTCCCGAACTGGGAGAGCTGACCGAACTGGAACGCCTCGAACTCGGATCCAACGCCATCCGGGGCCACATACCGCCGGAGATTTATGGGCTCGACCGACTCTGGCTGTTGGATCTTGGTGGGTTGGGCCTCACCGGTCGTCTATCGCCGGGGATCGGGAACCTCTCCCGGCTCATTCTGCTGAACTTGGACGGCAATGGGCTGTCGGGGTCCATCCCGCCGACGATCGGCCAACTGACGGGCTTGATCAGCTTGGGTCTCGCGTACAACGCCTTCGAGGGACCGATCCCGCAGCGAATCCTGGACATCGGGGATCTCGCGTCGCTCAATCTGGAAGGCAACCGGTTGAGCGGCGAAATCCCGGCGGGGCTGGGCGAACTCCGGAACCTCCAGTCGCTCGAACTGTCGCGCAACCTGCTGACCGGCGAACTGCCGCCAAGCCTCGGCAGGCTCGAACGCCTGCGGGAAATGGGCGTGGCGGACAACCGGCTGGCGGGCGAACTGCCGCCCGAACTCGGCGGGCTTCGGGCGATCGAACGGATCGCCCTGGAAAACAACCCCATGCTGCGGGGTGCCCTGCCGTCGGCCTGGGTCGAGAGGAGCCAGACGCTGGACTTGACGGTTGGAGGCACGGAGGTGTGTGCTCCCCGGCACCCGGGGGCCGTGGGCTGGCTGCGCATGAACGACCTGACGTTCATTCCGGTGTGCGCCGGGGGGGAAGCCGCGTTCGCGTATCTCGTGCAGGCCGTCCAGTCGCGGCAGTATCCGACCCCGCTCGTCGCGGGCGAGGACGCGCTGCTGAGGGTCTTCATGTCCACCGACGGCCACGCGGACATGCCGCCGGTCAGGGCCACCTTCCACGCGGGCGGCCGGATCGTGCACACGGCCGACATCCCGGCGGGCCAGGCGCGCATTCCGCCGGAGATCGACGAGGGGGATCTGTCGAGGTCGGCCAACGCGGTCGTTCCGGGAGAAGTCGTGCAACCCGGCCTCGAAATGGTGATCGAAATCGATCCGGACGGCACCCTGGACGAGGGGCTCGGCATCCCCGGCCGGATTCCGGCCGAGGGCCGGGCTCCGGTCGACGTGCGCGCGGTTCCGGCGCTCGATCTCACGGCGATCCCCTTCCTGCAGGCCGACAACCCGGACTCCACATTGCTGGAGCGGGCGGGCGCGCTCGAAGCCGACACCAGCGTATTTGGGCTGGCGGACGAGCTTCTGCCGGTCGGCGAACTCGCCGTGACGCTGCACGAGCCCGTTTTGACCACCTCGGAGTTCGCCGGAAACCTGCTGCACGAAACGGAACTCATTCGCGTCGTCGAGGGCGGGGACGGCTACTTCATGGGCCTCTTCGGCCACATTCGCTCTGGCGTCATCGGAGAAGCCTCCTACATCGGAGGCAGGAGCTTCGTGTCCCTCGCGCACGCTGGCGTGATCGCTCACGAACTCGGACACGCGATGAACTTGCGGCATACGTCGTGTGGGGTTGGCGGCGACGATCCGAACTATCCCTGGCGGGACGGAAGGACGGGCTCGTGGGGATACGACTTCGCCACGGGCGCGTTGGTGCCGCCGGAAGCCACCGACGTCATGGGATACTGCGGCCGGCAGTGGATCAGCGGCTATCACTTCTCGATCGCGCTTGACCACCGCCTGCGCACCGAGGCGGCAACGGCACCCCCCGCGGTGGCGGGACCGGCGCTGCTCGTCTGGGGTGGCGTCGATGCCGACGGCCAGCCCTTCCTCAAGCCGGCGTTCGTCGTGAACGCGCCGCCCACCCTGCCCGCTCCGGGCGGCGACCACCGGTTGACCGTCCTCGCGCGCGACGGAAGGACGCTGTTCTCGGTCAGCTTCGACATGCCCGAGACCTCGCATCTGGACGGAGCATCGTCGTTCGTATTCGCCATCCCCGCGCCCGAGGGTTGGGCGGGCGCCATCGAGCGCATCATGCTCGACGGACCCGGCGGGGCCGCCGCCCTGGACCCGGAGACCAGCGCGCCCGCCATCATCGTCCGGGATCCGGCCGATGGGCGCGTGCTCGGCCTGCTCGCCGATCCGCCGCCCGCCCTGCTGCCATCCGCGGACGGCCGGGGGAACTCGCCGTTCTCGGGCTTGGACATCGCCGTCAGCGGCGGGCTGCCCGAGGTGTGGCAGGAGCGACGTTGACCGAGCCGCTCCCGACCAGACGGGACGCCTTTGGGGGGTCGAAGGAGGAGCGGAGCCAACCCTCGCCAGAGCTTCCGTGTTATACACGGGGACACCATTTGTCAACGCTGTTGAAGGCGGGGCTGTAACCCCGCGTCGGAGGGCCGGAAGGGCTGGGCAGTGTGCTGCCGGACGGGTTGGTGAGTGTTGGCTGTGTTTCGGGCTGGAGAGCACGGGGAAGGTGCTCGGAGGCACGGTCGACGCCAACCTTGCCCAGGAGTGCCAAGGGGAGCACAGCCTCCCCTCGGCAACCGCTACCGGGTTCGAAGGGCCGGAGTCCCTCGCCAGCCGCGATGTTCAACATCGCGTGTGCTGTATGTGGACGCCCCCGGTTGGGCAAGCGTGGATTCAGAACCGAGT
>JAPPJO010000058.1 GCA_028820325.1 Gammaproteobacteria bacterium | reverse complement strand
GAAACGCAGATCGTGCAGCCCTGTAAGTAGTTAGCCGATTTCCTGCCGGGATTTGACCCTCCGGCGATGCGCCTGAACATGACCTGCCCACCCTTGAACTCGCCTCGGGCGGAGATCTGGAGGTTGTTTCCGATCCGGACCGCGCTGGAGACGGTCCAGTTGAGTTCCGGGAACACCGGCCCGATGAAGACTCTGCGGCCGAAGCGCGGATCCGGATCCTCGGCGTATACGGGCTCGGCGATCTCGTCCGGGTTGGTCACCTGGAAGTCGAAGTAGGATGCCAGCGGGTAGCCCTCGCGGGCCCAGATCCGGCCCCCGATCTGAACCGCGTCGTCATCGCCCAGATCGATGACCTCGGACTTGTTCGTGGCGAGGCCCAGACCCAGCTGCCACGAGAGATTGCGGGTGCGCACGGGCTCGGTATCGAGCCCCACTTCGATCCCCTTGTTGTCGATCGTGCCGATGTTCAGGAGCTGTGACCCCTGGAAACCCAGGGTCGGATCCAGCGCAACGGGCACCAGGGCGTCCAGAGTCCGCTGGTAGTAGTAGCTGAAGTCCAGGCCCACGCGTCCGTCCCACGCGCTCATCTCGAAGCCGGCCTCGATCTCGCGGGTGCGCTCCGGTCCCAGGGCGGCATTCCCCAGGTTCTGCGGGCTCACGCCGGGCTGGCCGGTCTTGGTCTGGATCGGCGACCACACCCTCTCGGCGTCGAAGAAGCCGGGCGCCTTGCCGGACTCTCCGAAGGCCACCCGGAGCTTCGTCACCTCAAGCGCCGCGGGCCAGAAGGCTTCATCGGAGATGACATAGGAGCCCGAGAGCTTGGGATATGTCTGGAGGCCGAAGTCGCTGCCGAATGCACTGTTGCCGTCCACGCGCAGACCCCCGGTCAGATAAACCCTGTCCGCAAAGCCGAGCACTTCCTGGACGAAGAAGCCCGCGTTGACCTCCCGGAGCCGGTTTTCGACCACCTGCCGAACCGCTCCGGAGGTGAGGGTGGGCTCCTGCGGACCGGCAAACGTCGTCGAGAGGCCGTGCGTATGCCTGACGAGGTTGTCGAAGACCGCGAATCCGGCCGACGTGTTCGTCGCAATCCCGCCCACATCGGCGCGGTACGTGGTACGGAAGTCGATGGTCTTCGTCTCGGTTCGGAAGCCGGCGAGCCCCCGCTCGCCCCTCGGGACGAACCAGGAGCCGAATGGCGTGTCCGCGATGTGCTCCTGTTCGACGTAGTCGAAGCCCAGGGCCGCTCTCATCTCCAGGGCCGTCGTCGGCTGATAGCCGAAGTCGATGCCGGAAATCCAGTGAGTCTGGTGGTCGTCGAAGTCGAGTTCGAGGACCAGTTCGTCCTGGTCCTCGGTGTAGTCCCTGCTGCCCCGCAGGACGTTCAGCATGAAGCCCTCCGCCTCGCCCCCGTTGGCGATCCAGTCGACCCGCCGCCGGCTGAGGTGGTTGTTGAAGCCGATGGTGATGGCGGAGCTGGGGGCGAAGGAAGTGTTCGCCCGCACCGTCCACTCCCTGGACTGCTGGTCAGAGGGGAAAACGCCCTCGTCACCGAGCCAGCGGCCCGACAGGAAATAGGTCAGCTCGTCGCGCCGCCCCCGGGCCGACAGGTTGTACTCCTGGAAGTAGCCGTAGTCCAGCCACTGGTCGAGGAAGATGCCCTCGGACTCGGGGCCGTAGGTGTTGAACCATGCCTCCGAGGGCCGTCCATGCGGCCCCCATTGGGCCGGCAGGTGGGAGACGCCCTGCGTGATCTTCGCATCCCAGACCGTAACGCCCTGCTGGAGACCCGTCCCGGACTTGGTGAAGATCTGGATGACGCCTCCCGCAGCCTCCGTGCCGTAGAGCGTGGTCGCAGCGGCCCCCTTGATCACCTCGACCCGGGCGACGTCCTCCGGGTTGATGTCGTTCAGGGGCGAGCTTCTCTGACCGGGGGTGCTCGCGGTCGTGAGGCCTGGCAGGGGTCCCGACTTCGGGGGTATGTAGTGCCCGCTGTAGACGCGGATGCCGTCCACGTAGATGAGGGGTTCGTTCTCCTGGGTTATGGAGTTCACCCCGCGGATGCGGATGGTGGCCCCGGAGCCGGCATCTCCTCCGGTATAGAGGATGTCCAGGCCGGTGGCACTGGCCGCCAGGACGTCGTCCATCGTCTTGATGGCGCGCCCCCGGACATCCTCGGCGTTGATGGCCGAGATGCTGTTGCCGACCTCCCGGCGGCCGACGGCACCGGCCGTCCCGGTCACGACGATCTCGTCGAGATCGATGGCCCGCGGCGTCAGGGCGAAATCGGCCACCGCGGCCTGGTCGACCTGGACGGTGACCTCCTGGGTCTCGGTCGGGTAGCCGAGCAACATCACCTGAACCTGGTGGGTGCCGGCGGGCACTCCGAGGATCAGGTAGCGGCCCTCGCCACCGGCAAGGCTTCCGATCTGGGTGCCCACCAGGAAGACCTGGGCCCCGACCAGGCCCCGTCCGGTGGTGGCATCGGTCACCTGCCCCGTCACGGTCCCGGTTTGAGCGGCGCCGTGCGCGGGCACCGCCAGAAGGACCAGTACCGCGGCGCACACCTTGAGCAACGTTCTCAAGGCCTGCGCAGAGAATACTCTGCGATAAACGTCTGTCCAACTCATGAGTCCCTCCTTTCGTGGGTCCTTCCGGGCGCCATGAACCGGTCACGGCCCCGTCACGGGCCGGCTAACCTGCAGCTCCGGTCCGCGCCTCCTCCTCTGACAACTCTTCCACCGCGTCGGCCAGCGAGCTCTCAAATGCCGCGTAGCGCTGCCGGTGGGTTGGGGTGGGTGGGTAGAGGCTTCCCGGCCTCACGCCGTTTCCATTGAATTCAGCCGCGAGCCCGTAGATGTCGCGGAGCAGCGTCTCGAGACGGTCGCGCCCGCTTCCGTCGGCCAGCTCGTCGAGCGCTTCGGCGCGTCCGAGCGCGTCGAAGGCGCGCCCCTGCAGCGCCAGGAGCTCCACGAGGAAGCGCTCCCGTTCCTCATGATCTCCTTGCGCGATCATGGGCATGAGCGGATCGGGTCTCACGACGACATCGCCGGTAATCGGGGCGTCTCCGGCCTCGAGCGTCACGCGGTAGGTGCCGGGTGCGACGAAGGGTCCCCTCGGGGTCACCGGGTGGGGAAGCACGCCCGGCGGTCCGGGCAGCGGCGGATCTCCCACTTCGACCAGCCCGAGAGCGGCATCGTACGGCGGCGGTTCGTGACGCAGATCCCAGACGACCCGGTGAATGCCGGGGGATGCGGGCCCCTCCAGCGTGCGCACCGTCTCACCCTGGCCGTTCGCGACCGTGACGCGCACGGCAGGCGCGGTGTCGCCCAGGTAGTAGCTGATGACCGCGCCGAAGGGCGGGTTTTCGCCCACGAACTCGTGGTTGCCGCGGTACATGTCGTCCTTGCGGAACTGGAATATCGTCGCTGGCTGGATGGTGAAGAGGTGTGCGTCGGCGTCCGCGACGGCGGCCGACCACTGCACGAGCGGGGTCAGGTCGTCCAGAATCCAGATGCCGCGCCCGTGGGTGGCCACGACCAGGTCGTCGTCCCGGGGGTGGATTACCAGGTCGTCGTAGAGCGTGGTGGGAAGATTCGAGCCGAAACTCACCCAGTTCGCGCCCGCATCGCCGGAGGCGAACAGGGCATGCTCCGTGCCCAGGAACAGCAGATTCGGGTTGCCCGGATGCTCGCGGATGACGTTGACCGACCCCGAGGGCAGCCCTTCCATGAGGGGCTCCCAGGTCCCGCCGAAATCCCCGGTGCGGAAGACGTAGGGAGCGAAATCGCCTTCGCGGTGCGCGTCGAACGTGGCATAGGCGACGCCGGCCCCCGTGACCGATGCGACGACCCGGCTGACGTAGGTTCCGTCCGGGACGCCTTCCACGTTCCGCCCCACCTCGGTCCACGTCGCGCCACCGTCCCGCGAGACCTGAAGGTTGCCGTCGTCGGTACCGGCCCAGAGCACGTCCCGGTCGAGCGGAGACTCGGCGATCGCGACGATCTCCCCGAACGAACCGGTGCCGTCGTTCCTCGCGAGCGTGATGTCCTCCCCGCGGACATCCATGATGCGCAACGTATCACGGTCGACCTGCCGGCTGAGATCCTCCGTGCGTTCCCAGGAAATGCCCCTGTCCCGGGAGACGAAGAGGCGGTTGCCTCCGAGGTAGATGACATCGGGGTCGTGCCGGGAGAGCAGGGTCGGCGTCACCCAGTCGAACCGATACTCCTCCTCGCCCGCGGGTGGGTGCGGCTTGAGGGCCAGGATGTCGCCCGTCTCGGCATCCACGCGGGTGAGCCTGCCGCCGTTCGCGTTGGAGTAGATGAAGCGGTGGTTCGTGGGATCGGGCTGGTGGTACATCCCGTCTCCGAACTCGATCTGCGCCCAGTCGTCACGCAGGATCCCGGACCAGTGGCGCGTGGCGCTGGGGACCATCCAGGAGTGGTTGTCCTGGAGGCCTCCGTAGATGTAATACGGGTCGCGCATGTCGACGCCGACGGCGTAGTACTGGGCGATCGGCAGGTTGTCGATCTTCATGTACAGTTCGCCTCGGTCCCAGCTCTCGAAGAGGCCGCCGTCGGTGCCCACGTACAGGTGTCGGGTATCGGTGGGATCGATCCACAGCGCGTGCTGATCAGGCTTGACGCCCACGTCGTAGGTGGGCGGCCTCCCGATCTGGGTCCAGGTATGGCCGCCGTCCTCGCTCCGCCACGAGTACCTGGCCAGGGTATAGACGCGCTGGTCGTTTTCGGGGTCGATGAAGATCTTGCTGTAGTACATGGGCCGCTCGTTGCGGCTGTGCACCCGCGTCCAGGTCTCGCCGCCGTCCTCGCTGCGATAGACGCCCTGGCCGGCGCTGTCCGCCTGGATAATGGCGTTCAGGACCCGGGGGTTGGAGCGGGAGATGGCCAGGCCGATGCGCCCTTTGTCGCCTGCAGGCAGACCGTTGGTGAGCAGGCGCCAGGTGCGGCCGCCGTCGGTGGTCTTGTGGATTTCGCTCCCCGGTCCGCCGCCGTTGAAGCCCCAGACGCGGCGTTGCCGTTGGTAGGCGGCGGCGAACAGCGTGTTCGGGTTCGCAGGATCCATGACGAGGTCCACGACACCGGTCACCGTATCGATGAACAACACCTGCTCCCACGTCCGCCCGCCATCCGTGGTCTTGAAGACACCGCGCTCGGCACTCGCCGCCCAGAGGTTGCCGAGGGCCGCGACATAGGCGATGTCCGGATTCTCCGGGTGGACCTCGATCTCCCCGATATGTCGCGTGTTCTCGAGCCCGAGGTGCGACCAGGTGCTCCCGGCATCGGTCGAGCGGTAGACGCCGTTCCCCCACGAGGAACTCTGGCGGTTGTTCTGCTCGCCGGTCCCCGCCCAGACGACGTCCGGATTCGAAGGGGCGATGGCAACGTCGCCGAACGTGCTGACCGGCTGGTCGTCGAAGACCGGGGTCCAGGTCGTCCCCTTGTTCACCGTCTTCCACAGCCCGCCGGACGCGCTGGCTACGTACAGGGTCGAGGGATCGCCGGGCACCCCTTCGATGTCGTGGATGCGGCCACCCGTGACGGCAGGGCCGATGGAGCGGAAGCGCAGGCCTTCCAGGAGTTCGGGCGTAAGCGTGGCGGGTGCCACGGTGCCGGGCACCGCGGCGTCAGGCTCTCCCCCGCAGGCCAGTCCGGCGAGCAAAAGGATGATCGAAGATACGACTACGGGACGGACCACGGTGAGGCGCATCTTCAACCTCCAAACTGCGATGCACCGCAAAGCGGATACCGGGACACGCGGTCGATCCCGGCAGCCGGGCTACCAGGGAGGGCGGGGAGGGGATGTCCAACAGGGCACTACAGCGAGGGAGATGAAGACCAAGCCGGGGTGTCGCCCGCCTTCCGACACCCGGGTTGGCATCTCCCCTTCCATCCGTTCCTGCATCGAGACGACCAATATTCAAGCTAGGTGTCGAACCTCGACGGCGCGAATCCACGACCTGTGTCGGCGGCGCCGGCCTCCTTCCTTGCGCCTCCGGAGCATCCGTGGGAATCTTGGATGTGGGGGAGCTTCCGCCGTTGTGAAGATCAGCCGGGCGGTCCTGCCCTCCCCCTCCCGCTGGACAAGGAGTGCCCCGATGTCGACCTGCCGAATCTCCCCTTCCTGGTACGCAGTTTCCTTTCTCGGTTTCGTGCTGCTGGCCCTTGCGCCATCGGTCTTGGCGCGGCCCCTTCTCGGCCAGTCTCCGGCCCCCGTCAGCACGGCGGACCTGCAGGCCTTCCAGCCCCGTGCCATCGGGCCCACGGCCGCGGGCGGCCGCATACACGTGGTGCAGGCCCTGCCGGACAATCCATCCACGATCTTCGCGGCCACGGCGTCGGGTGGTCTCTGGAAGACCACGAACCGCGGCCACACCTGGACGAACGTCTTCGAGGCCATGCCCGTGAGCACCTTCGGCGACGTGGCCATTGCTCCGTCGGATCCCCGGATCGTGTACGCCGGAACGGGAGAGCAGAACAACCGGCAGAGCACGTCCTGGGGCAACGGGGTCTACCGCTCCGACGACGGGGGCGACAGCTGGCGGCACCTGGGACTGGAGGAAACCCGCCACATCGGACGGGTCACGGTGCACCCCGATGACCCGGACGTCGCCTGGGTGGCCGCGCAGGGCAACCTCTGGAGCGGGTCCGACGAGCGCGGTGTCTACAAGACAACCGACGGCGGCAACAGCTGGCGCAAGGTGCTCGCCGGAGCGAACCAGTGGACGGGCGCGACGGACCTGGCTCTCGACCCGTCGAACGCCGACGTCGTCTACGCCGCCATGTACCAGCGCCTGCGCCGGGCCTGGGGCTTCAACGGCGGAGGGCCCGGAAGCGGGATCTTCAGGAGCTCCGACGGAGGCGAGAGCTGGACCGAGATCACCGAAGGGATCCCGGCGGGCGACAAGGGGCGGATCGGCCTGGCGGTAACCGCGAGCGATCCATCAGTGGTGATGGCAACCATCCAGCACGGTACGGACGAAGGGACCGGGACGTACCGCTCGGAGGACGGCGGGGACAGCTGGAGCAAGGTGAACGACCTGAATCCCCGGCCCATGTACTACTCGAAGATCTTTATCGACCCCAACGAAGCGGACCGGGTCTACATCCTGGGCGGCAGTGCCTTCAAGAGCGAGGACGCCGGCCGGAGCTTCGAGCTGATCGCGGAGACGTTCACCTACGACGTGGGCGTCCACGGGGACCACCACGCGCTCTGGATCGATCCGAGCGACCCGGATCACCTGTACCTGGCGGGGGACGGCGGCTTCTACGAGACCTACGATCGCGGGCAGACTTTTCGGGCATCCTACAACCTGCCGATCGCCCAGTTCTACGACATCGGCGTGGACATGCAGGATCCCTACCAGGTCTACGGGGGATCGCAGGACAACCACTCGTGGATGGGTCCTTCCCGCACCCGTCACTGGATCGGGATCATCGACGACGACTGGAGACAGATCGGCTTCAGCGACGGGATGTACTGGCAGCCGGATCCCACCAGCCCCCGTTACGCCTATGGCAACTCCCAGAACGGCGCCTATACCCGGGTCGATACCGAAACCGGCGACATCCTCGACATTCGTCCCCGCCCGCCCGAGGGTGAGCAATACCGCTTCGATTGGGTCTCGCCGAGCCTGGTGTCGCAGCACGATCCGCAGCGCGTGTACGTAGCCGGGAACCGCCTCTTCATCTCCCCGAACCGGGGCGAGAGCTGGCAGCGGACCGAGGACCTGACCCGAGCCATCGACCCTGACGCCCTGGAACTCATGGGCGTGCGCGGGACGGACATAGGGATTTCGAGGAACGATGGGGTGTCGAACTACGGTTCGATCGTCACCATCGCCGAGTCCCCCCTGGACCCCGACATCCTCTGGGTGGGCACCGACGACGGCAACGTCCAGGTCTCCCGCGACGGCGGCGATACCTGGACGGAGGTGGGCCGCAACGTTGAGGGCGTCCCGGACGGCACCTATGTGAGCCGGGTGGTGGGTTCGGCCGCCGCGCCCGGCACAGCCTACGCCACCTTCGACGCGCACCGAGACGGGGACTTCGAGGCCTACGTGGCCCGGACCACGGACTTCGGCCGCACCTGGCAGTCGCTGGCCGCCGGTCTGCCGTCGGGCTCCGTGAACGTATTGGCGGAGCACTCCGACAACCCGGATGTGCTTTTCGTCGGCACCGAGCACGCCGTTTTCGCCAGCGCCGACGCGGGCGCCAACTGGGCGAAGGTGCCCAATCTCCCGACGACCCTCTACGACGACCTGCTGATCCACCCCCGGGAGAAGGACCTGGTGCTCGGGACCCACGGACTGAGCGTCCTGATCCTGGACGACACGCGATACCTGGCGGAATGGACCGCGGACATAGTCTCCGCACCGCTCCACCTCTTCTCCATCCGGGACGGGACCGTTTTCAGCTACCGGAAGGATACCTCGTACAGGGGCAACGCGGAGTTCCACGGGAGGAACCCTGACGACGGGGTTGCCGTCACCTACCGGATCGGATCCGGTAGCGGCGGAGACGCCACACTGACCGTCAGGGGCCCCGGTGGCGGAGTGGTCCGGGAGATGCGGGTCCCCGGAGAAGCGGGCGTACACAGGGTAAACTGGGATCTTCGCCACGGCGTGCCGTCCGACCCGATGGAGACTTGGGAACGCCAGGGCTCCCCCGAGCTTCCGCGGACCATCGAGCGGCGAGGGCCGTTCGTCTCCGCGGGCACCTACGCGGTCACCATCGCGGCCGGGGGCGAGGAGCGGACCCGTGAAGTCAGCGTCGAGCTGGATCCGATGATGGCCGACCTGATCACCCCGACCCAGCAGCGGGGTCGGGAGACCTTCCTGTTGGGCCTGCTCTCGACCCTAAACCGCATCGAGCAGGCTCGGGAGGGGGCTTCGGGCCAAGCGAACCAGGAACTGGCCGGTCTTCAGCAGCAGGCGCAGAGCCTCTACGTCGCGCTGAACGGGGAGGCCGTTCGACCCGGCTCCCTCTATCCGCCCACCGAGGGACACCGGGCCCTGAAACGGCGGCTCGAGGGACGGCTCGACGAGATCCTGCCGCCGGGTCAGTAGCCGAAGAGCATCTCGAGGAAGGACCTGATGAGGGCACTGATGACCGCAGGAAGGACGGCGGTTTTCCTGCTGGCCGGCTGCATCGCCTGGGCGATGGCGGGCTGTTACTCGTATCGCGCCGTGGAGGGAGTACAGGGCATTGCTCCCGGATCCCGGGCGCGGGCCCTGCTCACCCGCTCGGGTCAGGAGAGCTTCGAGATGCGGACGGGCCGGCAGAGTCCGAACCCCGAAGGTGAGGTCGTGGGGTCGGACTCCGACAGCCTGTACGTGGTGGTGGGTTCCGCGGTGCTGGCCCGCGCGGGCCAGGCCTTCGGAACGGGTATCGACACGGTGGGCATCCCGTTGGGCCACATCGCCGAACTGCAGCAGAAGGAGCTGAATTCGCGCATGACCGCGGTCCTCGCAGCGGCTGGAGGAATCGCGATAGGCGCCATCGTCGTCTGGCGCTTCAGAGTCGCGGGCGGGTCGACTCCCACGCGTACCGTAGCGCCCCCCGGAGATGCGTTCGTGCCCCGCCCGGTGCCGTGAATCGGGATCAGCCGACAATCTTCCGGACGAGCCGATCCGCCGCCAATCTGGCATTGCGGCTTTGCCGCTGCCAGACTCAACGCTCCCGGAATCGCACCCGGGCGGGGCGGCCGCCGGATGTGCGCGCCCGCGCCGCCGAAGCCCCCTTGACCCATCGCCCATGGATCCTGCGCTCCCCATCAGCCTGGCCCGTCCCGTCGCCTTCCTCGACCTCGAAACCACCGGTCTGAACCGCAGCGAAGACCGCATCGTCGAGCTGGCGCTGCTCATCCTGTATCCGGATGGCCGGGTCGTGGACAGGGTTCGCCGCTTCAACCCGGAAATCCCCATCCCCGCCGAAGCCTCCGCGGTCCACGGCATCAGCGACGCCGACGTTGCCGGTGAAGAGCCCTTCCACCGCCGGGCGCGCAGCCTGGCCGGCCTGCTCGAGGAGTGCGACCTGGCCGGGTTCAACATCCGCGGCTTCGACCTGCACATCCTGCTCGAGGAGTTCCGGCGCGCGGACATTCCCTTCGACGTGAAGGGCCGCCGGCTCATCGACGCCCAACTGATCTTTCACCGGGAGGAACCGCGCGACCTGGCCGCCGCCGCCCGCTTCTACCTCGAGGAGGATCACGGTGAGGATGCGCACACGGCCCGGGGCGATGTCCTCATGACCGCCCGCGTCCTCGCCGCGCAGCTCGCCCGCTACCCGAATCTTCCCGACGACATCGACGGGCTCCATGCCTACTGCGACGAGTTCAGGCCTTTTCTGACGGAGTTTCAGAAGTGGTTCTCGGGCGGCGACCTCGAGAGCTACGTCTTCGCCCGCGGCAAGCATCGGGGGACGCGCCTCTCGGAAGTGGCGGCGAACGCGCCCGACTACCTGGACTGGATGCTGACGGCCAGCGACATGCCGGACGACGTGCTCGAAGCGGTGAGCCAGGCCCTCGAGCGCTTCAGCGGGCGTGCACCGTCCGGGGGCGGCGCGGAACCTCCCGAGTGGGGATTCTGACGGTCGTCGGCTTGCACCGAACCGGCGCGGATACGATTCTTTTTCGGGCCGTAATCAGTGCCGGAAAAGGCGTCTCCCGTCTCATCCCTCGCCGTCCGGCCGGGTCTCTTCGTGTCAGGAGAATCAGCATGTTCGTCCATTTGCGGAGAGTCGGCGCAGGCGCTCTCGGAAGCCTGCTGCTGGCGTTCTCGCTCCCGTTTGCGGTTGCCGCGCAATCCGCGCCCATCTCCGAAGCCCAGCTGGAGGCCTTCCGTCCCCGGTCCATAGGCCCCGCAGTTACGGGTGGGCGGGTCCACGACGTGGAGGCGCTCGCGGACGATCCGTCCGTGCTCTGGGTCGCGACCGCCTCGGGCGGCCTCTGGCGCAGCCTCAACCGCGGGCACACCTGGGTGAACGTCTTCGAGGACATGGAGGTCAACACCTTCGGCGACGTGGCTCTCGCACCCTCCGATCCACGGGTCGTGTACGCGGGCACAGGGGAGCAGAACAACCGGCAGAGCACCTCGTGGGGCAACGGCATCTACCGCAGCGACGACGGCGGGGAGAGCTGGGAGCACCTGGGACTGGAGGCCACCCGGCACATCGCCGAGGTGCAGGTCCATCCGCGCAACCCCGACGTCGTCTACGTGGCGGCCAGCGGAGATCTCTGGAACGCAAGCGAGGAGCGCGGCGTCTACCGCAGCTTCGACGGAGGCCGCAACTGGCGCAAGGTCCTGTACGTGGATGAGGACACCGGGGCCATCGACCTCGTCCTCAACCATGAAAACCCCGACGTCGTCTACGCGGCGATGTACCAGCGGCGCCGCACCGCCTGGGGCTTCAACGGGGGCGGTCCCGGCAGCGGCATCTACCGTTCGACGGACGGTGGCGACACCTGGGAGGAGCTGACCGAAGGCGTTCCCGCGGGAGACAAGGGGCGCATCGGCCTGGCCATCTCCCGTTCCAATCCCATGGTGCTCAACGCGCTGATCGAGCACACCGAAGACACCGGGACGTACCGCTCGACGGACGGCGGCGACACCTGGGAGAAGATGAGCGACCTGAACGGCCGCCCGATGTACTACTCCCACATCTACATCGACCCCAACGACGAAAACGTGGTGTACACCCTGGCGACGTCCTCCTACCGCAGCCGCGACGGGGGACGCACTTGGGAGGACATCTCGGCGCGCCCCACCTACGACGTGGGCGTACACGCCGACAAGCACACCATGTGGATCAACCCGGCCGATCCCGAGCACTTCTACCTGGCCGGCGACGCCGGGCTGCACGAGACCTACGACGGCGGCGTCAACTACCGCCGCATCAACAACATCCCCATCGCGCAGTTCTACGCCATCGGGGTGGACATGCGCGATCCGTACTGGGTGCACGGGGGGCTCCAGGACAACCACTCCTTCGCGGGGCCGTCGCGCACCCGGCGCTGGGCCGGCATCCTCAACGACGACTGGCGCCAGACCGGCTTCGGCGACGGCATGTACCAGCAGGCGGATCCGCGCGATCCCCGCTACGTCTACGTGAACTCCAACGGCGGCGGCTACGTGCGCGTGGACACCGAGACCGGAGACCAGCTCGACATCCGTCCCCAGCCTCCCGAGGGAGAGGACCGCTATCGCTTCGACTGGGTGTCGCCCTCGCTCGTGTCCCGGCACACCGAGGGCCTGGTCTACACGGCCGGCAACCGGCTCTTCATCAGCCGCGACCACGGCAACAGCTGGACGCGCACCGAGGACCTGACCCGCCAGATCGACCGGGACGCCCTGGAGATCATGGGCGTGCGCGGCACCGACATCGGCCTGTCGCGCAACGACGGCACGAGCGGCTTCAGCGAGATCACCATCATCACGGAGTCGCCCCTGGACGGCGACGTCCTCTGGGTGGGCACGGACGACGGCAACGTGCAGCTGTCGCGCGACGGGGGGTCCACCTGGACCGAGCTTTCCGGAAACATCGACGGGGTGGCGGACGGCACCTACGTGAGCCGCATCCTTCCCTCGGTGCGGGGAGAGGATGTCGCCTACGTCGCCTTCGACGCCCACCGCAGCGGCGATTTCGCCCCCTACGTGTTCCGCACCGAGGATGCGGGGGCCACCTGGCTCGACCTGAGCGTCGGGCTCGAGGCGGGCGGTTCGGTCAATTCGCTCGCCGAGCATCCCGACAACCCCGAGCTGGTCTTCGCGGGCAGCGAGCACGGGCTGTTCGCCTCCACCGACGCGGGCGCCACCTGGGCGAGGATGCCCGCGCCCACCACCGCCTACGACGACCTCGTCATCCATCCGCGCGACAGGGACCTGGTGATGGGTACCCACGGGCGGGGCATCCTGATTCTGGACGACCTCGGGGCGCTCGCCGCGTGGAACGACCGGGTGGCCTCGGCTGCCGCGCACCTCTTCCCGATCCGGTCAGCGGCCATCTTCCAGTACTGGAAGGACACTTCGTACCGGGCCCAGGAGCCCTATGCGGGTGAGAATCCCGTGGACGGGGCCATCATCACCTACAGCCTCGGCGAGGGAAGCGGCCCGGCGCGCATCGTCATCGAGGACGAGCGCGGGAACTTCGTGCGCGAGCTCTCGGTACCCGGTTCTTCGGGTGTGCACAGGATCAACTGGGATCTCCGGCATCCGCTTCCCGGCAGCTCGACGCAGTGGCGGGCCCACAATGTGGAGGGACTGGCGCGCACCATCGAGGACCGCGGCCATTTCGTGTCCCCCGGCACCTTCCGGGTGATGCTCGAGGCTCGCGGCGCGACCTCGGAACAAAGCCTGGTGGTCACGGGTGATCCGGAGTTGCCGGTCACCCTGGCCCAGTACCGGGAGCGCGAGCAGTTCCTGTCGGAGGTGCTGGCGCTGAGGCAGGAGGTGGAGCGGGTGCGGGACGAGCTGAGCGGCAGGGGCGGGGGCGGCGCCGGAGGCGACCGGATCGAGGCCCTCAACCAGGGCGGGGCGGCGCTGGCCGGCATCTACCAGTCGATGAACGGCGGGGGCGTCCGCCAAGGTTCGCTCTATCCGCCCACGGCGACCCACCGCGAGCAGAAGGAGCGCGTCGAGGCCCTCCTCGCAAGCGCCCGCGAGGAGCTGGAGGACGCAGGCGGCCTCCGCTGATGGCGAATCCCCGTTTCCAATAACCGACAAGGAGTCCTGCCCCCATGTTCATGGCCCATTCGGGAGTTCGCTACCTGGTCCTGCTGTTTGGCGTGGCGTGCATACTCTACGCCCTCGTGGGAATGGCGACCGGCCGGCGCTACGATCGCCCCATGCGCGTGCTGGCATCCATGTTCGCGGGATCGCTGCACCTGCAGATCCTGCTCGGGGTGGCAGTCATCCTCACCATACCGGGCAGTTTCAGCACGGCGCTCATGGGGCACATCCTGCCCATGGCGATCGCGGCCGCCGTGGCGCAGCTGCCGGTTTCGGTGATGCGGCGCCGTCCCGAGGAGGCGCGCACCTATGCACCGCACGCCGTATCCGCCGCGATCGCGCTGGCGCTGATCTGGGCGGGCGTCGCCGCGATCGGCCGCTCGCTGCTCGAGACCACGGGCTAGCCGTTCAACGGAGCCGCGAATGACGCCACACCCGGCCCGGGGCCACGCCAGCGAGCGCGAAGCACGCGAGGTCGCGGAGAGCGCGCGCGAAAAGCGCTGGAAGCAGCGGAGCTTCGTCAGGTCGCTGTTCTCGGGCCGCTTCCGTGTGGACTGGGTCCATCCCCATCCGCTGCCCGACCCCGGTGAGCAGTTTCGGGGGAATCATTTCCTCAGAGAGCTCGAGGAGTTTGCGCGCCACCATATCGACGGCGACGCCGTCGACCGCGACGCCTGGGTTCCCGAGGAGGTGCTGGACGGACTGCGCGCCCTGGGCGCCTTCGGCATCAAGATCCCGCGCGAATACGGCGGCCTCGGACTCTCGCAGATCACCTACAACCGCGCGCTCGAGATCGTGGCAAGCCGCTGCATCTCCACCGCCGCGTTCCTCTCCGCGCACCAGTCCATCGGCGTGCCCCAGCCTCTCTCCTACTTCGGCACCGAGGCGCAGAAGCGGGCCTACCTCCCCAGGCTGGCCGCGGGAGCGCTCTCCGCCTTCGCGCTCACCGAACCGGAAGCCGGCTCCGATCCCGCCAACATGTCGACCACCGCCACGCCCACGGCGGACGGCGGCGCGTACATCCTGAACGGCGAGAAGCTCTGGTGTACGAACGGACCGCGGGCGGAGCTCCTGGTGGTCATGGCGTGCACACCGGCGCGCGCGGGCGTCAAGGGCAAGCGGCCCATCTCCGCCTTCATCGTGGACAAGGCCTGGCCCGGGGTGGAGGTGGTGCACACCAGCCGCTTCATGGGGCTCAAGGGGCTTTCCAACGGAGTCCTGCGCTTCACCAACGTGCGGGTGCCGCGCGAGAACCTGCTCTGGGGAGAGGGGCTCGGCCTCAAGCTCGCGCTCATCACGCTGAACACGGGCAGGCTGTCGCTTCCGGCCCTGTGCGCCGCGGCCGGCAAGTCCGCCCTGCACATGTGCCGCCGCTGGTGCGGCGACCGGGTTCAGTGGGGCGCCCCGGTGGGCAGGCACGACGCCGTCGCGCAGATGCTGGGCCGGATGGCCGCGAACGCCTTCGCCATGGAAGCGGTCATGGAGCTGTCGTCGGTGATGGCCGACGCCGGGACCTTCGACATCCGCATCGAAGCCGCCATGGCCAAGCTCTGGAACAGCGAAACCGCCTGGGCGCTGGCCGACGACGCGGTCCAGATGCGCAGCGGCCGCGGGTACGAGACCGCCGATTCCCTGCGTGCCCGGGGCGAGGAAATGCCTGCTCCCGTGGAGCGCCTGCTCCGCGACGTGCGCATCAATCGCATCTTCGAGGGTTCGAGCGAGATCATGCGCCTGTTCATCGCGCGCGAGGCGGTGGATCAGCACCTCAAGCTGGCCGGGGCCCTGGTGGATCCGCGGGCGCCGCTGGGCGAGCGGATGGCCGCGCTGGTGCGCGCCGGGCTGCACTATGCCTGGTGGTACCCCACGCGCTGGGTGGGCTGGAGCCGCTGGCCCAGATTCTCGGAATTCGGGCGCCTGGCGGGGCACATGCGATTCATCGAGCGCAGTTCGCGCAAGCTCGCGCGTTCCCTGTTCCACTGCATGCTCCGGTTCGGGGCGGGGCTCGAGAAGCGCCAGGCCGTGCTGGGCCGCATCGTCGACATCGGATCCGAGCTCTTCGCGATGACCGCCGTCAGCGTTCGCGTCGACATGCTGGCCGCCAAGAACCCCGGCGACTCCTCTCCGGAGGATCTTGCGGACCTGTTCTGCAGGCAGTCGCGGCGGCGCATCAAGGCCCACTTCGCCGCCCTCTTCTCCAACGACGATGTCGCGGCGTACGACGTGGCCGCCAGGGCCATGGAGGGAACCTACGGGTGGCTGGAGGAGGGCGTGGTCACGATGGCCGACCTGGAGGCGATGGAAGAGGCCGAGGCCAGCGCCTCCTCCGGTCCCACGGCGGCGAAACGGGCCTGGGAAGCCGCGGTGGCGGCGCGTTAGCGCAGGGTGCCCGTGAGCGCGCGCCTTCACCACATCGCCCTGGCCGCCGTCCTGGGATGGACCCTTGGGCTTCTCCTCCTGGGGAGCATCGTGCACGCGACCGGGTCGAGCCTCGCCTGCCCGGACTGGCCGACCTGCTTCGGCACCATGATGCCGGAGATGACCGGCGGCGTCTTCTGGGAGCACCTGCACCGGCTGGTGGCGGGCGGGCTGGTTCTGCTGTTCGCGGCGGCCGCCTGGCTGACCTGGCGCCGACAGCCGGAGCGCCGGTGGCTGCACCGGGCCGGGCTGGCCGGGATCGTGCTGCTGATCGTCCAGTCGGTGCTCGGCGGCCTCACCGTGCTGATGCGCCTGCCGGACGCCATCTCGTCCTCCCACCTGGCGCTCGCGTTCCTCTTCCTGGGCCTGGCCACCGTCATGACGGTCGTGACGGCACGGGGATGGGGCGGAGGAGCGCGCCTGGCGGGTGCGGCGCGGGCGACGCTGGGGAGGATGGCGGGAGGGGTGGCCGCACTGGTGCTGGCGCAGTCGGTGCTGGGCGCGGTGGTGCGCCACACCGACGCGGGCATGGCCTGTCCGGACGTGCCGCTCTGTATGGGCCAGGTGGTGCCTCCCCTCGAGCACCCGCTGGTGATTCTGCACTTCGGCCACCGCCTGCTGGGCATTCTGGTGGCGCTTGCGACCCTCGCGCTGGCCGTCTTCGTGCTGCGCCGGAGGGCCGCCGCCCCGCTCCCGGCCCTCGCCGCGGGAGCGCTGGTCACGGTGCTTGCCCAGGTCACCGTGGGCTTCCTCTCGGTGAGCAGCGGGCTCGCGGTTGCGCCCGTTTCGCTGCACACGCTGCTGGCCGCGCTGCTCCTCTCGCTGACCGTGGGGCTCGCAACCTACGGGCATGAACCCGAGCTGCGGCTTGCCGATGGCGCCGCTGCATTCCATGGACGCTGAGGCGCTCGGCAACTTTCTGGCACCGGTCAACGCCTCGCTGAACCTGCTCAGCACCAGCTTCCTGGTGGCCGGATTCGCCTTCATCCGGGCGCGCAACATCCCCCGCCATCGCCTGTGCATGATCTCGGCGGCGAGCGCGTCGGGCCTCTTCCTGGTCTTCTACGTCATCCGCTTCTCGCTCACCGGCACCCACACGTTCGCCGGAGAGGGAACCGCCCGGGTGGTCTACCTGGCCATCCTGTTCTCGCACATGGTGCTCGCGGTGGTGGTGGCGCCCCTCATCATCCGCCTGCTGTTCCTCGCGGGCCGAGAGCGCTTCACCGAGCACGCCCGCCTGGCGCGCTGGACCTTTCCGATCTGGCTGTACGTGTCGGTGACCGGGCTGGTCGTGTACGCCATGCTGTACCACGTGTACGGGTACGTGGAGTAGAAAGACCATCTGATGGCGAAACTCAAGCGGGAACTCGGGCTCTTCGACGTTTACGCCATCGCGACCGGCGCCACCCTGAGTTCGGGATTCTTCCTGCTGCCGGGTCTTGCGGCCGCGCAGGCCGGGGGGTCGATCCCCCTCGCCTACCTGCTGGCGGGCCTGCTTCTCCTGCCGGGCATCCTCAGCATGGCCGAGCTGTCGACCGCCATGCCCCGCGCCGGCGGCATCTACTACTTCCTGGACCGCAGCATGGGCCAGCGGGTCGGGGCGATCGGCGGATTCGGCACCTGGACCACGCTCACCCTCAAGTCCGCTTTCGCGCTGGTGGGACTCGGCGCCTACCTGCAGGTCTACTATCCCGACGCGCCCGCCGGCCCCATCGCCCTCGCCTTCGCGGCGGGATTCGGCGCGGTCAACCTCTTCGGCGCGAAGAAGACCAGCTCCATCCAGCTGGTCCTGACCGTGCTGCTGCTGGCCATGCTGGGATGGCTGATCGGGACCGGCGTCACCGCCGTCGACCCCGGCGTCTTCGAAGGCGCGTTCGAGCTGGGCGCCTCTCCCTTCTTCGCCACCGTCGGGCTGGTGATCGTGTCGTACATGGGGCTCACCCACGTCGCCTCGGTCTCCGAGGAGGTCAGGAACCCGGACCGCAACCTGGCGCTGGGCATGCTGCTGGCCTTTTTCACGGTGCTGCTCGTCTATGTCCTCGGCACCTGGGCGATGGTCGGGGCGATCGGGGTCGAGGCGCTCTCCGCCGATGGCGGCAACCTGGCGCCCGCGGCAGCGATGGCCAGGGCGGTGTCCGGGAGCACGGGAGAAGCCGTCATGACCGTGGCCGCCATCCTCGCCTTCACATCGGTGGGCAACGCCGGAGTGCTGTCCGCGAGCCGCTACCCGCTGGCCATGAGCCGCGACCACGTCCTGCCGGCCGCGCTCCGCCGCATCAGCCGGTGGGGCACGCCCTGGGTCGCCGTCCTCGCCACCGTGGGGCTGATCGTCCTCTGGCTCCTGCTCTTCGACCCGTCCAGCATCGCGAAGCTGGCGAGCGCCTTCCAGCTCATCATGTTCGCCCTCGCCTGCCTTGCCGTGATCGTCATGCGCGAGAGCGGGCTCGCCCCCTACGACCCCGGCTTCCGCGCGCCCCTGTACCCCTGGGTCCAGATCATCGGCATCGTCATCCCTTTTCCGCTGATCGTCGAGATGGGCTGGCTCGCCACCCTCCTGAGCGTCGCCTTCGTCGCCTTCGGGCTCCTCTGGTACAGCCTCTACACCCGCGATCACGTGCGCCGGGAGGGCGCCATCTACCACGTCTTCGAGCGGCTGGGCCAGCAGCGCAACCAGGGGCTGGAAGGGGAGCTGCTCCAGATCCTCAAGGAGAAGGGGGTGCGCGACGCGGATCCCTTCGAGGAACTCATGGCGTCTTCGGCGGTGCTGGACTACCAGGACGCCGTCCGCTTCTCCGAATTGGTGGACCGTGCATCACAGGTGCTGTCGGAACAGCTTGATGTGGATGCCGACAGGCTCGCTCAGGGCTTCTTTGAGGACAGCGGCAGCGGCCTGACGCCGGTATCCCAGGGCGTCGTCCTGGAACATCTGCGCCTCGACTCGATTCCGGGTCACCGCATGGTCCTCGCCCGCGTCCATGGGGGGATCGAAATCGATGTCGGCGAACCCGACGTCCCGCCGGCGGACGACGAGCTCATCCAGGCGGCGTTCTTCCTGGCGAGCCCGGAGCCCGATTCCGGCCGCCATCTGCGCATCCTGGCCCAGATCGCGGGCCGCGTGGACGACGAGAGCTTCCTAACCGAGTGGCTCGAGGCGGAAGACAACCTGGAGCTGCGCGAGGTCATGCTGCGGGACGAACGCATGCTCGTGGTCGAGGTGCTGCGTGAAGGGGCGAGCAGCTCGCTGGCGGGAATGACCATCCACGACATGGGGCTGCCCGAGAGCACCCTGGCGGCCATGATCCGGCGGCGCGGACAGCTCGTCGTCCCGCATGACGACACAGTCATCGAGCAGGGCGACCGCCTGACCATCCTCGGTTCCCCCCGCGACATCATCGACCTGCGGCACCGCTACGACGTGCACGCCACAACCGTCCCGCGCTGGTGGCGGGGCAGGCGCCGGACCGTCGAAGCCGGTGAGGTTCGCCCCCGCAACTCCCGATGAGCGGACCGGGCGCCTGACCGCGCGGGTTTCCGTGCCTGAAGGGGGACGTTCAGCCCTCCCCCGGCGGCAACTCCACCACCACCTCCCCGCCTCCCCCGCGATTGCGCACCTCCAGGGTCCCGCCGTGGGCCTGGACGACGTAGCGGGCGTGGGTCAGCCCCAGTCCCAGTGCCCCCGGGACCGTGCTGAAGAAGGGTTCCGCCGCGCGCCCCAGCGCCTCGTCCGAGAAACCCTCGCCCGCATCGCGCACCACAATCCGCGCCGAGCCGGCGGCGTTCCGAAGCGAGATCCCGATCGGTTTTCCGTCCCCGTGACGCCCGGCGTTCGCCAGAATCATGTAGACGGCATCCTGCAGCGCAGCGAGGTCCGCGCGGCACGGCACCGGCTCCCCGGGCAGATCCAGCTTCACCTCCACCTTGAAGGCCTTCTGGAACTCACGGGCGACACCTTGCACCGCCTCGGCCAGGTCGATGGAAGCGCGTGCCAGCTCCGGCGTTTCCGCGTAGAACTCGATGTCCTCGATGGCGTCGAGGGCCTGTTGAATGCGGGGACGAACGCCGCGGCCGCGGGCGTGCAGGGCCTGTACGAGCGGCTTGACGACGGCTGTCTGGAGGAACTGCGCGAGGCGCGCGAGCACCTCCGGCGATGCGCCCCGAACCGGCATCCACCCGCTCGAGAGGCGCTGGCGGACCGCTCTGACCCCGGCAGGCAGCGACGAGTCGTCTCCCTCGATCTTCCCGGAGCGCGCCTCCGCGCCGAGGCGCTCGAGCGCGCGCCGGTACCGCGCGGCTGTCCGCTGGCCCGACACGCGCCAGACCACGGGCAGGGCCGCGACCGCGACGAAAAACAGGATGTATCCAAGCGCACCAGGCATACCCAGATGGCCTCCTTCCGAAACCACGCACGCCGAAGATGATCGGAATGCAGACGCCCGGGATGATGGCGATGCGGCGAACTGCGAGCAACCGTTGCCCGGCCCGGCGCGCCATTGCTCCCCCGGTCCCCATCCAGTATCCTGACGCCCTGCCCGCCGCCGGTGCGCGCCCGCCGGCCGATGCCGAACGGGCGCGCGATCCACCCCCATGCCCCATCCATGACCAACCTGACCGCGCTCGATGTCCTGCTCCAGGAGTCCTCGGATCCGGACAATCCGGATGCCGCGGAGCTGCTGGACATCATGCGCTCCGTGAGGACGATCGCGGTCGTGGGCATTTCCCGGGATCCCGCCAAGGCGGCGCGGCGGGTGCCGTCGTACCTGGCGACCAAGGGGTACGACATCCTGCCCGTCAACCCGTTCGCGGCGCGCATCCTGGGAAGGCCCGCACGGAAGTCGCTCGCGGAGGTCGCGGAGCCCCTGGACATGGTCGTGGTCTTCCGGCCCTCCGAGGAGGCGGGAACCCACCTGGCGGAGGCTGCCGCCCGCCCGGAGCGCCCGGTCGTCTGGCTGCAACAGAACATCCGTGCCGACGAGGCAGCGGCCGAAGCGCGCGCCCGGGGGATCCGGGTCGTGCAGGACATGTGCACGTATCGGGTTCATCGCGCAGCCACGGCAGATCGATGATCGGACGTCCCGCAGTCGCATCAGTGCGCCCGAGCCGGGCCGCCGCTCCGGTCGGGGCCGGCGTCCCATGAAGCGCTACCCCGCCTTCGACCCGCCCGAGTACCAGGACTGGAAAGCCGACCCGGAGCTGGTGCGCGCGTTCGAGCAGACGCTGGCCGAACCCTCGCGCGCCGCGCTCGTCGCCGAGCTCTCCGAGGACGACCTGCTCGCCTTCTACCGCGACCTGTTGACGACGCGCCTTCACGACATCGGACTCAAGCGGTGGGTGCGCCAGGGCGTCATCTCCAAGGCGTGGCTCGCCACCGGCGAGGAGGCGGTCACGGTCGGCAGCGTGCGCGCGCTCGACCCCACCCGCGACATCGTCAGCCCGATGATCCGCAACGCCGGGGCCTGCCACATGATGGGGATGCCGGTGGCCGACATCTTCCGCGGCTACCTCGCGACCGAGGACGGGCCCAACGGGGGGCGCGATCTCCACATCGGCGCGCTGGCCAAGGGCGTCATCCAGCCCATCAGCCACATGGGCACCAACGTGCCCGTGATGGCGGGCGTGGCGCTGGCCTTCCGCAACCTGGGTCAGAAGCGCGTCGCGCTCACCTGGATCGGCGACGGCGCCACCAAGACCGGCGAGTGCCACGAAGGGCTGAACCTCGCCGCCGTCCAGCGTCTTCCGGCCATCTTCATCATCCAGAACAACCAGGTGGCGCTCGGCACTCCGCTCGAGCAGCACGGCGCCGGAGACCTGGAGGCCTGGCCCGCGATGTACGGGGTTCGGGGCTGGAACTGCGACGGCAACAACATCCTGGACGTCTATGCGGTGACGCGCATGGCCGCGGACGCCTGCCGGGCCGGCGATGGTCCCGCCATCATCGTCGCTTCCACCTTCCGCATGGGCGGACACGCCACCCACGACGAGCGCGAGGCCCGCGAGACCTTCCCTCCGGAACTGTTCGAGCGGTGGGGACGCAGGGATCCGGTGGGCCTCTTCGAAGCGTATCTCGAGGCCCGGGGCGTCGATCCCGACGAGCTGCGGGCGATCGAGGAACTGGTCGCCGACGAGGTCGCGGCGGGCGCGGAGGAGGCGCTCGCCTCCCGCGACCGGCAGCCCGCGCCCGAAAAGGCTCTCTACGAAGGCATCTCCGAGGGCGGCACGCTGCTGTCGCTGGAGCGGCGTCCCGTCTGACTGTCCACGGGGACCGCGAAGGACCGTGGCCCGCGGGCACGATTCTCGTCCCGTTGAGCGATTGCTTCAGGTGCCGTGTCATACTTGAGCAACGCGTGCTGAGCGGGCATATTCCGAGGCAGGGAACCCGCGCTCCCGCAGGCCGGCGCATCGGTCTGACGTGCATTGCTTCCGCACGGCTCACGGGGATGGCGGGGGGTACGGGGTGTATGGTGGAGGTGTGAAGGAGAAGCCGATGGCGGAGTCGAAACTGCGCGAACCGGACCTGCTCTCCAGACTCCCGCTCGACTGCATGAGCGACGAGGAGCTGGTGGTGTCGCACCTGAACGACCGCCGCGGGGCCTTCACCAGGCTCTTCAACCGGTACCGCGAGCGCCTCGTCCATTTCATCGTCCGCAAGACGGGCGACGCCGACCGCGCGCAGGACCTCACCCAGGAGGCCTTCATCCGGGTGGCCCGGCACCTCGAGCGCTTCGATACCAGCAAGAAGTTCTCCACCTGGATCTACACCATCGCGAGCAATCTCTCCAAGAACGAGCTGCGCAACCGGTCCCGCAGCCCCGTGGTGCTCTTTCAGGTGCTGCGCAGCCGCTGGGAAGACGATCCCCGGCCCCTCCAGTTCGAGGATTCCTCCATGTCCCCGGACGGGCTCTACCGCAAGCGCTTCCTGAAGAGGCTTGTCGAGGACACGGTGGCCCAGTTGCCCGAGCATCACCGGATGGTGTTCCGCCTGCGCGAGCTCGACGGCAAGAGCTACGACGAGATCGCGGAGATCACCGGCGTGAACCTGGGCACCGTGAAGAGCCGCCTGCACCGGGCCCGCAACTCCTTCGCCCAGCGCATCGAACCCTACCTGAACTGAGCGGCGCCAGCCGGGCCCGAGGGCCATCCCGGGAAGGACATCCACGTCACATGTTCGCGAAGCTCCGAGCTGCGTTCCGGGAAGCCGTCGAAAACTTCAAGACCGAACTCAATCGCGACCAGATCCCCGAGGCGGTGGATGGCCTGCTCGCGGGCATGTACCGCGAAGCCACCGACGCCAAGGCGTACGTCTCCAAGCTGGAGAAGGACCTCGCCGCGGCCCGGGTCCGCGCGCAGCGCGAGTCGGAGCAGGCCGACGTCTGCCGCCGCCGCCAGCAGCAGGCCGAGCGCATCGGCGATGAGGAAACGGTGCGCGTGGCGGAGGAATTCGCCCGGAAGCACGAGGAGCGAGCGCAGGTGCTCGAGGACAAGGCGGAGGCGATTCTGCGCGAACTCACCGTCTGCCGCAGCGACGTGGACGAGATGCTGGAGCAGATCAAGGTCGCGCGTCAGAAGAGCGAAGCCCTCGGCGCCACCGCGGGGCGGACGGAGGCGCGCGAGACCCTGGGCAGGGCCGACGACCTCTTCCGCGACTTCGACCGCATGGGAGACAAGGTCTCGGGCACCGAGTCCGAGGCCGAAGCCGCCGCCGCCTTCGACCGGGAATTCGAATCCGGGCCCACGAGGGAGGAGAACCTGGAGGATCGCCTCGCGGAGCTGAAGCGCCGGATGGGCAACAGGTAGGTCCCGGGGTGGCTTCCCGCTCCGCGCGCGGGTAGATTTTCGCCGCTCGACGAACTCCCTCAACGAGGTTCGGGATAACGCCATGGAAAACTGGATCGGCGTCGGCGTGTGGATCGTCATCGGCGCCTTCATCGGGCTGATGATGAAGGTGGTGGTGAAGCGGCCCGAGGAAAGCGCGGGCCACACCTGGCTGCTGGCGGTCTTCGGAGCCTTCGGCGCGGTCATCGGCGGCATGCTGGGCGTGGGCATCCTCGAATTCGACGATCCCGTGGCGCTCAGCGCGGGAGGGATGATCGGCGCGGTCGTGCTCGCCGCGGTCATGTCCTGGACCTACCGCTGGGGCATCCGGGGGTGGATGTGACGCCTGCGGAGCAGTTCACCGCCGCCAACCTGGACCGGTTTCTGGCGGAGCTCTTCGACTTCCTGCGCATCCCCTCCATCAGCGCCAAGTCGGAACACAACGGAGACACGCGGCACGCTGCCGGCTGGCTGCGCGACCGCATGCGGGACATCGGCCTTGAGGCCGAGATTCTGGAGACGCCGCGCCACCCGGTGGTGCTCGGCGAGTGGCGCGGGGCGGGGGAGGACGCGCCCACCGTGCTGGTGTACGGCCACTACGATGTCCAGCCGGCGGAGCCCCTTGAACTGTGGACGGCTCCGGCCTTCGAGCCCGACGTGCGCGACGGGCGCATCTACGCGCGCGGCTCCGCCGACGACAAGGGGCAGCTCTTCCTGCACGTGAAAGCCGCGGAGTCGCTGCTGGCCGCGGACGGCCGGCTGCCGGTCAACCTGATCGTGCTGGCCGAGGGGGAGGAGGAGATCGGCTCGCCCAACCTCATCCCGTTCGTGGAGGCGCACGCCGAGCGGCTGGCGTGCGACGTGGTGGTGATCTCCGATTCCGCGATGTTCGCGCCCGGCCTGCCCTCGGTGCTCTTCTCGCTTCGCGGCCTGGCCTACTTCGAGATCACCGTGCACGGACCCACCAGCGATCTGCACTCGGGCAGCTACGGGGGCGGGGTGGTCAACCCGGCGATGGCGCTCGCCCGCATCCTGGGAACGCTACACGACGACAGCGGGCGCATCGCGATCCCCGGGTTCTACGACGACGTCGTGGACTGGGGCGACGAGACCCGCGCCGAGATTCGCGCGCTGCCGTTCGACGACGAGGAGTTCCGCGAGGGCGTGGGCGTGGCCGCGCTGTCGGGCGAGGCGGGGTACTCGACGCTGGAGCGCCTCTGGATCCGGCCCACCTGCGAGGTGAACGGCCTCCTCTCCGGCTACACCGGCGAGGGCGCCAAGACGGTGCTGCCGGCGCATTCGATGGCCAAGGTCAGCTTCCGGCTGGTTCCCGATCAGGATCCGGCGCGGGTGGCGGAGCTCCTGCGGGCCCACATCGCGCGCGTGGTGCCCCCGGAAGTCCGGGTCGAGATCGAGGAGCTGCACGGCGGGATGCCCTGGCGCGGACAGGTGTCCGGTGGATTGATCGACGCCGCCAGCCGGGCGCTGGCGCGCTCGTTCGGCCGGCGGCCGGTGCTCACCGGGGAGGGGGGCTCGATCCCCATCGTGGGCGAGTTCGAGCGCATCCTGGAGGCGCCGGTGCTCCTTCTCGGGTTCGCGCTCCCGGGGGCCAACATGCACGCCCCGGACGAGTGGTTCCCGCTGGAGAACTTCGACAAGGGCATCGTCGCCCTCGCCGCGCTGCTGGAGGAGCTGGGGAGCGGCGCCTTCGCGGCCTGAGCAGCCACTGCGTGCGCGCCCGAATGCGGCCGGGCTCCATCGCGATGGGCGTGCGCCGGAGGGGTGCGGGAAACGGCTCAGTCCTCCGAATCCGCCCCCGATATCATCGTTCCCGCCCGGAGCAGCGCCCGCGCCTTGTTGAGGGTCTCCTCGTACTCGGCGGCGGGATCGGAGTCCGCCACCACCCCGGCCCCCGCCTGTACGTAGGCCTTCCCCCGCGCCGCCAGCAGCGTGCGGATGGCGATGGCGGTGTCCATCGTCCTGCCCCCGTAGGCGAGATAGCCGACGGCGCCGCCGTAGGGACCCCGGCGCACGGGCTCCAGCTCGTCGATGATCTCCATGGCGCGCACCTTGGGCGCTCCCGAGAGCGTTCCCGCGGGGAAGCCGGCCAGGAGCGCATCAAGGGCGGTGAGCCCTTCCCTGAGGTCTCCCTCCACCCGGCTGACGATGTGCATCACGTGCGAGTAGCGCTCGACCGCCATCAGCTCCGAGACCCGCACGGTGCCGGAGCGCGCCACCCGGCCCACGTCGTTGCGTCCCAGGTCGACGAGCATGCGGTGCTCAGCCAGCTCCTTCTCGTCCGCCGCCAGTTCGGCGGCCAGGCGGGCGTCCTCCTCGGGGGTGGCGCCGCGCGGGCGCGTCCCGGCGATGGGGCGCACGGTCACGACGCCGTCCTCCACCCGCACCAGCAGCTCCGGGGAGCTGCCCACCAGGGTCACGCCGTCCAGCTCGACGAAATACAGGTAGGGCGAGGGGTTGAGGGTGCGGAGCACCCGGTAGAGCTCGAAGGGCGACCCCGCGAGCGACATCTCGAGCCGCTGGCTGAGCACCACCTGGAAGGCGTCGCCGGCGAAGATGTAGTCGCGGATCGTCTGAACGGCGCCCTCGAACTCCTCCCGGCTCATGCTGCTCTCGAACCGGGGGTCGGAGGCGGGTTCGGGGAGCAGTTCCATGGGAGGAGGCGCGGGGGCCGTGCGCAGGGAGTGGATGATGGCGGCGACCTTCCGGAGCCCGCGCTCGTAGCGGGCGCGCAGCTCCTCCTCCCCGATCCCGGGCGCGACCGGCACCGCGGCGATGACGTTCGCCCGCCCCAGCAGGTTGTCGATGGCGAGCACGACGTCGGTGAACATGAACACCGCGTCCGGGATGTCGAGGCCGTCCGGAGGCGCGTTCGGCAGCCGCTCCAGCTGGCGCACCACGTCGTATCCCAGATAGCCGACGGCGCCTCCCCAGAAGCGGGGGAGTTCCGGGACGTCGGCGGGCTGGTACGCCGCAAGCCTCCGGGAAAGGTCCGCGAGGGGGTCGTCGGTATCAATCGGCTGCCATCCGCCGCTGCGCGTCCACCAGGTAGCCCTGCCGCCGTGGAGGCGCCAGGCCGCCGCCGGATCCGTCCCCAGGAAGCTGTAGCGCGCCCAGCGCTCGCCTCCCACCACCGACTCCAGCAGAAAACCCCAGGGCGGCCGCGCCAGCCGCGCGTAGGCGGTGACCGCCGTATCCACATCGAAGAGCAGCTCCGCCCACACCGGCACCAGACGGCTGGACCGGGCGAGGTCGCGGAAGCGCTCGAAGGAGAGGCCAGGATTCATGCGACCGAAGCTGATGCGCCCGCCCATGCCTAGCAACACCCTGGAGGGACCATCGGTGTCGGTTGGCGAGATCTCCGGCCACGAGGGGGCGCCGGACGGGCTGTCCGGCCTCCCGGTGCTGGCGGTGGACACGGGCGGGACCTTCACCGACTTCGTGCTCTACCGCGGCGGGCAGGTTTCCACCCTGAAGGTGCCCTCCACCCCGGCGGACCCCTCGGAGGCGGTGCTGGAGGGGGTGCGGCGGCTGATGGACGAGGACGGACCCTTCCTGATGGTGCACGGCTCGACCGTCGGGACCAACGCCCTGCTCGAGCGAAAGGGCGCGCGCGTCGTGTTGGTGACCAACCGGGGCTTCGAGGACGTGATCGAGATCGGGCGCCAGAACCGCCCGCAGCTCTACGCCCTGGCCGGACACCGGCCGCCGCCGCTGGTGGCGCGCGCCGACCGGGTGGGCATCCGCGGGCGGCTGGGGCCGCAGGGGGAGGAGATCGAGCCGCTCGATCCGGGGGAGGTGGAGGCGCTCACGGCGCGTGATGCGAAGGCGTGGGCGGTGGCGCTGCTGCACGCCTACGCCGATCCCGCGCACGAGGCCGCGGTGGCGGATCGACTGCGGGCGGCGGGCCACCTGGTGTCGGTGTCCTCGGAGATCCTGCCCGAGTACCGCGAGTACGAACGCACCTCGACCACGGTCGTGAACGCCTACATCGCGCCGGTCGTGTCGGGCTACCTCGGGCGGCTGGAGGAGGAGGCGGGCGCGCGCGCGATCCGCATCATGGGGTCGAACGGGGGGGCGCTGCCGGTCGCGCGGGCGCGCGAGGAGCCGGTCCACACCGTCCTGTCGGGGCCGGCGGGCGGGGTGGTGGGGGCGCTCGCCTGGGCGCGGCGAGCGGGTTTCCGAGACATCGTCACCTTCGACATGGGGGGCACCTCCACCGACGTGTCGCTCTGTCCGGGGCGGCCGCTGCGGACCCGGGAATTCACGATCGGGGGGCAGCCGGCCGCCATCCCCGTGATCGACATCCACACGGTGGGGGCCGGCGGCGGCTCCCTCGCCCGGGTGGACCCCGGCGGCGCCCTTCGGGTGGGTCCCCAGAGCGCGGGCGCGGCGCCGGGGCCGATCTGCTACGGCCGCGGGGGTGAGGGGCTGACCGTCACCGACGCCCACGTGTGGCTGGGCCGCCTGCCTGCCGACGGCTTCCTGGGCGGAAGCGCGACCCTCGACCGGGGCGCCGTCGAGAAGCCCCTGGCGGAGCTGGCCGGCCGTCTGGGATCCACCATGGAGGACGCGGCGGCCGGCATCCTGGCCGTGGTCAACAGCTCGATGGAGCGGGCGCTGCGCGTCATCTCGGTGGAGCGCGGCCACGACCCGGCCGCCTTCGTGGTGGTCGCGTTCGGGGGGGCGGGGGGCCTCCACGTGGCGGAGCTGAGCGAGCGCCTGGGCGCCGCCGGCGCGATGATCCCGCCCGACCCGGGACTTCTGTCCGCCTACGGCATGCTGGCCGCGCCGGTCACCAAGGAGGTCTCGCGCACGGTGCTCGTCGCCCACGATGACGCCGCCTGCGACGCCCAGCTCGGCGAGGTGTTCGCCGAGCTGGAGGAGACCGCGACCACCCGCATGGCCGAAGAAGGCCATGGCCGCGCGTCGCTGGCCGTGGAGCGCTGGGTGGACGCCCGCTACCTGGGCCAGAGCTACGAGCTCCCGGTAGTCGCGGATGGCTGGGTGGAGCGATTCCACCAGGCCCACGCGCAGCGGTACGGCTACCGCCAGGACGACGCCCGGGTGGAGGCGGTGACGCTGCGGGTCGTGGCGCGGGCCCCCGGCCTGTCCCTGGACCCGCCCGCGCTCGAATCCGCCGCCGAGGCGAGCCCGCCCGCCCGCACCGCCCGGGTGCACGCCGGCGGCCGCGTCCGGGACGCTGCCTGCTGGTGGCGGCGCGACCTGCGCGCCGGACACGCGCTAGCGGGTCCGGGCCTCGTCCTCGAGTACAGCTCGACCACCTGGATTCCGTCCGGGTGGCGCGCGGAGGTCGACGAAACGGGGAGTCTGCTGCTGCGACGAATGGATTAGTCCAACTAATCGGACTTAGTCCGGACTCCGAAACTCACCGACTCCCCGGAACTCACTGGCCTCCGGAACCCACCGACTCCTGGAGCTCACTGACCCCCGGAACTCATTGCGGCTCCAACGTCGCGCTCACCCCGCCCATCATCCGTGCCACGCCCTCGGCCGACACTTCCGTGATCTCGACGCGCTCGGTCAGCTCGACCGTGTATTCGCCGGCGGTGGCCACGGAGAGAGTGCCCTCGGCGCGCAGGACGGCCTGCTGTCCGCCCGCGGCATCGCGCACATCCTCGTAGTCTCCTTCCAGAGCGAGCCGGAGGGTGTCCGCAGGCAGGACCCGGCTGTCGATCCACACCATGCGGTCCGTGAAGTTCGCCGTGCCGCGCCACGCCATGTCCTCGCCCCGGCTGTAGTTGGTGACCACGATCGCCCTGAAGTTGATTCCCTGCTGCAGGGCGATCTCCAGGAGTCCGTTGGCGGTTTCCTGCGTGCTCTGCATGTCGCCCGGGAGCTCGCCCGGCGGGAGAAACTGGTAGCCCGTGACCAGCGCGCGCAGGGCGACATCCACCAGGGGGTTCGGGGTATCCGACCCGTCGCCCGGCTCCAGCACCAGCGAACGGGTCAGTTCCCGGACATCGTCCCCGGGGATGGTCCACGTGGAATCGATGGCGGCGCCCTCGAACACCATGCTGTCCGCGCTGATTGCCCGCACCTCCAGCGTGCGCACGTTCAGGCGTCCGCCGCCGCCCTGGGGAGCGCATGCCGCCATGGCGACCGTCGCAAGAAGGGCATAGGCCGCCGGGCGCGTGTTGCCGGTCCATCTTCCGTGTCTGTTGTCCCTGGTCTCTGTCATGACTCCGCGTTTCCCGCTGGTTCGAGTGGTGAAGGTCGGTCCTCGAATAGGGCCGCGCCCGCCGCATCTTCTTCCCCGGCCGCCGCGTCAGGATCCACTCCGTCTCTCTCCCGGTAGGCCCGGTCCGCCGCGCGCGTCACGGCGGAACCGACCAGCAGGGCCGCGCCCGACACCGCGGCCATGCAAAGCAGCACCAGTACCGGGGGCGCAAGGCGGGGAACGAGAAGGAGTCCGTAGATCAGGAATCCGGTCGCGGCGCCCAGCAGCGCGGGCCCTCCCCCGGCCACGGTTCCCCCCTCCGCATCGCGGCTGCCCGCCCGGCACACCAGCCCGAGCACCGATCCCGCCATGTACAGCGGAAGCGCCGCCAGCAGGGCGAGCGCGGCCGCCTGTCCGCCCGGCACGTCCGACAGGCCGCCGAGGTAGCCCCACAGCGAGGTGAGGATGCCGGCGAGCCCCAGCGACACCAGCGTGAGGTGCAGGTGTCGTCGCAGGTGCCGGGAGATCTCATCGGCAGGCACGCGGGTGGCGAAGAGCAGCCCCGCCCCGGCCGCGGCGGCCTCGGTGGTGAGGACGACGGTGGTCGCCCGCAGCAGTCCGGCTCCCTCGTAGAGGATCAGCCCGGCGGCCATCTCGGCCATGACGCCCATCACGCCGCCGATCAGAAACGCCGCCAGATGCGTCCGGCGGACCGTCGTGCCCATGCCCGTCATCGCCCGTACTCGCTTCGGAAGAACACCAGCGGATCGCCTTCTCCGGCCCCGCACCCCAGCACTTCACCCACCACGATGGAGTGGTCGCCCGCGGGATGCACGGCCCGGACCCGGCAGTCCAGCCAAGCGAGCGCGTCCGGCAGCACCGGGCTCCCCGACGAGCTGTCGCGAAACTCGACTCCGGCGAACCGCTCGCGGTGCGTTCCGCGCGCGAAGCGATGCGCCATCTCCTCTTGGTGGCTCGCCAGCACGCTGACCGCGAACGCTCCCGAGGCGATGACGGGGTCGTGCGAGTTGCCGCGCCGGTCGAGACACACGAGGACCAGGGGCGGGTTCAGTGAAACCGAACTGACTGCGTTGACCGTCAGCCCGTGCACGGAACCGTCGAGCCGGCAGGTGACCAGCGCCACGCCGGTCACCAGGCGGCTCATCACGTCCCGAAACCGGTTCTCGTCTACCATCGCGTCCACCCCGCAGGCGGTCGCCGCCGTCCGCGGCGCCACTCGTCCGGCTGCCCATGCCAACGCTCCCCGCTCCGGCGCATTCAATCGGCCTCCTCAAGGAGTGCCTGGTAGTGCGCGTAGCGGCTCTGTGCGATCTCGCCCGAACGGACGCTCTCGTGAACGGCGCAGTCGGGCTCGTGCACATGGCTGCATCCGCGGAATCGGCAGCCGTCCCCGAGCGCCCCGATCTCCGGGAAACATCGGTCAAGTCGTGTCGCCGGAACACCCCACAGGCCGACGTCCCCGAACCCCGGGGTGTCCGCGACCAGGGTGCCGTCCGAGAGCCGCAGCAGGCGGCTGGTCACCGTGGTGTGCCGGCCGGTACCGGTCTTGCGGCTGAGTTCGCCGATGCGCAGGCCCAGCGTGGGGTCGAGCCGGTTCAGGAGGCTGGACTTGCCCGTCCCCGAGGGACCCACCAGAGCGCAGATGCCGCGCACGGCAACCGAGCGCAGCCGATCGAGACCGAGGTCCGATTCGGCGCTGGTGAGGACGACTTCGTAGCCGATCCGGCGATAGAGGTCGCGCACCGGCTCCGAGGCGGCGCGAGCTCCCGGCAGATCCTGCTTGTTGATCACCAGCGTGCAGGAAAGCGCGTTGGCCTCGCATACGGCGAGGATGCGGTCCAGGTAGCCCAGGCTGATATCCGGGTCGCGGGCGGACATCACCACGACGACCCGCTCGAGGTTGGCGGCCATCACCTTCGCGGTCCGCCCGTACGACCCCCGGCGCAGGAAGGCGGTCGTGCGCGGGAGCACCTCCTCGACGGTGGCGTCGCCGCCGTCCAGGGCCACCCTGACGCGATCGCCGATGACCACGCGGCCCCCCTTCCAGGGCTTGGCCTTGAGGCGTCCGCGGAGATGGGAGTCGACCGAGGTGCCGTCGTCGAGCTCGACGCGATAGACGCCGCCCACCGCCTCGTGAACCTGTCCGATGGGGGTCACCGGCGCGCCATGCGCTGAACCCGGACGGGTGGGGCGGAGGACCGGGACCCCCGGCGGTGGGGGGGGATGGGTGCGAGGCAGCGCCTCACCCCGGACGTCACGCGGCGAAGGATTCCAGCGCGGATCCCTTCTCGCCGTCCCGCAGGCGGCGCAGCGCCCGATCGCGCAACTGGCGGATGCGCTCGCGCGTGACCCCCAGCATGTTGCCGATCTCCTCCAGCGTGTGCTCCCGCTCGCCCTGCAGCCCGAAATAGAGGCGCAGCACCTTGGCGTCGCGGGCCTCGAGCGTGGTGAGCGCCACGTTGACCGACTCGGCCAGCAACCGGGCTTCCACCCCCAGTTCGGGCTCGGTGGCCTCTTCCGTCAGAAACCGCTCCACGAGCTGCGAATCCTCGCTGTCGCCGATGGGCGCATCGAGACGGATTTCGGCCGCGTTCAGAGTCTGGAGCGACTCGATGAGTTCGGGCGTGAGCCGGGTGGCCTTGGAAAGCTCCTCGGGGGAGGGCTCGCGGCCGCGCTCCTGCCGCAGACGCTCCTTCTCGCGGAAGATGCGCGCGAGGTCGGAGGCGCGATTCAGGGGAACGCGCACCGAGCGGCCCTGGTTGGCCAGGGAGGCCAGGATGGCCTGACGAATCCACCACACCGCGTAGCTGATGAACTTGACGCCCTGCTCGGGATCGAACTTCCGGGCCGCCGTCACCAGGCCGACGTTGCCCTCCTGGATCAGGTCCGTAAGCGATACCCCCCGATTCTGGTACTTCTTGGCCACGCTGATGACGAACCGCAGGTTGGCGCGCGCCAGTTCCTGCACCGCCTCCTCGTCGCCGAGCTGAGCCCGGGCTCCCAGTTCCTTCTCCTGGTCCGGGGTGATCAGCTCGTGCCGGCTGACGTCGCGCAGGTACTGGTCGAGCGCACTCTGCTCCTCTACTCCGGTGTCGAAACCGACGAGCAGGCTGGTCGAGCGCTTCTTGGGCCGACGAACCGCCTTCTTTCGACGAACCACTTTCTTTCGACGAACCACCTTCTTTCGCAGCGTGGCGGGCATTCTGAAAAGATCTCCTTATCGGCTCCGGCGGCCGTTGGCGCGCTGGAATCGCGTTTTGTATCGGCCCCGCATACCCGCGCGCGAGGCGTAGGATCCGCAGCCCTGAATGATAATAAGATTCCCGGAATTGTCCAGAACTCCGAATTGACGTGCCACGCATCCTAAACCCCACCGTCAACCGGGTTCCTTACGCCTGGAAGGCCGGGGCGGTTACATGAGCCCCACCGGTTGGTCTGCTCACGCTTCGGTTATCAGACCGATGACCTCGTCGGGCGCGAGAGACCTCTTCTCGAAGGTGAAGACGCGCAGCACCCGGGAGGTGCGGTAGAGCTCGCGGGCCACCCTGGGAAGGTCGATGACGCCGGGGATGCCGGCCTTGCCGAGCCGCTCGGCGCGCCCGCTGCGCCGGCGCACCAGGAGGTCGAGCTGGAACATGGCGGGCTTGCAGGGGAAGTCGATCACGACCTCGCCGGGCTCCAGGGAGAGCCCCTCCGCGAGCTGGTCCTCGAGTCGGCGGCGTTCGGGGCCCGGGGCCTCGATCCAGGGCGGCAGGCTCCGGTCGCCCAGGTCGGCCGCGGTGAGCTCGGCGGCGCGCTTGGGGAGACGCCGCCCCCTCAGGGCCGGGAGCCAGCGGCGGCGGATGCGGTCGGCGACGGGTCCGCCGCGGGTCTCTGCGCGGCGGCCGATCAGGTGCAGGAGTTCGTCGTCCGTCGGGCCGGCCAGCTCGCGCCCCTCGACCAGCCCCGCGGCCACCGCGTCGTTGACGATGCGCGCGCAGAGCACCGTGCCCGCGCGCACCGCGTGGTGCCAGTACACGTTGCGGAACATCTGGTACTTGGCGAACAGCAGGGATTCCAGCGCGCTGACCGCCTTCTCGCCCACCCCCACCTCGTACGCGCCGCTCTCCGGATCCTGGAGAATGACCAGTCCCTGCAGGAGGCGCTCGACGTCGACCTCGCCGTAGGGAACCCCGCAGGAGCGTGCGTCGCGCTTGAGGTAGTCCAGCTTGTCCATGTCGAGGCTGCCGTGCACCAGGCCTCTCAGCGGAGCGGTGCTCTCTCCGCGGATGAGTGCGCCGATCTCGGCGCCGGCCCCGGGTCCCAGGCCGGCCAGCGCCTCCCGCACATCGGGCGACTCCAGAAACTGCCCCGCTACCGCCTCGTGGTCGCCCGGATGATCGTCACCGCGCAGGTCGTCGAGCGCGTGCGAGAAGGGGTAGTGACCGATGTCGTGCAGGAGTCCCGCGTACGGCACCAGCCCGGCGCCTCTCCACACGCGGTCGGGGAGGGATTCCCGCTTCCTCAGGCTCCGCAGGGCGGTGCTCACCAGGTGGTACACGCCGAGCGCGTGGGCGAAGCGGGTGTGCGTGGCGCCCGGGTAGACCAAGTGGGCGAGACCGAGCTGGCGAATATAGCGCAGCCGCTGGAAGGCGGGGGCGTCCGTGATGCGGGTGGCGGTCGCGTCCAGCCGGATGGAACCCCAGATCGGGTCGCGAATCAGGGTGGGCGCGTTCCGGGGAGACATGCGGGGAGTTTACCGTCGCGCGCGCGGGCGGAGCAATGGCGCAATGGGACGCCGGGGCCGGCGGATGGCGGTCAGCCTCCGCCGCGGCCCATCGCCCGGATGATCTCGAACTCCTCCTCGCGCACCGGCTGGACCGAAAGGCGCGAGTTCTTCACCAGCACCATCTCGCTCAGGGCCGACACCTGGCGGATGTCCTTCAGCGACACGACCTCGGGGAACTTCTCCACGAACTCCACGTCGACCATGTACCAGCGGGGTTTGGCCGGGTCAGACTTGGGGTCGTAGTAATGCTCATTGGGGTCGAAGGCGAAGTGATCCGGATAGGCTTCCTTGCACACGCGCGCCAGCCCCGCGACGCCCGGCGGCTTGGCCATGCTGTGGTAGAAGAGCACCTCGTCGCCCACGCTCATCGCCTGCATGTTGTTGCGGGCCCCGTAGTTGCGGACGCCTTCCCACCAGGTGTAGCCGTCCCGCTCCAGGTCGTCGATGGAGTAGACGCCCGGTTCGGTCTTCATCAGCCAGTGTTTCTTCGCCATTTCGGCTCCCTGTCCCGACGGAGGGCCGGGCCGGTTTCTCGGATTCGGGCGCGAACTCGGCCCGCGGTGCTCGACGTTACTTCGGTCCCGCCACCCGCACCTCTTCCGGAGCGGCGTCGGCGAAGCGCGAGAAGTTCTCCCGGAACATGGACGCCAGACGGCCGGCGGCGCGGTCGTAGGCCTCCGGGTCGGCCCAGGTGGAGCGCGGGGTCAGAACCCGCGCGGGCACGCCCTCGACCTCTCGCGGCACCGCGAGTCCGAAGACCGGATCGGTGCGCGTCGGCACCCCGTCCAGCGACCCGTCGAGCGCCGCGCGGATCATCGCGCGCGTGTGCGGAAGATCCATGCGCCTGCCGGTGCCGAACCCGCCGCCCGTCCAGCCGGTGTTCACTAGCCACACCCGCGAGCCGTGGCGGCGCAGCTTCTCGCCCAGGATGCGGGCGTAGACGCTCGGGTGCATCGGCAGGAAGGGCGCGCCGAAGCAGGCGCTGAAGGTCGCGCGCGGGTCGGTCACGCCCCGCTCCGTCCCCGCCACCTTCGCCGTGTACCCCGACAGGAAGTGGTACATCGCCTGCTCGGGAGTCAGGCGCGCGATCGGCGGAAGCACGCCGAAAGCGTCGGCCGTGAGGAAGAAGATGTTGTTCGGGTGGCCGCCCCGGCCATCCGGCACCGCCCCGGGGATGTAGTGGATGGGATAGGAGGCGCGCGTGTTCTCGGTGAGGGTGTCGTCGTCGAGGTCCAGCTCGCGCGTGTCCTGGTCGAAGATCACGTTCTCGAGGATGGTCCCGAACATGCGCGTGGTGCGGTAGATCTCGGGCTCGTTCTCCGGGGAGAGCCGGATCACCTTCGCGTAGCATCCGCCCTCGAAGTTGAAGATGCCGTCGTCGCTCCAGCCGTGCTCGTCGTCGCCGATCAGGCGGCGCGCATGGTCCGCGGAAAGCGTGGTCTTGCCGGTTCCGGAGAGCCCGAAGAAGAGCGCGGTGTCGCCGTCCTCGCCGATGTTGGCCGAGCAGTGCATGGGAAGCGCGCCCTTGCCGGGCAGGAAGAAGTTCATCGACGAGAAAATGGACTTCTTGATCTCGCCCGCGTAGCGCGTGCCGGCCACGAGCACGGTCCGCTCGGCCAGATTCACGACCACCGCGGTGCCGCTGCGGGTGCCGTGGCGCGCCGGATCGGCCTGGAGCAGGGGCGCGTGCAGCACGACGAAGTCGGGACGGATGGCGGCCAGTTCGGCGGCGGACGGCCGCAGGAACATGTTGTACACGAAGAGCGTGTGCCAGGCGCTCGGGCTGACCACGCGAACCGAGATGCGATGCGCCGGATCGGCTCCGCAGTGGGCATCGCGCACGAAGAGTTCGCGCGGGTCCAGGTATTCGATGATGTCGGCCCTGAGCGCCCGGTAGTGCGCTTCGCTCATGGGGCGGTTGATCGATCCCCAGTCGATCTGGTCGGCCGTGGAGGGCTCCTCGACGGTGAAGCGGTCGTCGGGGGAGCGGCCCGTGTGCGGGACGGTGACCGCGGCGAAGGGACCCATGTTCACGAGATGCCCTTCGCCCCTGGCGAGGGCGGCCTCGTAGAGCTGCGCGGGCGAGAGGTTCCAGTGGATGTTCCCCGCGGGGGTGAGACCGTGGGCGTCGAGTTCGACGGCGGTGCGCGAGGGGGCTGGAGACATGTCGAGGGCTGGCAGGGTCATGAGATCCGGGGAACTCCGGGCTGGATGAAAGAGTCAGCGGCCCAAAACACGAGCCTCCGCGGGCCTCTCGAATCACGACGGCGCGCGGAGGAGTCAACGGTTCCAATCTTATTCGCGAGAACGGGCGAGGGTCAACGGGGGTGCCGCCGGCCGGGAACATCGCGCTCGCGCGGGCGTTAGCACTTGAGGCTGGTGTTCGGACGGATGAGCTTTCGGGTCCGTCTCCGACTGGTCCCGGATCAAACTTCCCTCCGAGCGCATTCTCTGCACGGTCCCTTGCCTGATCTCTCTGTTGCCAGCCTCCGCTGCCTGGCGTCCGCGGGTGTCCTTCTAACGGGAGTTCTCGGGGCGGCAAGTCCGGCGCGCGCCCAGCTGCCCGGTGAAGATGTCGCCTGCGAGGCGGGACCGGTCTCGCGCATCATCATCGAAAGCCGGCCCATCTTCGACCCTGGGCCTCCGTCGCAGCCGCGCATCCTGCGCTGGACGCGCGGGCTCGCGAACTTCATGCACGTCGACACGCGGGAAGGGTTCATCGCCGGCGAGCTGCTGTTCGGCGAAGGGGACTGCCCGGACCCGTTTCTCTTCGAGGAGTCCGAGAGGATCCTGCGCGAACTCGGCTTCATCGCTACCGCGGACATCGTCGCCGAGCCCCAGCCCGACGGCACCCGCCACGTGCGGGTGACGACGCGCGACGAGTGGACCACCAAGATCCAGATCGACGTGACCGTCGACGACGGGTTGCAGTTCGAGGGCGCGAGCGTGGTGGAGGAGAACTTCCTGGGCTCGGGCAACCTGATCGGCGCCTTCTATCAGGAGCGCAAGGAGCGGCGCGACTTAGGGCTTACCCTGCACTCCACGCGCCTCGCCGGCACGCGGCTGGACGGGCGCCTCAACGTGGGCCGCACGCGCTCGGGCGGCTTCACGGACGCGATGCTGGTGTACCCCTTCGTTGGAGAAGTGGGGCGATTCGCGGGACGTCTGCGCTTCCATCGTCGTGAGTCGCTCTTTCCGTACGTGCTCGACCCCTCGCTGGACTACAGCTATGCCCTCCTGCCGGTGTTCGGGGAGCGCATCGAAGCCACCCAGGCGTATCGGTTCGGAGAGCCGGGCGATCTGACGCTGCTCGGTTTCGGCGTCACGCACGAGACCTTGCGCTTCGACGAGTATCCCGACTCCGTGTCGCTCGTCCGGGGCCTGGACTTCGGCAACCTGCTCGACGACGAACCGGGCATCGGCTCGCGTCTGGCGGGCCAGACCCGAGGGCACGATCTCACCCGCTTCAACCTGCTACTCGCCAGGCGAAAGGTGCGTTTCGAGACCCGGACCGGACTGGACGCGGTGAGCGGGGAGCAGAGCGTTCCGCAGGGCTTCGACCTGTCCCTGACGCTGGGGCCGCGACTGCCGCTGGGACGGGGGCTGTCGACGGAGGAGGCGTCGTCGCCCGCGTCGCAGGCCGATCTCGCGAGCGACTTCATGGGCCGCGTCTCTTTCTTCGGGGGTGTAGGATCGGCATCGGCGCTGCTGCTGGTGAATGCCGAGACGGAAGCCCGCCGCGTGAGGTTCGAGGACGAGGCGGAGGGACGCTGGAGGGACATCCTCTCGGAGGCCGACCTGCTTGCCTACTGGCAGCCCGGCGTGGGCTTCGCCCGGACGCTGGTCGCGCGGGTCTCCGCCGCCGGCGGCTGGAACACCATCTCCCCGTTCCAGCTCACCCTCGGAGGCCGGGAGGTGGTGCGGGGATACAAGGAAGAGGACTTTCCCGCGGGCCGGCGGGTGGTGGCTTCGCTGGAGAACCGCGTCGATCTGGGTTGGCCCGCCCCCTCGTCCATGGACCTGGGGCTCACCTTCTTCGCGGATACCGGCCGGGCCTGGGCGGGCGATGTGCCGTTCGGCATGGACACCGGCTGGAAGTCCTCGGTCGGCGCCGGGCTGCGCCTGGGATTTCCAGCGGGGAGCGTCCGGGCGACGCGCATCGATCTGGCCTGGCCGGTTGGCGCGGACTCGGGGCGCGGGCCCATGTTCCGCGCGAGCACCGGCGACTTCATCGGCCTGGTGCGCGGATTCGCCGATACGCAGATGGTGCGAAGCCGGCGCTCGGGCGTGAATCCCAACTTCGAAGGGGTTTCGAGGTAGTCCTGTCCATGTCCAACATCAGAGAGATATCCGAATCCGAGGCTACCGGCCTCCTGCGCAAGCTCTACGGCGAAGCGCGGGACCGGGCGGGCCGGATCTGGAACATCGTGCGGGTGATGAGCCTGAATCCCAGGGTCATGCAGACCACCATGCAGTTCTACCGCACGCTGATGTTCGGGTCCTCGCCGCTGAACCGATGGCGCCGCGAGATGCTCGCCGTGATCACCTCGAAGGTGAACGGCTGCTTCTACTGAGAGCAGGCGCACGCGCATGATCTCCGGGAAGAGATCGAGGAGTTGTTCGAGAGCGATGAAGAGCGGGACGCCTTCGTGCACGCGATCGTGCGCGACTGGCGCGAGGCGGGGTTGTCCGAGGCGGACGAGGCGCTGTGCGACTATGCCGAGAAGCTGACGTTGCGGCAGGCGGAAGTGGGAGCGGGCGATCTGGAGGTGTTGCGCGGCCATGGCTTCGACGACCGGGCGATCCACGATGCCACCCAGGTGATCGGGTACTTCAACTACATCACCCGGGTGGCGGACGGGCTGGGGGTGGAGCCGGAGACGTTCGTGCGGCCGTGGGGGCGACGCAGCTGAAGCAGCGGCACCGAGCCGTCGCGGAGGCGGCCGGCTAAACCCTCGTGCTCGCTCGCTCTGGTCGCTCCGCTCTCTCCGCGGGGCGGTCCTCACAGTGTGACATTTTCGATGTCCATTGACACCTGTATTTTCATCTGGCTTCCCTGGCTCGACTGCCGCATCCTGAAGACGCACACCGCAGACAAGCTGGAATACGAAACCAGGGACGCTTGCCTTGTCCATGTCAGAGACCGCTTGCCACCTTGCCAAGCGCCGGGGTCAGAGCAAGCCGGACTCCGCCCTCACGTCACGCAGCCTCCTCTCTTCCCTGGCGGCGTTGCTGCTCGCCTGCGGGGACGACGGACCGACGGCAACGCCCGTTCCGGCCTCAGTCGAGATCACACCCTCGCCGGTGACCCTGGCTGCGCTGGGCGAGACAGTTCAGCTGACGGCTACCGTGCTCGACCAGAGCGAGCAGCCCATGCATGGCCTTGCCCTTGTGTGGTCGACTGTCGCCGAGTCGGTGGTGACGGTGAGTGCTGCCGGCCTGGTGACGGCGATCAGCAACGGATACGCGACGGTCAAGGCGACCGTCCAGGATGGTGGTCCCTCGGGAAACGCAGCGGTCACCGTCGCCCAGCAGGCGCAGGACATCCAGTTGTCCCGCATCGAAGGGGCGTTCCGGGCGCTGGGGGACACCCTGCGGTTGTCTGCCACTGCCAGGGATTCCAACGGGAACCCGATCCCCGCCGTCCACCCTATCTGGTCTTCGTCCGACACCTCCGTGGTGACCGTGGATGGCAGTGGACTGGTGACAGCCGCCGGGAATGGACGTGCCAGCGTGCGGGCGACGTCCGGTGCGGGCCACGCCAGCGCTGGGTTTGCCGTGGAGCAGGAAGTCGTGGCTGTGCAGGTCACGCCGGCTGCCGATACGCTGCGGGCGCTCGGGGATACACTTCAACTGTCGGCGGAACTGGTGGACGCGAACGGCCATCCCGTCGTGGACTCCATGGGAGACTTAACGTGGTCCTCCGACGACCCGAACGTAGCGACGGTGGACGAGACCGGGCTCGTTACGGCGATCTCCTCGGGATCGGTGGAGGTAAGGGCGGAACTCGCAGGTGGCACCCTTGCGGGGGCCGCCAGGATGGTGGTCATCGCTGTAGACGACCGAGCCGTTCTGGCTGCGCTCTACCATGCGGCCGGCGGGCCGAACTGGAACACAAGCCGGAACTGGCTCACCGATGCGCCGCTGGGATCCTGGCATGGTGTTACCACCAACGCGCAGGGACAAGTCACGCGATTGCGCCTGCAGTACAACAATCTGAGAGGCTCGATCCCGGTCGAATTGGGATATCTCCCCAAGCTGACAATACTGGAACTCCAGTGGAACGAACTGGCGGGATCCATTCCCCCCGAACTCGGTCGGCTCACGAACCTCACGCATGTGGACGTGAACACGAACCGTCTCGAGGGTTCCATTCCAACTGAGCTTGCCAACCTTACAAGCCTGACCTACCTGCGGTTGTCCTCGAACTACCTGGAGGGCTCGATTCCGCCGGAATTGGGAAACCTGACGAACCTCACGGGTCTGTTCCTTCACCGCAACGGCAACCTGACCGGCTCGATTCCGGGCGAACTCGGAGCCCTGGTTAACCTCTCGAATCTTTGGCTTGGCGGGAACAAGCTGACCGGTCACATCCCCTCCGAACTGGGGCGCCTCTCCCAACTGGATACACTGTACCTCAGTGAGAACCAGCTTACCGGTGAGATACCTCCCGAACTTGGCGGTCTCGATGATCTGAAGTTGCTTCTTCTCAGCGAGAATCAATTGACGGGTCCAATTCCACCTGAACTTGGCAAGCTCACCGGTCTCACTCGACTGATCCTGTTCAACAACGAACTGACCGGCTCAATCCCTGCCGAACTTGGCGACCTCGAGAGTCTCTTGGAACTCAACTTCTTCGGGAACCAACTGACCGGTTCCATCCCTGCCGAACTCGGCAAGCTGGCAACCCTCGAAAAGCTGGTGCTCAACCTTAACAGCCTCACCGGCCCCATTCCCTCGGAGCTTGCACGCCTGGGCCGTCTGAGACGGCTGCTCCTGGGAAGAAACGAACTGACGGGTCCAATTCCCCCTGAACTCGGAAACATGGCCAACCTCGATCGGCTGTTCCTCAACGGCAACCAGCTGACCGGTTCCATCCCGCCGAAACTGGGAAATCTCGTCCGGCTATCAACACTGAGCCTGGGTCACAACAGCCTGTCGGGATCGGTCCCTGCCGAGCTCGGCAACCTGCGAAACCTCACGTCCTTGTATCTGCAAGCGAACGAACTCGTGGGACCGCTGCCCCGCGAACTTGCCAATCTCTCACAGCTCAGGACCTTTCGATGGTATGACACGGCGCTTTGCGCTCCGACCTATCCGGCTTTCCAGACCTGGCTCGGCAATATCCCCTACTATCATCATGGGCCGGACTGCTTCACGGATCCACGTGACGCGCTGATCGCGCTCTACAACGCGACCGGTGGCGAGGACTGGACCAACAACACCAACTGGGCAACAGACCTGCCCGTATCCAACTGGTACGGGACGACCGTGGACGGCGAAGGCCGCCTCACCGCGCTCGAGCTTGGCAATAATGGACTATCAGGGTCCCTGCCCGCCGAGGTGGCGGAGTTGGTAGATCTGCAACGGCTTGAACTTCAGGCCAACCAGTTGACCGGGAGCATTCCCGCCGACCTCGGTCACTTGGCCTCGCTGCGGTCGCTCGATGTTTCCCGCAACAGGTTCCGGAATTCGATACCAGCGGGAATCGGTGACCTCACCGAGTTGCGGCGGCTCGACCTTCGCCAGAATCAGTTCGTCGGCAGGGTGCCGGACGAGTTAGGCCGGTTGATCCATCTGCAAGAGCTCTCTCTCGGCAATAACCAGAAGACGGGCTCGCTCCCGATGTCGCTCGTGGCTCTGAATGGGCTCGCCGACTTCCAGTGGGATGACAGTGGTCTGTGTGCGCCGGAAGGAGAGAGATTCCAGGCATGGCTACGGTCGATCACACACCATGTGGGAGGAGAGAATTGCTCGTCGCCCCTGCTGGTTACGTTGGCCGCCACACATCTGACCCAAGCCGCTCAGAATCTCGACGGCGATGTGCCCCTGATCGCTGGCCGTCCCGCCTTGCTCCGGGTCTTCGTCACTGCGCACCGCGAGAGCGGGCTCCGGCCTGATGCCCGTGCGACTTTCTTCGCCAACGGACAAGAAGTGCATCGGGTTGAGATGAGCATGGTATCGGGGCTGGGGATTCCCGAAGCTGCGGACCCCGGCAATCTGGATCGATCCTACCACGCGACTGTACCCGCAGCCGTGCTGGCACCGGAAGTGGAGATGGTGGTTGAAATCGATCCGGACAGCAGCCTGTCACGGGCAGCCGGGAGCCGGATGCGCCTACCGGAACAGGGACGAATGGGACTCGACGTGAGGCGGGTGCCTCGTATGAAGCTGACGGTGGTGCCCATCGTCGTGAGAGATAAGCCAGACAACACCGCTAGAGCCTGGGCTTCGTCGTTGGGACGCAACCACGACGCGATTCGGCTCCTGACCAATGTTCTTCCGGTCACCGAAGTGGATGTCGCGGTACGCGAGACCTATGTCACGGATGTCGACCCGACCTCGCTCAGAGCCTGGACCGATTTGTTGCAGGACATCACGCTGTTGAGGCTCACGGACGAGGCGGACGGGTACTACTACGGGGCTGTAACTCGTCCCGGGGGCGCTGGCATCACCGGGCTCGCCTACGTTTCGAGCCCTGCCGCCGTCGGTGTGCCGGAGGCCGATCCCATGGTGCACGAATTGGGTCACAGCATGAGCCTGCGTCACGCTCCGTGCGGTCTGTTGTTCGACCCCGACCCCAACTATCCGTATCCCAGTGGCGAGATCGGTGTGTGGGGATACGATTTCCGGTCGAACCGCTTGGTGCCTCCCAACACTGCCGACCTGATGGGCTACTGCGACCCGGCCTGGATCAGTGACTATCATTTTGCGAAGGCGCTTGACCACCGACTGTCGGCGGAAGAGGAGACCACATCAAGTGCAGCGAACGACGGCAGCACGGTTCTCCTGCTTTGGGGCAGTGTAAGTTCGGAGGGCGAACTGCGTCTCGATCCGGCGTTTGTGCTTGACGCGGCGGCGAGACTGCCAACCAGCCGCGGCCCCTATCGACTTGAGGGTATCGCCGCCAATGGTGCCCCCGAATTCGCACTGGACTTTGCACTCGATAAAACGGGCGAGGGCGGAGGGGGGTTCGTCTTCACAATTCCGTTCGAAGATGAATGGCTGGCGTCGCTCGAACGCATCGTGCTGTCCGGGCCGGAGGGGAGGACGGAATTGACGGCAGCCGGCAACCGCGCCATGGCACTCGTGCTGGACCGAGAAACCGGTCAGCTGCGTTCGGTGCTTCGGGGAGAAGACGCAAGTGCCGCCGCAGCTTCCGCATCCATTCAGGCCGTGGGTCCGCGCCGCGTCGAACGCGGCACCCGGACGCTGGTAAGCTATGGCTTGCCAGGGAGGATGCCAGATTGAAGGTGTGGCACGGCCCCATTTCGGCCTAGTGCGACAGGCTGGCAACTGACCCGCAGGGAACCAACCTGACATAATGGCAGACCGATGGCCCTGAAGGGGCGCGAGGCCGCCGCGGGAGATCCGGCGCCGCCTGCCTGCCCGCACGGACCTTCCTACAACGCCGGCCGCGCCCTGTGGTGCCCGGTCGCCTGCTGAAACGCGTCCGCGACGATGAGGGCAATCTCATCTCGCCCGGGAGCGGCCGCCACCTGCATCGACAGCGGCATTCCCTCCACCTCGGAGAACCCGGTGGGGATGGCGA
>JAPPJO010000170.1 GCA_028820325.1 Gammaproteobacteria bacterium | reverse complement strand
CGCTCCACGCGGCGACGGACGGGCCGAACTGGGCCGACGACGTGAACTGGCTCGGGGACAGGCCGCTGGGGGAGTGGCGCGGGGTGGAGACGGACGCGTTCGGCCGGGTCGTGCGTCTGGACCTGGGCGGCCGCCAGGACGGAGAGACGGGGGAGTGGGTGTCGCACGGCCTGCGGGGCCCGATCCCGCCCGAACTGGGGAGTCTTTCGGGCCTGACGTCACTGAATCTGCGCGCCAACGCCCTGGCGGGTCCGATCCCTTCGGAGCTGGGAAATCTCGCCGGCCTGGAGGAGCTGTGGCTCGACGGCAACCGGCTCGAGGGTCCAATCCCTCCGGAACTGGGGAGTCTCGCGCGCTTGAGGGACCTGAGCCTGCGTGGCAACGCGTTGTCGGGTCTGATCCCTCCGGAGCTGGGGAATCTCGCCGGTCTGGAGGGGCTGTGGCTCGACGGCAACCGGCTCGAGGGTCCGATTCCGCCGGAGCTGGGGAGCCTCGCGGGCCTGAGGGGGCTGTCCCTGGGCGGCAACCGGCTCGAGGGTCCGGTCCCGGTGGAGCTGGGCGGTCTCAGGCGCCTGGAGTTCCTGTACCTCGACGGGAACGCGCTGACGGGCGCGCTCCCGCCGAATCTCGTACGGATCGGCGGGCTGGTGCGGTTTCGTTTCGAGCGGAACGACGGTCTCTGCGCGCCCGGCACGTCCGAATTCATCGCCTGGCTGGACGGAATCGGGCAGACCGGCGGAGGCCCGTTCTGCAACGAGAAGGACCGGGCGGCACTGACCGCGCTGCACGCGGCTGCGAGCGGCGAGGGCTGGACCGACTCGGAAGGCTGGCTGGGCGGCGTGGCGCTCGCGGGGTGGCACGGGGTCGGGACCGACTCCCTGGGCCGCGTCGCGACCCTCGATCTGGCCGGCAACGGACTCGCGGGTCGGCTCCCGGCGGGCCTGGGCGACCTGGCGGCGCTGACGGCGCTGCGCGTTGGCGACAACACGCTGTCCGGGCGACTGCCGCGCACCCTGCTCGACCTGCCGCTGGACGAGCTGGACTACGCCGGAACGGAACTGTGCGCCCCGGCGGACGAGGCGTTCGGGGCGTGGCTGGACGCTATCGCCGTGCTGCGGGACACCGGGGTGGAGTGCGCGCCGGCCACGGACCGGGAGATCCTCGAGATGCTCTACGACGCGACGGGCGGGCGCGACTGGATCGACTCGAGGAACTGGCTCACCGACGCGCCGCTCGCGGAGTGGCGCGGGGTCGAGGTGGACGACCAGGGGCGCGTAGTCGAACTGCGGCTTTGGGACAACGGGCTGTCAGGGCGGCTGCCGCCCGAGTTCGGCGATCTTGCGCACTTGGAATACCTGCGGCTCAGCGACAACGGCCTCACGGGCGCCATCCCACCCGAGCTGGGAGGCTTGTCCAGCGTTACGCTCCTGGCGCTCGATGGCAACGCGCTCTCCGGCCCGATTCCGCCGGAGCTTGGCGGCCTGCCGGCGCTGGAGGAGCTGCGGGTCGAGAACAACGACCTGTCGGGCCCGCTGCCACCCGAACTCGGCGGCCTCGCGAGCCTGCGCGGGCTGGGGCTCACCGGCAACCCCCGGATGGCGGGTCCGCTCCCCGTCGAACTGACGTCGCTCGACCGGCTCGAGCGGCTCCTGGCAGGGGGCACGGGGCTTTGCGCGCCCGCGGACGCCGCCTTCGCCGCCTGGCTCGACGGGGTCCACACGCGCCGCGTTGCGCCCTGCACCGAACGGGAAGCGCCGGCGGCGTACTTGGTGCAGGCGGTGCAGTCGCGCGCGTTCCCGGTCCCGCTGGTCGCAGGCAAGCCGGCGCTGTTGCGCGTGTTCCCGACGGCGGCGCAGGCTGCGGGAGTCGGCGTGCCGCCGGTTCGGGGCCGATTCTTTGTCGACGGCCGGGAGACGCACGTGGAGTACGTTCCGGGCAAACCCGAAGCGATCCCGGAACGGGTCGACGAGGGCTCCCTCGCCACGTCCGTCAGCGCCGAGATTCCGGGGAGCGTGGTGCGGCCCGGCCTGGAGATGGTCGTCGAGGTCGACCCGGACGGGACGCTCGATCCCGCGCTGGGCGTCGCGCGGAGGATTCCCGCGACCGGGCGGCTCGCGGTCGACGTGCGGGCTCTGCCGCCGCTCGACCTGACGGTCGTTCCGTTCCTGTGGACGCAGGCGCCGGACTCCTCGATCCTGGACGCGGCGCGGGGGATGGCGGCGAACCCGCAGGACCACGAACTGCTCGCGGACGTGCGCGCGCTGCTCCCGGTGGGCGCGCTCGCGGTGACGGCGCACGAGCCCGTGCTGAGCTCGAGCAACGATGCCCGCCGCCTGATGGAGGAGACGGAGGCGATCCGCGTGCTGGAGGGCGGGGGCGGCCACTACCTGGGCACGATGGCGGGCCCGGTGACGGGGCCTTCCGGGACGGCGTTCCTCCCCGGCCGGGCGGGCTTCTCGATCCCCCGCTCGGGCACCATCGCGCACGAGCTCGGCCACAACCTGGGTCTCCGCCACGCGCCGTGCGGCGGCGCGGGCGACCCGGACCCGTCGTTCCCCCACCCGGACGGATCGGCGGGGGCCTGGGGCTACGACTTCGCGCGCGGCGAACTGGTGGGTCCGGAGATCCCGGACCTGATGTCGTACTGCGGTCCTCCCGACGGGATCAGCGACTACCACTTCGCCAACGCGCTGCGCTACCGGCTGTTCGAGGCGCGCGCGGCGGTGGAGCCGACCGTCGCCGCCCCGGCGAAGTCGCTTCTCCTGTGGGGCGGCGCGGACGCCGACGGCGCGCCGTTCCTGAACCCGGTCTTCGTCGTCGAGGCGTCGCCGGCGCTCCCGGACTCGGCCGGCGCGTACACGCTGACGGGCCGGACCGCGCGCGGGACCGAGCTCTTCTCGATTCGATTCGCGATGCCCCGAGCGGCCGACGGCGACGGCGGCTCCGGCTTCGCGTTCGTGCTCCCGGCGGAGGTCGGCTGGGCGCGCGAACTCGCCGGCATCACCCTCGCCGGCCCCGGCGGAACGTTCGCTCTGAACGCCGACAGCGATGTCCCGACGGCCATCCTGCGCGACCCGCGCACCGGCCGGGTGCGGGCCATCCTGCGCGATGTGCCGCCCGCGGCCCCGGCCGCGATGGACGCGGCGACACGGTCCGTGGCAGGGCCGGAGCTCGAAGTCCTGTTCAGCCGCGGGATGCCGGGCGCGGCGGTGTGGCGGCGATGAAGGGGCCACGGGGGGCCGGGGCGAAGGCTCGCCAACCAATCCAGATGGATTTCACACACAGACGCGCACACGTCTTTCCCACCGCGCGGAAGGAGGCAGCAGGATGATCTGGAACAGACTGGGCCGGCCGGCCCGCTTTCTCATGGTTGCCACCGCGGTGGCCTGCTGGATTCCGTGCGTTCCCGAGGCGGCCGCGGGCATGCCGTTGCCTCAGGTACCTCCGGCACCGCCGAGTCCGACGGCGACCGCCGTCGGGTCTTCGATCCGACTGACTTGGACAGCTCCGACATGGTCCAACCAGAGCTTCCCGATCACCGGCTACGAGATCGAGATTTTCACCAGCGCCAGCCCGGACTGGAGGGATCTCGAGACCAACACCGGCAAGACGGACACCGAGTACCTGCACGCAAATCCTCCTCAGAACACCATCGTGTGGTATCGCGTCGCCGCCATCACCGCTGGGGGGACGGGAGACCATTCGGGGCAGTCCAACCAGGTCGAAACAACGGGGAGCACGCGGCCGGGAACACCGGGTGCACCCCGCAATCTGACGGCGGTCGCGGTCGGGACCGCCATCAATCTCGACTGGGACGAACCGTTCCCGACCCCCGGGAAAACGATCAGCGGTTACCAGGTGAACGTGTCGACGAATCGCGGCGTCAACTTTGCGTTCCTGACGAATACGACCGCGACCGAGTACCGGCATGAGGGTCTTTCGGTGGGCGCCACCCGCCACTACCGGGTCAGGGCGCTGTACTCCGACGGCGACCTCGGGCCCGCGGCGTACGCGAACGCCACCACGGTGGCGACCGCGATGCCGGGTGCACCTCAGAACCTGAGGGCGACGGCCGCTGGCCCGACGGTCATTAACCTCGCTTGGAGCCCACCGGCTTGGCGGGGCACGAGCGCGATCAACGACTACCAGGTCCGGGTGTCTGCAGATCTCGGTGCAAGCTGGGGCTTACCGCAAACCACGAACCAGACCTCGTTCCACCACACGGGTCTCGCCGCGGGCACGACCCGCCACTACGAGGTCAGGGCGAGGAACGCCAGCGGCCCCGGGCCCTGGACGTCCGTGGTGAGCGCCACCACGTCAACGGGAACGCCGCCGGGGCCACCCCGCGCCCTGACAGCGACCGCCGTCAGTTCCTCGGCGATCGACCTGAGCTGGAGCCCCCCGGGGAGTGGCGGCAGCAGCGCGATCGTCGGGTATCGGATCGAGCGTTCAAGCACACGAACCGGCGGATGGGGGGAAATCGAGGACGACACGGGCAACACGCGCACCACTTACCGGGACACGGGCCTTGCGCCGAACACGACCTACTACTACCGGGTCTCGGCGATCAACTCCTTTGCCACGGGAGGCCCCTCGAACGTCGATGACGCCACCACTGAGCCGGACGTGCCGAACGCGCCCGGGCGATTGACGGCCCAGGCCCGAGGGATATCGGTCATCGAGTTGGACTGGAGGGCGCCATCGTCCAGCGGAACCTCCCGGGTGACCGGCTACCAGATCCAGTCGTCGAACAGGCGAACCGGTGGATGGCGGGATCTCGTAGACGACACGGGCGACACGCGCACCACCTACCCGGACACGGCCCTCGCGCCGAGCACGACCCGCTACTACCGGGTCGCGGCGATCAGCGACGCGGGCACGAGCGCCTGGTCGAACATCGCCCACGCGACCACCGACGATCTCACGGTTCCGGGCGCGCCCACGAGCCTCACGGTAGTCCCGAACGGCCTCACGGGAAGCACCGAGCTCCGCCTCACCTGGAGGCCCCCGGCCAACACCGGTGGGAGCCCCATCACCGGCTACAGCATCCAGTGGTCTCCCAGCGCCCGCGGGCCATGGCGCTTCCTCGTGCCCGGCCCCACCGGCACGGCCACCACCTATGTGGACGAAGGCCTCGCCCCCAACACGACCCGGTACTATCGGGTGCGCGCGCTCAACGCCCAGGGGCAGGGGAACCCCTCGACCGCGGTCAGGGGCACCACCGATGCCGCACGGCCCGACCGGCCCCGGAACCTGCGCGAGCGCGGGGCGGGACCGGACAGCATTATCCTCAACTGGGACGCACCTGCCTCGAACGGCGGGACGCCGATCACCGGCTACACCATTCGGAGGAGCGGCTCCAAAGACGGACCTTGGATGCCGATCGTTCCCAACACGGGTTCGACGGCGACCACCTACACGAACACGGGTCTCCAGCCGGCCACCTTCTACTGGTACCAGGTGGCGGCGATCAACCGCGTGGGAACCGGCGATTGGTCGTTCGAGGCTGGGATGACCACCCACCCCGAGGCGCCGGACGCCCCGACCGGGCTGACCGCGCGCCCGGTCGGCACCTCGCGCATCGACCTGTCGTGGAGTGCGCCCCGCAACACCGGCGGCGCCCCGATCCTCGCCTACCGGATCGATGCCTCCGACGACGGGGGCGGCACCTGGCAGACCATCCGCCGTCACCCGGCCTCGGCGGGGACGAGGTTCTCCGATTTGAATCTCCAGCCCGCGACTACGCGGCGCTACCGGGTCGCCGCGATCAACACCGCGGGGACCGGGCCGTTCTCGAACACCGCGCGCGCGACCACCGAAGCCACCGTGCCGGGCACGCCCCGGAGTCTCGACGCTGAGGCCGACGGCACCTCGCGGATCGAGCTTTCCTGGCGGGAGCCCACGAGCGACGGCGGCTCGCGGATCACCGGCTACCGCATCGAGGTGTCCGAAGACGGGGGCACCCGCTGGGATGACCTGGTGGCCAACACGCGCAACACGCGCACGACCTACGCGCACACGGGGCTGGAGCCGG
>JAPPJO010000139.1 GCA_028820325.1 Gammaproteobacteria bacterium | reverse complement strand
GCGCTCACGCACATCTCCGCGCGGTACTCGGAGCAGCCGGCGCGCCTCGAGCGCGAGGCGCGCCGGGTGTTCCCCGCGACGGTCGTGGCCGCGGACGGGCTGACCCTGGAAGTCCCCTACCGCGATGATCCCCCCGCCACCCCACCCGCCCGCGGGCGAGAGGGAGCTGCGTGAGTTCGACACCCGACCATGGATTCCGCACGGTCGCCATCGTGGGGCTCGGGCTGATCGGCGGGTCGCTTGCCCGCGCGCTGGCGTCCCTCGACCGGCCGCCTCGCGTCGTCGCCACCTCGCAGACGGCGTCCAATCTGGAGCTGGCCGAGCGTGCGGGCGCGATCGACGCGGGGTCCACCGACCCGGAGGCCGTCCTCGCGGTCGCCGACCTGGTCGTGTACGCCACCCCCCTCGACGTGACCCTGCGCCTGCTCGCGGACCACCGGGGCCGCTGGCGGGCAGGAGCGGTCGTGACCGACGTGGTCAGCCTGAAGGGCCCGGTGGAGGAAGCGATGGGGGCCCTCGGCGAAAGCGCCCGCTACACCGGATCGCACCCGATGGCAGGCGGGGAAGGGTCGGGGTTCGGTCACTCTGCGGCCGACCTGTTTGCGGGCGCGACCGTCTGGCTGACGGGGACGGGGGCGGGGGCGGCTGCCGTGGAGACGCTCTGGCGGGCCGTGGGCGCCCGTCCGCGCTGGACCACCGCCGGCGAGCACGACCGGCTCATGTCGTGGTGCAGCCACCTTCCCCAACTGGTCTCCAACGCCCTTGCGCGCGTTCTGGAGGAATCCGGTCACGCCCCTTCCGACCTGGGCACCGGCGGCGCCGACATGGTGCGCCTCGCGGGCAGTTCTCCGGAAATGTGGCTTCCGCTGCTGGCGCGCAGCGAGGCCGGGGACGCGCTCCGGGACCTCTCGCGGGTGGCGCGCGAGTTCGCGGACGCCCTCGACCGCCGCGATCTGGAGGCCATTGAAGACTGGATGAACTCCACTCGCTCCTGGCGCGCGGGCGGCGGCCCGGGCGAAGCCGGCCGGACCGGCCAGTGACGACCGAGCTGAGGGTGCCCGGCGACAAGTCCATCTCCCACCGGGCGCTGCTGCTGGCCGCGCTGGCGGCCGGCGAGAGCCGCATCCGCGGCATCCTTACCGGAGAGGATCCCCAGGCCACGGCCTCCATCCTCCGCGAACTGGGCGTGCGCGTGCCGCCCCTGCCGGCCGATGGGGAACTGCGCATCACCGGAGTGGGCGTGCGCGGCCTGCGTACCCCGGGCCGGATCCTCGACTGCGCCAACAGCGGCACCACCGCGCGGCTGATGCTGGGTGTCCTGGCGGGACAGGAGCTCGAGGCCACCCTCACCGGCGACGATTCCCTGCGGCGCCGGCCGATGCGGCGAGTGACCGACCCGTTGTCGCGGATGGGCGCGCGCTTCGAGCCGCTTGCCGCTCCCGGCAGACTCCCACTGCGCATTGCCGGCGGCCCCCTGCGCGCCCTCGACTATCGCCTCCCCGTGGCCAGCGCCCAGCTCAAGAGCGCGCTCCTGCTCGCAGGGGTGACCGGCGGCGTGCCGGTGCGGCTCCTCGAGCCGGGCTTCTCGCGCGACCACACCGAGCGCATGCTGGCAGCCGCGGGGTGTGCGCTGGCCAGTTCCCCGAAGGGCGGCGCCAACCGGTTGCGCCTGACCGCCGCGCCGCCCGCCCTCGATCCTCTGGACGTATCCGTGCCGGGCGACTTCTCGTCCGCAGCCTTTCCGCTCGCGCTCGCTCTGCTGGGTGGGGCGGGGGAAGGGATCGTGCTCCGCGGTATCGGGCTCAACCCGACACGGACCGGACTCCTTCCCGTACTGCAGAGGATGAACGCTCGCATCGAAGTGGAGATCGGGTCCGCGCCGGAAGGCGGCGAGCCCGCCGGCGACCTGATCGTCCACGCGTCGGACCTGACCGGGACCGTGGTGGAGCGCGAGGAGATTCCGGGACTCATCGACGAGGTGCCCGTCCTGGCGGTGCTCGCCGCCCGCGCCAGGGGCATCACGCGCATCACCGGCGCGGAGGAGCTGCGGGTCAAGGAATCCGACCGGCTGGGCGCGCTGGCGGCCAACCTGTCGAACCTGGGCGTGGAGGTGGAGGAGCTTCCCGACGGCCTGGTGATCGAAGGGACCGGCCGCCCCCTGTCCGGTGCAGTCGAGGCGCGCGGCGACCACCGCATCGCGATGGCCTTCGGCGTGCTCGGCGCGCTCGCCGGAAACGCCATCACCGTTGACGCGCCGGCGGCCGTGGGCGTCAGCTACCCCGGCTTCTGGGAGATGCTCGAGCGCGCTTCCAGGCCGGCCGGGCGACCCTCCGTCCCGGATTCGAGCGAGAAGGACCTGGAGCCGGGGCGACCCCTCCGTGGGCGCGAGCGGGGACCGGTGATCGTCATCGACGGCCCGGCCGGTTCCGGCAAGTCCACCACCGCCCGCGAGGTGGCGCGCCGGCTGGGCTTCCGCCACCTGGACTCGGGCGCGCTCTACCGGGCCCTCACCTGCGCCCTGCTCGAGTCGGGCCGGCCGCCGGACTCATGGCCCGCGCTGACGGAGTCGGACCTGAACGCTCATCCCGTGCGGATGGTGGCCGCCGGATCCGCATTTCGGATGATGCTCGGCGCGCGCGCCCTGACAACCGAACTGAGGAGCCCCGAAGTCGACGCTCACGTTTCCGCCGTCGCGCGGCTGCCCGCGGTGCGCGGGTGGCTGCTCGACCGCCAGCGGCAGGCGGGGAAGGAGGGGTCACTGGTGGGCGACGGGCGCGACCTGGGCACGGTAGTGTTCCCGGATGCGGAGGCGAAGATCTTCCTGGTCGCCGATGTCACCGAACGCGCCCGCCGCCGCCTGCGCGACAAGGGGCGCGATCCGGACTCGGACGGTGCGGTGGCGGCGGAGGCGGCCCGCCTGCGCGCCCGTGACCGCATCGACGCCACCCGCGGGATTGCACCGCTGAAGAAGGCGGCCGACGCGTTCGAAGTCGACGGAACCCGCCTCTCGTTCGAAGAGCAGGTCGAGGCAATCCTCGGCGTGGTGCGCTCCCGGGCCGGCCACCGGCACGCGAGGATTCCCACTTCCGCGGAATGATTGACGCACTGACCGGCGACGCATACCTTAACGTGCTGAAAAATAGCCGTTTGCCCGTACCTCTGCTGGAGGAACGCAGTGCCGATCCCGGCCTCCGGCGAACCCGGAAGCCCGCCCGGCCGGTTTCTCCCCTCCTCCTGGATCCCGTAAACCCCGAACCCGGCCCGCGACATACGGGACCGGCCAGAAACGGCGCTCCCTCCAGGGGGTGCGCCAGGGACGACAACCAATGACCGACCAGACAGAAGGCACTCACTCCCCTTCACCGGAATCCGTACCCTCCTCCGCCCTCCCCTCCGGCGATTCTCAGGGAACCGATTCCAATGAGGGTGGAGGTTCCGGCGATACCGCCCGAGTCAATCCGTCCCCGAGCCAGGCCTTCGGGGACTTCGCGGCGTTCGACGCCCCGGACGAGCTCTTCGCCGATCCGCGTGGCGATACCGGGTTCGGCCTCTCGGACGACCCCAGGGGCGAAGACGATCCGGCCATGTCGCGCGACGACTTCGGCACCATGCTCCAGGATTTCCAGTCCGGCATCCAGGAGGTGCGCGAGGGAGAGATCGTACGCGCGAAGGTCGTGCGGGTGACGGATGCCACCGTCATCCTGGAATTCGGCTTCAAGAGCGAGGGCGCGGTCCCGCGGGAGGAGTTCCGGGACAACGAAGCCCTTGCGCCCGGGTACGAGGTCGAGGTCCTGCTCGAGAGCCTCGAGGACGACGACGGGGTGGTGGTCCTGTCGAAGAAGAAGGCCGATTTCCTTCGGGTCTGGGAGAAGATCCGCGAAGCCTACGAGAGCGGTTCGCCGATCGAGGGCACGCTGGTGCGCAAGATCAAGGGCGGCATGACCGTGGACCTCATGGGCGTGGACGCCTTTCTGCCGGGCTCGCAGATCGCCCTCCGCCGGGTGCCCAACATCGAAGACCTGGTTGGCGACGTCTACGACTTCAAGATCATCAAGCTGAACAAGAGGCGCCGCAACATCGTGGTATCGCGGCGGGTGATCCTGGAGGCCGAGCGCGGCAAGAAGCGCGAGACCCTGGTCAAGGAACTGCTGGTGGGCCAGGTGCGGGCCGGCATCATCAAGAACATCACCGATTTCGGCGCCTTCATCGACCTCGGCGGGCTGGACGGGCTCCTGCACATCACGGATATGTCGTGGGGACGCGTGGGACACCCCTCCGACATGGTGAGCATCGGCCAGGAGCTCGACGTCAAGGTCCTCGACATCGACTGGAAGCGGGAGAGGATCTCGCTCGGGCTCAAGCAGTTGCTTCCCTATCCGTGGACCGACATCGACCTCAAGTACCCGGTCGGCGTGCGCGTACACGGCAAGGTGGTGTCGATCACGAACTACGGCGCTTTCGTCGAGCTGGAGAAGGGCGTCGAAGGGCTCGTCCACATCTCGGAGATGTCGTGGACGCGCAACATCCGCCATCCCTCGAAGCTGGTCTCCATCGCGGACGAGATCGAAGCCGTCGTGCTGAAGGTGGATCCGGCGGCCGAGAAGATCTCGCTGGGCATGAAGCAGATCGAGGAGGATCCCTGGCTGGCCCTCCCGCTCAAGTATCCCACCGGGACGCGGCTGCAGGGCAAGGTGCGCAACCTGACTTCGTTCGGCGCCTTCGTCGAGATCGAGCCGGGCATCGACGGGTTGGTTCACGTGTCGGACATGAGCTGGACCAAGCGCGTTGAGCATCCTTCGGAGATCGTGAACAAGGGCCAGGAACTGGAAGTGATGGTTCTCGATGTGGATGGCGAGAACAAGCGCATCTCGCTCGGGATCAAGCAGGTTCTCGACGATCCCTGGCCCTGGCTCTCGGAGCGCTTTGCACCGGGCGTGGAGTGCGAAGGCCGTGTCGTGCGGGTTCAGGAGAAGGGGGTCGTGGTCGACCTGGGCGAAAACGTCGAGGCCTTCGTCCCCATCTCGCACAGTCGTGTGCGGGATAACCAGTCGCTCGAGGACTACTACGGGCCCGGGGACGAGGTCGACCTCAAGGTGCTCGAGTCGGATGCCGCCAACCGCAGAATCGTGGTGGAGGTCATGGCGGAGCCCCGCCGGCGCATCACCGAGGAGGACGACACCGAGTATGCGCCAGAGGACGGTGGGGAAGCCGCGGACGACCCGGAAGCCGCGGCCGGCGAGGCCGAAGAGGTCGGCGGTGGGGAGGCCGTGGATGATGGGGAGGCCGTGGACGATGGGGAGGCCGTGGACGAGACGATCGCCGCCCGGCCTGACGACGAGGGGTAGCGCCTATCCGTGATGGCTAGCCCGCTCCGTGTCCGAGCCCAGGCCGTCCTCACGGTCATAGCCGGCTGCGTGCCGGTGGCGACAGGGCCGCCGGCGCCCGAGCCCCCGCCGCCGGAGGTGGAACCCCCACCACTGACCGCGCCCGAATCCGAGGTGCCCGAGCCCGAGCCGGAGCTCGCGGCTCCCGTGGTGGGGGTCATGCTTCCCATGTCGGGCTCACCGTTCATGCGGGAGTATTCCGAGTTGATCGAGGAGGGGGTGCGCGCCGCGGTCGCCTCGGCTTCGGAGCGCGACGGTCTGCCTGTCGTGCAGGTTATCGACAGCGGCAGAGGGGTCGACCAGGCCCGCCGGGCGCTCGCCGAGCTGGAGGCGGCGGGCCTGTCGGCGATCGTGGGGCCGCTGCAGGATGCCGCGGTGGCTCGGGTGGCCGAGGGCCGCAGGCGACCGGTGCCGATGATCGCGCCCGCCGCCCGGGAACTGCCGGAGGGCCAGGCCGGTGTCTATTCGCTGGCCGGACCGGATCCCGGTCCCGCCAGAGCGCTGGGCCGGGCGGCATGGGAGGAGGGCATCCGGCGCGTTGTGGCGATCGCTCCCTCCACCGCGTACGCGCGCTTCGAGGTGGAGACCTTCCGCGAGGCGTTCCGCCTAGGAGGCGGGGCTCTGGCCGGGGCCTTCTACTATCCCCCGGGACAGGTCGACTTTCGCGCGGAGGTGGGAGAGCTGATCCGCATCGATCCGGATGCGGTGCTGCTTCCGCTGCCGTCCCTGCCCGCGATGGACATCCCGCAGGTGGCGGGCCAGGTACAGCACTATGGGCTGGACGATTCGCTGAGCGTCGACGTGCTCGGGACCGCCGGATGGTCGACACCCGACGTGCTGCGCGATGTCGACGTCAACTTCACCGAAGGCGTCCTTACGGTGACCGCCCGCCCGCCGGGACGCCCGGAACCGGCGTACGAGGACTTCGTGCGGGCGTACGAGACGGTTCACCGGAAGTCCCTGCGCAGCGACGTTCCCGCGCTCGGGTGGGACATCATGGGCCTGCTGCTTGCGGCATTCCGCACGGGCGCACGCGCCCCGGACGAAGTGCGCGCCGCGCTCGAGGAGATCGACGGCTTCGAGGGGGCGACCGGAACCCTCGCCGTGGAAAACGGGCGCATCACGCGGGTCTACGAGGTCGTCGTGATCCGGGATCGGGAGCTGGTCCGGGTCTACTGATGTCCCGGTGTGCGCCCGCCCTCACCCGGGTGACGCCGGTCCTGCCCGAACTTCCCCGCCCGTGAGCATGCGCGAGCAGCTGGAGCGCCTGAAGGGCCTGCGCCGGGAAGCGGAGCAGGGCGGAGGGGACGAGCGCCTGGCGGCACAGCACGCGCGCGGCAAGCTCTCGGCCCGCGAGCGTCTCGATCTGCTTCTGGATCCCGGGAGCTTCGTGGAGCTCGACCGCTTCGTCACCCATCGCGCGACCGGGTTCGGACTGGAGGAGCGCAAAGTGCTCGGGGACGGGGTGGTCACCGGACACGGGCGCATCGACGGACGCCTGGTCTATGTCTTCTCCCAGGACTTCACCGTCTTCGGGGGCTCGCTGTCGGAAGCCCATGCCGAGAAGATCGTGAAGGTGCAGGACCTGGCGCTGAAGACCGGAGCGCCGGTCGTGGGGCTGAACGATTCCGGGGGCGCCCGCATCCAGGAGGGTGTGGTCTCACTGGGGGGCTACGCGGACATCTTTCTGCGCAACACGCTGGCTTCGGGCGTGATTCCGCAGATCAGCGTCATCATGGGGCCCTGCGCGGGCGGGGCGGTCTACTCGCCGGCGATCACGGATTTCGTCTACATGGTGCGCGGCACCAGCTTCATGTTCGTCACCGGGCCGGAGGTGGTGCGCACGGTGACCCACGAGGACGTGGACATGGAGAGCCTGGGAGGTGCCGGCACCCACGCGTCGACTTCGGGGGTGGCGCATTTCGTGGGCGAATCCGAACCCGACACCCTTGCCTCCGTGCGCGAGCTCTTTCGCTACATCCCGCAGAACAACGCCGAACCCGCCCCGCGCCGGCCGACGGAAGACCCGGTGGATCGTGGGGACGAAGCGCTCCTGGATGTCGTCCCGTCCAACCCCAACAAGCCCTACGACATGAAGGAGGTCATCGGGCGCGTCGTGGACGACGGCGTGTTCTACGAGGTGCACGCCCTCTTCGCCCCCAACCTGATCACCGGTTTCGCCCATCTGGGAGGGCACGCGGTGGGCGTGGTGGCCAATCAGCCGGCGGTGCTGGCGGGGGTGCTGGACATCGATTCGTCGGACAAGGGGGCACGCTTCGTGCGCTTCTGCGACGCCTTCAACATCCCGCTGGTGGTGTTCGAGGACGTGCCGGGGTTCCTTCCGGGCGTGGGCCAGGAGCACGGGGGCATCATCCGCCACGGCGCCAAGCTGCTGTACGCCTTCGCCGAGGCCACCGTCCCCCGGGTCACCGTCATCACGCGCAAGGCGTACGGGGGCGCCTACGACGTGATGAACTCACGGCACATCCGTGGAGATCTGAGCCTCGCGTGGCCCAGCGCGGAGATCGCGGTGATGGGGCCCAAGGGCGCGGTCGAGATCCTCTTCCGCAAGGAGATCGCGAGGGCCGACGACCCGGAGGCCGCGCTCGAGGCGCGGATGGAGGAGTACCGCGAGCGCTTCGCGCATCCCTACATCGCCGCGGCCCGCGGGTACGTCGACGACGTCATCGATCCGCGCGAGACCCGCGCCCGGCTGGCCGGCGCCCTCGACATCCTCGAGAACAAGCGCGACGCCAACCCGTCCAGGAAACACGGCAACATTCCGCTCTGAGGAGGCAGCAGCCCGTGGACGAACTCCCCCCGGCATTCGAGCGGCGATGCATCCGCGCTGGATCGCTTCGCTCTGCGTTGCTTTTCGGACCAAGAGCGCTGCTATTGGCCCTTCAAAGCGCCTTGCCAGCCCGGCGCCTCGCCGCTCTCGGTGCTCGCGCGGATTCATCCACGGACTGCTAGGGTGTTCGAATCGGTTCTGATCGCCAACCGGGGCGAGATCGCGCTGCGCATCGTGCGCGCCTGCCGGGAGCTGAGCGTGAGGAGCATCGCGGTGTATTCGGCGGCGGACCGGGGCGCGCCGCACGTGCTTGCGGCCGACGAGGCCCACGAAATCGGGCCCGCGCCCTCCGCCGAGAGCTACCTTCGCATCGATCGCCTGCTCGAGGTCGCGGCGCGCTCGGCGGCCCGGGCGGTGCACCCGGGATACGGCTTCCTGTCGGAGCGGGCCGTGTTCGCGCGCGCCGTGCGGGACGCCGGGCTGGTGTTCATCGGGCCGAAGCCCCGGACCATCGCGGCGATGGGCGACAAGGTGCGCGCCCGCAGGCTGATGCGGGCGGCGGGCACCCCGGTGATTCCGGGTTCACCGGGCCCGGTGCGCGATCTGGATGAGGTCCACCGACAGGCCCGCGAGATCGGCTTTCCGGTGCTGCTGAAGGCGGCGGCCGGGGGCGGCGGCAAGGGGATGCGCGTGGTGGAGGGGCCGGACGAGCTCGAGCGGGCGCTCGCAGCGGCCGGCCGCGAGGCGCAGGCGGCCTTTGGCGATCCGGCGGTCTACCTTGAGCGGTACCTGGACGCGCCCCGGCACATCGAGGTGCAGGTGCTGGGCGACGAGCACGGCAACCTGGTCCATCTGGGGGAGCGCGAGTGCTCCATCCAGCGGCGGCACCAGAAGCTGGTGGAGGAGTCGCCCTCTCCGGTGGGCACGCCCGGGCTGAGGGCACGCATGGGCGAGGCGGCGGTGCGGGCCGCCCGCGCAGTCGACTACGTAGGCGCGGGCACGGTAGAGTTCCTCTACCTCGACGGTGACTTCCATTTCCTGGAGATGAACACCCGCCTGCAGGTCGAGCATCCGGTGACCGAGCTGGTGACCGGCATCGACCTCGTCGAGTGGCAGCTTCGGGTGGCGGCGGGAGAGACGCTCCCCTTCACGCAGGAGGATGTGCGCCTGGACGGCCACGCCATCGAGTGCCGCATCACGAGCGAGGACCCCTTCCAGGGCTTCCTGCCCGCGACCGGGCGGGTGGACGTGCTCGAGGTTCCGGCAGGGCCGGGGGTGCGCTGGGACGGCGGCATTCGCGCCGGGTTCGAGATCGGCCGCCACTACGACCCGCTGCTGGGCAAGCTGGTCGCGTGGGGACCCGACCGCGCCTCGGCGGTGCGGCGCATGGCGCGCGCGCTCGAGGAACTGACCATCGTGGGAGTACCCACCGGTGTGCCCTTTCACCAGCGGGTTATGCGGCATGCCGCCTTCCGGCGAGGCGACCTGAGCATCCGCTTCATCGAAGACCACCCCGAACTCACGGCCGGCGACATCGATGCCGGCGAGCTGGCCGTGGTCGCGGCGGCCGCGGCGCTGTTCGCGGACAGGGAGCGGGGGCCGGACCCGGCCCGGAGAGCGCATGTGGACGGGCGTCCGGCTTTCTCGGCCTGGCGCAGAGCGGGCGCGAAGTGGGCGGTGCTGCCGTGAGCGGGGCGGGGGGCGCGGATCCGACGAAGTCCGTGCGCTTCCATGTTGCCGTCGAGGGACGCGTCCTGCCGGTGCAGGTGGACGGCGACACCGTGCGGCTGGAAGGTGCCGGCGACGAGGCGCGGGTGCTCGAAGGAGGGTGTGGCCGGTCTCTCATACTGTCGATGGACGACCGCCCTCACCGCGTATTCGGCGTACGGATCGGCGAAACCAGTTGGGAGATCCATCACCGCGGCCGCGCCTTCCGGGTCGAGGTAACGGATGAGCGGAGCTGGCGCCTGCGCCGGGCGCGGAGCGACGGGATGTCCCCTGCCGCTGGCCTCGAACCTGTGCGCGCACCCATGCCGGGGCTCGTGCTGCGGGTCGACGTCGAGGAAGGTCAGAAGGTCGCGGAGGGCCAGGGATTGCTGATCGTGGAAGCGATGAAGATGGAAAACGAGTTGCGCGCACGCGCCGCGGGACGGGTTCGCCGCGTCCACGTCGCCGCCGGGGAATCCGTCAGGCGCGGCGACGTCCTGGTCGAGTTCGAGCAGGACGGAGGCCACAATGGCGCCGCGGACGGCCGGGATCGCTCGCCGGGCGACTCAGGCGGCGAGACGGCGCCGTGAGTGACGATCCGCGCCCGGTTACCGACAGCGGCATCCCGGTCGAACGGGTGTACGGCCCCGATTCGTCGGATCCCGCGCCCCGCGACGATCCCGGCCAGCCGGGGGAGTTCCCGTTTACGCGCGGCATCCACCGCACCATGTACCGCGGGCGTCCCTGGACCATGCGCCAGTATGCCGGCTTCGGCACCGCGGCCGAGACCAACCGGCGCTACCGCTACCTGCTCGAGAGCGGCACTACCGGGCTCTCGGTCGCCTTCGACCTCCCCACGCAGATGGGCTACGACTCGGACCACCCCATGGCCGCCGGCGAGGTCGGGCGGGTCGGGGTGGCGATCGATTCCATCGAGGACATGCGCCTTCTCTTCGAGGGGATTCCGCTGGAGGACGTCTCCACCTCCATGACCATAAACTCGACCGCGGCCACCCTGCTCGCGCTCTACGTCGCGCTGGCCGACGAGCGGGGAGTGCCGCGTGCGCAGCTGGCCGGGACGGTGCAGAACGACATCCTCAAGGAGTACATCGCCCGGGGCACCTACATCTATCCGGCTGAGCCCTCGCTCCGCCTGGTGTCGGACGTCATCGCGTTCTGTTCGCGCGAGCTGCCCAGGTGGAATCCGGTGTCGATCTCCGGGTACCACATCCGCGAGGCCGGCTCGACCGCCCCCCAGGAGGTCGCCTTCACCTTCGCCAACGGGCTCGAGTACGTGCGCCGCGCGCTGGAATCCGGAGTCGCGCTCGAGGACTTCGCCCCGCGCCTTTCCTTCTTTTTCGCCGCGCACAGCGACCTGCTCGAGGAGGTGGCCAAGTTCCGCGCCGCCCGCCGGCTGTGGGCGCGGCTGATGCGCGAGCAGTTCGGGGCCTCCGACCGGAGCGCGCGGCTGCGCTTCCACACCCAGACGGGTGGGTCGACGCTGACCGCTCAGCAACCCCTCAACAACGTGACCCGCACCACCCTGCAGGCGCTCGCGGCGGTGCTGGGGGGTACGCAGTCGCTGCACACCAACGGATACGACGAGGCTCTCGCGCTCCCCACCGAGGAGTCCGCCCGCATTGCCCTGCGCGCCCAACAGATCCTGTTGCGCGAGAGCGGGGTGGCCCGCACGGTCGATCCTCTCGGGGGGAGCTATTTCGTTGAAGCGCTTACCGATACGATCGAGTCGCGGGCGCGCGTTCACCTGGAGCGCATCGCCGCCACGGGCGGGGCCGCGCAGTCCCTCGACTACATGCGCGACCACATCCACCGGTCGGCGTACCGCACCCAGCTCGCGGTCGAGTCGGGCGAGAAGGTCGTGGTCGGAGTAAACCGCCACGTCGAAGAGGGCGCGGACCCGCCCCGCCGCGGCCCCGACTACCGGGTGCTCGAGGCCGGGCAGCGCGCCAGGCTGGAGGAGCTGCGCGCCCGCCGCGATGGCCGCACAGCCGCCCGCGCCCTCGACCAGGTGCGGGAGGCGGCGCGCACGGACGCCAACCTGGTGCCGCCCATGGTGGCCGCCGTGCGCGCCCGCGCGACCCTGGGCGAGATCAGCGAAGTCCTCGCGCGCGAATGGGGGAGCTACGCAGGGCAATAGGCGTCCTCCGCAAACACGATTACCTTGGCGGGTCGAACCAACCCCGCGATTCATCATCCATGCCTACCTACGACTACCAGTGTAGCGGCTGCGGACAGGCCTTCGAGGTCTTCCAGAGAATGTCGGACGAGCCGGTCTCCAGCTGCCCCGACTGCGGCTCGGCTGCCCGGCGCAGGATCTCCGGCGGGGCCGGCTTCATCTTCAAGGGCGAAGGCTTCTACATCACCGATCACCGCAGTCAGGATTACCGCGACAGGGCCGCGGCCGACGCGGGTAAAGAGCCTGCCGCGGCATCCGGCGCAAGGGCTGCCGGCGACGGTGCGGGCGAATCCCCGAAGAAGGGCGAAGCGAAGACGGCGGAAACGTCGTCCTCGGATTCGGGCAAGACGTCCTCGGGCGCCGGTCGGGCCGGTTCAGCATCGGGAGCTGATTCGGGCGGTTCCCGGTCCGCGAGCGGTGCGGGCAGTCGGGCCCAAGCCGGTTCGGAGCAATGAGCCGGGGGGCGCTGCGCGACATCCTCGAGCAGGCGCTCGCCGGGATGGGAGTGACGGGACACGAAGTCCGGCTGGAGCGGCCGCGCGACCCGGACCACGGCGACATCGCTTCCTCCGTCGCGCTCACCCTCGCCTCCCGGCTCCGGCGGCCTCCGCGCGCCATCGCGGACGAGATCGCGGGACGGCTCGAGCTGGACGGCACCGGGATCGCCTCGGTGGAGGTCGCCGGCCCGGGCTTCCTGAACTTCCGCCTCTCGGCCTCGCGGGTATCCTCGGTCGTCGTGGAGATTCTCCGCCGGGGTGAACTCTATGGGCGCTCCGGGGACGGGCAGGGCAGATCCATCATGGTGGAGTTCGTCTCCGCCAACCCCACCGGTCCGCTGCACCTGGGCCACGGGCGCCAGGCCGCGCTCGGCGACACGCTGGCCAACCTGCTCGACTGGACCGGCTGGGCGGCGTACCGGGAGTACTACTACAACGACGCGGGCCGCCAGATCGAGCGGCTGGGGGAGAGCGTCGCCTGCCGCTATCTGCACCACTTCGGCGTCCAGGCCGACTTCCCGGACGATGGATACCACGGGGCCTACGTCGTCGAGATCGCGGAGCGGCTCGCGCAAGCGGAGGGCGACCGGTGGGTGGATGCCGAGCCGGAGGAACGGCACGCCGTCTGCCGGCGCTTCGCGGTGCGCGTGCTGCGCGAAGAACAGGACCGCGATCTCGCCCACTTCGGCGTGCGCTTCGACCGCTACTTCCTCGAATCCTCGCTCTACACGGACGGGGCGGTCGACGCGACCATCGCGGCGCTGCGCGAGACCGGGCACGTGTACGATCGCGATGGCGCCATGTGGCTCACCACCACGGCCTTCGGCGACCAGAAGGACAGGGTGATGGTCAAGAGCGACGGCAGCCCCACCTACTTCCTCCCCGACGTCGCCTATCACATGAGCAAGTGGCGGCGCGGCTTCCACGAGGTCATCAACGTGCAGGGCTCGGACCATCACGGAACCGTCGACCGGGTGCGCGCCGGACTGCAGGCGCTCGGCCGGCCGCGGGGATACCCCGAGTACCTCCTTCACCAGATGGTGACCGTCGAGCGCAGCGGGGTGGAGGTGAAGCTCTCCAAGCGCTCCGGGGGCTACACCACGCTGCGAGAGCTGGTCGACGCCGTCGGCGTGGATGTCGCGCGCTACTTCTTCCTGATGCGCAAGCCGGAGGCGCACCTGGTCTTCGATCTGGACGCCGCCCTCGACCATTCCGACCGCAACCCGGTCTACAAGAGCAAGTATGCGCACGCACGCATGTGCAGCATTTTCCGCAAGGCGCGGATGGATCCCGACTCCATGACGCCGGACCAGCTCACCCCCGAGGGTCTCGACCTGTCCCTGCTGGAGCATCCGCGCGAGCGCGAGCTGATGGGGCGGCTGGGCGAGTTCCCGGAGCTGGTGCGCCGGGCAGCGCGAGCGCGGGCGCCGCACCTGGTGTGCGAGTACCTCGAACACACCTCCGGCATGGTCAACTCGTGGTATCACGCCGGCAATCCGACCCGCAATCCCGACCTCGCGGTGCTGGCCGGAGACCCGGCGCTGAGGGCGGCGCGTCTCGCCCTCACCGGGGCCGTGCGCGTGGTGCTGCGCAACGCGCTCACCCTCGTGGGCGTACAGGCTCCGACCCGCATGGCGCGGCGCGTGAGCTGAGGCGGCCGGGCATGTCGACCCTGATTGTGGGAAGCATAGCCCTCGACACGGTCGAGACGCCGTTCGGGAGGGCCGAGGAGGTGCTCGGAGGGTCGGCTTCGTTCTTCGCGGCGGCGGCGAGCCTCTATCAGCCGGTCCAGGTGGTGGCGGTGGTCGGCGACGACTTCCCGCTGGCGGAACTGGACTTTCTGCAGGAGCGGGGCGTCGACTTCTCGGGGCTTCAAGTCGCGCGCGGGGAGAGTTTTCGCTGGGGAGGGACCTACAACGCCGACTTCAGCGCCCGGGAGACCACCTTCACGACCCTCGGCGTCTTCGCCGACTTCAGCCCGGCCATCCCCTCGTCCTTCCGCAAGGCGCGCATCGTTTCGCTGGGCAACATCCACCCGATTCTCCAGGGAGAGGTGCTCGACCAGGTTGAGAAACCCGAGCTGGTGGTGTGTGACACCATGAACTACTGGATCGAGCGGGAGCGGGACGCGCTCATGTCGCTTCTCGAGCGTATCGATGTTCTGATGGTGAACGACACCGAAGTCCATCAGCTTTCCGGCATTGCCGATCCGGTGCGGGCCGCACGCTGGGTACGCGAACGCGGGCCCCGACGGGTGATCATAAAGGAGGGTGCGCGGGGCGCGCGGCTCTTCGACGGAGAGGCCGCTTTCCGGTGCCCCGCCTTTCCTGTGTCGCGTGTGGTGGACCCGACGGGAGCGGGCGATGCCTTTGCCGGCGGATTCGCAGGATATCTGGCGGGGGTGTCCCGCAGCAGCATGGATGCACTGCGCGAGGCGCTCGTACATGCCTCCGTCATGGGCTCCTTCGCCGTCGAGTCCTTCGCCCTCGACCGTCTTCGGAAGCTGGATGTCGGGGAGGTAGCCGAGCGGGCGCGCATCCTCGGCGAGCAGGCTGCTTTCGAAACCTCGCCGAAAGGAGCGAGCCTTGCCTGACGATTCCCCGAGACTGGACTACCGCGCCGCGGGCGTCGACCTGGACGCCGCGGACCGGGCGAAGAGGGCCATCAAGTCGCTGGTGGCGAGCACCCACGACCGGCACACCCTCTCGGGGATGGGCTCGTTCGGGGGCATGTACGCGGTGCCGGGCGGAATGGACGCGCCGGTGCTGGTGTCGAGCGCGGACGGGGTGGGCACCAAGCTCAAGGTGGCGTTCCTCTCCGGCCGCCACGACACGGTGGGGGCGGACCTGGTCAACCACTGCGTCAACGACATCCTGGTCCAGGGCGCGCGGCCGCTCTTCTTCATGGACTACCTCGCCACCGGCGATATGGACGCCGGGGTGGTGGGCCAGGTAGTTACCGGGGTCGCGCGTGCGTGCCGTGACAACGGCTGCGCTCTGCTGGGAGGCGAGACGGCGCAGATGCCCGACTTCTACGCCCCCGGCGAATACGACCTGGCCGGGTTCATCGTCGGCATCGCGGAGCGGGACGCGCTGCTCGATGGTTCGCGCACGCGGGCCGGGGATGCGCTGGTGGCACTGGCCTCAACGGGACTCCACACCAACGGGTACACGCTGGCCCGCCGCATCGTCTTCGACGTCCTGGGGCTCGACGCCGACAGCCCGTTCCCCGATTCCGGGGGGACGGTCGCGGACACGCTGCTGGCGGTGCACCGGAGCTATCTGGCGTCTCTCACCCCGGAGCTCGAACGCGGCGCCGTTCGCGCGCTGGCGCACGTCACCGGCGGGGGCATCCCCGGCAACCTGCCGCGTTCGCTCGGGGCGGGGCTGGGGGCGCAGGTCGACACCTTCAGTTGGCGACCTCCCCCCGTCTTCGACGTGCTGGCGCGCGCGGGTGGCGTGGCGCGTGAGGAGATGTACCGGGTCTTCAACATGGGCGTGGGCATGCTGGTGGTGGTCGCGCCTGCGGATGCCGACGGCCTCGTCTCCCGCCTGCGGGACCGGGGGGAGGAGGCTTGGATCGCTGGGGAAGTCGTCCGGGGTTCGGGAGTGGAGTTGGTGTGAGGCTGGACGCGGGGCTGATGCTCGCTCTCCTGAGCCTTGTTGCACCCGTGCGCGCGCAATCGGCCGCGGAACTCACCGCCCGCTGCAGCGACGCGTCCGGGGGGGCAAACTGGTGCGCCGCCGGAGCCGTGGGATACCAGGCGGCCGCATCGGGCATCGGCCTGGCCGCATCGGCGGGCAGTGACATCCCGGGGACTTCGAGTACCCTGGGATGGCGGCGTGGATTGGGTCCGCGCATGGCGCTGAGCGCCCGCTTCACGGGTGCCCGCATCCCGCTTCCCGACCTCGTTGAAGCCCTTGCCCTCGAACTTCCGGAACTCCGCGCCACCGTCTCCCATGCCTCGCTCGAGGGCGCGGTCGGGCTGTTCGACGGCTTCCGCTGGGCGCCGCAGTACGGAGGCTTTCTGTCGCTGGATCTTGTCGCTTCCGTCGGCGTACTCCGGCTTCCGCAGGCGCACGGCTTTGAGGGCGACGCCTACTCGGCCGGAGTCGGTGCCCGTCTCGGGCTGCTCCGCGAGTCCTTCGACGTTCCGGGTGTCTCGGTCTCCGTCGTGAGACGCTTCCTCGGAGATGTCCGGCTGGGGGCTGCGCGAGCGATCACCGTGCGACTCGAACCTGCGGCAACCTCCGTCCGTGCCCTGGTCGGCAAGGAGTTTTCGGCCGCGGGCATCGTTGCCGGCGCGGGATGGGACCGGTACTCGGGAACCGTAACCATCGAGGGCCCCGAATCGGGCCGTCAGCCGCGCAGCGTGACGCTCGACGGCCCCCCATTCGATCGTCTGCTCCTGCACATGGGTATCTCCCGCACCTGGCAGGTGCTTGTGGTGGCGGGCGAGATCGGTTGGGCCGCGGGGTTCGATGGCCTGCCGGATCCCTCGGTGCAACCCTTCGACCCGAGCGCCGGCAGCGTGTTCGGGTCCCTGAGCCTGCGGATTACCCGATAGCGGAGATGGGCGCATGACCGAGAGCGGGACTGGCCGGCTCGCCCCGGCGCCGAATGATCGTGTGTCGGAAGCGGATCTGACCTTTCTGGAGCGAACCGTCGAACTCGCACGGCGTGGATGGGGCCGGGTGTCGCCCAACCCGATGGTCGGGTGCGTCGTGGTGCAGAAGGGCGAGGTGGTGGGAGAGGGATGGCACCGCGAACTGGGCGGGCCGCACGCGGAAGTGCACGCGCTCGCCGAGGCGGGCGAGAGTGCCCGGGACGCCACCGTCTACACCAGCCTCGAGCCGTGCGCCCACATGGGCCGTACGCCCCCCTGCACGGGTGCCCTCCTCGACGCCGGGATCAGGCGTGTGGTCTTCGGCGCCGCCGATCCGGGCGTCGGAGCAGGGGGGGGCGCCGTGCTGCGTGCCGGCGGGATACTCGTAGACGGGCCTGCCTTCTCCAGCGCCCGGGCCGCGTCGTCCAGTCCCGCCTTCTTCCATGTCGCGCGCAACGGGTCGCCGTACGTTGCCCTCAAGCTCGCGCTCAGCCTGGACGGACGCATCTCGCGCGCGGGCGAGCAGACCGGACTGACCGGGCCGGCGGCGCGCGAGCATGTGCACTACCTGCGCGCCGGCTTCGACGCGATCATGGTGGGAGCGAACACCATGAAGATCGACGACCCCCGCCTCACGGCTCGCGGGCGGCTCGAGCCCCGCCGCGCGCCCGACCGCATCGTGCTGGACTCCCTTGCCCGCATGGCTCCGGAAGCCCGGCTCCTGCGGGACCACGGCGGCGGGCGGGTGCGCGTCTTCACGGGTGTGGACGCGCCCGCGGACCGGGCGCGCGCCCTTGGGCGGCGGGGCGCCACCGTCCACGCCGTTCCCCGCTCGGCCAGCGGCCTCGACCTGGGCGCGGTGCTGACTACCTGTTACCGGGCGGGCATCACCTCCATCCTCTGCGAGGGAGGCGGGGTGCTCGCCTCCTCGCTCCTGCGCGAGCGCCGCGTGCAGCGTCTCTACCTCTTCCTGGCCCCGCTCACGTTGGGATCCGGCTCGGTCCCGGCCTTCCCGGGGATGGACGAGGCGGCCTGGGAGGGATGGCGACCCGCCGGGCCGCCGGCCGCGTTCGCGCGCGACCTTCTCTGGGTCCTCGACCGGGACGGCTGATGTTCACCGGGCTGGTGGAGGAGATCGGAACGGTCGTGGCGGTCACGACCCGGCCGGAGGGCCGGCGGATGACCATTCGTGCCCCGGGCATCGCGCCCGACCTCACCGACGGCGCCTCGGTGGCGGTCGACGGGGCGTGCCTGACCGTCGCCGCTCTCGAAGCCGCCACCTTCGCCGTGGACGTGGTGCCCGCCACCCTGGCGCGCACCATCGCCGGCGCCTACCAGGCCGGTACCCGCGTCAACCTCGAGCGGGCGCTCCGCCTGGGCGACCGTCTCGGCGGCCATCTGGTGCAGGGGCACGTCGACGGGGTCGGATCGCTGGTCTCCCGGACCGATCCCGCCCCCGGGGACGGCGCTCGCCTCCTCACCTTCCGCATCCCCCGCGAAGTGGCCCGCGCCACCATCCTGCACGGCTCGATCACCCTCAACGGGGTGAGCCTGACGGTCAGCGAGCTGCCCGATCCCGACCTCGTGCGGATCGCGATCGTGCCCTTCACCTGGGAGCACACCAACCTGGCCGACCTGGCCCCCGGAGCCCCGGTCAACGTCGAGGGGGACCTGATCGGGAAGTACGTGGGTAAGCTCCTGTCAGTTCACACCCCGGATTCTCCGCAAGGCTGAGCCCCGTGCCGCACTCCCGCGTGGAAGCTGCCATCCGCGCCATTCGCGAAGGCAGGATGGTCATCGTCGCCGACGACGAGGACCGGGAGAACGAGGGCGACCTGGTGTGCGCGGCCGCCGCCGCCACGCCCGAAGTCGTCAACTTCATGACCAAGCACGCGCGCGGCCTCATCTGCGTGGCCCTGACGCGCGAGCGGGCCAGCGAACTCGGCCTTCCGCCCATGACCGAGGACAACACCGACCCGCAGGGCACCGCCTTCACGGTTTCGGTGGACGCGCACCGCAAGTACGGGGTCACCACCGGCATCAGCGCCTTCGACCGCGCCAAAACCATCGAAGTGCTGATCGATCCCGCGAGCCGCCCGGGCGACCTGCGCCGCCCCGGCCACGTCTTTCCGCTGCGCGCCGTCCCCGGCGGCGTGCTGCGCCGCGTGGGGCAGACGGAGGCCTCCGTGGACCTGGCCCGCCTTGCCGGATTCGAGCCCGCGGGCGTCATCTGCGAGATCCTCAGCCAGGACGGCACCATGGCGCGCCGTCCCCAGCTGGAACAGTTCGCGCGGGAGCACGACCTGCTCTTCATCACGGTGGCCGAACTGGTCGCCTATCGGCTGGCCAAGGAGCGGCTGGTGGAGCGGGTGGCCACCGCCCGGCTCCCCACCGGCGTCGGCTCCTTCGACGTGATCGGCTTCCGCAGCCCGCTCGACGACCGCGAGCACGTGGCCCTGGTGAAGGGCCAAATCGACGGGCGGGCGGACGTGCTGGTGCGCATGCACTCGGAATGCCTGACCGGGGACGTCTTCGGCTCCATCCGCTGCGACTGCGGCCAGCAGTTGCGCGCCGCGATGCGCCAGGTGCAGGAGGAGGGGCGCGGTGCCATCGTCTATCTTAAGCAGGAGGGCAGGGGGATCGGCCTGCACAACAAGCTGAAGGCCTATCAGCTCCAGGACGGCGGGCAGGATACGGTCGAGGCCAATCGCACCCTCGGCTTCGAGCCCGATCTGCGCGACTACGGCATTGGGGCTCAGATCCTGCTCGATCTTGGCCTCAGCTCGATCCGCCTTCTCACCAACAATCCCCGCAAGATCGTCGGCCTGGAGGGATACGGCCTGCACGTGACCGGACGGGTGCCGCTCGAGATCGAGCCTTCGGACTTCAACGAGCGCTATCTCGACACCAAGCGCGCCAAGCTCGGCCACCTCATATAGCAGCCCGTGGACTGCCAGCCCGGATGACCGGCTCAAACACCTTCAGCGCATCGCTCGACGGATCGGGAAAGCGCTTCGCCGTCGTGGCGGCCCGCTTCAACCCGGAGATCACCGACAGCCTGCTCTCCGGGGCCCTGGCTCGTCTGGCCGAACACGGTGTTGCGACCGGGGACATCGACGTCTACCGGGTCCCTGGAGCCTGGGAGCTTCCGCAGACCGCGGCGCGCCTGGCGACGCGTGCCGGCCATCACGGCATCATCGCGCTCGGGTGCGTCATCCGCGGCGAGACTCCGCACTTCGACTACGTGGCGGGCGAGGCGGCGTACGGGCTGGGCGAGGTCGCGCGCTCGTCGCCGGTCCCCGTCGTGTTCGGCGTGCTGACCACCGACACCCGCGCGCAGGCTGAGCGCCGCGCCGATCCGAAGGAAATGGACAAGGGTGGAGAGGTCGCGTCGGCCGCGGTCGAGATGGCGATGCTGTTCGACGGGCTCGCCTGAAGGGGCATGGCCTTCGCCGAGCGACCCCGCCGCAACCGCACCCGCGCGCGGGCATGGGCGCTCCAGGTGCTCTATCGCTGGGAGGCGGCGGACAGCGAGTCTGTCCTTGATGCCCTTGAGACCACGCTGGCCAACCGGCGGGTGGCGCCCGCCTGCCAGGCTCATCTGGCGCGGGTCGTGCGCGGCTTCGCCCGGCACGAGGAAGAGGTGCGCGCGGCGGTCAGCGAGGCGCTGGACAACTGGCGGATCGAACGGCTCGCCCGCGTGGACCGCTGCATTCTGTTCCTTTCGGTGACCGAGATGCTCTTCCTGGACGGGGTGCCGCCCGCAGTCGCGATCCAGGAAGGGGTACGGCTGGCGCAGCGCTACGGAAGCGAGCATTCGGACCGCTTCGTCAACGGCGTGCTGGACGCGGTGATGAAGGCGCGCACGGTCGTCGATGAACGCTGACCGGCGTGGCCCGTAGACCTGTGCCCCCGTCCTTTCTACCTTCGACGGGGCCCAAATCAAACCCACTGGAACCAGGGTTGGAAGAGATATGAAAGTGAACACGGTCGCTCGCGGCTGCGACGTGCCCGAATACGTGACCAAACGGGCCGACCGGAAGATCGGCAAGCTGGTCCGTTTCGACCCGCGCCTGACCTCCGCCGAGGTCGTGTTCCGGGTTGAGCGCCACGTTCACCGCGTGGAAGCCTTTCTCTCCCTCAACGGACATGAGCCTGTCGTCGCCCGCGGGGAGGCGCGTGATTTCGCGACCGCGCTCGACCAGGTGGCCGATCGCCTGAGCAAGATCCTGCGCCGCGGCCGAACCCAGCAGGTGGAGCACTGGGCCGGCCGGTGAGCACGAAACTCTTCACCTCCGAGTCGGTCACCGGAGGGCACCCGGACAAGCTCGCCGACCAGATCTCCGACGCCATCCTCGACCACATCCTGGCGCAGGATCCGCGGGCCCGGGTGGCGTGCGAAACCCTGGTCTCGACCAACTTCGCCCTGGTCGCGGGCGAGATCTCGACGACGGCCGGCGACCTCGACTACACGCAGATCGTCCGCGAGACCATCCTCGCCGCCGGCTACACCCGCGACGAATTCGGCATCGACGGCCACAGTTGCGACGTCGAGTCGAGGATCGACCCGCAATCGCCGGACATCGGGGCCGCCGTGGACGACGGCGGGGCGGGCGACCAGGGACTCATGTTCGGCTACGCCACCGACGAGACCGACGAGCTGATGCCCGCCCCCATCCTCCTGGCCCATCAGCTCGCCCATCGGCTCACCTTCGTACGGACGTCGGGCCTGCTGCCCTGGCTGCGGCCGGACGGCAAGACCCAGGTCACCATGGAGTACGACGGCGACCGTCCCGTGCGCGTGCACACCGTCGTGGTCAGCGCCCAGCACGACGATGACGCCGCCGACGAGGAGATCCGGGAGGGAATCACCGAGAAGGTCATCGCCCCCGTGTTCGCCGCGGCCGGTTTCGAGTGGCAAGGGTGCATCCGCCACATCAACCCCTCCGACCGGTTCGTGATCGGCGGTCCCTATGGAGACGTGGGCCTGACCGGCCGCAAGATCATCGTCGACACCTACGGGGGCGCCGCCCGCCACGGAGGCGGCGCGTTCAGCGGCAAGGACTCCACCAAGGTCGACCGCTCCGGGGCCTATGCCGCGCGCTGGGCGGCCCGGAACGTGGTCGCCGCCGGGATCGCGCGCCGCTGCGAGATCCAGCTTGCCTACGCAATCGGCAGGGCGCGGCCGGTCTCGGTGGCGGTCGAGACCTTCGGCACGGCCACCTGCGGGACGGCGGACGAGCACATCGCGGCCGCCGTGCAGCAGGTGTTCGACTTTCGTCCCGCCGCCATCATCGACCGCCTGGGCCTCCGGCGTCCCGTCTTCACCCCCACCGCCGTCCACGGCCACTTCGGCCGCAAGCCCGAGTGCGTGCGCTGGAAGGACGGCACGGGGGTCGAGCTGTTCCGCTGGGAGAAGACCGACCAGGTCGAAGAGTTGAGGCAGGCGCTGGGGATGTGACCCGGGGCGGCCGGGCTCCGCCCTGCGTCGAACTGCCGGAACTTCACCCGCAAGCGGGGGTCCATCCAGCAAGAATGTCTACGCTTACGAAATCCCGACCGGCCCGGCCCGCCGTCTCACGGCCGCCCTTCAAGGTCAAGGACCCGGGTCTCGCCGAATGGGGCCGCCAGGAGATCGAGCTCGCCCGCAGGGAGATGCCCGGGCTGATGGCGCTCCGCGAGGAGTACGCCGGCGAGAAGCCCCTCGCGGGCTCCCGCGTCTCGGGCTCCCTGCACATGACCATTCAGACCGCCGTGCTCATCGAGACCCTCGTGGAGCTTGGCGCGGAGGTGCGCTGGGCGTCCTGCAACATCTTCTCCACCCAGGACCACGCCGCGGCCGCGATGGCCGACGCGGGCGTGCCCGTCTTCGCATGGAAAGGAGAGACGCTGGAGGAGTACTGGTGGTGCACCTGGATGGCCCTCGCGCACCCCGAGGGCGGTCCTGACCTCATCGTCGACGACGGCGGGGACGCCACGCTCCTGATCCACCAGGGGGTCGAACGCGAGCTGCAGGCGGAAGCCGGGGTCGCGCGCGCGCCCGGAGCCTCCGAGGAAGAGGAGGAGATCGGCCGGCTGCTCGACCGGGTGCTGGAAGAGGATCCGCACTTCTGGAGGTCGCTCGCGGCCGACGTGCGGGGCGTGAGCGAGGAGACCACCACCGGTGTGCACCGGCTCTACCGCATGGCCGAGGAAGGCACCCTTCTGTTCCCGGCCATCAACGTCAACGACTCGGTCACCAAGTCCAAGTTCGACAACCTGTACGGCTGCCGCGAGTCGCTGGTCGACGGCATCAAGCGCGCCACCGACATCATGGTGGCGGGCAAGAAGTGCGTCGTGCTGGGATACGGCGATGTCGGCAAGGGGTGCGTGCAGGCCTTCGCCGGGCTCGGCGCCACCCTCTACGTCACCGAGATCGACCCCATCAACGCGCTGCAGGCCGCGATGGAGGGCCACCAGGTGGTGACCATGGACGAGGCCTGCGCCTTCGGCGACATCTTCGTCACCGCCACGGGCAACGTCTCCGCAATCACCCGCGGCCACATGGACCGCATGAAGGACGGCGCCATCGTCTGCAACATCGGCCATTTCGACTCCGAAATCGAAGTGGCCGGGCTGGCGGGCCTGGAGTGGACCGAGATCAAGCCGCAGGTCGACAAGATCACCTGGCCGGACGGCAAGAGCATCGTCCTTCTCGCGCGCGGCCGCCTTGTCAACCTCGGATGCGCCACGGGCCACCCGAGCTTCGTCATGAGCACCAGCTTCACCAACCAGTGCATGGCGCAGATCGAACTCTGGCAGAAGCGCGAGACCGACGAGTACGCGAAACGGGTCTACACCCTTCCCAAGATCCTGGACGAAAAGGTGGCGCGACTGCATCTGGACAAACTGGGAGCGCGGCTCACGACGCTCACTCCCGAGCAGGCGGAATACATCGACGTGCCGGTCGGCGGCCCGTACAAGCCCGACCACTACCGCTACTGAGCGCCAACGCGCATTGCTGCTGCGGTCGTCCGGGACGGCCGGCGGGGTAGCGTCCCGCGAGGAGGACCGTTGGTCGAGGTCAGGGTACAGAGCCTGGGGCTTGACCCCTCATCCAACACGCCGGTAGTCATCCTGCGGGAGGTGGAGGGCGAACGGGTGCTGCCGATCTGGATCGGTCCGGGGGAGGCCAGCTCGATCGCGATGGAGCTGGCCAGCATGAAGTTCAGCCGACCCCTCACCCACGACCTCATCGTCTCGGTGATCGGCGGGCTCGGCGGCACTCTCAAGCGGGTGCTCATCACCCGCGTCCTCGACAACACCTTCTACGCCGAGCTGATCGTGCAGCGGGACGGCGACGTCGTTTCCATCGACGCGAGGCCCTCGGACTCGATCGCGGTCGCGCTCCGGACCGAGGCGCGCATCTTCGCCCAGGAGGATCTCCTCCACAAGACCTCGATCGAGGTGACGGACGAGGAAGATGCGGCCTCGGGGGAAGGCGAGGAGGAGTCTCCGCCGGGAATGGACGCGGAGGAGCTCAAGGAACACCTGCGCAAGCTTCATCCCGAGGACTTTGGCCGCTTTACGCCCTGACTCGCGGGCGCTCCTGCTGGCCGCGTTCCTCTCTGCGCCGGGCTTCGGGGCCATCCCTGCCCACGCAGCGACGGCGTCGACCGGTGATGCACGCCCGCCATCGGCGACGCATCCGTCGTCGCAGGAAGCCGGCGCGGCCGCCGCGACCAGCGAGCAGGCTACCGCGACGCTCCGGGGCAGGGTGCTGCTTGGCGACGCCGGAGTCGGGTCCGGGCTGGTGACGCTGCACGAAGTGGCGCTCGGGGGAGGAAGCGAAATCGACTCCGTCGTGGTCGCAGACGACGGATCCTTCGCCTTCGAGCTGCCCCGCGTCCCGGACCCGGAATCGGGAACCGTCTTCTTCGCGTCGACCCTCTACGAGGACATCCTCTACTTCGGCATCCCCGTAAACAGCGTCATCCAGCTCGACAGCACGTACGTCATCCGTGTGTACGAGACCGAACCCGCCCCGCCGGGCGGCGCGGATTTCACGGTCTCGGTGCGCAACCTCTTCCTGCAGGACGTGGGCACGGGGTGGAGCGCGGTGGACCTCATCCAGATCCGCAACGACGGCTTCCGCACCCTGATCCCCGCGAATGGCGAGCCGGTGTGGTCGTATCCGTTGCTGGGCGGCGCGCAGGACTTCGAAGTCGGCGAGAGTGATCTCGCGGAGGACGCGGTGCGTTTCGCCGACGGACGCATGTTCGTCGCGGCTCCGGTGCCGCCGGGCGAGCGCCTGTACGCGGTCCGCTACACGGTCCCCGGCCACCAGTTCGTCGCGCCGCTTCCGGGACTCACCGAGACCATGGAGCTGCTGGTCCTCGAACCTTCTCCGCCGACCGCCGTCACCGGGCTCCAGCCGCTCCCGCCCATCGAGGTGGAGGAGGGCGTGACCTATCGGCGCTACGCCGCCGGCGACATCGTTGATGACGCGGTGGGCCTGCTCCTGGCGGAGGAAGCGGAGGGACTTCCGCTGGAATGGATGGCGGTCATCCTGACCGTCGTGCTCGCATGGCTCGGGCTGTACGCGGTCTACCGCGATCCTGCGGCGGCGACGGCTTCCGCCGCCGATGAGCGGCGCAGGCTGCTTCGCGAAGTGGCCATTCTGGACGAAGCGTATGCGCGAGAGGGGAAGGTGGGGAGCAAGGCCCGGAAGGCCTATCGGCGCAGGCGCGAGCGGTTGCTGGCGCGCATTGGGCTCACCGACGATTCCCGGGGTTAGAGGATGTCGCTCCTTTCCACGCGCGCCATCCTGCTCAAGTCCCATCCGTTCAGCGAAACCAGCCTGATCCTCCGATTCTTTACGCGCGAGCGAGGCCTGGTGAGCGTGATGGCGCGGGGCCTGCGCAGGCGCGGAACCCCTCCCGAGATCTTCTCCTCGGGGGTTCTCGTGCTCTACTACCGCAGCAACCGGGACCTCCAGAACTATCGCGAGTTCTCGGTCATGCACGCGCACCGGGCTCTGGCCGGCGATGTGCGGCGGTTCGCGGGGGCGTCGCTGCTCGCCGACCTGGTGCTGCACCACGCCGGCGAGGAACCGAGCGGGGCCCTCTTCGCCGGACTCGACGCGTCGCTGGGACGCCTGGCCGAGGCTCCTTCGGCGATGATCGCGGTCCTCATCCTGTCCGGCGCCTGGGCGTTGGTATCGTTGATGGGGTACGCTCCTGAACTCGGCGCGTGCGTGGAGTGCGGGGACGAACTGGACGACACGGCCGTTGGCCGCCTGGACCATGCGGCGGGAGGGGTGCGCTGCCCGCGTTGCGCGGGGCCGGCCTCCGAGGCTCCCCGCATCGGGCCGCGCGCGCGGGAACAGCTGAGGACACTTCTCCTGGGAGAACCGGTGGACGGGCTCGACCGCGTCACCCAGCACCTGAAGGTGCTGCGCAACTACGTGCACCATCACATTTGCGGGTCCCGTCCGCTGCCCTCCTTTCCCTTTCTCGAGAGCGTCGTTGGCGAAGCTGTCTGAACCGCGCGAGAGCCCATGCGCCGGCTGATCCTCGGCACTGCCGGGCACATCGACCACGGCAAAACCGCTCTCGTCCAGGCGCTCACCGGGGTGGACACGGACCGGCTGGCCGAGGAGAAGCGGCGCGGCATCACCATCGACCTCGGGTTCGCCGAACTCCCGGTGAGCGAAGATCTGGCCTTCGGTGTGGTCGACGTCCCCGGCCACGAGTCCTTCATCCGCAACATGCTGGCGGGCGCCACCGGGATGGACCTGGTGCTGCTGGTGGTGGCGGCGGACGAGGCCACCATGCCGCAAACGCGCGAGCACTTGGCGATCGTGCGCCTGCTCGGGGTCGAGCGGGTGGTCGTGGCGCTCAGCCGCATCGACCTCGTGGAGGAGGAATGGCTGGAGCTCGCGCTGGACGACGTCCGCGAGCTGCTCGCCGGCACGCCGCATGCAGATGCGCCCATCGTGCCGACCTCCGCGGTGACCGGGGCGGGCCTGGACGAGCTGCAGGCAGCGCTCGCGCGCGAGGGCGCGAGGGCGCATGCGCGCCTGGACGACGACATCGTGCGCCTGCCGGTGGACCGGGTCTTCACGGTGCGCGGCACCGGAACCGTGGTGACGGGCACGCTCTGGTCGGGGTCGCTGTCCCTCGACCAGCGCGTCAGGCTCGAGCCGGGCGGGCTGGCGGCGCGGGTGCGCGGCCTGCAGGTGCACGGGCGTTCGGTGCGGACGGCGCGCGCGGGGGAGCGCACGGCCGTCGCCCTCGCCGGCAGCCGCGTGGGCAGGGAGGCGGTGGGGCGCGGACAGGTGGTGGTCGGCGCCGATCCATGGGTGGCCGCCGACCGGGTAACAGCGCGCATCGAACTGCTCCCCGACACCGCCTGGGGCATCGAGCGGGGCCAGCGGGTGCGGGTGCACCTGGGCACGTCCGAGGTGATGGCACGGGTCTTCCTGCTCGACTGCGCCGAGATGGTGGCGGGTGAGGTGGCGTGGGCGCAGCTTCGGCTGGAGGCGCCCCTGGTGGCGAGAGCGCGCGACCACGTGGTCCTGCGCTCCTACTCGCCGATGACCACCATCGGCGGGGGCATCGTGGCCGAGCCGTCACCGCCGCCGCGGACGCGGCTGCGGGGCAGGGAGGGCGAACTGCTCGAGGCGATTGTGGGACCGGACGGGGGCCTCCGCCGCCGGGCGGCGCTCGACCTGGCCGGGTGGGCGGGCGTCCCGGAGGAGGAACTCCCCATCCGCACCGGCGATCCGCCGGGGACGCTTGCCTCCGGCGAGGACGAGACCGGCTTCGCGACTGGCCGGGCGCTCTATTCGGGAACGGTGGCCGACCAGGGCCGACGCCTACTCCAACGCCAGGTCGCCCGCTACCACCGAGCCCAGCCGCTCAGACCCGGCATGCCGCTCGCCGAGGCGCGCGAGGCTCTGCCCGCCGGCGCGGGCGCGGAACTGGCCGATGCCCTGCTCGCGCACCTGGCGGAAAAGGGCGAACTGGAGGTCCGCCGCGACCTGGTGCGCAAGCCCGGCTTCACGCCCTCCCTCACCGCGGAGCAGCAAGGCGTGCGGTCGCGCCTGGCGGAGCAATACCGGGCCGCGGGTCTCTCTCCGCCCTCCATCCGCGACCTTCCCGCCGCGCTCCGCGACCATCCAGACCTGTGGCCCATCCTCAAGCTGATGGAACAGGCGGGCGACATCGTCGTGTTGAACGACGACTTCTTCGCCGACGCAGACGCGGTCGAACGGGGGGCACGGGACGTTCAGGAACGGCTCGCGGGCCGATCCGGCCTCGGTCCCGCAGACTTCCGCGACGTTCTGCCCGTCACCCGCCGGCACCTGCTCCCTCTGCTCGCCTGCTTCGACCGGCTCGGAGTCACGGTTCGGCGCGGCAGCGGGCGGGAAGTGCCCGCCAGCCCGGGTCCGAGCCCGTGAGCGACGCGTCTCGCGGCCTGACGGAAGAGTTGAACATTTCGAGCCTGAGCGGTGTCCTATCGAAGCAACCAGGTACGCCACGCCGGCGCCCGTCGATGTTGACAGAAAGGGTGAGGCGCTCGTACCATGCCGTGGTGGTGCAGATTCATTTTTTCAAGGATGCCTGGGAGGGCTATCGTTCCTAAGCTACTGCACAGAAAAAACTGTGCGGAGGGGTTGATATGAGACGCTTCCTACGCGTCTTGACAGGCCTCCTCCTCATCCCGCTCGTTGGTCTGGATCCTACCTCGGCCCAGGAAACGGGTGATCGGGGACGCCAGCAGAATCCCGGATTCGAGTTGCGTCAGAACTATCCGAATCCGTTCAACCCGGAGACCCGCATCCCCTTCTCGTTGGGTGACGAGTTGTTTTCGGGCGGGGAGCCGGTCGTCGTGTCGATTCGCATCTACAACGTGCTCCAGCAGTTGGTCGCCTCCCCCACGGCCCTGCGCAACCCGGGCAGCGACGGCTTCCCCGTGTCCGACATGGAGTACGAAACACCGGGGGAATACGAGGCCTACTGGGATGGGCGCGACCTCGAAGGCAACCAGGTTGCGTCCGGGATCTATCTCCTCGTACTGGAGGTCAACGGTCGTTCGAGCGTCATCAAGATGTTCGTGACCAAGTAGGCTGGCGGCTGGCCACCGCTCCGTCCCAACCCTACGATTAGCCTGTCCGCGCCCGATTCGCGGGTCGCAGCCAGTTATCGCCCGAGTGGAAGCGGGCGACCGTCAGGGGAGGAGCCGCATGACGCCGCTCGACCGCCGAAACTTCATCCGCACCACAGCGGCCGCCGGTCTGGCCGCGCTTCCCGCCGGAGGGCTGGCGGCCCGCATCGCCGAAGGGGCCGAGTCCGCATCGGGCACCCCATCGGCCAGCCCCGCGCCCCCGAGTCTCGCTCTCGACGATCCGCTCGGCGTCCGCGCCAGCTTCCCCGTGACCGAGGAACTCGCGTACCTCAACACGGCTTCCGTCGGGCCCATCCCGATCCCCGTGCGCGACGCGCTGTACGCGTACGCGGACGGCAAGATGCGGAGACAGGGCGGAGGTTCCGGCCCTTCGCCGCGGCAGAGGGCCGTCGCCGGCTTCGCCGGGCTGTTCGGGGCCGACGAGGACGAGGTGGCCCTGCTCTATTCCACGACCGACGCGGAGAACATCGTCGCGAGCGCGCTCGACTGGCGCGAGGGCGACAACATCGTGGTCGACGAGCTGCACTTCGTCTCCACCTACGTGCTCCACCGGCAACTGGAGCAGCGGATGGGCGTCGAACTGCGGGTGGTGCCGTCGCGCGACGGCGTGGTCACGACCGAGGACTTTGCGCGCCGGACGGACGCGCGCACCCGGCTCGTCAGCGTGGCGTGGGTGTCCAACCGGAACGGCTTCCGCCACGATCTGCCCGCGCTCGCCGAGCTGGCGCACGCGCACGGAGCCTATCTCTACACCGATGCCGTCCAGGCGCTGGGCACCTTCCCCGTGAACCTGCGGGAGGAGGGCGTCGACTTCGCTGGCGCAAACGGCTACAAGTGGCTGCACGCGGACTTCGGCTGCGCCCCGTTCTTCGTCCGCCGCGAGCACCTGGACTGGATGGCGCCCGACCGCTACGGGCATCGGCAGGTGGCCGAAACCCTGCCGGGGCATCGCTACCGCCTGCGCAGCAGCGCCGCCAAGTTCGAGTACGGGAGCCTGGCCAACGGTCCGGTGGCCGCCATGGCGGCCGCGCTCGACTTCCTCGCCCGGGTGGGACTGGACCGCATCGCCGGGCACACCCACGCGCTGGCCGGCGAACTGCGCGACGGAGCGGAAGCGCTGGGGATGCAACTCTTCACCCCTCCCCGTAATTCTTCGCCGATCGTCAGCTTCTACCACGGCCTGGAACATGAAGCGCTGGCGAAGGCTCTCGCCGACGAGGGCATCGCCATCACGTTCCAGGAAGAGGGAAGGCTGCTCCGCGCCGCCGTGGCGATGTTCAACAACCGCGAGGACGTGGACCGCCTGCTGGGGGTGCTCTCGCGGATGGTCTAGGACGTTCGCCAGCGCCCCCGCAGGCGCCGGACGGGACGCGGACCGCGGACTGGAGTCAGTGCTCCAGCAGCGTCTCCACGTGCGCCGCAGCGGCGAGCGCGGTCCCGTCCAGGTTGTATCCGCCCTCGAGCAGCGACACGAGCCGTCCGTCGCAGCAGCTATCGGCGTAGTCCATCGCCATGCGGGTCATGCGCCGGAAGGCGTCGTCGGTGAGGTCGAAGCATCCCAGCAGATCGTCGCGGCGGCTGTCGAAGCCCGCTGACACGATCACGAAATCGGGGTCGAAGGCCGCCACCGCGGGCGAGAGCGCGTTGTCCCAGTAGCGCAGCATGTCGGCGTCGCTGGAGCCGCACTCCAGATGCACGTTGATGTTCAGGCCCGCGCCGTCTCCCTCTCCGGCGAGCGAAGGATCGCCGGTTCCGGGATACGCGTTCCAGTCGTGGGATGAGAAGAAGAGCACCGAAGGGTCGTCGTAGAAGGCGTTCTGGGTGGCGTTGCCGTGGTGGTAGTCCCAGTCGATGACCAGGACCTTCTCATGACCGTGGATCTCCTGGGCGTACTTCGCCGCGATGGCCGCGTTGCTGTAGTAGCAGAAGCCCTCTTCGGCGCCGGTGTTGTTGGCGTGGTGCCCCGGAGGCCGGATGGCGCAGAAGACGTTGCGCGCCCGGCCCTCGGCGACCACGTCCACGCCGGTCAGGGCGCCGGACACCGCGAGTTCGGCCACGTTCGCGCTCACGCCCAGCTGGCGCACCGAATCTACGTGTTCGCCGGTGTGGTGAGCGCGGATGCGGAGCAGGGGATCGACGGTGGGTGCGATGGGCACGGTCGCCTCGGTGAGCCCGCGCGCCTCCAGTTCGGCCCGCATGCGCACCAGCCGCTCCGGGATCTCGGGCGGGCGGGAGCCGTTCGGTCGAATGAGCACGTGATCGAGGTAGCGCGGGTCGTAGATGAGGGCGGTTCCGGTGGCCTGTCCAGGCGTCGCGGACGGGCGCTCGTGGCTCGGCGGGGAAGCGGCCGTGCCCGCGCCGAAGGGTCCGCCGTGCGCGGAAAGCGGTGTCGCCAGGACGGGCAGGGCCCCGAGCGCCGCGGCTGAGGATTTCACAAAATCGCGCCTGTCCATGACCACCCCACTTGTCGACCGGGATCGCTTTTCCTCCGGCGGGCATAATACTTCTGTTGTCGAGTCGCCCGAAAGATTGCCTGAGACGGTCGCCCCAGCCGGAGAAAGCCATGAAGTCCGAACCGAGGTCGGCGTACCGACTCGCCATCGTCGCCGCGCTCGCGACGGGGCTCATCCTGCTCTGGATCATCGGTGCGGTCGGGCTCATCGGCGTGGAGGGCGATCCCTTCGACCGTTCGTACGGGGGCGTGCTCGCCGTCGGCATGATGGGGGCCGTGATCGCCCGCTTCCGGCCGCGCGGATTGGCGCGCGCGATGGTCGCGGCGGCGCTCGCCCAGGCGCTGGTGGCCGTGATCGCCCTGATCATCGGCAAGCAGCACTCCCCGGTCAGTTCCGTGGTCGAGATCCTGGGCCTGAACGGGTTCTTCGTGGTGCTCTGGGTCGTGTCGGCGCGCCTGTTCATCCGGGCCGCGCGTTTGCGGGGCTCGGCGGAGGCCCGCGCCTCGGGATGAGGCTTCGCCGGATTCGGTCGACGAGGGGCGGGGTCGATAGCGTCGGTCCATCTTCCACGGCCTCGTACAGAGTTCGCGTCTGGCTGCTGATGGCCCTGGCGATGTGGGGGCTCGCCTCCGGCTGCACCCTCGAGACCCCAGGCATCGAACATCCCCTGCCGGACAGCCTGGCGAGCGCATTTCATCCCGGCCTCGTCGCAGACGTGCAGGAGGCGCCGGTATGGGTGAATCTCGAGACGGGACCCGACTCGCTGGTCGCCGCCTTCGGCGCCCGGGAAACGCCGGAAGCCGGACTCATCGGCAGGATCGCGATGGCGCAGCTTCGGGGCGACGAGATCTTCGTCCTCGATGACCAGTTGAACGTGGTGCACGTGTTGAACATCCCGGCGCGAACGCACGTGCGGGTCGGGAGGCCGGGCCAGGGCCCGGGGGAACTGGCCTTCCCGCGGGGCCTCGCGCTGTCCGAAGATCGCATCTTCGTGGCCGATGAGCGGCAGATGATCCATGTGTTCGACCGAATGGAGGGGGAGTGGTCGTGGACGCGGGATGTCCCCGTCCCGTTCTTCCCCATGGACGCTTGCTTCATGGACGATGGCCTGTACCTGCTTGCCCTGAGGGATGAGGCGTCCGGCTTCATTCATCGGCTGGAACAGGACGAGGTGGTTGCGTCGTTCGGGATCTCCTACCGCTGGGACAACCCGATCGTCCGCGATGCGACGACGGAGGGCCGGCTCGCCTGCCTTCCGGAGATCGGTGGCATCGCCTGGGTGCCGACGCGCCTGAACGAAGTGCACATGTATGGAACGGATGGCGTGTTGCGCTGGATCGCCCGGCTGCCGGATCATCGGCCCATGGGAATCGTCGAGAATGCGGAATCGGGTTCCGTGGCCATGGGGTTGACCCCGGGGCGCAGCGAGATGCACATGCTGTACGCGGTGGCGCCGGTCGCTTCGCATCTTCTGGTGCAATTGAGTCTGTACGACCAGGAAGCCGTCGATGCGGATGCCCCGAAGGCGATTCACAGCTATGTCATCGACCCAACCTCGGGCGCGGTTGGCGAGATCGACTTTCCATATCCGGGTCTGATCGATTGGCACGGCGGACGCATGGCATTGTTCGCGAACGATCCGTGGCCGAAAGTGGATGTCATTGCCGTCTCGGAGAGGAGTGCGAAATGACCGGCCGCGTTATCCCGATCCTGATCGCCATGGGGCTGGCGCTGCCGGCAACGCTCGGAGCCCAGGCCGGCCCGCCGGGGCAGGCCTCCGCCCCGCCCAGAACCATCTTCGACGGGGCGACGGTGATCGACGGCACCGGAGCCTCGGCCCGGACGGGCTTAGCCATCGTGGTGGAAGGGGAAGGGATCGCCGCCGTCGTCCCGGCTGCGGACCTGACCGACGAGCTACGCGAGGGCGCCGAGGTGATCGATGCGAGCGGGTGGTTCGCCATCCCCGGTCTGGTCGAGTCGCATACCCACGTGGCCACGATGGCCAACCGTGGGCGGGCCGAGTTCATCCTCAACCGCCAGCTCTATGCGGGGATCACGACGGCGCGGGACATGGCGGGCGACGTGCGTTCGCTCATGGACCTGCAGCGCGCATCCCTCGTCAAGGAGATCGACGCGCCCGACCTGTACTTCTCGGCGCTCATGGCGGGACCGGTGTTCTTCACCGATCCGCGCACGGTCTCATCGGCGGCGGGCGAGACGCCCGGCGAGGTGTCGTGGATGCAGGCCGTCACGGAGGAGACCGATCTGGCGCAGGCCGTGGCGCTGGCGCGGGGCACGTGGGCGACCGGTATCAAGACCTATGCGGCGATCGACGGAGACCTGTTGGCCGCGATCACCGCCGAAGCCGGCAGGCAGGGGATCCCGGTGTGGTCGCATACGCACGTCGGGCCGGCGCGTGCGCTCGAGGTGGCCGGGACGGGCGTGCGCTCGATGTCGCACGTGTGCAGCGTCGGCAGCGCGGCGATTCCGGACGACGTCTTTCGCGAGGGGCAGGAGGGGCGCCGCACCGGGTTCGTCGATGTGGACCTCAACCACCCCGCGGTGGACTCGGTGTTCGCCCTCATGAGGCGGCACGGCACGGTGCTGGACGCGACCATCCGGGTCGTCGTCCAGGTCGGACTGAGGCGCATGGCGGCGATCGACACGGTCAACGCGCCCGCTCCCGGTGAGACAGCGGACAGGGCGGGGGCAGGTCCGGGGCCCCGGCGACCGCCCATCGACCGGCGCCGGCGCGGCGTGCGTGCCGGGTGCGAGACCGCCGACGCGATCGCGCTCACCCGCCGGGCTTGGGAGGCGGGCGTCATGGTCGCGACCGGGACCGACGGCATGACTCCGCCCACCTCCGATTTCCCGGCGCTCTTCGACGAAATCCGCCATCTGCACGACGACGTGGGCATGCCGATGCCGGACGTGCTGAAGGCGGCGAGCCATCATGGCGCGGTTGCGCTGGGGCTGGAGGACTCGATCGGCACGATCGAGCCCGGCAAGCACGCCGACATCGTCTTCCTGCGGGAGGACCCGCTGGCCGGGCCGGAGAGCCTGCGTTCGGTGGTACTGACGGTGAAGCGCGGTACCCCGTACTACCGGCGGGACTTCGTGCTCGGAGCACCGCGGGCGGGGCCAGCGGGACGATGACGGCCGAGTCGCACCCCCTCGCGCTCCTCCGCGAGGTCAGCACCATCCTGGACGAGACGGCGGACCTGGGCTCGTCGGTGCGGCCCATCCTCGGCGCGCTTTCGCGGCGCATGGAGCTCGAGTGCGCGACGCTCACCGTTCTGAACCGCCGGACGTCCGAGATCCTGCTACACGAGGCGGTGGGCCTGACGGACGACCAGCGGGAGCGCGCGCGATACAGGCTCGGTGAGGGCATCACTGGACGCGTCGTCGAGACGGGCGTCCCTGTCGTCATTCCGTCGGTCGCCACCGAGCCGCGCTTTCTGAGCCGGGCCCGCCCCCTGGAGGAGCGCGACGGGACCGGCTTCGTCTGCGTTCCGGTGCGGCACGGCAACGAAACGATCGGAGCACTGAGCGCCGAACGCCCCTGCGGCGAGGCGGCCTCGTTCGACGAGGACATCCAGATCCTCTCGGTGCTGGCTTCCCTCATCGCCCACGCCGTGCGGCTCCGGCAGTTCGCGGAAGAGGAGAAGGCACTGGTTGCCGAGAACCGGCGCCTTCGGCGGGAGCTGGCCGACAGGTACCGGCCCGACAACATCGTCGGCAACTCGCGGGAGATGGTCCCGGTGTTCGAGATGATCGGCCAGGTTGCGGGGAGCGACGCCACCGTGCTCATCCGCGGCGAGAGCGGCACCGGGAAGGAACTGATCGCCCAGGCCGTGCACTACGGGAGCCGGCGGTCCGAAGGGCCCTTCGTCCGCGTCAACTGCGCGGCGCTCCCCGAGGGGCTCGTCGAAAGCGAGCTGTTCGGCCATGAGCGCGGCGCGTTCACGGGTGCACTCCAGCAGCGGGCCGGCCGTTTCGAGCGGGCTTCGGGCGGGACGATCTTCCTCGACGAGATCGGCGATCTTCCCCCGTCCGTGCAGATCCGCCTTCTTCGCGTGCTGCAGGAGCACGAGTTCGAACGGGTTGGCGGCAACAGGATGCTCAAGACCGATGTCCGGGTGGTCGCCGCAACCAACCGCGATCTGGAGGCGGACATCGAGGACGGCCGCTTCCGGACGGACCTCTACTATCGGCTGAACGTCTTCCCGATTCACGTGCCGCCGCTGCGCGACCGCCGGACCGACATCATCCTGCTCGCGGACCACTTCGTCGAGATGTACAACAGGCGGCACGGGCGCGCGATCGTCCGCCTCTCCACCCCCGCCATCGATCTGCTCATGGCCTACCACTGGCCGGGGAACGTGCGCGAACTGGAGAACGCCATCGAGCGAGCCGTGCTTCTGGCTGATGGTGACGTGATCCACGCCCGCATCCTCCCGCCCAGCCTCCAGATGGCCACCCCGGGCGCCGGGCGTTCGGGGCCGCTCAAGGTCCAGTTGGATGCGCTCGAGAAGGAGCTGATCGTCGACGCCCTCAAGGTGAGTCGCGGCAATCGCGCCGCCGCCGCCCGACAGCTCGGCATCACCGAGCGGGTGATGGGGCTTCGCGTCGCCAAGTACGGTCTCTCCAGACGCTGACCGCCCGCGACCTACAATTCTGTAGCTTCCTTCTCAATCCTACCAAAATGTAGGAACGGGTGTTTGCGGCCGTGCCCCCATCCGCCTGCGGCACATCTCGTAAGAATATTGGCGGCAAAGGGTTGCGCACCCAGCACGTCCCCGGCACGCCGCTTGCCCATGCACGGCCCCGAACCGGTCGCGGACCGAGCAGCCCGCGGACGAATCCGCGCGCCCGCGCCCACGCTGGACCGACTCCCGGGAGGTGAACCATGCGGTTCCTCATGACGCTTGCGTCAGTCGTGCTCCTTGCCGCCTTCCCCGATGCGGCTGCCGCGCAGACGGGCTCAGCGGCCGACGCGCTCTTCGCGGTCAACAACACCTGGATGATGGTGGCGACCTTCCTCGTCTTCGTCATGCACCTGGGGTTCGCAACCCTGGAATCCGGGCTGACCCAGTCGAAGAACACCGTCAACATCCTCTTCAAGAACATGGGGATCATCGCCATCGGGCTCCTCACCTACACCCTGGTGGGGTTCAACCTGATGTATCCGGACGAGTTCGCGCTCGGCGGCTTCCTCGGCTTCACCGGGATGGGCATCGGGACGGACGCCGCCGGCGTGACGGCTGAGTACAACCCGGGCTACACCTACTGGACGGACTTCCTGTTCCAGGCGATGTTCGCCGCCACGGCGGCAACGATCGTGTCCGGGGCCGTGGCGGAGCGGGTGAAGCTCGGTTCGTTCCTCCTCTTCGCGACGATCTACGTCATGTTCGTCTATCCCGTGGTCGGGTCGTGGAAGTGGGGCGGTGGCTGGCTGGACGGGCTGGGGTTCTACGATTTCGCCGGTTCGACGATCGTCCACTCCGTGGGCGGCTGGGCGGCGCTCGCGGGCGTGATCTTCCTCGGTCCCCGGCTGGGGAAATACGTCAATGGCGAGATCCGGCCGATCCTCGGCCACAATCTTCCGCTCGCTGTCATGGGGATGTTCCTCCTCTGGCTGGGGTGGTTCGGCTTCAACGGGGGTTCGGTGCTGAGCGCCGACCCGGGACTGGTCTCGTACGTGCTCGTCACCACCTCGCTCGCGGCCGCCGCCGGCATCGTCGGGGCCATGGCGACGACCTGGGTGGTCCACAGGCATCCGGACGCCTCGATGGTCCTGAACGGGGCGCTCGCCGGGCTCGTCGGGGTCACCGCCGGCGCGGATGTGGTGAGCGTTACGGCCGCGGTCATCATCGGCCTCGTCGCGGGGGTCATCGTCGTCATCTCCGTCGAGACGTTCGATCGCGCGAGGCTCGACGATCCCGTCGGGGCGATCTCCGTGCACCTGACCTGCGGCGTCTGGGGGACGCTCGCCGTGGGGATCTTCAGCGCGGATCACAGCGTCCTCACCCAGTTGGTGGGCGTGGCGGCGTGCGGCGCCATCGCCTTCCCGGCCGCCGCCCTCATCTTCCTCGTCCTCAGGAGTACCATCGGCCTCCGGGTGAGTCCGGAGGAGGAACGGCGGGGCCTGGACCTGGCCGAGCACAACATGGAAGCCTACCCGGACTACACCATCTTCACGGCTCGCTAAGGCCACCCACCCGAAACGGGAGTGCATGATGAAACTCGTGATTGCGTACGTTCAGCCCGATCGGCTGCACAGCGTCAAGGAAGCCCTGGCCGAGGTGGAGGTGGGACGGATGTCGGTGACCAACGCCCTCGGCTGCGGGCAGCAGGGAGGGTTCACGGAGACCTACCGGGGAGCGGACTTCGAGGTGAGGCTCCGCAAGAAGGTGCGCTTCGAGATCGCCGTGAACGACAACTTCCTGGAACGGACCAGGAAGGCGATCATCAAGGGCGCGCGCTCGGGGAACATCGGCGACGGTGTGATCTTCGTGCTGGAACTGGCGGAGTGCTACCGGATCCGGACCGGAGAGGAGGGCTCCCCCGCGATCGGCTGACCCCGACTATTTGTCGATCCGGTACATGCGGACGTACTGAACGTCCAGTTCGTCGGTCCAGACGCCGAGTAGGTAGTCGTCGCCGATCTCCATGTAGGGCGCCTGGTACTGGATGAAGGCCCGGTGGAGGCCGGGGGGCAGCGACACGCTGCCGAGCCAGGTGCCGTCCGGGGCGAGGATCTCGAAGGGCGGGGGGTCGGCGCCGGCCACGTAGTACGGCTGGAGCCACAAGTGCCCGGTCTCATCCACGTGAACGGACCGGAGAACGGGTAGGTGCGGCGCCCGCGGCATTCCCCGCCACATCCGCCGCAACCCCGCAACGCGTTCCGCAGCGGCCTGGTCCGGATCCGGAAAGGCTATCTCCATGATGCCGTCCAGATGGAGATCGAAGAGGGCGGTGGTCGCGTCGCGGGGGGCCACATCACGCCGATAGACTGCCGTGATCGCTCCATCGTGGGGTGAGATCAGGCGCACCGACCAGGCTTCCGTGTCGATCACCGCAAGGCGCCCGTCCGCGGCACCGAACTCCGGCCCCCTGGCGAAGACATAAGTGCTGAGGGACCAGCCTCCGTCCTCCCGGACCCGCGCAGACGCTTCGTTCCCCGGCAGCACGATCAGCGACCTCCCGGCGCCGTCATCAAGGTCGACCGTCGCCAAGCGCTCCAGGGGCCATCGGACGACGCCGTTGGGAACCTCGTCACCGTACTCGGCGAAGCGAACGATGAGCAGACCGTCCACGACGCCCACCGCCTTGTCGGCCACCGCCGCCCTGTTGGCGCCCTCGCCCTCGGTGATCGCCACCCGGTAGCTTCGCGCCAGGCGGCCCTGCGGGTCGAAGAGCTGGGCCCGCAGCAGAGCTCCGTCGTAGGTCACCAGTGAATCACCGGCCGTGGTTCCGACGAAGTCGAGACTCCTGAACTCACCTGGTCCTTCCCCGGACCTCCCCGCCCGCCACCGGAAGTTCCCTGCTGCGTCATAGCCGCGCAGTTCCGAAGCAGCCCGCTCGGCGACCACGATGTCGCCGTTGCTCAGACGCACGGCCGCGACCACATCGGTAAGCTGGTACTCGGGCGCACCGGTGATGGTGCCGATTTCGAGGAGCGGCTCGGGTTCGACGGTCCAACCTTCACCGCGGCCCCACAGCGGCTCGACGGCCGTTGCGATGGGGATGCCGGCCGAGTCGGTGTGGATGGTGCGCACAGACGGGGAGGAGGAGTCGCACGCGGCGCCTGCCATGAAGATCGCCGTCGCGGCCAGAATGGTCGCGAGTAATCCGCGAGTCTTCATCTTCATCCCCGCAAAGTTGCGTCGTCACGCCTCGTCGCGCGGACCGTTGCCAGCGGCGACTTCACCGCACGACCCTCAGCCGCACGACGTACTGCACGTCGAGATCGTCGCGCTGCACGCCGTAGAGATGCTCCCCCCGGGACATCATCGGATCGAAACCCCTGGGTGGTGTCATCGTGCCCAGGTAGCGTCCTTCGCGGTCGAAGGTGTCGTGCTCGGGCGTGGCGAACGCGTGCAGGCCGAACTCCACATCGTCGTCGGGTCCGAACGCCGACACCTGAAGCGCCCGCTGCACCCAGAGGGTTCCGTGAGGGCCTCCGAACAGGTTCGCGAACGCGGGGAAGTGCGTTCCGAACTCCATGGTGCGGATCATGTGTTCCCTGTCGGCGGACAGAGGGCCACGCCCGTAGGACGCTCGTATGCGCTCGCGCAGCGCCCGCCGGTCGGAGTCGCGTAGAGGCCTGGGTTCGAACGACTTGGTGACGACGCGCTCCAAGCGGCCAGTCAGATCCCGAATCTCCAGCCGGTAGGCCGAGAGACGCCCGCTTGCCAGGCGACCATCTTCGAGCAATGTCCATCGCGGCTCAGGCGAAAACGCGACCATGTGCGCCATGCCGTTGCGATACTCGAGCGCTCCGCTCTCCTCCATTTCGAGCAACGTGTCGACCACCTCGCCGCCACTGTTCCGAAGCAGTAACAGGGTCCGGGACGCGTCGCCGGTGGCAGATGAGGGATGTGGCCTGAGTACTTCAAGCAGGAGCCCATCCCGGGCGCGCCAGTCGATAGGGATCCCGCCCGCCAGGTCCATTGGGGAATGGCCGGCGGGCGATCCATCCGTGAGGAACCTCTGTACCCGTCCATTGAGGACATCCGGTACCAGGATCGTGTCGCCCCCGCCGATCAATACGGCGGATGGCGAGCTCAGTTCGCCCGGTCCGCTCCCCCGCTGGCCGAATGCGCTGAGGAACTTGCCGTCAGGGTCGAAGACCCGGATTTCGCGGGCCATCGAATCGAGAACGTAGATGCGGCCGGAGTCGTCAACCGCCAGACCTCTGATCGACCCGAACTCCCGCATCGGATCGCCGTCCACCACGCCGATGCGCAGTTCCTCCTCGAGCCTCCAGGCCGTGGCTTCCGTCCACAGGCCGGCTATGGGGTTGGCGACGACGGTCACCCCGGCGCTGTCGTAGATGGTGCCCGCCCAATCGCTGGCGACGCGCGAGTCCGCGCTGCAGCCAAACGTGGCTGCGGTGACCATCGCCACTGCGATGAGTCGCTTCAAACGCACTACGGGGTCCACTACAGGGCCCATGGGCGGCTCGCGCGGCTCGCTCGGGTTGTCCCGGGGCGACGCTCGCTTCGGTTCATCGCGCTTTGTGTCGGCATCGGCGTACCATGGGTCGCGGGACGCCGCAGCTGCAAGTCGCTGTATCTTCGAGCGAAGACAACCAACTCCCATCCTCCAGAGCGAAGGAGGCACCGTGCCGGTCCTTCCACTCCAGGGCCAGGTAGCCGTCGTCGCCGGCGCCACGCGAGGCGCAGGCCGAGGCATCGCGCGCATGCTGGGGGCCGCGGGCGCGACGGTGTACTGCACGGGCCGCAGCGTCCAAGGCCGCCCCGCCACCCCCGGCCGCCCCGAGACGCTGGAGGAGACAGCGGAGCTCGTCACGGCGGAAGGAGGCCGTGGCATCGCCGTCCGCGCCGACCACACCATCGAGTCGGAAGTCGAGCGGCTCTTCGCGCGCATCCGCGCTGAGGCAGGCCGGCTGGACATCCTGGTCAACGACATCTGGGGCGGCGACGCGCTCACCGAGTGGGGAACACCCTTCTGGGAGCTCTCCACCGCCAAGGGGCCGGAGCTGCTCGAGCGCGCCGTCCACACCCACATCATCACCAGCCGCCACGGCGTGCCGGCGATGGTCGAACGCGACACCGGGCTCATCGTCGAGGTCACGGACGGCGACACCTTCGGCTACCGCGGCAACCTCTTCTACGACCTCGCCAAGAACGCGGTCGTGCGGCTCGCCTACGCGATGGCCGGCGACCTCCACGCCCACAACGTGACGGCACTGGCGGTCACCCCCGGATTCCTGCGCTCGGAGGCGGTGCTCGACCACTTCGGGGTCTCCGAGGGCAACTGGCGCGACGCCATCGAGAAGGACGAGTACTTCGCCGAGTCCGAGACGCCGTGCTTCGTCGGCCGTGCGATCGCGGCGCTCGCCGCCGACCCCGAGGTTGCCCGGAAGAGCGGCGGGCTCTACTCGAGCTGGGAGCTGGCGAAGGAGTACGGCTTCACCGACGTCGACGGGCGCAGGCCGGACTGGGGCAGCTTCTTCCTCGGCAAGGTGCGGGAGATCCTCTCTCGGGACGCGCCGCCGGACGAAATGGACCTTTTTGTCGTACGCAGCCGGCTCTATCAGGCGGAACTCGACTCGTCCGCCGCGAGGGAGGCTGAGCGCCTCCGCACCTGGCTCGCACGGCACGAATGAACCCGGCTGGCAGTCCGTGAGCTGCTAGGCCTCCTTCACCCACCTCACCAGCTCGCGCAGGGTGGGCCGCTTCCCCTGCATGAGAATCCCGACGCGATAGATCCTCCCGGCCACCCACGACGTGCCCACCACGGCGCCGGCCATGAAGACGAGCGACAGCCCCGTCATCCACCAGGGCACCGCTCCCTGCAATGCGCGCGGGAACATCATGATCGGGCTGAAGAACGGAAAGAGCGCCACCCAGTCCATCCACGGCATCGTGCCTCCCCCGAGGGTGGCCGACTGCAGGATCAACGGGATGATGAGCAGCATGATCACCGGGAACTGGGCGTGTCCGGCTTCCTCCTCGGTGGCGCACATGGCCCCGACCGCCGCGAACAGGGACGCATAGAGGAAGTAGCCGAGAAGGAAGAAAACGATGAGGAGCACCAGGGCGCCCGGCCCCGGCAGGACCTGCGTGAAGAGCTCAAGGTCCGCGTTCGGGATCTGGACCGCGATGATCGGTGCCGCGACGAGAAGCAGGATGCCCGCGGACGCCGCCCAGATCCCCATCTGGGTCAGCCCCATCGATCCCACGCCGAGCACCTTGCCCAGCAGGAGCCGCCACGGGGTAACCGACGAGATCACCACCTCCACCACCCGGTTCCGCTTCTCGTCGAGGACGGACCGGAGCACGAAGGCCCCGTAGAGGAGCGTGGCCATGTACAGAAAGAAGGCTCCGCCAAAGCCGAAGGCCATCCCCGACATCCGGGCCGCCTCGGCCTCCGCCTGGTCTTCCACTTCGACGACCGATTCGAATTCCAGCCGCCCGCCTTCGATGAGCGACCGCAGCTCTTCCCCGGTACCGATCGTCGCCAGGTAGCTTTCCAGCGCGACGTCGTTCACCGCGGACTCGAAGAGGGCCACGCGCGTGATGCCGGGCGAGTCCTGCCCGTGGTAGGCGAACACCCCCTCCGACAGCGTGCGGTCGTCGAGCACCAGGTAGGCTTCCAGTTCGTCGTCGATGACCTGGCGATCCAGTTCTTCCAGGCTGACGTCCGATCCCATTACCTCGACGTCGTAGCCCAGTCCGTCGAGCCGCCCGGCCACCTCCTCGCCGATGCTGCCCGTGAAGTCCACCAGGGCCAGCTCGCGGTCGGAGTCCGCGGCCTGCACCGCAATGAAGATGTTGAGCCCCATGATCCCGATCATGAAGAGCGGAAGGGCGATCGTGCCGATGATGAAACCCTTCGTCCTGACCCGCTCCAGGTACTCCCGCCGCAGCACCACCCAGACCTGTCTCACCGAGCGCCTCCCTTGGGCAGCATCGCCGGTTCGGTCGATTCCTCCCCTGCGTGGCGCACGAAGATCTCGTGCAGGCGGGGCTCCAGCACCTCGAAGCGGCGCAGGTTCACGCCTTCGCGCATGGCGGCGCCGAGCAGCTCGTGATGGGAGATCCGGCCCGGCGGGATGTGCCAGGCGCCGTTCACCTTCTCGGCGTCGACAACGCCTGCCCGATGGAGCCAGCCGGCATCGCCTTCGAATTCCACGGCCATCGCGCCCGTCCGCTCCCGCCGCTTGAGCTCCCTGAGGTCGCCGTCGAGCACCTTGCGGGACCGGGAGATCATGCAGACGCGCTCGCACAGCCGCTCCGCCTGCTCCATGAGGTGAGTGGAGAAGAGAATGGTCTTGCCGCGTTCCCTCTCCTCGCGGACGATCGACTCCAGCACGTCCTGATTGATCGGGTCCAGCCCGCTGAAGGGCTCGTCGAGGATGAGGAGGTCCGGGTCGTGAAGGATCGTACCGATGAACTGAACCTTCTGCTGCATCCCCTTCGAGAGATCCTGCACCTTCTTGGCCGCCCAGTCCTCGAGACCCAGCCGGTCCAGCCATTGCGTCGCCCGCCGCCGCGCATCGCGCCGCGCCAGACCGCGGAGTTCACCGAGGAAAACGAGCTGCTCGATCACCTTCATCTTCGGGTAGACGCCCCGTTCCTCGGGCAGATATCCGACCCGGCCCCTGCGTTTCATGTCGGGTGAGCCGCCGAGCAGTTCGACAGAGCCCTCGTCCGGCAGCAGGATGGCCATGATCATGCGGATCGTCGTCGTCTTGCCCGATCCGTTCGGGCCGAGCAATCCGAGGATCGTGCCCCGGGGGATGTCGAGGTCGAAGTCGGAAACCGCCGTGTGCGCCCCGAACGACTTGGTGACGCCCGACAGCCGGACTGCTGTTTCGTTCACGTATCGGCGCTCTGCTGAAGAGGCTTGAGATGACTTCGATGGCCGTTGGCAGGTACGTTTGTGGAGCCGGAATGTTCAGAAGCAGGCCCGAATGCCATGTATACCACATGTATGTTCTGCCAGCGGTCCCTGGGCGCCAACGAGGTCGTCGAGACCTTTCCAGTGGGGCGACGGCTCGCCTTCGACGCGGCCAGGGGACGTCTCTGGGTCGTATGCCGGAGGTGCGAGCGCTGGAATCTGACGCCGCTGGAGGAACGCTGGGAAGCGGTCGAGACATGCGACAAGCTCTTTCGCGACACCCGCACGCGCATGTCTTCGGAGAACGTCGGCTTGGCGCGCCACCCCGAGGGGCTGGAACTGGTGCGGATCGGGAAGCCGCTGCGGGCGGAGTTCGCCGCTTGGCGCTACGGAGACCAGTTCGGGCGCAGGCGCAGGCGCGGCATCCTGCGGTGGACCGTGGCGGGCTTGGGGCTGGCCGGTGGGGTGGCCGTGGCGGGCGTCGCGGGAGGTGCCGTGGGTGCGCTCCTGGCCTTCGAGGGAGCCTACTGGGTGAATCTGTTAAATTACGTTCGTCCCTCAATCCGCTTTCGGCCGGAAGATGGGCTGCTCAGGCGGATGAGCGCCCGTGGTCTCCGTGAGATGCGCATCCGGCCGACCGACGACGAGTCTCTCTTTCGGGTGCTGGCGCTGCCTCAGCGCTTCGACATCACTTCGGCGGAGTGGTTTGAAGGAGAGGACGCGCTGCGCGTGCTCCGAGCCACGCTCCCAGCCCTCAACGCTCTTGGCGGCGAGGCGCGCACGGTGGAGGCCGCCGTCTCGGAGATCAGCGAACGCGGGCATGCGCACGCATTCCTCGAGCAGATCGCGATCCGAAGCGAGGGCTATCTTCGCCACGGAACTCCCGGCTCTCTGGTCAGGATGCCCGGTCCGGTCCGGCTCGCGCTGGAGATGGCCCTCCACGAGGAAGATGAGCGGCGCGCGCTCGAAGGTGAGCTGTGGCGCCTGGAGCAGGCTTGGCGCGAGGCCGAGGAGATCGCCGCGATCGCCGATCGGCTCCTGCTGCCCGACGGTGTCATCGACAAATCCGACCTTTGCTGACCGGATCGACGTGTAATTAGGTTGTCGGACGCAAGCGTTGGCGAACAGCGCTCTCGCACGGACT
>JAPPJO010000132.1 GCA_028820325.1 Gammaproteobacteria bacterium | reverse complement strand
ACCACCTCTTCCGGCCGGACCGCCCGCCCTTCGACCTCCACCGTCTCGCCCCGATGCAGACGGCCGAAGGCGGGTCCTTCGGGGACGCCCAGGGCACGTGCCCTCTCGACATCGAACCGCCCCCGGCGATCGTCCTCGCGCAATACGTACCCGAGCGCCGGCATGCCGTGGTTCACCCGGAAGGCGCGCACCTCATAGCCGTCCCGGGAGACGCAGTCCCCCGGCCTGAGTTCCCGGACCTCGACCGGAAAGCTCAGGCGGTCGAATCCCAGGTGGACGGCATCCTCGAGCACCCGCCGGCCGGAGACCGGACAGGTGAGCAGCAGCGGATCTTCCCGCCCCTGCAGCGCCATGGTGCGCAGCATCCCGGTCACGCCCACGAAGTGATCGGCGTGCATGTGTGTGATGAACACCGCCCAGAGCGAGAACCCCGTGCCGTAGCGCATCATCTGGCGCTGGGTGCCCTCGCCGCAGTCGAAGAGCATGAGGTCGCCCTCCCGCTGCACGGCGATCGCGCTCACGTTGCGGCGCACGGTCGGACACGCGGCCGAAGTGCCCAGAAACGTCACTCGCATCATACCTGGCGCGTGAGGCAGGCCCGGTCAGCTCCGCACGTCCAGCCGCACGAAGAGGTGCCGGCCGGGGGCGTCGATGCCCGAGCCGTGAATGCGATACAACTCGTCGAAGAGGTTCTCGATCCCGGCGGAGATGCGCAAACGATCCCGCCAGGACGCGCCTCCCCGAAGGGAGTGGACATGGTACGCGGGCGTCCCCCCCTCCTGGATGCGGCTGTCGATCCGGTCGCGGAAGCCGAGCCGGTCCTGGCCGCCCGCCATCTTGCCGAAGTACTCGATCCAGCCCGACCGTTCGTCGCGGGACCACGGCCAGCGCAGGCGATACGACAACGTCGCCGGGGGCACGCGGCTGAGCGGCTCCTCCGCGAGCATCCCGTCGCGCGCAACCACCGCATCTCCCAGGGTCCACGAAGCCGCAAGGTCCAGCTGCCCGCGGGCGGGGAGTCCGGCGGACAGGCCCGCTTCGACACCGTCGATGGTCGCCGAGCCGATGTTCTGAATGGTGAGCACGGGAAGCAGGTCGGGTCCGAAGGTGCTCTGGCCCCGGAAGGTCCCGAAGCTGCGTTCGAGCAGGTCGTCGATTCCGATGCGGAAGACGGTCAGCTCGGCCGTCGCCGAACCTCGCATCCAGCTCGCCCCCAACTCGAGTGTGTAGCTGCGCTCCGGGCTCAGCTCCGGATTGGGCAGCGCGATGCCGCCGGGGACATCTCCGACCAGCGTGAGATCGTAGATGTTGGGCGCGCGGAAGGCCTGGGCCGCGCGCGCCCTGAGCGACATCGCCTGCGCGGGGTGGTAGACCACGCCGAGTTCGCCGGTGACGTTTCCGACCCGCGAGTCCACGTCACCGCCGAAGTCGTCACCGACCCGCGTGGTCGTACGATAGGTGCTGGCGCGCCCCCCGAACTGCACCCGGAACCTCCCCCAGGGTTCGTCGGCGAAGGCGTACAGCGCGGCGCCGCCGAAGCGGGAGCCATCGGGAAACCGACCGGTGGGCACGGCCTCCTCCCCGCTCCAGCGGAACGAGGAAGTCTCCACGCCCGTTGCCAGGTTCTCCTCCCGGCCGTGCGAGCGGGTGACGTTGTCCCACACTTCCAGCCCGTAGGTCACGCCGCTCCGGCCATCGCCGTGTATCGCCTGCCCCTGGACGTCCAGTGCAACCGAACGCACGTCGTCGGAGACGTAGCGGACGCGGTCCGAGGGCATGACGATGTCATCCCTGAGCGATTGGCTCCTGATCGAGCGTCCCTCGCGCTGCACCTGCCACGATACCTGAACGTCCAGAGTGGACATCCAGGGCCGGCTCGTGGCCACGGTTCCCTTCATGCGCGCGAGCGACCGGTCCTGGGGCTCGAAGAGGTAGAGCGCGTTTCGTCCCACTCCTCCCCCGGCCACTCCCGGAGCCCGGAAGTCGACGTAGCGATCGTAGCGCGGGACGTCGCTCTGCTCGGCATGCTGGCCGGCCATCTCGATGCGCAACCGCCGCGAGGCCTGCAGATCGACGCGGAGGTCGCCGCTCCACTGGTCGTAGCCGGTCGGATCCTGGGGCGGGAGGCCCCCGCCCGGCTTCAGGTGCGACCAGGTGCCGAAGCCGGCGCCGCCGAAGAGCTCCAGACCCGACAGAAAGTCCGGCACGGCCGTTGCCGCCGAGAGCCGCGCACGACTCCCGCTGGTGGCTCCGTCGAAGGTATAGGAGCCCTCCGTCACCCAGTTCTCGCCCGGCTCGAGCAGGTCTCCGGCACGCCGGGTGATCACGTTGATCACCCCGCCCATGGCATCGGAGCCGTAGAGCGCCGACGAGGCTCCGCGCACCACCTCCATGCGCTCCATGATCTCCGGATCCACCGAGGACAGATACTGGCTCGGACCTTGACGGAAAGTGCCGTTGTTGAGGCGCACCCCATCGACCATCAGGAGCACCTGGCTGCCGGTGAGGGCGCGCACGAAGGCGGCCCCCTGCCCCGCGGTGGTCTGCTGGACCAGCACGCCGGGCTCGGCGACAAGGGCATCGAGGAGGAGGCGGTTGGGCTGTTCGCGCAGTTCGGCCCGCCCCACCAGGCTAACCGACACGGCGAGTTCGTCGGTGGTGGTCGCCAGGCGGGTCGCGGTCACCACCAGGGGATCCAGCAGGAACGCCGTCGAGTCCGGATCCGTCTCGTCCGGCGGCGCCTGCGCCAGGGCGGGCAAGGCAGCGGCGAGAAGGGTGGCCGCGCAAACCAGGACGCAGACCCGGCAAGGCAACTTCGGCATCGCAATCCTCTTCCTGTTCATGCCTTGGTTGCCCGGCGCCGCGCGGGGCGGGCGAGGTTTTCGAGGGATCGGCCGCGTTGGACTGGATGAGCTCCGAAAGCACGGAGACGACGCCGGAATAGCCCGTCCACCGACGAAATGTTCCCGGTTGCGGGACGCCCGTGGAGACGCGCAAGGCAGGCATCCCTCCACGCGTGAGGTCGTCCTCATGCCGCCGGCCGGCTGCCTCCACGGGCAGGTGACATTCGATCCCGCTCGTCGTATCGTGCCTGCAACGGAGCGAGCCACCATCCTCTGCAGGAGAGACCCGATGATGCCCAGTCGCCGCCAGTTTCTCGGTTCCATGGCCGTGCCCGCCGTGGCCGCCGCCGGACTCCCCCTATTGCCCGCCCGCCTTTCCGCGGACGCCCGCAAGGTCGCTGACGAGCTGGGCAACTGGTCCGGGTCACCCGCGCAGATCGCGCGCGACGAGGACTTCTGGGTCGAGGTTGCGCGCGCGTTCACCGTGGACCGGAGCCTCATCAACCTGAACAACGGAGGGGTGAGCCCCTCGCCGCGCTGGGTGCAGGAGGCGATGAAGCGCCACCTCGACTACTCCAACGAGGCGCCCACCTACACGATGTGGCAGATTCTCGAGCCGCAGCGGGAGACGGTGCGCGCGCGCCTGGCACGCGAGTGGGGCGTGGATGCGGAGGAGATCGCCCTGACGCGAAACGCGTCGGAGGGTCTGCAGATCCTGCAGCATGGCTTCGACCTGCAGCCGGGCGACGAAGTCCTGACCACAACCCAGGACTACGGGCGCATGATCACCACCTTCCGGCAGCGGGAGCGGCGCCACGGCATCGTCCTGAAGCAGATCCGCATTCCCGTGCCCGCCGAGGATCCCGCCGAGATCGTGCGCTTGTTCGAGGAGGCCATCACGCCGCGCACACGCATGATCCTGTGCTGCCACATGATCAACCTCACCGGCCAGATCCTGCCGGTGAAGGAACTCACCGCCCTGGGGCGCCGCCACGGGATTCCGGTGCTGGTGGACGGGGCCCACGCGCTCGCCCACTTCGACTTCGATCTGGGCGAGCTGGACGTGGACTTCTACGCCACCTCCCTGCACAAATGGCTGTTCGCGCCCCACGGCACGGGGCTGCTCTACGTCCGCCGGGAGAGGATCCCGGAGGTGTGGCCGCTGACCGCCGCCCCCGAGAGCAGGGACAGCGACATCCGCAAGTTCGAGGAGATCGGCACGCACCCGGCGGCGAACTACCTGGCCATCGCGGAGGCGCTGACCTTCCACCAGGGAATCGGCGGGGCGCGCAAGGAGGCGCGCATGGTCTACCTGCGCGACTACTGGGCGGACCGGCTCCTGCAGCACGACCGCGTGCGCCTGCACACCAGCCGCAAGGCGAGGTTCGCCTGCGGGCTGGCCAACGTCCAGATCGACGGCGTCGATCCCGGTCCCCTGAATCAGTACCTCTGGAACGAGCACCGCATCATCGCGGTCGGCATCGGCCACGAGGAGTGCACCGGTTCGCGCATCACCCCCAGCGTCTACACGACCCTGGAGGAGCTCGACCGCTTCGGCGACGCGATGGAGCACGTGATCCGGCACGGCCTGCCGGCCTGACGAGCGACTCTGCCGGGCACCGACGGGCCTGGAGCGGTGTCGATATTGTCAGCAATATACAGTAGACGCCAGTAAACGTCAGAGGAGCAGTTCCGAAAAAGAACGGCGGCGGGCCCGGTGATCGCGACCCGCCGCCGTTCTTGCGTTCGGCCGGCAGACCCGGCCGTCCCGCGGTGTCGCCCTACGCGTTCGCCACCGCCTCGCCGAGGTTGTCGAGCGCCTTCTTCACCAGCACGCGCGAGGTGGCCAGGTTCATGCGCATGCGGCCGCTGCCGCCGGTGCCGTAGGAGTGCCCGGGATTCAGATAGATCCGGGCGTTCTCGGCGAACCAGCGCTGCATGATCTGCTCGGGCGTGACCACGGACTCGGAGGTCTCGTTCTCCTCCGCCGCCTTCTCGCGGGCGCCCACCTTGTCCATCAGCCCGTTCACGTCCAGCCAGGCCAGGTAGGTGCCCTGGGCCTTGGTGTAGTTCACGCCGGGGACGTTCTTCAGGTAGGACTCGGCGAGGTCGTGGTTGCCGTCGAGGTAGACCAGGAGCTGGTCGAGCCACTCGTCGCCGTCGGTGAGCGCGGCCCGGTTGGCCTCCATTCCCAGCGTGCTCAGGTCGGCCCGGGTGAAGGCGCGGGCGCGCGCCATCAGGTTGCGGTTGGTGGAGAAGTACCAGGCGGCCTTCATCGCGGCGAGGCTGAAGGTCTTGCTGGCCGCCTTGAAGGTGAGGCTGTTGTCGACGATTTCCTTGTCGGGCAGGCTCGCGAAGGGCGTGTACTTGTTGTCCGCGGTCACGAAGTCGCAGTGGATCTCGTCGGCGAGCACGATGACCCGGTTGCGGAGACAGATCTCCCCCATGCGCAGCAGATCCTCCTCCGACCAGCAGTTGCCGGTGGGGTTCTGCGGATTGCACAGCAGGAAGGTGTTCACCCGGGTGGCGCGCCGCTCGAAGTCGTCCCAGTCGACCTCGTAACGGCCGTTCACCACGAACATCTCGCTGTCTTCGGCGATCGTGCGGGTGAAGCGCAGGTCGCTGTAGAAACCGTTGTAGGTGGGGGTGTTCATGAGCACCCGCGACCCCGGGGGCGAGAAGGCGTGCAGGGCTGCGATGAGCCCGGGGTGCACGCCCGTGGTCAGCTCGATGGTGGAGGGGTCGACCTCGAGACCGTAGCGCCTGTGGTTCCAGTCGGCGATGGCCTGCGTGTAGGAGGCGGGCCGGGCCAGATAGCCCCAGTTCTCATGGTCGCAGCGCTTGGCGAGTGCCTCGGTGATGCAGGGGGCGGCGCGGAAGTCCATGTCCGCGATGCCCATCCCGACCTCGATGTCCTCGCCGAAGGCCGCGATGGCCCGGTCCCACTTGGTACAGTCGGTGCCGCGGCGGTCGTAGATCTCATCGAAGTCGAAGCTCTGCCGGGATGTCGAGGCCATGAGATCGGCGGCCCCCCCGATGCCGCCCGGCCGGGCCCCCACCGCGCCGAGAACCGCCGTCGCTCCGGCGCCTCTCAAAAAGGTTCTGCGGCTGAACTGATGCTTCTGCGACATGGGGCCTCCTCGCCGTTGTGTTCCTGGGAAACGGTTCTCGTTTCCAGATCGTTGTCGGGGTTCGACGGGCATAGTAACGTCTCGCGCCGGGTTTTTCACGCACGCGCGCAGTTCGCGCGATCGGGCACCGACATGAGCCCCGCCGCGAACCGAGTGCCGGGAGTGGGATTCGAACCCACACAGGCCTGAGCCTGGGGGATTTTAAGTCCCCTGCGTCTACCGTTCCGCCATCCCGGCAGGATGTCGTAGATCGGCAGCTTTCAGTGGGTATTGAAC
>JAPPJO010000012.1:3669-6260 GCA_028820325.1 Gammaproteobacteria bacterium | reverse complement strand
GCTTTCGCGGCACGGTCCAGCAGGGTCCAGTACAACGGCAGGAAACGCAGATCGTACAGCCCTGTAAGACTTTATACGATTTCCTGCCGGGATGTGTACCTCTGAGGTTCCGCTTCTTCCACATGCGCACCGTCCGCTCCAGCTTCGCCGCCGAGCCCGCGCGCGCGAACTCGAGCAGCTCCGCCTCGCGCTCGGGGGTCGCAACCCGGGTGAGCGCCCGCACCTTGGCGTACGAGATGGTGCCGTGTTTCAGAGCGTCCGCGGTTTGAGGCAGGCGCTCGAGCGCTCGGGCGGTCCGCACCCGTTCGCGGGCCGTACCGATCTTCGTGCCGGTCCTCCAGGCCAGCCATTCGGCGCAGGAGGAGTAGCCGCCGTCCTTCCACCCGCCCCGCCGGTCGAACTCGGCGATGAGGGTCATCATGCGCGCCTCGGCGGAGTTGATGCGGGCCGCCAATTCGGCGATGCGCTCGCCCAGCTTGCGGAGTTCGTCGTCGTCTCCCGAGGGCTCGGGACCGGACGGCGCAGGGTTGGCGTCGAGCCGGACACCCGTCGGTTCCCGCACCATCGCGGGCCCCGGAAAAGACCTTCGGCGAGCGTCGCAGAAGGAGTTCGCCGATGCGATCATCGGTCCTCCCAACGTGAAATTGGACAGTGACTTACGTACAAATATAACGCCACCGAAATCGGCCTCTCAGATTGCCCTGTAGTGGCCGAAGCGGGGTTGGGAGACCATCGGAGGAGGAAGCCGCCTGCGAATGCCGTCAGCGAGTCCTGCAGCGCCTCCGGCAGGTCAGGGAAGATTGAATCTCGGACCCCGCCGAATCGCTGGCTCCAGATTCGTCAATGGCAGAATGGGACATGCGCATGCGAATTCGGGACGCGGCGCGCGGGTCTGCAGCCGACCCTCAGCCAACAACCCGCCAATGGCGCGCGGGACCACCCGTCAATAGCAGAATGAGACACGCGCATGTGAATTCGGGATGCTTCGGAGGGGACGCACGGGGCGGTATACCGACAGTGCAGTCCATTGAGCAGAGAGACAGGCGTCCCCGGCGGATCTGCCATAGGCTCCGGGAGCACTACCACGATTCGCCATACCGTCCATGATCATGGACGTGAAGGTGTGTCAAGTATCTGTTACTGAACCGTATAGGTCCGCGACATGTCTTTCCGAATGCGCGGCACTGTGCCACTTCCGGTACGGCGCATCCTCGGGAAGCTCGGCAACGACATCCGCGATGCACGTCCGCGCCGCCGCATCCGCACATCGACGCTGGCCGAGTGCGCGCTGATCCCGGCCCGAATGGCGTCGAGCCTACCTCGGCGTGAAGTCCTCCCCGTCGCCCAGGCTGCGCACGAAGGCGGCGAGCAGGTTCGCGGCGGCGTCCAGGTCGCTGGTGCTGACGATCTCGTTGGGCGAGTGCATGTAGCGGTTGGGAACCGACACCAGCCCGGTTGGGACCCCGGTGCGCACCAGGTGGATGCCGTCCGCGTCGGTGCGGGTGGCGCGCGGGGCCGCCTGGATGCTGTAGGAGATGCCTTCGGCCTCGGCGACCCGGGCCAGACGGTCGAACACCACTGGGTGCGCTGCGGAACCCCGGCTCAGCACCGGTCCGCCCCCCAGCTTGTGCTCGCCCAGTTCCTTCTTGTTGATGTCCGGAGCATCGGTGCTGAACGTGACATCGACGACCAGCGCCACATCCGGATCCACGGAATAGGCGCTGGGGCGCGCCCCTCCTCCCGAATAGCCGATCTCCTCCTGCACCGTGGCAACCGCCACCGCACCTGCGGGACCCGGGGATTCAGCCAGCCTGCGCAGCGCTTCCAGCACCACGTAGGCGCCGATGCGGTTGTCGATCGCGCGCGAAGCGATGCGGTCGCCGGCGAGCCTTACCAGCGATGCGGCCACGACCGCCGAGTCTCCCACCCGCAGCCCGAGCTCCCCGGCTGCGTCGCGGTCGCCGGCCCCCACGTCGATCCACAGATCACGGACCTTGCTCGCCTTGGTCCGGTCCGATGCCTTCATCAGGTGAATCGGCTTCTTGCCGATGACCCCGGGCACTTCCCCGGCGCCGCCGAGGATGCGCACCCGCTGGCCCACCAGCACCTGCGCGTCCCATCCGCCGATGGTGTCGAAGTAGAGGAAGCCGTCCTTGTCGATGTGGGTGATCTGCAGGCCGATCTCGTCGATGTGCCCGGCCATCATCACCCGCGGCCTGCCCTCCGGATTCACCGACGCGAAGGAGTTTCCGGTCACGTCGGTCCAGACGCGATCCGCGAAGCCTTCGGCGCGCTGCCGCCACACGCGCGCGGCCTGCACCTCGAAGCCCGAGGGGCCGGGAGCGTTGAGAAGGTGTTCGAGGAAATCGATCGCCGGGGTCATGGGTTGGCTCCGGGTCATCAATGGTTGCGTCGCTTTTCCTGGATGATTTCGCCTGGGCGGGATCGCGGCGCCTCGTCATCGGAGCCCGCGTCGGCCCCGAAGGGTCCACGCCTGGTCCCCAATCCCCATCCGGACGCCCCGCCCGCACCTGCCGACGCCCCGCCCGCACCTGCCGACGCCCCGCCCGCACCTGCCGACGCCCCGCCCG
>JAPPJO010000012.1:0-3569 GCA_028820325.1 Gammaproteobacteria bacterium | reverse complement strand
GCCGACGCCCCGCCCGCACCTGCCGACGCCCCGCCCGCACCTGCCGACGCCCCGCTCGCGCCCGGTTGCGCCCCGCCCGCACCCGATTGCGCGCCACCGGCGCCCCGATGCGCTCCTCCAGCGCCAGACCGCGCCCCGCCGGCTCCCGGAAACCCGCCAATGGTGGTCACCCGCAGCGACCCGTCGGCCAGTTGGCGCTCGATGCGGCGCTGAATCCGCTTCTGGATCCAGCGCCGGCTCGGGGGCAGCAGCAGCGAGAACCCGACGACATCGGTGAGCAGCCCCGGGGTGAGCAGGAGCGCGCCTCCCAGCAGGATGCAGAGCCCGTCCATCAGCGCCCGCCCGGGTACGCCGCCCCGAGCCAGCCGCTGCTGGAACGACCAAAGCGCGCGCAGCCCCTCGCGGCGCGCCAGCCACGCCCCCGCAACTCCCGTGAGCACACAAAGCGACAGCGTGGGCAAAAGTCCGATCGCGCCCCCGAGACGGATCAGGAGGAAGAGTTCGAGCAGCGGGACCGCCACGAAGATGAGCGCGAGCCTGGACAGTATCGACATGGGAAGGCTCTACACCGGCGCGGTGATTCCGGTGCCGAGAGCGCCCGCCGAGATGCCGGGCCAACGCCGCCGAGCGGTCGCGCAGCAGGCCCACATCCCGCAACGCGCAGCTTGATCGGCAGCCTCGGCTTCGCTTACTTGCCGTATGGAGCAGACCTACTTCCGGAAGGGGTTCGGCCTGAAAACCCAGGTCAAACCCATCATCGACGCCGAGTACCACTCGCAGCTCGTGGATCGCATCCGCGCCCGCGGCTACACCGACGTCTTCGGCGACATCACCGTGCGTCTGGCGCAGGAGTTCGGGTTCTGCTACGGGGTCGACCGCGCCATCGACTACGCGTACGAGACCGTGACCAAGTTTCCCGGCAGGAACATCTACCTGGTCGGGGAGATCATCCACAACCCGCATGTGAACCAGCGCATGCGCGAGATGGGCATCCGCTTCCTCTATCCGCGCGAGAACCAGAGCTTCGACTTCTCGCACCTCACGCCCAGGGATGTGGTGCTGATTCCGGCGTTCGGCGTTACGCGCCACGACTTCAGCACGCTGCGCGAGATCGGCTGCCTGCTGGTGGATACCACGTGCGGCTCGGTGCTGAATGTGTGGAAGCGGGTCGAGCGGTACGCGCGCGACGGCTTCACGGCCATCGTGCACGGCAAGTACACGCACGAGGAGTCCCGCGCGACCGCGTCCCAGGTCACGCTGTACGACGGCGGCAAGTACCTGATCGTGCGCAACATGGAGGAGGCGGAGCTGGTGTGCGCCTACATCGCGCACCGTCCCGGGAGCATGTCGACCGCAGAGTTCAAGGAGCACTTCCGCGACAAGGCCACGCCCGGATTCGACCCGGAGCTGGACCTGAGCAAGGTCGGAGTGGCGAACCAGACCACCATGCTGGCCAACGAGTCGCTGGCAATCGCCGCAAGAATTCGCAAGGCGATGGTGGAGGGACACGGAGAGGAGTACGCCAGCGAGCGGTTTCGCTCATTCGACACCATCTGCTCGGCAACCCAGGAGCGGCAGGATGCGGTGGAGGCGATGATGTCGCAGCCGCCGGACGTGATGATCGTGATCGGCGGCTACAACTCGTCGAACACCAACCATCTGGCCGCCATGTGCCGCCAGTATACCGTGACCTACCACGTCGAGGATGCGGTGTGTATCGACACGACGACGGGCCTGGTGCGCCACAAGCCCGAACTCGACCCGCACGCCGCCGAGGTGGTCGCCCGTGACTGGCTCCCGGAGGGTCCCTTCGAGCTAGGCATCACGGCCGGCGCCTCCACCCCGAACAACAAGATCGGCGAGGCGCTGGCGCGCGTGCTGGCGATCCGGGGGGAGTTGCCGACAGAAGAAGCGGCTGACCAGGCCGGCAACGGTACACGCGTGCCGAGGGTGCTGCCGCAGGCCGGGAGCCGTTCGGCCTCTCCCTAGATGTGAATCGCCCTTCCCAGCGCTGACAGCGCGCCTTCCGCCACGGCCTCGGAGAGGGTCGGGTGCGGGTGCATCGCCTTCTCCATCTCCTCGACGGTCGCCTCAAGGTGGCGTCCCACCACGAACTCGGCGATGAGTTCGGTGGCGCCCGGACCCACGATGTGCGCGCCCAGGATCTCCGAGTAGCGCGTGTCGCGGATCACCTTCAGGAATCCCTCCGAGTCGCCGGCGGCCAGCGCGCGCCCGTTGCCCACCCACGGGAACCTGCCCACCTCGATGTCGTGTCCGGCTTCTCGGGCCTGGGCCTCCGTGAGCCCCACGGACGCCACTTCGGGGTGGCAGTAGGTGCAGTTGGGGATGTTGCCGTAGTCGACGGTCCCGTGTCCGGCTCCGGCGATGTGCTCCACGGCCACGATGCCCTCGTGTGAACCCTTGTGGGCGAGCAGGGGCGGGCCGGCGCAGTCGCCGATCGCGAAGATGCCGGGCACGCTGGTCTCCATGTGCTCGTTGACCTCGACGAAACCGTCGCTGGTGGTGGCCACCCCGGCCCTGTCCAGCCCGATGTCCTCGATGTTGGGGACGCGCCCGACGGCGGAAAGGACGTAGTCGGCCTCGAGGACCCGCTCTTCCCCGTCGCCGTCCTTTACCGTCAGCCGGACGCCGCCGTCGTGGATTTCGGTGTTCTGGAGGGCCGTGCTGGTGAGGATCTTCATCCCCCGCCGCTTGTAGCTCTTCGCCACGGCCTCCGAGACCTCTTCATCCTCGACGGGAAGAATGCGGTCGAGCATCTCCACCACCGTGACCTTCGAGCCGTAGGCGTCGTAAATGTCCGCGAACTCGATGCCCACGGCGCCCGCGCCCACGATGACCAGGTGCCCGGGGGCGTCGGCCTGGAAGAGGGCGTGCGTGGACGACCAGATGCGCTCGCCGTCGATGACGAGGACGGGGATGTCGCGGGGCCGGGAACCGGTGGCGATGATGACGTTGCGTCCGTGGTAGCGCTGCGATTCTCCGTCCTCGCCGCGCACCTCGACGGTGCCTCCTCCGGCCAGCCGGCCGTAGCCCTTGATGTGGGTAACGCCGTTCTTCTTGAACAGATGGCCGATGCCGCGCACCAGCCGCGAGGCGACGTTGCGGCTGCGCTTCTGGGCGGGCCCCAGATCCACCCCCATCTCGCCCAGCATGATGCCGTGCTGCTTCGCCTTCTTCAACTGGCCGACCAGCAGCGCGCTGGAGAGCAGGGCCTTGGTGGGAATGCAGCCCACGTTCAGGCAAACCCCGCCCAGCTCCTCGTACTCGACGCAGGCCGCGCTCAGCCCGAGCTGGGCCGCGCGGATGGCCGCGACGTAGCCGCCCGGGCCGCTGCCGATGACGATCACGTCGAAATTCTTTTCGGCGTCGGTCACTTCTTCACCTCCGATTCAATGCGGGAACCCCGAGAAGTCTAGGGGAGCCTGTGCGGGTTGCAACCCCCGTGCCGGGCTTCTTTGTGCGTTGCCGCACCCTCGTTATATTGCGCGTTCTTCGGGACGTGGCGCAGTCCGGTAGCGCACCTGAATGGGGTTCAGGGGGTCGCCGGT
>JAPPJO010000066.1 GCA_028820325.1 Gammaproteobacteria bacterium | reverse complement strand
TGTTCCCCCACAGGTACATCTCCGTCAGATTCGCGAGGTTGCCCAGCTCCGGCGGGACCGAACCGTCGAGTGAGTTACCGCCGAGCGACAGGTTGGTCAGACTGGCGAGCTGCCCCAGTTCCGGCGGAATCGGACCCGTCAGGTTGTTGCGCCACAGGGCGATCACCTCCAGGCTGGCCAGATTGCCCAGCTCCGGCGGAATCAGGCCGGAAAGGTCGTTGCCGCCAAGCGACAACTGGGTAAGCCTGGCCAGGTTGCCGAGTTCCTTTGGAATCGAGCCGGTCAGGTCGTTGTTACCGAGCCACAGGCGCGTGAGCCTGGAGAGGTTGCCGAGTTCGGTGGGAATCGGACCGCTCAGTTCGTTGCCCCCGAACCCTCCGGGCGCACCTCCGAGAGACAAGTCGGTCAGATTCGCGAGCTGACCCAATTCAGCCGGGATACGGTCGCTGAGTTTGTTACTGTTGAGGTCCAACCGCTCGAGGTCGGCGAGGTTGCCGAGTTCGGGCGGGATCCGGCCGGTCAGATCGTTGCGGCCGAGATAAAGCTGCCTGAGGTTCCCGAGGTCGCCGAATTCGGGCGGGATCGCACCTGAGAATCGGTTGCGCGTAAGGTTAAGGTACTCCAAGCTCGCCAGGCCGCCCAGTTCAGGCGGAATCGAACGGGTCAGATCGTTGTTGCGGAGATCAAGCTCCCTCAGGCTCCCGAGGTTGCCGAGTTCCGGCGGGATCGAACCGGAGAGGCCGTGCGGGATCCAGACCCGCGTTTCCGAGTCCCAGCGACCTCGGAGTCGCAGCCGGACCACGCGCCCGGAGGCGTCGGTGTCTACGCCGTGCCACTCCCTCAACGGCGCGTCGGTGAGCCAGTTCTCGTTGTCGATCCAGTTCGGCCCGTCCGTCGCTTCGTAGAGGGCCACCAGGGCCACGCGGTCCCCTGCCGACTGCGCCACCGTCACCACCACCGCGGTCGACACGTCGCCCGACGCCGCTGTTACCGTCGTGATTCCGGCGTCCACGGCCATCAGCAGTCCGGCCGAGTCCACGACGACCACCAGCGTGTCGCCGCTCGACCACGACACAACGGCCCCGGCCATCACGCGCCCGGCCTGGTCGCGCACCTCGGCCGCCAGTTGCACCGTCTGCCCGAGCGCCGTGAGCAGCACTGAATCGGGACTGACTGCAATGTCTGTCGGCAATGGAGGCACCACGCTCAGTTCGGCCCCACCCGTCACATCCGACGCCGTGGCCGTCACCACTGCGTCACCCTCGGCAATGGACTCGACCAGCCCCTGGTCGTCCACCCGGGCCACCAGCGTGTCGCTCGATGACCACGAGAACTCGGAATCCGTCACGCCGTGACCGTTCGCGTCGGTTGCCTCGGCCACCAGACGCACCGTGTCCCCGAACGCCACCAGGGTGTCCGCCGCTGGCGACACGACGACCGCGCTCACGACTTGGGCCACCGTCACCGCCGCCGTGCCCGAGGCCGACCCCGATGTTGCCGTGATCGTCGCGCTCCCGTTCCCGGCCGCCGTCACCTGCCCGGACGCGTCCACGGGCGCCACCGAGGCATCGCTGCTCGTCCACGCAACCGCAGCCCCCGCCATCACCTGGCCGTTCTGGTCACGTACCTCGGCGGTGAACCGGGCCGTTTCCTCGAGAGCGGTCAGTGCCGCCGAATCCGGGGTGACCGTTACGGTGGTGGCCATGGGAGTCGGGGGAGGGGCCGGTTCGACAGCGCCATCGCCACAGGACAGCACCAGCATGGTGATCGCGGCAACGGCCATGGCCGGGGTCGCGAAAGCGGTCGCTCGGCTCGTTGGCATCAAACTAGCGCCCCATTGTCGGCGGGAGGGCTCTCCTCAGAAACGAATGCGCAGTCCCAGAATCATGCCGGCATTTCCATTGCGGTCGGGTCCGATGTCCACCAGGGGACTGAGCATCGCACCGCTCCGGCCGGGGATCGGGATCGTCTCCCACTTTTCCCGCAGGAACATCCGTCCCACGACGAGGCCCGCCGCGCCCCCTCCGAGGGCGCCCCACCAGAAGGTATTGCCCTTTATTTCACAGGACTCGTCGCTGAACCAAAGGAACGTGGTTTCCGTGCAGACGACGTCATCGCTCGCGTAAGCCGTCACGAGGCCTCCCACCAGTATTCCGCCCAAAGTCGGAAAGGCCCAGGCGTAGTCGACACAACAGGTCCTTACCTCAAGCATGTCGACTTCCATGTTGGACACGTCCCGGAGTTCCTCCTCCGAAAGCGCCAGGGTGAACCCGGCGTCGCTCGTCTCGACAATGTCGCCTGTCAATATGCTTCCGGCGATGGTCACACGGACACGATTGCCGACATCCTGAGCTGTCAGTGAGCCACAGGCGAAGAGGCACAGGCCGGCGATGATTGCAGCGGCGGATCCGATGGCATCCTGGCATGTCATGCTGATCCTTCCGGTCGTGGCCTTCACCGAAGCGAACAGGCTCGTGTTTCCCGTGGACGTGATAGACGGGCGCGGCCGGCTCAGAAGCGAACCCGCGTCCCCAGAATCATGGTGGTTCCTCCGTAACGGGGCCGCAGGCCCGCCAATGGAGCAAGCGATACCCCGCCGAGATCCCCGTGCGGGATGACCTCCCACCTTTCGGTGAGAACGGTCATTGCCACGGCCAGGCCGGCCGCTCCGCCGATGAGGCCTCCCCACAGCTCGTTGTTGCCCTTTCTGGTACAAGTTTCGGACACGGTAGGGAATGGGAGCAGGATAAACGCCTCCGAGCACGTTTCGTCATTGGTGAACTCTCCCAGAGCCCACCCCAGCAGCAGACCGCCTCCGACGGCGATCAGCCGTGCGCCGTCCATGCAACAGGTTCTCACTTCGAGGCTCTCGACCTGCCCGTACTCGACCTCCTCGACTCGCGTGAATCCGGAGAATGCACCTGTCAGGAGAGTCACCGTGAATCCCGTCTCACTTGCTTCGGTGACATCTCCCGTCAACGTGTCACCGGCGACGACCACGCGGACGCGATCACCCGCGTTCTGGGCAAACACGGAAGTGAAGGTGACCAACAGCAGAACGATCGTCGCGAACGCTGCAGCACGAGCATGTGATGACTTCATGGCTTCCTCCGCTACCTCTGGTTGGCCGACGCCGCCGGAAACACCTGCAGTGGCAGATCGGCGGACCTTGCAAGCTCGTAGCCCCGATGGTAGGCACCCCGGTCGTCGGCGTATCGCCCGGGGGGCAGGCCGGGAAGCGCTCCCAGATCCACCGTCACGGCACCTGTCGTACCGGCCGTCCGGGTGACGGTCACGACCCGGCTCTCCACGCTGCCACGGGCGATCGTGACGCTGTTCCCGCCGTCCATGTTGCCGTTCGCGACGTTGATGGGAAGGATCATCTCGAACGGGGCGCCGGTGTGCACCCTGGCCCTGAAGCGGCCCTCTCCGGCCGATTCGAGCGAAACGACGAGCTGCAGCGGATCCACGGGATTGTCGTGCAGCCAGAGCGAGAACAGGCGGGACATCCCGGCGAACGCTCCCTCCGGCAGGCTGGTCAGGAGATTCTCGGAGAGGTCGAGGCTCCCCAGCGAGCCGAGGCCGGAAAACTCGCCGCCCGAGAGCTCGGTCAGTTGATTCTTCGCCAGATCGAGGAACCACAGCGAAATGAGGTCGGCAAAGACCCCGTCCGGCAGACCGTCGGCCTCCAACCCGTTCTCGTACAGGAAGAGTCGCCTCAGCAGGGGCAATCCGGAAAAGGCCTCTCTGGTGATGCTGCGGAGCTGATTCCGGGCCAGGTGCATTTCTTCCAGCACGGGCATTCCGGCGAACACGCGGTCCGGAAGGCTGGTCAGCCGGTTGCCATTCAGATGGAGGCTCTGAAGCGTCGCCAATCCGATGAACATGCCCTCCTCGAGGCTCGACAGCAGATTGTTCGTCAGCCTCAGTTCCGTCAGCTCCGAAAGCTCGAAGAACGCTGCCCTCGGCAGGGTGATGAGGCGGTTGTTGAACAGCCACAGCGTCTCGAGCGAGCGCAGTCCGGCGAACATCTCGTCCTGGAGAACGGTCAGGGGGTTGTCGGTGATCGTGAGTTCCCTCAGCGAGGACAGCCCGGCGAAGTCGCCCGGCTTGAGCGAGGTGATTCCGCTGCTGCCGAGGTCGATGCGGCCGTCGATGGCGGCCAGATGGGCTTCGGTGACGAGCGCGCAGTCGGAAACGTCGCGGATTCTGCCCAGGATGGCGGCCACGACCTGCTCGGTCCGCCCACAGATGCCCGCGGCCGTGGATTCGACCGATACGAAGATGACCTGCCGGGCCGACAAGCTCCCATCCGTCGCGCTCGCGGTGACCCTCGCCCTCCCCACGGCCACGCCGGAGATGGTCAGGGCGCTGCCGGACACACTAGCCGTCGCGACGGCGGGGTCGTTCGATGACGCCTCATAGGTAAGTTCGTCCCCGTCCGGGTCGCTGAAGTAGAGCGACAGGTTCACCACCGCGGATTCGCCCTCCGCAACGGTCTGGTCGGGGATCGTGCCCACAGCCTCCGGGGCCTGGTTGGCGGGCTCGGGTTCGGTCGGCGCTTCCTCGCCGCCGCAGGCGGTCAGGCAGACTGTGGCGAAGGCCACGACCGAATGGGCCAGGCGGCGCCGGCAAGAGGGGATGGGCGGACTCGAAAAGCGCATGGTCCTGATGACATCGTTGCCGAGGGAAGACTTGCCGCCCGCGATCGCGGCCTTCCGTTCAACGAGCATGTGAAGGGCAGGTGCAGCCCCGCCATTCCCTGTTTTGGGAACCCCGCCCGGTCTCCCGCCGCCGGTTAGCGGGACGAGCCTCGCAAGCCTTCCAGCGACATGATCCGTCGCACGAGCTCGGTTTGCTTGTGAATCCCCTGCTTGCGGTACACCCGCTTGAGGTGCATGCGCACGGTGCTCTGCGCGCAACCCTGCGCGCCCGCGATGTCGGCTATGGTCCGGCCGGCCGCCAGTGCCACGGCCACGCGCGCCTCAGTGCGCGTCAGCCCCAGCACCTCGGCGGCCAGCTCCGGATCGACCCGGGGTCGCCTTGCCGGGTCGACAACGAGCACCAGCGCGCCGACCGCCAGGACCCGGTGGCCCGCGCCCATCCTCCGAACCGGATGGACTTCCACGATCAGCGGAGCTTTGACCTTCCTGCGCGTGACCTTCATCCAGCCGCCGGAGCCATGAACGCGGTACGGAGGTAGAGCCCGCGCCAACAAGCGCTTCAACTGCGCGTCCTCGTCCTTGATGCGGGCAGCCAGCACGCCATCCTCGTCGCAGAGACCATCGCGTTTCAGCAGGATTTCCCGGGCCGGTTCATTCGCCTCCAGGATGCGCCCTCGGCGATCGAGCTGCATGAACCCCGATTGCCGGTTCTCGAGTAGCTCGGCAAGTGATGCGCCCAGCGCCCCGGCGTCCGCCATCGCGCGTCGCACGCGGGCGATCTGACGTATGTGAGGCGCGAGACGCCTGATGAGCCGGATCTGATCGTGCCCCCAGCCTTCGCGCTCGGTGGAGTCGCCGAAGGACAGGACAACCGCCAGCCCGTTCCCTCCGTCGAGCGCCATGAACAGCCCGTCCTGCGTCTTGTGGACGCGCCGAAACTCGTTGTATGTGGCGGACGTTCTCTTCTCCTCGTCGGAATAGAGATGGGACCTGTGGACCAACTCGCGATCGCGAAGTCCGTATAGCCGCGGAATTGCCTCGTCGCGCCAGTAGTAGTCGTGAAAGTACTGCTGCTGAAGATCGTCTCTGCGCTCGCTGCCTACGAAGAACTCGGACAGGTAGATTTCGGGCTCCGCCCCCGAACCGAGATCCACGAACGTCAGGCTATGGCCGTTTGTACGGACCATTTCATGGATGATGGCGGCCCCCGAGACCCAGTCGGCATCCTGCAGCGCCGCCTGATACAGCTTCTCCAGGACACGCTCGAACTGATCTTGCGAAGCCATCTCGCCTCCCTGCGTCACAAGTGGCTGGTCCGACGTCGATGCGCTCGTCCTCACGCCCTGAGGCAGCGCACCTGCAGGGACTCGGGCCCCCGCAGAATGACGCTCGGGCGATAACGCGGACGGTCCCCAAGCAGGCGGATCGACCGGAACCGCTCGAGCAGCATCTCGATTGCGATGCGCCCCTGCAGGCGGGCGAGCGGAGCGCCCAGGCAGTAGTGAATCCCGCTCCCGAACGACAGGTGGGCGCGCGGGTCGCGCCCGAGGTCGAGCCGGTCCGGATTCTCGAACACTTCCGGATCCCGGTTGGTGGCCCCCGTAAGAGCGACGACGTTGTCGCGCTTCCGCAACGGAGAGCCGTTTACCTCGCAGTCGACGAGCACCCGTCGGAAGGCCCAGTACGCCGGCGATGACCATCAGGGGCAGGGGGCGCGCCACGGCCGCCATCAGATCGAACGAAGACAGGTCGCCAATGTCGTCCAGCAGTGTCCCGATTGTACCGCGGATGCGTGATTCGAGCGCGTTGCCCGCCTGGGGGGCGAATGCGTCGCGGACGCGAGCTCGGAGCCGCGTGTGGTCCGGCGGGTCCAGAACCAGCATCGAGAACTCGTGCGCGGGCGACAGCATGACGCGCTGAAGGGGCGAGAGCGTGTCCTCGCGCGGGTCGTTGCCGAAGCGTCGGTGGTCGCGCAGGATGAGCTCCACATCGGCATGGCGCGTGAACACCCAGGCGTTCAACAATCGGCTGCGGTGCACCGGCGCCCTGGCGCGGAGGGCCGCCAGGGCGGGGTACGGATCCCGCACGGTCCGGGGTGAGAGCGGGTTGTATGCAATCCCGTGCTTCCAGCGCTCGGGCAGGACCAGCGCGCCGGCAACCGCCGATTGTACCGCGTGGGGAACTCGGAACATTCCTCTAATCTAGAGGAATTGATATGTTTAAAACGTGTACAGATGTATTAATTTTATGTTGATTTCATGTCTTATGTGGGAGAGGGAGACGCCGCGTGAATGATGTCAACGAACTCAGACGCCGGAACAGGGAATTGCGGGACCGGTTCGTTCGGCTCAGCAGTGCCGTCCTGCGCATCAACTCAAGCCTCGACCTGGCCAACGTGCTGCAGGAGGTCGTCGATAGCGCCCGCGCGCTGACCGCCGCGCGCCTGGGCGTCATCACGACCGTCGACAAGCAGGGGCAGCTTCGGGACTTCCTGACCTCCGGCTTCGCTCTCGACAAGCAGAGGACGATGACGGCGTGGCCCGATGGGCTGCGGCTCTTCGAGCATCTTCGGGACCATCTGGAGCCATTTCGGCTTTCCGACTTCCCCGGTCACCTCCGGTCGCGCGGTTTCCACCCGACGCCGTGGATTCCGAGGACGATTCAGGGAGCGCCGATGCACCACCGGGGCGAGCATCTCGGTCACTTCTTCCTCGGGGAGAAGAGAAACGGCGAGGCGTTCACGGCCGAAGACGAGGAGATTCTCACCCTCTTCGCCTCGCAGGCGGCCACGGCGATCGCGAATGCCCGCACCCACCGCGATGTCGAGCGGGCCCGCGCCGACCTGGAGGCCCTGGTGGAAACCACGCCGGTGGGCGTGGCGGTGTTCGACGCAAAGACGGGGCGTGTGATGTCGCTGAACCGGGAAGCGCAGCGGATCGGCGAGCAGATCCGCACCCCGGGCTGTCCGCCGGAGCAGCTCCTGGAGGTGATGACGTGCCGGCACGCCGACGGGCGGGAGTACTCGCTCGCGGAGCTCCCGCTGGCCCGGCAGCTCGAGGGCGCCAGGACGACGCGCGCCGAAGAGATCGAGCTTTCAGTGCCCGACGGCCGGAGCGTGCGGACGCTCGTCAACGCGACCCCGATCCATTCCGAGTCGGGGGAGGTCGTCTCGGTCGTGGTCACGTTGCAGGATCTGGCGCCGCTCGACGAACTGGAGCGGCAGCGGGCGGACTTCCTCAGCATGGTGAGCCACGAGCTCCGCGCCCCGCTCACCTCCATCAAGGGTTCGGCCGCAACCGTGCTCGAGGCCTCTCCGGTCCCGTCCCGGGCCGAGATGCTGCAGTTCTTCCGCCTCATCAACGGCCAGGCCAACCACATGAGGGGCCTCATCGCGAACCTGCTGGACGCGGGAAGCATCGAGGCAGGCACGCTCACCGTAGCACCCGAGCCCTCCAACGTGGCCTCGCTCGTGGATCAGGCCCGGACCACCTTCTTGAGCGGTGGAGGCCGGCACCCGGTCCTCATCGACCTTCCGCCGGACCTTCCGCGGGCGATGGCCGACCCCGAGCGCATCGTACAGGTGCTCATCAATCTCTTCGCCAACGCGGGGCGGTACGCCCCGGAGTCGTCGCCGATCCGGGTGGAGGCGGCGCGCGACGGCACGCACCTCTCGGTATCGGTCTCGGACGAGGGACGGGGGATCGCGCCCGAGCGGCTCCCGCACCTCTTCCAGAAGCGCGTCGGCCTTGCCGGAGGCACCGGGCTGGGGCTGGCGATCTGCAAAGGCATCGTGGAAGCACATGGCGGACGGATTCGCGCCGAAAGCGGAGGCCCGGGCATGGGCGCGCGCTTCACCTTCACCCTCCCGGTGGCCGGGGACGCGACGGCCGATTCCCGAGACAGCTACAGGCGGCCGGCCTCCGAGCGACACGAGTCCACGCGCGTACTCGTGGTCGACGACGACCCGCTGATGCTGCGCTTCGTCCGCGACGGTCTGGCAACGGCCGGCTACGCCGCGGTGATGACGGGCGACCCGCAGGAGCTGTCGCACCTGATCCTGACCGAGCAGCCCGACCTTGTGCTTCTCGACCTGATCCTTCCCGGCACGGACGGCATCGAATTGATGGAGCGGACCTCGGAGCTCGCCGACCTGCCGGTCATCTTCATCTCCGGCTACCGCAGGGACGAGACCATCGCGAAGGCGCTTGAACTCGGGGCGGCCGACTACATCGTCAAGCCCTTTTCGCCGACGGAACTCGTGGCCAGGGTCCGGGCGGCGCTGCGCCGGCAGGCCCAGCCCACGCCCTTCGTACTGGACCAACTCAACATCGAATACGACCAGCGCCGGGTCACCATGGCAGGCCGCGAGGTCAAGCTGACCGCGACGGAGTACGAGCTGCTGCGCGTGCTGTCGCGCAACGCCGGGCGAGTGGTCACCTACAACCGGCTGCTGCGCCAGGTGTGGGGCCGGCGCGGCGGGGGCAACCCGGGCCCGGTGCGCACCTTTGCGAAGAAGCTCCGCCAGAAACTCGGCGACGACGCGGCCAACCCGACCTACATCCTGACCGAGCGCGGGGTCGGCTACCGCATGGGCGGCTAGCGGACTCATTTCACCATGGTCTCGCCCGGTTGCAACGGCGAGATTCACGGGCGCTGCGCTGCCGGCCCCGTTCCGTGGCGGTTTCGGGCGTTGCGCGCCAGATTCGGGGAACGCGACGACGCGGCCAAGGGGAGAAAAAAGGTGGACGAAAAGGCTCTCGAGGCGATCAGGCGGGTGATCCGGGAAGAAGTGCCGCCGATGATTCGGGAAGAAGTTCGGCCGATCATCCGCGAGGAGGTTCGGCCGATCATTCAGGAGGAAGTTCGGCCGATCATCCGGGAGGAAGTTCGACCTCTGATTCAGGAAGAAGTTCGGCCGATGTTTCGGGAGGAACTTCAGCCGATCGAGAAGCGATTGGATCGCCTGGAGTGCAAGACCGATGCGATCCACCGCGACCTGATGACGTTGAGAGTTGAGTTGCGCGGTGTGATCGACCCCGATTTCCCGTCCCTGCTCGCCACCCAGGAGTGATGACTCCGAAAGGGTGAATGCCTGGAGCCCCTACCGGGTATAGATCAACAACACGCCGTTCTCGGCCGTGCGTCCATAGCGAGCAAGCGCGTCAAGCGGGGGCATGAACTGCATGTGAGAGATATCGCTCGGTAACACGAGAGACCGGAGGTCACCTGGATCGGGCATATGTATATCGTCCACGTACACGGCGATTTGTTGGCATCCTCGAGTATTCCTTCATCGAGTCCGCTCCACGCAAGGCGCCCCTCGCCCGTAGACGATCCTGATGCTCGGTATCATATGCTCGATCAGATAAAGGGCATCGACAGCTTGTGGCCGCATTTCATCCACTTCCGACGGCGTGATCCCCTCGAACCGGCTGGCGAAGGGATTCCCGATTCGCGCGATCTCCGCGTCGCGGAGGGCATTCCGGTCGCGCGTTCCGGTGACCGTGATCGGGTTCAGCGGGATTGCCTGTTCGGAGAGCGCGATGCGCAGTCCGAGCGCGTGTCGGAGAAAAGTGAGCGAGTCCGCGCGGAAGGCGTACCCTATCTGGTTGGACTCCAACACATGGTTCCCGGGCGGGACATCGAGGAAGCTGAACTTGCCTTCGGCGTTGGTGACGGTGGAGAAGCGGGTGCCGGAGAGAGCCACCCACACCCCCTCCAGCGGCTGCTGAGTGGCGTTGTCCAGCACCGTGCCCATGATGGTGACCGGGTCGGAGACCGGGACCGTCAAATCCATGAACTGCGGGCCGGGACCGGGGATGGGCACCGGTACACCTTCGTTGGTGCCGAAGATGGCGCGCAGCGTCAGTCCCCTCGTGGACGGCAGCTTGCACAGGCGGTACTCTCCGCCGATCTGCGCGTGCGTCTCGGTGAGGACCGTGCCGCCGGACGACACCGCCTCGATGCGCGCACCCGTTAGCGGGGATCCGGTAACCGAATTCGTAACGATGCCGGAGACGTGGGTGTCGCCGCTCCCCGGCTCGCCGATGCAGGCTGCGAGCAGGATGCGCTCGTCGTTCTGGGCCTGGAGCGCGTGGGGCCAGGTGAGCGCGAGAAGCGCTGGCCAGAGGAGAATCGTCCAGCGGGCTGGACATCCCGGGGCTCGCGGGGCTCGGCCGCTAAACACCTACAGCAGCGACAGCAGCAGATTCACTGTCAGCGATCCCCCCACGTCCCGCACGTACTGCCCTCCGCCTGCCGCGGCCACGCTCTGCAGAAACGCTTCCGCCTCGGCATTCGGCGCGCCCGTGGTGTTGATATAGACGGTCGAGACCTGGTGGCCGCTCTGTTGGGCGACGTTGGCCGCGGTCGCGATGGACGCGTTGACTTCTTCCGGGTAGGCCGGGTAGTCCGTCACCATGACGATCACGCGGCGCTGAGCCTCCGGCCGTGCCGGCATCCGGGTCGCCTCCGTGAGCGCCTGCAAGAAGGCTTCCTGGGGATCGAGGTTCATCCCGCCTCCCAGGCCCATCATCACGTTGAGACCGTTCACGAAGCCGCGAAACGCGGCTCGATTGAGCGTCGGTCCAGAGATCTGGCGCAGCGGAAAGATGGTCAGCGGCCGCTCCCAGGACCTGTCTCCGAAGGCGACCATGCCGATGCCCAGGCTGGGCGATAGCTGGCTCAGCAGGTCGCTCAACTGTCCGACCTCCGTCTTGAGCGACGCCACCTGCCGACCCATGCTGCTGGTCACGTCCAACACGATGATCAGGTCCAGGTGGGGAAACTGGTACATGGCGGGTGGAGCCGCCGGGCACACGAGCGCCTCGGCCGATGGGTCCGGCGTCGGACAGATCGGACACTGCAGGGGAGCCTGAACCGGGCACTCCATCGGCTCCGTGGCCGGTACCGTCGGGCAAACCGGACACGACAGCGGCTCGGGGGCCGTGATCGACGCCAGGGAGGGGCAAACGGGGCACGCCGGCGCCTCGGTTGTCGGGGCCGCGGCGACCACCTGGGGCGGCGGCGGCGAGGCGGTGGGCGCAGTCGTCTGCGAAGCGCCGGTGATGTAGGGGAAGATGATGACCGAAATGAGAATGAAGGCGCCGAGCGCCGACGCAAACAGGTCGAGGGACGACATTCCGAAGACGCTGAGTTCCCGATTCCGTCGTTTCATCGCCTATGTCCTCCCTTCTTCCCGCAACCGCGTGACCAGGTTGAGCAGGCAGTACTGGCCCACCTGGTTGAGCGCGCCTTCCTCGCGCTCCTGTAACACATGCAACGCGAACATCAGCACCGCCGACTGAAGGAGGGCGAGCAGCGTCGTGTAGAAGGCCACCCCCAGATCGCCGGTGATCTGCTGCATCATCTCGGGCCCCATTCCGACCCCGGTGATGCCTGCCCCCGCGAACATGATCCCCGCCGAACGCATGGCGAACGCGATCCCCAGCACCGTGCCCATGAACCCGAGCGTCGGAATGAGCCAGACGACGTAGCGGAGCATGTTGTACCGCATCTCGACCTCGTGCTGGTACAGCTCGAGCGACAGGTTGATGGTCGAATGCACCTGATCGATGGAACCGCTGCTTCGGAACTGAAGAAGCGCGCCCGTCAGCAGCCGCTGGAGTACGTGCCGGCGTTCCGGGTCGGACTGGTGCACCCGCCGCAGAATCGGAGCCAGGTCGGCCTGCCGAAGGACCGTGTTGTCCTCCTCCGGCAGCAATCCGAGCAACATCTGATTTCGCTCCCGTTGCCCCGCCAGGTGACGGACCACCAGCTCGCCGGCCGCAACGCAGAAGGCGAGCCACATGATGTTCTGGATGGTGAACGGATACGGGAAGATGTTGGTGTTGCGGTCGATCAGCAGGTCGGCGGCGACGCTGTCGTCTCCCGCCGGAAACACGTAGGAGAGCACCCCCACGAGTACGATGCCCGCCATGAGGGAACCGAAGAACGCGACGGCCCGAAACGGAATGCGGTCATCGGCCTTTGCGTTCGGCCCGATCTCGGCGCTCATTGCACGATGCAGGTTCTCAGGATGACGCCGTCGCGCTGCGGGTTGATGGTCGACTCGAAGCGGGAAAGTCCCCTGGGGATACAGCCGGTAAGCCGGTTGTTGCTGAGCGACAGCCTCTCGAGGTCGGATAGCCGCTGGAGGGCCGGCGGGATCTCCCCGGTCAACTCATTGTCGTTCAGCAGGAGCGCTTCGATGTTGCGCAGAGCCGCCAGCTCGGGGGGGATCTCCCCCGACAGCCCGTTGCGCGACAGCCGCAACCGCGCGAGCCTGGGCAGGCTTCCCAGTTCCGGAGGGATGGGGGCCGACCAGCCGGTTGTCGTCCAGAAAGAGGTCCTCCAGCGCGGTGAGCCGCCCGAGTTCACGGGGAATCGGACCCGAAAGCTGGTTGCCGTCCAGATAAAGGACCTCGAGCGCCGGGAGGGCTGCCAGCTCCCGGGGGACTACTCCAGTCAGGTAGTTGTCGCTGAGGCGGATGAAGTCGAGATCCTGCAGACGGGCGACCATCGTGGGAATCGTGCCGCTGAGCCCCTGGTTGGCCAGATCGATCCCGGTGACGCGGCTGCCGGAGAAGATGAGTCCCGTCCAACGAACCCAGTTCTCGTTCGGGTGCCAGTTGAGTCGTCCGGTCGTCCCTGAAAGCGCGCTTCCGAACATCATGAGCAGGCTGCTGGGACCGAGCTCCGCTTCCGCCCGCGCCTGAGCCTGCCGCTGGGCTTCCGCCAGGCGCTGGGCCTCGGCCAGCAGTTCGGCTTCGCGTCTTTCGGCCTCGGCGCGGCGCTCTTCCTCGGCGCGGCGCTCCTCGGCCAGGCGCTCCTCCTCCGCAAGCCGCTCGGCCTCCAGGCGTTCCGCTTCGGCCCGCTGGCGCTCGGCCTCCAGGCGGCTGAGTTCCGCCTCCCGCTCCAGCTCCGCCGCCCGGATCTCCGCCTCGCGCCGCTCGATTTCGGAACGCTGCTGGGCTGCGGCGAGCCGTCGTGCCTCCGCGAGCCGTTGCGCGGCCAGCCGTTCCGCCTCCTCGGCCCTCCGCCGCGCCTGCTCCAGCGCCGCCGCCTCGGCTTGCTGCGCCTGCCGGGCAGCTTCCGCCGCCTCGACGCGCGCGATCTCGGCCTGGCGTTCGGCGGCCTCGCCCAGGGGAAGGAGCTCCGCCACGCTGGCCCGATCGAGGTAGCCGGTCGCAGCCAGTCCGTTGGCCGACTGCCACTCGCGCAGGCCGGTGCGAGCCTCTTCCTCCAGCACGCCGTCGGCATCTCCCGAGTGGAAGCCCTCGGCGATCAGACCGGCCTCCACGGAGGCGATCGTCTGCGGTGAGAGGTCGAGCTGCGTCTCGGCGGCCAGAGCCCGCTCCTCCGGGGTCATGGCCGTATTGCGAGAAACAACGACCACCACGGCCGTCCCGGCCAGGATCGCGGTCACGCCAAGGCCGTAGAAGAGACGGCGCCGGTTCACGTGCCGGGCCTCAAGTCAAGCTGTCCACCATCCATCGGCAGGAATCCCCACTACCATGTCCACTGAAGTCCCACATTGGTGCGTCCGCCCCGGTCCCGGCCCACGAAGAGTTCGGGGGTCAGGCCGCTGTCGCGAGAGGCCCATGGTACGTCCAGCGACGCCATGCGCGCGGTGGCTTCGATCTGAGTCATGCGGCGCGCCCCCCTCACCCATTGGACACCACCCCACGCTCCCAACGCCCCGGCACCCAGCATGGTCCACTGCTGAATGGTCTCGACCCGGTCCCGCCGGTCCAGAGCGCTCTGGTATTCGTCGGGGTCGTCATACTCCTCCGGGTCCGGAACGCCGAGGGCGGGGATGTACTCGACCGCCGCGTAGGAGGAGCCGATCAGAAAGACGCCCCAGAAAAACTTGCTGCGCCCCGACATCCGCCTTTCGTTCGCCTCGGCGTACTGTTGCTCGAGCGGAGCTTCCCCCTGCCGCGGCAGGTCGACCTCGAGGATGGACATCCGGCGCCAGCCCCAGCCGAACTCGATGGCCCCCCATCCGATCAAGGCGCCACCCAGCCCGCTGACCACGCTGCGCCCCGTCTCTGCGTTGTCCCGCCGATCCAGCGCCGACTGATACTCGTCGGCGGTGGCATAGTCTTCGGGCTCCGGAACCTGGAGCGCGGGAATCATGTCCAGGGCCGCCCGGGACGCGCCGATCAGGGCGATTCCCCAGATGATCTTCTTCAGGCCCGACGATCGGCGATTGCGTTCGTTTTCGTATTGCAGCTCCACGTCGGGAATCCCGGCAAGCTGCCCGGAAGACGGGATCCCCCCGGGCAGGAGGGGGGCGGGCGCTCCCGGCGGCGGGGTCACGGAACTCGGCGGCTCGCCCAACACCTGGACCTCGCCGGACAATACGTAGCCGAGGAGGTCCTCCCCTCCCGGTCCGGTGAAGGACACGGTGTACCACCCGCCCGACTCGCCCACCCAGTTCAGGTCCGTGCCGGCGGGCAGCGTGGCGATGACCGGGCTCTCGGGATCGGGATCCAGTCGAATCGCGGTGTCATCGGCGACGGTACGAACCTGCTGGGACTGTAACGGGGCGGCTGCGGCCAGCAGGATGGCCAACGTGAGGATTGTCCGGCACATAGGATAGCGAAGGGTCACGGGTAGACGGGACATGCTTGCCTCCTGATCGGTCTAGCGTGGCAAGCTACGGGGATCATATGGCCTCCGTCAATATTGTCGCTCCAAATAACGTCGCGTCCATATCGTCACGGTACAATGATAAAGGTGAGATAATAGTGATCCGGTGGGTAATATGCGTGAGATTATCGTGACTGATCACGCAACGCTACTTGCGCCCAGGCTTCTCGAGATGCCCGGAGAGGTGACATGGTCGGGTTCGGAGGAAGAGTTCGCCCCCACCCGGCGAACCGGGCGGGGGCGCTCTTCTTATCGGAACTGCAACCTCCCGCTCTAGCGGAACTGCAACCTCCCGCGGACGCCGACCGTGTGTTGCGGGGCACCGAGTTCGCTCTCGCGCCGCGTCCCTTCAAGGCGCAACCCGACACCCGCGCCGAGCTCGTAGCGCACGCCGCTGCTGAAGGCCCGCGTGCCAGCCTGGCCCAGGTAGAAGCCGCTATAGGGCGTGCCGTGGAAGCCGGCGATGCCGTAAGCCACTTCGCCGTCCACGTTGGGCCCCATGCCCAGGTCGTGGCCGCGCACCGCGTCGTGCACCCCGCGCTCCCACAACTGGCTCACCCCGCTCAGGTGGTTGCCATACGACGGTGCCACCCGGATGGAGAGCCCCTGGCCGCGGGTCGCCGGGTCGAACATGAGCGTGCCACCCATGCCCCATTCCTCGTAGCCGGCGCGCGCCGAGATCACGAACCGGCCGCGGCCCTCCGCGGTCAGCCCCAATCCCGGGTTCGTGTAGCGCAGCCCGCCGCCGACTTCCGCGCTGGCGCCGTTTATGCCGTCGCCGTCGTCGTAGCGCATCCCGCCCTCGAGCACGACCGCCGTCTCGCTCCCGGTGTCGCTGCTGAAGGCCTGCATCAGCTCCAGGGCGACCTTGCCGCGCTGCATGGTCAGCGTGACTTCCTCGATCTGCTGGGTGCCGTCGACCGTGACCTCGCCGTACCAGCCCTCGGCCTTGAGGCGCACACCGGCCGTGCCTCGCGTGAGCAGTTGGTAGCTGGCGCCCCCGGCCCCCGTCAACAGGCTCGCGGGGGTGGTGCGGAACCCTTCGCGCACGTCGTCGACGTCGATGTCGCCCCGGCCGAGTCCGGCCGAGCCCCACACCGAAGCGGCGCCCCCGCCGGAGAACCAGGCCATGTAGGGATGCACGCTGGCCATGGTGGTGCCGTAGGTGCCCTTCACCGGGCTGGCGCCGGTCTTGTCGGTGAAGTCGAAGCTGCCCGAGGAGTACGAGCCCGCGACACCCGCCAGGATGTCGGATCCCACGCGCACGTCCAGGCCGGCGTGGGCGCTCACCATGTTGCCCTTCCAGTCGAGGGTGCTCTGGCCCGGTTCGCCGAGGTAGTGGTATTCGCCTGAGCCCCAGCTCGCCAACTGGGTGCCCGTCGCGGACTGCTGCTGCGCGGCGGGGGCGCCCAAAGGCATCGTGAACGAGGTGCCGCCGAAGAGGGCGGCGAGGCCGGCCTGGTCGCCCTGCGCCAGGCCGAGGCCTCCTGCGTCCGGCGACGACAGGCTCGCGGCCATGGATGACAGCCCGTTCGTCTCCACGCGCCGCTGCATGCCCATCCCGCTGGCCACCGCGTCGACGCGGCGCGCGATCGCCGATACGGTGCTCGAGGTCATCGCGCCCACCACGTGCGGTAGCACGCGCGTATTCAGTCGCCCCGCGCGCCCAATGGGGTCGTCGGTCGCCGCCGAGGCGCTCGCCGACGCCGCGCCGGTGCCCACCCGGTTGATCGCCGAGACGCGGTAGTGGCGCGTGCTGCCCGGCAGCAGGCCGGTGTGCGAGAACGTGGTGGCCCTCGAACCGGTGTTGACCATCAGATCCGTCCACGCGGCGCCGTCCTCCGAGACCTCGATGCGGTAGCCGGTGACGGCGGCGCCGCCATCGTAGGCGGGCGCAAGCCAGAACAGGTCGATCTGCGTGGACGTGACCGCGGTGGCCGTCAGCCCGGTGGGCGCGGCGGGCACGGTCGCGTCGGTCGTGGCGCTCGCCGCCCGCGACGCCCGGCCCACGCCCTCCCGGTTGATCGCCGAGACGCGGTAGTGGCGCGTGGTGGCCGGCTCCAGCCCCGTGTGCACGTAGGTCGTGCGCGTGTTGTGCGAGTTGGCCACCAGGTTATCCCAACTGGCGCCCACATCTTCGGACACCTCGATGCGGTACCCGGTGATGCGCGAGCCCCCGTCGCTCGTGGGCTCTCGCCAGGAAAGCTCGATCCGCGAGGTGCCGTCGGCGTCCGCGTCGAGACTCCGGGGCGTGCCCGGCACGGTGGCTTCGGTCGTCGCGCTTGCGAAGTTCGAATACGGCCCGGTCCCCGCGGTGTTGATCGCCGCGACGCGGTAGTACCGTGTGGTCGCGGGCTGGAGGTTCACGTCGGAGAACGTCGTCCCCGTCGAGCTGGTGTTGCGACGGATGATCCGCCAGGTCCTGCGCTCGTCGTCGGAGGCCTCGACCCGGTAGCCGAGGATCGGGGCCCCGCCGGTGTTGCGGGGCGCACTCCACGACAGGTCGATGCGTGCGGTGCCCACCTCCCGGGCCGTCAGCCCGACCGGTGCCCCGGGAGCTTGGGCGTACGTGCTCGTGCTCGCCTCGAACGACCAATCGCCGCGTCCCACGCTGTTGATCGCCGCCACCCGGTACCGGTATCGGGTCGCCGGCTGCAGTCCCGTGTCCGTGAATGTGGTTGCCGTCGTCCCCGTGTTGGTGCGGTGGGTGATCCACGAGTTGTTGTTGGGCCCGATCCGCTGGATGGCATAGCCGGTAACCCGCGCCCCTCCGTCGGCCGCCGGCGCGTCCCATGCGAGGAGGATGCTGTCCGGCCCGGTCCCGCGCGCACGCACGTTCTGCGGCGGCCCGGGAGGCGCTGCGAGGGTGGTGGCGTTATCCACGTTCGACGGAGCCCCCTGCCCTTGGGCGTTGAGCGCACGCACGCGATAGAACCAGGTTGTGTTAGGGCTTAGACCGCGGTCGGTGTAGGTGCACCTGGTGCAGGTGCCGCTGCCGGTGCTGGACACGTGGATTCTCCAAGGGCCGCTGCGGGTGGCAGCCCTCTCGATGCGGTAGCCCGTGATCGCACTCCCTCCGTTCGAGGCCGGGGCTGTCCAGGAGAGGCGGAGTTCGGTGCTTCCCCTGACGCTGTTCGGGTTCACCGTGAGACCCGTGGGCGCGCCCGGAACGGTGAGGTCGTCGGTGGTTGCGTCGTCGACGTTCGACCAGTCACTCGTGCCCGCGTCGCTGATCGCCGCGACCCGGTAGTAGCGGGTTGTGTTCGGATTGAGGCCCGTGTCCTCATAGGTAGTGCGCGTGTTGCCCGTGTCGTCTTCGAGATCCCTCCATCTGCCGGTTCCCGTGCTGGACGACTGGATCTGGTAACCGGTCACCCGGGCCGTCCCGCTGGACGATGGCGCCCTCCAGCTCAACTCGATGACCGATGTCCCTCGGGCGCGGGCCGTTAATTGCCGGGGCGCATCCGGCACGTCCCGCTGGGTGATGGCGTCATCGACGTTCGAGGGGATTCCCGTCGCGTAGGAGTTGATCGCCGAGACCCGGTAGTAGTAGGTCGTGTTCGGCGAGAGGCCCGTGTCCTCGTAGGTGGTGCGCGTGTCGCCCGTGTCGTCCTCGATCTCCCTCCATCCGCCGGTTCGCGTGCTTGAACGCTCGATCCGATACCCGATGATCGCGCTGCTGCCCGAGCTCAGCGGGACGCTCCAACTCAGTTCGATCGCCGAGGAACTGACGGCGGTCGCCGTCAGGGCGCGGGGCGGCCCCGGCGCCGTTCCCGTCGACGTCGTGGCGCTCACCGCGGACGTCCAGGACCCGAAGCCGTTGGCGTTCCTCGCCCTGACCCGGTAATGGCGGGTGACGCCTGCGGCAAGACTCGTGTGCTGGTACTCAGTCAGGACCGTGGTTTGCGGCGGGCCCCAGCTTACACCGCCGTCCGCGGACACGGAAACCTCGTAGGAGGTGATTGGACTCCCACCGTTCGAGGCTGGCACGTCCCAGTCCACGTCGATGGCCGACGAGCCAGCGGCCGTTGCGCTCAGATTGCGGGGCGCACTCGGTACCCCGGTCGCCACCGTGGTGGCGTTCGCGAACGCCGGGGGCCCCAAGGTGTTGTCGGAGTACAGCGCCCTGACCCGGTAGTGGCGGGTGACGCCTACCGGGAGACCCGGATGCTGGTGCTCGGTCGCGGTCGTAGTCGTCAGCTGCGTCCAACTGACGCCGACATTCGCCGACACGTCCACCCGGTACCCGCTGATCGTCTTCCCGCCGGTCGAGGACGGTACGTCCCAGTTGAGGTTGATGGCGGTCCCGACCGCGACCGCCGTCAGATTCAGGGGTGCTCCCACTGTACCGGTGCCCCCTGTGGTCCCCGATGTGATGCCCGGGACCACGTTCGAGGGGTTTCCAGTCCCCTCAGCGTTGGTCGCGGAGACGCGATAGTACAGGGTGGTGCCTGGTTCGCGGTCGCCATGCGTGTAGCTGTTGGTCACAGTGCTGCCGATAGGGATCCAGCCCGTGGAGCCGTTGGCGGACGCCTCGATCCGGTAGCCGGTGATACTACTCCCGCCGTCCGAGGTCGGCGCGTCCCAGCGGAGGAAGATGGAGGTGGGGGTGAGGGCGGTCGCCTCCAGGTTCTGCGGCGCCGAAGGCACCGTGTTCTGACCGTGAAGCCCGTGCGCAGCCGCTCCGGAGAGAAGCCAGCAGACTACCGCGACGGCAACCATGAGGGAGCGGGCTCGCAAACCAAGCTTGTTCCGAATCATCCTGCCGTCTCCTTGTGCTTTGGGAGAGACGCGCACGCGTCTGTGTGTGAGTCCATCTCAATGGGTTGGAAAGCCCTCGCCCCGGTCCCCCGTGGCGCCGTCATCGCCGCCACGCCGCCGCGCTCGGCATCCCGCGGCTGAACAGCAACTCGAGCTCTGGCGGCGTTGCGGACCGTTCCGTCGCGTCCATCGCGGCTTGGGCCGGGGGCGGCGCGCGCAGGATGCCCCGCACGCGGCCGGTGCGCGGGTCGCGCAGGATGGCCATCGGGACGTCGCTGTTGTCGTTCAGAGCGAACGTTCCGCCAGGGCCGGCGAGGGTGATGCCGGCAAGTTCGCCCGCCCAGCCGGGCTCCACGGGAAGGGCGAACGCGAACGCGGAACCGCCGTCGCCGTCGGCCGCACGGGGCATCTCGAAGCTGAACGAGAAGAGTTCGGTTCCGCGCGCGGTCCGGCCGGTCAGCGTGTACGCGCCGACCGAGTCTGGCAGCGCCGGCGGCGCCTCCACGATGAAGGCCGGGTTCAGGAACGGCGCGCCGTCCGCGCCCGTGCCGCCCCACAGCAGAAGCGACCTCTCCTGGGCGGCGGCCGGAACCGCCGACCGGCGCGCCTCGAACAGCCGGTAGCGGAGCGCGTTGGCGAAGTGGTAGTCGCTGATCCCGTCGGGGGGGCCGCAGTACGACATCAGGTCCGGGGTCGACGGACGCACCAGTTCGCCGCGCGCGAAGTCGTAGCCCCAAGCGCCGGCCGATCCGTCCGGATGTGGGAACGACGGGTCCGGGTCGCCCGCACCCCCACACGGCGCATGGTGGAGACCCAGGTTGTGGCCGAGTTCGTGCGCGATGGTGCCCGAGCGGGGGATTGAGAAGCCCGCCCGACCGGGCAGGAACGCCACCCCGGAGGGCCCCACCACCGGGCCCGCCATCGTGCCCAGGTAGTGGCCGCCTCCGCCCTCCAGCGCGCGGATCGCCTCCGTTTCCTCCATCAGGCGGCGGGCGTCGTTGCTGGAGCTCAGCACGGGTGCGTGCGCCGTCACTTCTAGCGCGCCCACCGGGAGCAGCGCACGCACGTCCGCGAGCAACGCGTCGCCCTCCGGGTCCGCCGCCATCCCACGGACGGCGTCCAGGATCGAGGAGTCCGGCGCCTGCGCCCACAGGAACGGCACGACCGTCAGCTCGAGCGGTGGCAGGGCCCGCACGTCGACCGGCAGCCCCCCGGTCGCGGGGATCCGCCGTGCGACGCCCAGCGCGGGGTCGAGCGTGCCCTCGGGGTCGACCTCGACGACCATCTCGAGGCCGGGCCGCACCACGCTCCCCGGAATCTCGGCGCTGACCGACGTGGCAAGGGAGCTCTCGTCGATCCTGGCCGGGATCGCTTCGGACTTGCCCGGAACGTACTCCATGTGCGTTTCCCGGCCGTCGACGAAAAACCGGGCCCGAACCGCCGGGACGCCCGCGCCCGCGGCCCGTGCCGCCGTCGGGAACACGCGCAGCAAGGCTGGCTTGCCCGCGACCAGCGGGACCGGAAACGCGCGCGACTGCACCGCCTGCACCACGTACGCGGCCGGCGCCTCCCGGTCGGCGCAGGGTACGACGCGGCGGGTGTGAACCCCGTCGAGCCAGGCCGCGAAGGCGGGGTCCGCGGGCGCGCACAGCCCCGTGCCCCCGGTCAGGAGCCGCTCGAGCGGGCCGAGCGACGTCAGCTCGGCGGGGAGCGGGCCCGACATCCGGGCGTTGCCCGTGAGCCCCAGCCCGCGCAGGCTCGCGAGACCGCCGAACTCCGGCGGAAGGGGGCCCGACAGGTCGTTGTTCTCGACGCGCAGCTCCTCGAGAGCCGGAAGAGCGCCGAGCTCGGGCGGGATCGCGCCCGTGAGCGCGTTGCCGTCGAGCGCCAAGTACGTGAGGCCGGACAGACCGCTGAGTTCCGGCGGAATCGCGCCCGTGAGGCCGTTGTCGCTCAGCCGCAGGTACTCCAGGTGCGCCAATTCGCCGAGTTCGGGCGGGATCGGGCCTGCCAGCCCGTTGTCCCAAAGCCGCAGTTCGACAACCCTGCCCTGGTCGTCCACCTCGACTCCGCGCCACTCCCCGAGCGGCGCGTCGGTGAGCCAGTTCCTCGAGTCGATCCAGTCGCGCCCGCCCGTCGCGTCGTGGAGCATCTCGAGGATCTCCCGGTTCGTGGCCGCCGCGCACTCGGTTCCGGTGCCCCGCAGCACGGCGATGGCGTCCAGCCACCCCCGGAACGTCTCGTCCGCCGGCGCGCACAGCTCCGTGCCGGCGTAGTCCAGCTCCCCCAGCGGGAGATCGAGCAGCCTGCGCGGCAGGCGCCCGGACAGCGCGTTGTCGCCGACGCGCAGCGCCGTCAACGCCGCCAGGTCGCCGAGACCCGCCGGAAGCCGCCCCGCGAGACCGTTGCCGGCCAGATCGAGCGTCGCGACGCGGCCTACTGAGTCGGTCCTGACCCCGTACCACCCCGCGAGCGCCGCGCCGCCCAGCCAGCCTCCCGAGTCGGTCCAGCTCTCGCCGTCCGCCGCCGAGTGCAGCGCGGCCAGCGCCGCCCGGTCCGTCTCGTTGCAGAACGAGCCTCGGTCGGTCTGCCCGATGCCGTCCAGCCAGGCCATGAATTCGGCGGTGCCCGGCGCGCAGAGACCGTCGTTCCGCTCGAAACGGAGCCGCACCAGCCTGCCGATCCGCACGAGACTCCGCGGGAGCGCGCCCGTCAGCGCGTTCCCGTCGAGGTACAGGTATTCCAGGTATGGGAGAGCGCCCAGCTCCGGCGGGACCGGACCCGCCAGCGCGTTGCCGCTCAGGGACAGCCCCCTCAGGTGCACGAGGTTCCCCAGTTCGGGCGGAATCGGACCCTCGAGCCGGTTGCCGTCGAGCCACAGCCCCTCCAGACCGGCGAGATTCCCCAGCTCCGGAGGGATCGGACCCGCCAGCGCATTGCCGCGCAGGCGCAGGTCCCTCAGGCGCGCGAGGCTCCCCAGCTCCGGCGGAATCGGACCCTCGAGCCGGTTGCCGTCGAGCCACAGCTCTTCCAGGCTGGCGAGACCGCCCAACTCCGGCGGAATCGGACCCGTCAGCGCGTTGGCCCGCAAGCTCAGTGAGGTCAGGCCCGCGAGACTCCCCAGTTCCGGCGGGATCGTGCCCCGCAGGCCGTGCGATACCCACTCCCCGGTTTCCCCGTCCTGGCGGCCGCCCAGGTCCAGGCGCACGACCTGGCCGAACGCGTCCGTCTCCACACCGCGCCACGTCGCCAGCGGCCCGTCGCCGAGCCAGTTCGCGTCGTCGGCCCAGTTCGGCCCGTCCGTTGCCGCGTGGAGCGCAGCCAGCGCCGCCCGGTCCCCATGCTCCACCGCCACCGTCACCGTGGCCGTGCCTGCGACCGCGCCGACCGTCGCCGCGACTGTGGTCGTCCCGTTGCCGGCCGCCGCCACCAGCCCCGACGCGCCGACCGTCGCGACCGCAGCGTCGAGGCTCGTCCAGATCACCACCACCCCGGGCATTGCCCGCCCGTTGCCGTCGCGCACGCGCGCATCCAGTTGCACGGTGGCGTCCGGCGCTGTAAGCGAGGCGGCCGCGGGCGTGACCGTCACGCTGGCCACGCGAAGCGCCTCGGACGGGGGGCGCGTGGCATCGTCGCCGCATCCCGACGACGCCCACGCCGCAACCGCGCAGATCGCCAACAAGGGGACACGAATCCGTGTACGGTGGTTCGTCATTGCTGAATACGGAGCGACCCCCCGCCCGGCGAACCGGACGGGGGGTTGCTGCTGCCATCGGTCAGGCCGATGGGGTTGGAGGGTTGATTAGCCTTCTGGAATGGCTGCCGGGGTGTGCTTCACCCAGTTGCCACCGTCGACTCTGGTGTCGATGCGGAGGTGGGTCGCCTTGCGCAGGTTGTCGATGGTGACCGCGTAGACGAGGTCAGCATCGTCATCGTCCTGCCAATCACCTTCGGCGTTGGTCGAAAGGTTGAGGTCAAATCCTGCCATGCTCCACTTGCCCCAGTCGGCTCCCGTGTCGCCGGGTATGGCAGTGGCCCTCGATATGGCGGGAGCGCCGGTTCTGCCGCTAAGGACGACCCACTCCGACTTGTTCCCTGTGGGGCCGGAGTCCTCGACCAGGAGGTACAGGGCGATTCGGTGCTCCAACCCCGGGCTACCCGGTCCAGACCAAGTACCTGTGAGCATGTGAGTGTCTTGGCCTCCCGCAACGACCGTGACATTGCGCTTGGCATCGAGGCCCGTGACACTCCCGCTTACAGCGGCAAGCTCTACAGGGGCACTGTCGACATTGGCGGCGTTGGTTGATGATACTCCGCGTCTATCTGTCGCTACGACTCCGATCGTAATGTTCCTCTTGCCGTAGTTGCCCAAGCCGTCGGCAGGGATGGTGGCCGTGGTCGTCCGCCTGTGCGTAACGCTGGTACCGTCGGCCACGCCGGTCCGTTCGGCGTTCCGGCCCACGACGTTCGGCGTGACGGTGGTGCCGTCTACGGGCGGCGAGGTCTCGAGGCCGGGGGCGGTCGCAGCGGTCCCGCCCATGACGATCGCAGCATCGTTTGCGACGGAGTACGAGTCGTCGGTACCGTCGGAAGGATTCCTAGTGTCGTACTCCCACTTCACCTCGAAGACGTTCGTAGGTTCTCCCTTGACGAGGTTGAAATTCGTACGGGCGGGTACAATGGTCTGCGGGTCGGGCTCAGTGTCGGTCGTCAACGTCATCCGCCGGATGCTCGTGATTCGGGGCTGGACGCTATGTCCGGTGAACGTGCCGAACTGCAAGGTCTGCCCCGGGATGACCGCGATCGCACCGCCGGGTCTGGTTGTCGGCGGATCGAACCAGGTGTTTTTCAACGCGGCGTCCAGATTCCGGTAGTTCGGATCGGCCGGCGTAAAGTCGTCCTGAGGCATGGCGTTGAGGTAGACGGTGCCGCTAAGGGTGGGCACGAAGACGCTGAACGTCCCGGTCTCCGTGGTGGTCACCGCATACAGGGAGTCAGCTGTCATGGCTGCGTCTCCCCACGCCGTGACCGTAACCTCGGCCTTGGGCCTGCCGCCTCCAGGAGCCGTCACCCTGCCAACAATCTCGGTGGCCTCGCGGCCTTCGAAGTTGGCGGTCGGGTTGGCCCCGGCGATGGCTGCGACGGGGGATGACTCGGGCAGGAAGTGATAGCCGGACTTGTGCGCACTCACGGTGACCAGTGGGTCATTGAATGGCTGGGTCTCGACAACCGCCGTGTAGGTGCCGTCGTCGCCCGTCGTGACCTTCCCTGATCCCTGTCCTGATCCCGCATTGAGCGGGGCCCTGCCGTCCACCCGGATCTCCACGCCCTTGATCGCCGCGCCGGTGCCGCTTTCCGTGACCGTGCCGGTGATCGCGACGGTGTTGTTCGCGCCACTGAGGGTGAAGTTGTGTTGCATCGCCATGTTGGCTGCGAACTCGGGGACGGCGGTCTTGTCGTTGTTGGTGGAATCCGCCTTGGCCGCCGGATATCCCGCCCTCTCCGTATTCACGAAGAGCTGCCCCCGTATGGCGCTGATGCCGGTCACGATGTAGCGGCCCAGGTCGTCGGTCGTGGCCGACTGGCCGTTCACGGTCACGGTCACGCCCTCGAGGCCGAATTCGTCCGTGTTCCGAACGAAGCCGTAGAGGGTGGCGGTCGATGGGGTGACCTCAAGAGCGAGGTCGCTTTCGAGGGGGCTCAGCGCGTCCTCCGCGTCCATGTCGCCCGCCATCGCCATCCATCCATCCGGAATACCGAGATCGTAGGCGCCGGCCGCCATGGTACCGAAGTCGTGGAACCTGCGCTCGTCGTGTGCCGTCGTCGGGTCGTTGCTCGACGCGGTGGTGAAGTCCCGTCCGACACCGCCGAGATTCTTGCCCTCGGTCGGCGTCAGGCTGACCTCGACCCCCGATTGATGCGTGCTGCTGGGGTCGGACGAATGGAACCCGGTGCCCGACTTCCTGACTCTCATCTTCGACACGTTCGCGGTCACATTGTGCGTGGTGACGACGGCGAACGAGCCGCACTTGCCGAAGTCCTGGCCGGTAGGCTCGGTCTCCGTCAACGGACAGAGCGTCACCGTGTGCCCCCAGCCGCCCATCGCGCCGAACGCACCGCCCATCACGCCGTTCTCGTCCATGTCGCGGTAGGCGTCGAGCTGGTCGAGATCCAGCAGCATGTAGCCGTCCCTGGCGTCCGCCCGAACGACGATGTCCATGTCCGCCGGCAGGTGGGAGAAGGTGTATGCGCCCCTGCTGGCGCTCGTGTTCGCCCTGGAGTCCCAATCATCGTTCGAGATCGAACTGGTGGCCCTGCCGCCGTTTCCGGTCGCGTGCCGGACCTCGAGGTCGACCAGCCCCGCCTTCCGCTCGTCGCCACCCAGGACGTTGCCCGTGTAGCCGCGGACCTGATCGCGCTCGTGGTAGACGTAGACCTTCAGCGTCTGCGTCGTGTAGCTCACCACGATCGGAGTGGCGTCCATGGCGCCAGCCAACTTGAGCCCGGTGTGCACGTACACGCCCGGGTTGCTCTCGTAGCTCTCGCCGCCGTCCAAGTCGTCGTCCTGGTCCTCGGCGGCCGCGAAGGCGAAGGTTGCGGGTAGGTCTCCGGGTTCCAGGGTGTGCGTCAACATCGCGTTGCCGTCATCGTCCAGCATCGTCGGGGCGCCGGCGACCGGTACCGCTTCCTCGACGTGTACCACGCTGATGTCCCAACCGGCGAGCGCTTCGCCGCCACCGTAGTCGGTCATGACCGTGGCGCCGCTGACGTTCGCGCTGACGCTCAGGTTGACGATGTCGGCGTCGTTGAGCACCGCAGGCGGATTCGCGTCCGCCGCCGGGTGCACGAACGACTGCGGATCCCACGTCACGGCCTGCATCCCGGCCGACGGATCCATGAAGTAGCCTTCCGCGCCGACCATCATGTGGACCGTGTTGTCGCTGGTGCCGGCACGCGCGACCTTGACGGACGCGTAGACGCCGGCCTCGCCGACCATGGTCATGCCGTCGGCGACCTTGGTATCACCGCTCGCGTCCGCGTAGAACGCGACGCTGGCGCCGGGAATCGGATCGCCGCGGTAGTCACCGCCCTTCAGCGTGACCGCGACGTTGATCGTCGTGTGCGTGATGTCGAACGGAACGGCCTGCATCTTGGCCTCGCCGACTCCGAGGTCGAAGGCGTAGCCCACCCCCGGTCCGCCGTAGGCGATGTCGTTGGCCGCGAGCGCGGCTGCAGCCGTGGCGTCGATCGGCACCACCAACTGGTAGGAGCCGGCGCGCAGGCCGCCGAATGAGAACTGGCCGGCCGCGTTCGTGGCGCTCAGCCGCTGGTCATTGACCCCCGGGCCCACCAGCGCCACCGGAACACCAGGTGCCGGCAACGGGTGCTCGCCCGCGTCCATCATGTCGTTCTTGTCCAGTTCGTCGATGAACAGCTGACCGCCAACACTCGCGGTGCGCGCGTGCATGCCCTCGAAGTTCACGATCTGTGAATCGTCGTCGCCGACCGTCCTGTCCATGCTCATCATGTCGAACACGTAGGCGGGGTCGTCGACCGCGATCGAGACCGTGTAGTCGCCCGCCGCCAGACCCGCGAAGGAGTACTGGCCGCCCGCGTCGGTCGTCGTGCTCGCGTCGGCCGCGCCCGACAGCGTGACCGCGATGCCGTCGAGGCCCATGCCCTCGACGCTCACCCGGCCGCTGATGCCGGAGGTGCGGAGCAGGACGCCCGTGAACGACACCGTTCCCGTCTCGTCGAGATCCACGCTCACGTCCTGCGACGTGGCGGCGAACTCGTAGTCGCGGGTGTCGAAGTCGGAGATGCTGACCGTGTAGTCGCCGGGGCGCAGGTCCTCGAACCGGTACATGCCGTCGGCATCACTCGTCATGGTGAAGTTCTCGTCGGACGGACCGCCCACCAGCGTCACCAAGACGCCCTGGAGGCCCTCGCCGTCGATGATCACCTGGCCCTCGACCGCGGAGGTGCGGATGTAGTGGCCCGTGAAGTCGGCCTGGCCGACCTCGCCCACGTCGACCTCGACCTCGACGCTCACCGTCTCGAAGGAGATGTCCTCCGGGAAGTCGCTGATCGTCACCGTGTAGGTGCCCGCGCGGAGCCCGGTGAAGGCGAAGCCGCCGTCCATGCCGGTCTCCATGATCACGCCCATGGCGTGCTCGCCGTCGAGCGTGACCGTCACGCCGACCAGCGTTTCGGGCTGGCCGTCGCCGCCGCTCATCATCGCGTCGGCCGCAACCACGTTGCCGACCACCGCCGAGGAGCGGATGTACTCACCGGCGAAGTTGAGTTGAACGTTCTGACCCTCGCTTGCGATGGTCGCGGACTGCGTCACCTGGGCGAACGTCGCATCCTCGGGGAAGCCGCTGATGGTGACCGTGTAGGTCCCGGCTTCCACGCCCGAGAAGGCGAAGTTGCCTCCCGATCCCGTCGTCGTGGTCGCACCCGACGACAGGGTGGCGGTGATGCCGGCGGCAGCCGTGCCTTCAATCGTCACCGACCCGGAGATGGTTCCCACGGGAGTCGGCGGCGGGGGGGGCTCCACCGGCGGTGGAGTGCCCTCGTCGCAGGCGGTGAAGGCCAGCGCCACCAGCGTCGCTGTGGCAAGGAGCTTGAGTCGATTCATGGAACCTCCTGGTGTTGGGAATGAATACCGGCCTGAGGTGGCTGGGAAAGAGTCGCGTGTCCCCGGATAGGCAAAGGTGGTGCCAGTTTCGAAACCTTCATATTTCTCAACCGGTTACGCACTATCGTCCTGCTCCGGGGCGCCCGCTGATCGGCGAAAATCCTCGGATTATTGACGTCACGCACTGTTTTCTGAAAATGACAAAAGCGATGAAACTATCTTCCATACTGTCCACACTGTCCCATGATCTGTTCCGCGTCTCGATTCGGATCCGGCCCCGAAGATAGGGGATTCCCCCTCGCGGTGATATATGACAATACCGATGACAACAACGGCGATAATCGATGAGGCCGGCAACCCGGCGCCTGCCGCTCGATAGAACCTATTGTTTGATAGGGCCTATTGTTTGATAGGCGTGACAAAACAGGAACCCTGTTTTACTGATATTGTCATGCTCATGTTCGGGCAGGAGTTCCGCGCCACGGTCGATCTCGCGTCCTGCCCCGGGAACGGTATGGCACGTGATGGAATCGGAGCGAATGGCCTACCTGCTGTATTGCGGGGACAGCGAGCTTGGAAACCGGCTCGAGCGGGTGCTCGACGGTCTGGAAGTCCGGCGCGTGACGTCAAGAAGGGCACTGCTGGCGCCGTCCATGAGCACTCGGGCGGCGGTCGTCGGAATCACTGCGTGCGCCGATGGCGACTTCGAGTGGCTGCGGTCGACCTTCGGGCCTCTGAGCCCTCCGTGCGTCGTGGTGGCGGAGCTCTCGGTGGACTGCCTGCGCCGCCTGTATCCGCTTCGCTCCGACAGGTTGCGGGTCATATGGACCGACGAGGTTGAGAGCCGTCTCGTCGAGATCCTCGAGGGCATGCGGAGGACAAACGGCGATCCGATGTGGCGGCTCGGCCTCAAGCTGGTCACCGATCATTCCTTGAGACCTTCCGTCAGGGAGACCATCAGCCGGGTCTGCGGCTTGGACGATGCGGCCAACGGCCCGTTCATTCCGGAAAACTCGGTGGGTCGGTTGGCGGACCACGTCGACCTGGCCCCTCCCACGCTGAGGCAATACTGGAGGGAGGACGTGCCCCTCGGGTGCAGCCTGAAGGAATTCCTCAGTTGGGCCGTCATCCTCTGGGCTTCTCGCGCGCGCGCGCATGCAGGCTGGAACGCCATCGCCGAGCGGCTGGGACTTCAGCGCCGCACCCTTCAGAGGAACTTCAACCGGCTGGCCGGCTGCACGCTCGCGGAGGCGGCGAAGAACCCGGCGCGGGTCGTTCGGCGATTCGGCGCGTGGGTCGATTCCGTGTGGAAGCCTGGCTCCGGCAACGGATCGAGGAAGCAGAGCCGCGCGCACGCGCGTGCTCCCCACGCACGGGTGACATAACGGTGACCGAGCCGGCTTTCCGGCGTTACGTCGGCTGGCGCTGCAGGCTCTATCCGAGTCCCGCCCAGGATGCTGCTCTGTTCAGGTGCAGGAGCGGCCTGCGTGAGCTCGCCAATGAATTGCTCGCCGCCTCTCAGCGCAGGTACGGGGAGGCCGGACGGCGCCTGTCGCTGGCCGAGATGCGCGCCTTGGCGCGCGACTGGCAGCGGCAGCCGGAGCACCGGGGATTCCCCGCCAGCGCAACCTACCGCGTCGCCGCCGATCTCGACCGGGCCTTTCGCACCTGGTTCGCGAAACCCCGCAGACGCGGGCGAAGCGGGTTCCCCCAGGTCAAGGCCATCGGCCGCGAGCCCGGCATCTACCTCAGCAACCAGGGCGTCCGCTTCGAGGGCAGCCGGGTGTGGCTTCCCAAGTTCGGGTCGGTGCGCTGGAGGGGTGGCAGTCTCCCCCAAGGCAGACTTGCCGGGTCGCTCGGGCGCAAGACCCTCGGTCTGCTCTCAGGACGGGCCTGGCTGGATGCGGGGAACCGCTGGATGCTCTCGTGCCTCTTCGAATGCGCGCCGCTCACCCCCGTCGAACCAAGGACGGACAAGGCCGCGGTTCGCCAGAGCGGCAGCGAGATCAGTGTGTCGGTCGAAGGGGAGTCCCTCCACGTGGTGAGGGAGAGCAGAGCGCTCCGGAACGCGCGACGACGCCTGGCGAGGCTCGAGCGGCAACTGGAGCGGTGCGAGTTCGGGTCGGAAGGCCGCAAGCGCGCCCTCGCCCGCATGCGCAACCAGGCGCGCAAGGTCCGGAACCACCAGGCGGACCTGCAGCACAAGACCACGACCGGCGTCGTGCACGACGCCCGCGAGATCGAAGTAGAGGGCGCGAGCAGCGAACTGCTGCGCCAGCTCGAATACAAGGCGGAGTGGCACGGCCGCCAACTGAAGGTACGGCGAGGCCCGCCGAAACCGGGGACTGGCAAGCCCCAACGCGCGCCGAGACCGGGGAGCCGGTCGCTGAAACGCGAATCGCGGACGCGAAGGCCGAAAGCCCTGTAGCCGTCTGCGAAGGCCGGAACGAATCAGGGGGTGTGGAGAGAGACGTTCACGATGAGCTTCCAGGCCGCGTCTCGCCCAGCTCCTGTGGTCGGCGCCGCGCGGCGTAGGGGCGTGTAGCTGCGAGCGTGCTCCTCGACGAAAGGCGCCAGCGCGTCAGCCAGACTTGACTCGATAGCGCGCTCGAGGAGGTATCCCAGGCGCTGCGACCAACTCACCGGGGAGACACCTGCGGCTCGCGAGAGGGCGTCCGCCTCCATCTCCTCCGCAAGATCGGGCAGGACCGCTGCGACGTTGGCAATGCCGCCCGCGTGCTTCGGATAGCCGACGAGTTCCAGCGCGGTTACTTCGGGGGTCGAATAGCGAGCTACACCGCGTGGGGTGTTGAACTCCCTCACGAACACTCGCTCGAGGTCATGGCGGGCGACAAACTCGACGCGCACCTGTCCGCACGCGACCGCCGCGCGGTTTTTGCGGACCATCACCTGGACGACCTGCGGCCGCTGGTGCGCCGCGCCGTAGCGCTCCGCCGCGCTGAGCAGGGCGAAGTAGTACGGTTCGCCGGCGAGATCCATCAACTGGGGAATGAACTGCTCCGCCGGCAGACAGCCGCGACTCCTGTGCTGCGCCGGGACGATCATGTTGAAGCCCCGCACGGGCTCGGCGATGACGCCACGAGCCTTCAGCCGCCGCAGTTGCCCTCGAACGGCACTCCTGGCGCTCCCAATCGCGCCGACGGCCTCGTCGGTCGTGAAATGATGTCGTCCACGCGCCGCCAGATCGGCGACGTAATCACGAGCAAACATGGATCGTACAATTACCTGTGCAAGTGACGCCCAAGGCGACCTTCGCAGAGAATCGTCTCGGCTTGGGATACGATTATTGGTCATACTAATGTCTTTTCGCCTTTTGACAAGAATCGTCCTATCGAGACGAGTGGTCGGCGGTGGCTTACCTCTGCAGCCCCACTTGCAGGGAGGCAAGCCCAACCGTGGGCTCAAGGGACGACGACCCCTGGATCTCCTGGCCAGCGATGTCGGGGCCCGGCTCGTGGAGCGGGTGTTGGGGCGCATCGAGCATGGGCTGGGCGCGTAGCGGGAAGGTCACACGCCCCGACACGCTGAAACGTGCTTGGAACTCTGGCGGATCACCCGCGAAGCTCACGCGGCACTGGATGGCGAGGGAGCCCGCCGCTACGGAGCACGGTGGACTCCTCGCGGAACGCCGGCAGTCTATGCGGCTTCCCACCTGTCGCTCGCAGCCCTGGAATACCTGGTGCACATCGAGGCGGAAGACGCACCGGACGATCTGGTTGCGCTGCGCATAGGCGTTCTGGACGACGCGACCGAACTGGCCTTCGCGCCCGCATCCCTGCCCGCCGATTGGCGCCGGACTCCGTCACCGCCCCAATGCCAGGCGATCGGCGCCGAATGGGCCAGGAGGGAGAGAGAGCTACTACTGCGAGTTCCATCCGTGCTCGTCCCCGAGGAGAGCAACGTGCTCGTGAATCCGACGCATCCGGACGCCGTCGGGATCCGGTTGATCGGGTCTCGTCGCTTCTCCTACGATGTCCGTTTGTTGAGGGCAACCTACAAGGCCATGGCCGCTGCCGAAGAGGACTGGAGCGATCTGTAGGTCGCAACGGCTGACGGCCTCGACTGATGACGGGTTCCCCGCGACGTACGGGGAATACCGATCGGGCCTCACCCTCCCCCGGATGTCCACCGAGTGCTGTGCCCCCGAGTATGCTCTCGCGCCGCGTGGCATCGAGACGCAGCCCGACGCCTGCGCCCAAGTCGTAGCGCACGCCGCTCGTGATGCGCGCATCCCGCTCTCAGCCCTCCCCGCTCTCTCCCGCCCCACCGAAGGCGGATGTGCTGCTCGTGGTCACAAACGACTGATTCTATTCGAGCACAATGCGTTAAAACGATCACAGACACGAGATTCTCTGCCTGGACGCTCCCCCTTCGCTTAGCGGAGCTTGATCCTCCTCCGGGGGCCGGCGCGAGCAGCGAACTGCTGCGCCACCTCGAATACAAGGCGGAGTGGCACGGCCGCCAACTGAAGGTACGGCGAGGCCGGCCGAAACCGCGGACTGGCAAGCCCCGACGCGCGCCGACACAGGGGAGCCGGTCGCTGAAACGCGAATCGCGGACGCGAAGGCCGAAAGCCCTGTAGCCGTCTGCGAAGGCCGGAACGAATCAGGGGGTGTGGAGGGGGCTCGCGTCACGCGCGCTCAGTCCCCTAGGTCACAGGCGGCTGGCCCGGCCGATACCGGGGGAATCCGTCCAGCGACAGGACACGTCGCATCAGATCCGCCTGGCTCGAGATGCCCTGCTTGCGGAAGATCCTGTTGAGGTGCCAGCGCACGGTGCCTTCGCTGCGCCCGGTGCGTGCCGCGATGTCGCGCACGCGGTGCCCGTCTGCCACCAGGGTCGCCAACTGGCTCTCGGTCAGAGTGAGGCCCAGGGCCGCCTGCACGAGTCCGACATCGATCCGGGGCCGGCTCTCGGGATCGGCGACCAGGACGAGTACTCCCACTTGGCGTGCACCGGATTCCCGCTCGCGCGCGGACAAGGGGACCGTGTGGACGACGAGCCGAGTGGACGCCGACGAGCGCGTGACGGTCATCGAGCCGGAGGACCCGGGGGTCCCGAGCGGAGGCGCCGCCCGGGCCACCAGTTGCTGCAGCGCCCGGTTGTCCCGCGGCGCCGTGGCGCTCAGGAAGCCATCCACCTCGCACAGCCCGTCGTCCTGCCCCAGAAGGTCTCGCGCCCGATCGTTCGCGGCCACGATCCGCCCACGCCCGTCCAACTGGACGACGCCGAAGCGGCTGTTGCCGAGCAGCGCGGAGCGGGGACCGCTCAGGGCCCGCCCCTCGACCGTATTGCTTGAGTCGACGTCCTGGGCATCGGGCATGGACAAGCGCCTCGCCTTGGGGCGGGAATGCGATTCTGCTGTCAGAATGGGGAGCCAGGCAGCTCCGGCGCGTCCACAGAATTGGGGATCTTCGTTACGCCCCCATCGACAGCACCAGCCGCACCAGGTCCACCTGCCGGGTGATGCCGAGCTTCCCGAAGATGTGCCGCACATGGGTGCGGATGGTGCTTTGCTCCCGCCCCACCGCAGCAGCGATCTGACCGACGGTCTTGCCTTCTGCAAGCAGCACCGCTACCCGGCTCTCCGCCGGCGTGAGGCCGAGGGCGGCTTTCACGGAACCCGGATTGAGGCGTGTCCGGCTTCGCGGGTGGGTGACGAACACCAGCGCCGCGACAGGCCAGGCACGGAACTCCTCCTCCCGGCTGCTCGCAGGGACCACCTGCAACTTGAGTGGCGGCTGCTTCCCGGAACGCCTCACCATCATCGAGCCGGCGGCGCCGGGAGACCCGTATGGCGGCAGCGCGCGGGCCACGAGCCGCCGAAGATGGGCGTCGTCCTCCGGCCAGCGCGCAGACAGCCGGCCCCCCTGGTCCAACAGGCCGTCGACGGTGCGCAGCAACTCCCGGGCACGATCGTTCGCCGCAACAATCTGCCCGCGCCAATCGAGCTGGATGATCCCGCACCCGGTGGCGGCAAGGAGTTCGTCGAACGACGAACCCAGGGCTCCGGCGTCGGCCAGAGCTTGGCGGACGCTCACGTAATGGCGGACGTGAGGCAGAAGCCGCCGTATCAATTCGATCTGACGGGACGACCAGCCGCCGGTGTCAACCGGATCGTTGACCACCCAGACGATACGCGACCCGCCGGGTCCGTCCAACCGCACGTTGATGCTGTCCTGGGTGTGACCGCGGGACAGGGCCTCGTTGTAGGATGGGGAGCTCTTCAGCTCCTCGTCCGTGTAGAGGTCTCCGCAGTGGACCAGTCGGCTGTCCGGCAGCTTCCGGAGGCGCGGGATGCGTTCATCCCGGGCGTAGTAGTCGTCGAAGTACTCACGCTCCAATTCGCGGTTGCGTTCGCCGCGGTAGAAGAAGCCGGCGTAGAAGATCCGGACATCCCCCCCGGGCTGGTCGGCGCCCACCACCAGGGCATTGCCCTCCGCACCGAGCGCGTCGTCGATGAGGGCGGATGCGGCCGGCCAGCGCCCGTCGTCGAGCGCGGCCTCGTGCAATGATGCAAGGATGCGATCGAACGTGTCTCTCTCGCTCATGGCCTCCAACCCTCACGCGCTGAGGCAGCGCACCGGCAGGGACTCGAGGCCCCGCATGATGATGCTCGGCCGATACCGGGGGCGATCGCGGGCCAGACGAATGGACCGGAACCGCTCGAGCAGCATCTCGAGCGCGATCCTTCCCTGCAGGCGAGCGAGCGGAGCGCCGAGGCAGTGGTGAATCCCGCTCCCGAACGACAGGTGCGAACGGGGGTCGCGCCCGACATCGAGGCGGTCCGGATTCTCGAACGCCGCCGGATCCCGGTTGGCGGCGCCCAGGAGCACCACGACGTTGTCGCGCTTGCGCAACGCAAAGCCGTTCACCTCGCAGTCGGCGAGCACCCGCCGATAGTCCACCTGCACCGGAGCGTCGAAGCGGAGCAGTTCCTCGACGGCCGACGGGATCAGGGCCGGGTCCTCCCGCAACCGCTCCATCTGGTCCGGATGGCGGAGCAGGGCCAGGATGCCGTTTCCGATGAGGTTGGCGGTGGTCTCGCTGCCGGCTGCCAGGAGCAGCCGCAGCATGTTCAGGGTCTCCTGCCCGCTCAACTGCGCGCCATCCTGCCGGGCCCGAATCAGGGCAGTCACGATGTCTTCGCGCGGCCTGGCCCGTCGCTCCTCGATGATCGGCCGCACATAGGCGGCAAACGCACTCGATACCCGCTTGCCGGCCCTGCCCTCCCCGCGGCCGAGCCTCGGTTCAAGCAGACGCGCACGCCGCGCGGACCAGACCTTGAATCGGCGCCAGTCCTGCGGGGGAAGGCCCAGCATCCCCGCGATGACCATCACGGGGAGAGGATGCGCCACAGCGTCCATGAAATCGAACGCCGTCGAGTGGCGGATGTCCCCCAGCAGGGTGCTCAGGATGCCGCGAACGCGTGGCTCGAGCGCGTCGATCGCCCGCGGCGTGAAGGCCCCGCTGACGAGCGCCCGGAGCCGCGTGTGGTCCGGCGGATCCAGAAGCAGCATGGAATACTCGTGCGGAGGCGGCAGTATGGCCCGCTGCAGGAGCGACAGGTTGCTCTTGCGCGGGTCGTTGCCGAAGCGCCGATGGTCGCGCAGGATGACCCTCACGTCGGCGTAGCGCGTGAACACCCAGGCGTTCAAGAACCTGCTGCGGTGCACCGGCGCCCGGGCGCGCAGGGCCGCCAGGACGGGGTACGGATTCCGGACCGTCCGGGGCGAGAGCGGGTTGTATGCTACCCCGTGCTTCCAGCGCTCCGGCAGGACCAGCGCGCCGGCGACTGCGGCTTGCATCGCGTGGGCAACTTGGAACATCCCTCTAATCTAGGGGGATTGATATGTTCAAGACGTGTACAAGAGTATTGATTTTATGTCGATTTCATGTTGCCATGGCGCGGGGAGGGAGAAGTCGTGAACGACATCAACGAACTCAAACGCCAGAACAGGGCATTGCGGGACCGGTTCGTTCGGCTGAGCAGCGCCGTCCTGCGCATCAACTCGAGCCTCGAGCTGGCCAACGTGCTGCAGGAGGTCGTCGATAGCGCCCGCGCGCTGACCGCCGCGCGCCTGGGCGTCATCACGACCGTCGACAAGCAGGGGCAGCTTCGGGACTTCCTGACCTCCGGCTTCGCTCTCGACAAGCAACGGACGATGACGGCGTGGCCCGACGGGCTGAGGCTCTTCGAGCATCTTCGGGACCATCTGGAGCCATTTCGGCTCTCGGACTTCCCCGGTCACCTCCGGTCGCGTGGCTTCCGCCCGACGCCGTGGATTCCGAGGACGATTCAGGGAGCGCCGTTGCACCACCGGGGCGAGCATCTCGGTCACTTCTTCCTCGGGGAGAAGGGCAACGGCGAGGCGTTCACGGCTGAAGACGAGGAGATTCTCACCCTCTTCGCCTCGCAGGCGGCCACGGCGATCGCGAATGCCCGCACCCACCGCGATGTCGAGCGGGCCCGCGCCGACCTGGAGGCCCTGATCGAAACCACGCCGGTGGGCGTGGCCGTGTTCGACGCCGGAACCGGTCGTCCCGTGTCGTTCAATCGCGAGGCGCAACGCATCGTCGAGGAGATTCGCACCCCCGGATGTCCGCCGGAGCAGCTTCTGGAAGTGCTGACGTGCCGGCACGCCGACGGGCGGGAGTACTCGCTCGCAGAGATCCCGCTGGCCCGGCAGCTCGAGGGCGCCACGGCGACGCGCGCAGAAGAGATCGAGCTCTCGGTGCCCGACGGCCGGAGCGTCCGCACGCTCGTCAACGCGACGCCGATCCATTCCGAGTCCGGAGAGGTAGTCTCGGTCGTCGTCACGTTGCAGGATCTGGCACCGCTCGACGAGCTGGAGCGGCAGCGGGCGGATTTCCTCAGCATGGTGAGCCACGAACTCCGCGCCCCGCTCACTTCCATCAAGGGTTCGGCCGCAACCGTTCTCGAAGCCTCTCCCGTTCCGTCCCGGGCCGAAATGCTGCAGTTCTTTCGCCTCATCAACGGCCAGGCGAACCACATGAGGGGCCTCATCGCGAACCTGTTGGACGCGGGGAGCATCGAGGCGGGCACGCTCACCGTCGCACCCGAGCCTTCCAACGTAGCCTCGCTGGTGGACCAGGCCCGGACCACGTTCCTTAGCGGCGGAGGCCGGCACCCCGTCCTCATCGACCTCCCGCCGGACCTTCCGCGAGCGATGGCCGACCCCGAGCGCATCGTGCAGGTGTTAGTAAATCTCTTCGCCAACGCGGGACGGCACGCGCCCGAGTCGACTCCGATCCAGGTGGCGGCCGAGCGCGACGGCACGCATCTCGCAATCTCGGTCTCGGACCAGGGACGGGGGATTGCACCCGAGCGGCTCCCGCACCTCTTCCAGAAGCGCGTCGGCCTTGCTGGAGGCACCGGGCTGGGCCTGGCGATCTGCAAGGGGCTCGTGGAAGCGCACGGCGGCCGCATACAGGCCGAGAGCGATGGGCCGGGCCGGGGCGCGCGCTTCACGTTCACGCTTCCGGTGGCCGGGGAGGCGACGGCCGACGCCCCGGGCAGCTACGGGCGGCTGATCTCCGAGGGGCGCGAGCGCAGCCGCGTTCTCGTGGTCGACGACGACCCGCTGATGCTGCGCTTCGTTCGCGACGCCCTCGCGACGGCGGGCTACGCTGCGGTGATGACGGGCGACCCGCAGGAGTTGTCGCACCTGATCCGGATCGAGCAGCCCGAGCTTGTCGTTCTCGACCTGATGCTGCCCGGCACGGACGGCATCGAGTTGATGGAGCGGACCCCGGAGCTCGCCGACCTGCCGGTCATCTTCATATCCGGCTACCGCAGGGACGAGACCATCGCGAAGGCGCTCGAACGTGGGGCGGCCGACTACATCGTCAAGCCTTTTTCGCCGACGGAACTCGTGGCCAGGGTCCGGGCGGCGCTGCGCCGACAGGCCCAGCCCAGGCCCTTCGTGCTGGACGAACTCGACATCGACTGCGACCAGCGCCGAGTCACAATGGCAGGCCGCGAGATCAAGTTGACCGCGACGGAGTACGAGCTGCTGCGCGTGCTCTCGCGCAATGCGGGGCGGGTGGTCACCTACAACCGGCTGCTGCGCCAGGTCTGGGGCCGGCGCGGCGGGGGCAACGCGGGCCCGGTGCGCACCTTCGCCAAGAAGCTCCGCCAGAAACTCGGCGACGACGCGGCCAACCCGGCCTACATCCTGACCGAGCGCGGGGTTGGCTACCGTATGCCCATGCCGGACACCGAGGAGGGTCCCTGACGCTCAGCGGCCTCGTTATCGAAGCGGTATCTGGGGTTCCGGCGGCGGCGCCTCTTCTTCGGGTGTGGCCCTCGTCGTACGCGCGTGGCCTTCTTCCTTCGCTTCGGCGGTTTCTGGTTCTTGGGCGGGCGCCACTTCCTCATCGGAACCGCAACCTCCCCCGGACGCCGACGGTGTGTTGCGGGGCGCCGAGCCCGCTCTCGCGCCGCGTGCCTTCGAGGCGCAGTCCGACGCCTGACCCGAGCTCGTAGCGCACGCCGCTCGAGAAGGCCCGCGTGCCACCCTGGCCCACGTAGAAGCCGCTGTAGGGTGTGCCGTGGAAGCCGGCGATGCCGTACGCCACCTCACCGTCCACGTTGGGACCCATGCCTAGGTCGTGGCCACCCACTGCGTCGTGCACCCCGCGCTCCCACAACTGGTTCACCCCGCTCATGTGGTTGCCGTACGAGGGCGCCACCCGGACCTGCAGCCCCTGGCCGCGGGTCGCCGGGTCGAACATGAGCGTGCCGCCCATGCCCCATTCCTCGTAGCCGGCGCGCGCCGAGATCACAAACCGGCCGCGGCCCTCCGCAGTCAGTCCCAGCCCGGAGTTCGTATAGCGGAGCCCGCCGCCGACCTCGGCGCTGGTGCCGTTTATGCCGTCGCCGTCGTCGTAGCGCATCCCGCCCTCGAGCACGAACGCCATCTCGTTCCCGGCGCCGCTGCTGAAGCCCTGCGTCAGCTCCAGGGCAAGTTTGGCGCGCTGCATCTCGAGCGTTGCTTCCTCGATCTGCTGGGTGCCGTCGACCGTGACCTCGCCGTACCAGCCTTCGGCCTTGAGGCGCACGCCGGCCGCGCCTCGCGTGAGCAGTTGGTAGCTGGCGCCCCCAGCCCCCGTCAACAGGCTCGCGGGCGTGGTGCGGAACCCTCCGCGCTCGTCGTCGACGTCGATGTCGCCGCGGCCGAGTCCGGCCGAGCCCCACACGGAGGCGACGCCCCCGCCGGAGAACCAGGCCATGTAGGGATGCACGCTGGCCATGGTGGTGCCGTAGGTGCCCTTCACCGGGCTGGCGCCGGTCTTGTCGGTGAAGTCGAAGCTGCCCGAGGAGTACGAGCCCGCGACACCCGCCAGGATGTCGGATCCCACGCGCACGTCCAGGCCGGCGTGGGCGCTCACCATGTTGCCCTTCCAGTCGAGGGTGCTCTGGCCCGGTTCGCCGAGGTGGTGGTATTCGCCTGAGCCCCAGCTCGCCAACTGGGTGCCCGTGGCGGACTGCTGCTGCGGCGCGTCGGAGGCGCCCAGGGGCATCGTGAACGAGGTGCCGCCGAAGAGGGCAGCCAAGCCGGCCTGGTCCCCTTGGGCGAGACCGAAGCCTCCAGCGTCCGGCGAGGACAGGCTCGCGGCCATCGACGAGAGCCCGTTCGTCTCGACGCGCCGCTCCATGCCCATCCCGCTGGCCACCGCATCGACGCGGCGGGCGATCGCCGACACTGTGCTGGATGTCATCGCGGCCGCCACGTGCGGCAGCACGCGCGTGTTCAGGCGACCCGCCCGACCGACGGGGTCGTCCGTGGCCGCCGAAGCGGTATCCGACGGCGCGCCGGCGCCCACCCGGTTGATCGCCGAGACACGGTAGTGGCGCGAACTCCCCGGCAGGAGGCCGGTGTGCGAGAACGCGGTGGCTCTGGACCCGGTATTGACCATCAGAACCGTCCACGCCGTTGCATTCTCCGAGACCTCGATGCGGTAGCCGGTGACGGCGGCGCCCCCGTCGTAGGCAGGCGCGGCCCAGAACAGGTCGATCTGGGTGGGCGAGACCGCGGTGGCCGTCAGCCCGGTGGGCGGGTCGGGCACGGTCGCGTCGGTAATGGCGCTCGCCACCCGCGACGCCCGGCCCACGCCGATCCGGTTGATCGCCGAGACACGGTAGTGGCGCCTGGTGGCCGGCTCCAGTCCCGTGTGCACGTGGGTCGTGCGCGTGTTGTGCGAGTTGGCCACCAGGTCCGCCCAGCGGGTGCCCCCGTCTTCGGACACCTCGATCCGGTAGCCGGTGATGCGCGAGCCCCCGTCGCTCGTGGGCGCTCGCCAAGAGAGCTCGATCCGCGAGGTGCCGTCGGCCTCCGCGTCGAGACTCCGGGGCGAGCCCGGCACGGTCGCTTCCGTGGTAGCGCGCGCGGTGTTCGAGAACGGCCCGGTCCCCGCAGTGTTGATCGCTGCGACGCGGTAGTGCCGCGTAGTCGCGGGCTGGAGGTTTACGTCGGAGAACGTCGTCCCTCTCGAGTTGGTGTTGCGGCGGACAATCCGCCAGGTGCTGCCCCCGTCGTCGGAGGCCTCGATCCGGTAACCGAGGATGGGAGCTCCACCGGTGTTGCGAGGCGCACTCCACGACAGGTCGATCCGCGAGGTGCCCACCTCCCGGGCCGTCAGCCCGACCGGTGCCCCGGGAGCTTGAGCGTACGTGCTCGTGCTCGTCTCGAACGACCACTGGCCGGCCCCCACGCGGTTGATCGCCGCCACCCGGTACCGGTAGGCGGTGGCCGGCCGGAGGCCCGTGTGCTCGAAGGTGGTCGCCGTCGAACCCGTGTTGCGAACGATCGTGATCCAGGTGCCGTCGCTGGGGCCGCGCGCCTGAATGGTGTAGCCGGTGATCCGCTCCCCGCCGTCGTTGGACGGCGCCTCCCAGGCGAGGGTGATGCTGGTGGGTCCCGTTGCTCGCGCGCGCAGGTTGCGGGGCTGGTCCGGCCGTGCGGCGTTGGTGGTGCCCTCGGCCACGTTCGAGGGATCCCCGTGCCCCTGGGCGTTGAGCGCGCGCACGCGATAGAACCGGGTCGTGTTGGGGGCGAGACCGGTGTGCAAGTAGGTGGTGGTGGCGCTGGCAGTGCTGGCCAAGTGGATGATCCAGGGGCCGCCGCGGGTGATAGCCCTCTCGATGCGGTAGCCTGTGATCGGACTCCCTCCGTTCGAGGCCGGAGCCGTCCAGGAGAGGAGGATCTGGGTGCTTCCCCCTACACCGCTCGGAGTCGCCCTCAGGCTCCTGGGTGCGCCCGGAACGGTGAGGTCGTCGGTGGTCGCGTGGGCGACGTTCGACCAGGCGCTCGTGCCCGCCGCGCTGATCGCCGCGACGCGGTAGTAGCGCGTCGTCCCGGGGGACAGGCCGGAATCGGTGTGCCTTGTCGTCGTCGAACCCGTGTTGGCAACAAGACTCCGCCATGTGCCCGTTCGCGTGCTCGACCACTCGATCCGGTAGCCGGTCACCGCGGACGCTCCGCTGGACGATGGTCGCGTCCAGTCCAACTCGATGGCCGACATCCCCCGGGCCTCGGCCGTCAATCCCCCAGGCGCGCCCGGCACGCGCAGCGGGGTGACGTCGCCCTCGATGTTCGAGGGGGTTCCTGCGCCGAAGGAGTTGATCGCCGAGACCCGGTAGTAGCGAGTCGTATTCGGCGCGAGGCCCGTGTCCTCGTAGGTGGTGCGTGTGTTGCCCGTGTTGGCCACGAGATCGCCCCATACGCCGGTTCGCGTGCTCGACCACTCGATCCGATACCCGATGATCGCGCTGCTGCCACGACTCAGCGGGGCACTCCAACTCAGCTCGATCGCCGAGGAACCGACGGCGGTCACCGTCAGAGCACGAGGCGGCCCGGGCGGCGTTCCCGTTGACGTGGTGGCGCTCACAGGGGACGTCCAGGGCCCGAGGCCGTTGGCGTTCCGCGCCCTGACCCGGTAGTGGCGCGTAACGCCCGCGGAGAGACCCGTGTGCCGGGACGAGGTCAAGCTCGTGGTCGGCAGCGGCGTCCACGGGACGCTGCCAGTCGCCGACACTTCGACCTGGTAGTCGATGATCACGCTCGCGCCATGCGAGCTCGGCGCATCCCAGTCGAGGTCGATGATGGTAGGTCCGGCGGCATCCGCCGTGAGATTGAGTGGCACCGAAGGTGCCCCCGCGATCCCCGTTCCCATGACCGTCGCCAAGTTCGAGTAGGCTCCCGTCCCCTCAGCATTGATCGCGGCGACGCGATAGAACAGGGTGGTGCTTTGAGGGGGATTTATGTGCGTGTAGTTTGTGGTCGTGCTGCCGGTGTTGGACACGACCGGGATCCAGCTCGGGAAGCCGCCGAAGAGCATTTCGATCCGGTAGCCGGTGATATCACTCCCGCCGTCCGAGGTCGGTTCGACCCAAGTGAGGTAGATGGTGGTGGAGTTGAGGGCGGTCGCCGTCAGGTTCGTCGGCACCGAAGGCACCGTAGGGTCCTGAACCGGGAGCGCGCCAGCGGCTGCCGCGGGAACGCATGGAATCCAGCAGACCACCGCCGCAGCAACCATGAGGGAGCGGGCCGGCGGGCCCAGTCTGTTCCGAGTCATCCTGCCGCCTCCTTCTGCGCGTAGAAAGACGTGTGCGCGTCTGTGTGTGAGTCCATCTCGATCGGTTGGCGAACCTTCGGGTTTCGTGGCCTCGTCATCGCCGCCACGCCGCCGCGTCCGGCATCCCGCGGCTGAAGAGGACCTCGAACTCCGGCCCTGCGGACCTTTCCACCGTGTCCATCGCGGCCCGGGCCGGAAGCGGCGCCTCGCGCAGGATGCCCCGCACCCGGCCAGTGCGCGGGTTGCGCAGGATGGCCGTCGGGACGTCGCTGTCGTCGTTCAGAGCGAACGATCCGCCGGGGCCGGCGAGGGTGATGCCGGCTAGCTCGCCCGCCCAGCCCGGCTCCGTCGGCAGCACGAAGGCGAAGCCGGAGCCACCGTCGCCGTCGGCCGTTCGGGGCATCGCGAAGCGGAGCGAGAAGAGCTCGGTCCCGCGACCGGTTCGGCCCGTCAGCGTGTAGGCGCCGGCCGAGTCCGGAAGCGCCGGCGGCGCCTCGACGACGAAGGCCGGGTTCAGGAACGGCGCGCCGTCGGCGTCCGCGCCGCCCCACAGCAGGAGCGACCTCGCCGGGGCGGCGACGGACGGCTCCACCGCCGCCCGCGCCTCGAACAGCCGGTAGCGGAGCGCGTTGGCGAAGTGGTACTCGCTGATCCCGTCGGGAGGGCCGCAGTACGACATCAGGTCCGGGGTCTCCGGACGCACCAGTTCGCCGCGCGCGAAATCGTAGCCCCAGGCCCCCGCCGATCCGTCCGGGTGGGGAAACGACGGATCCGGGTCGCCCGCGCCGCCGCACGGCGCGTGATGGAGACCCAGGTTGTGGCCGAGCTCGTGCGCAATGGTGCCCGACTGGGGAATCGAGAACCCCGCCCGGCCGGGAAGGAACGCCACCCCGGAGGGCCCCGTCACGGGGCCCGCCATTGTGCCCAGGTAGTGGCCACCCCCGCCCTCCAGCGCGCGGATCGCCTCCGTCTCCTCCATTAGGCGGCGGGCGTCGTTGCTCGAACTCACCACGGGCTCGTGCGCCGTCACCGCCAGCGTCCCCACCGGGAGCAGCGCGCGTACCTCCGCGAGCAGCGCGTCGCTCTCCGGATCCGCCGCCATCCCTCGGACCGCGTCCACGATTGAGGAGTCGGGCGCCTGCGCCCACAGGAACGGAACGACCGTCAGCTCGAGCGGCGGCAGGGCTCGCACGTCGAGCGCCAGCCGTCCGGTTGCGGGAATCCGCCGTGCAACGCCCAGCGCAGGGTCCAGCGTCGCGTTCGGGTCCACCTCGACGACCACCTCGAGGCCGGGCCGAATCACGCGCCCCGGGATCTCCGCGCTGACCGACGTGGCGAGGGAGCTTTCGTCGACCCCAGTCGGGATCGCCCCGGACCCGCCCGGAACGTACTCCACATGCGCCTCCCGACCGTCGACGAAGAACCGGGCCCGGACCGCCGGAACGCCAGCGTCCCCGGCCCGCGCCGCTGTCGGGAACACGCGCAGCAGCGCCCGCGCGCCCGCGACCAGCGGGACCGGGAACGCGCGCGACTGCACCGCCTGAACCAGGTACGCCGCCGGCGTCTCCCGTCCGGCACAGGGGGCGATACGACGCGTGTGAACCCCGTCGAGCCAGGCTGCGAAGGCGGGGTCCGCGGGCGCGCACAGCTCCGTGCCCCCGGCCAGGAGCCGTTCGAGCCGGCCGAGGGACGTCAGTTCGGCGGGGAGTGGGCCCGCCAGCCGAGGGTTGCCCGTGAGCCCCAGCCCGCGCAGGTCCGCAAGGCCGCCAAGTTCGGGCGGCAGCGGGCCCGACAGGTCGTTGTTCTCGACGCGCAGTTCCTCGATGGCCGGGAGGTCGCCGAGTTCCGGCGGCAGCGGGCCGGAAAGGCCGTTGCCGTCGAGCGCCAGGTACGCGAGGCTGGACAGGCCGCCAAGTTCGGGCGGGACTAAACACGAAAAGCGTAATCTACTGCCGCTCATTGGTTTACGTAGTATATCGCCCGCTCCCGTATCACTTTGGATACACAAATATGATCCGGAATACACCGGACCCAAGCGGACCGCGGCGGACGTGAACCTTGGGCCGAACCCTAGCCTCAACCTGCTGCCGGTTCGGCCTCCACGGCGACCGGGCGACCGCCGAAGCGTCCCCCTGCCCCCTCCATCGCGGCGGCGACGGGAAGCGGAGAGGCGTTCATCCTACCACGTCTCTCTCCGGGGTGCGACGCTGGCCTTGGAACCCGGCGGCGCGAGATTACCTTACTGTTGATGGACCTTCGGTCGGAGGTGGAGCCTTCTAAACCATTCTGTGAGGAACCGACCCGTGACGCTCGAACACTGGACCGCGAACATGGGAAACTACTGCCTTTCGGATCGCTCCGAGGTGGTCGACGAGGTGACCCCCGCGTACGGACGGCTGATCGCGGGGGCGGGCGCGCTCGGCGTTCCGGCGCCGTTGCGGGACCCGGACGATGCGTGGCAACTGGAGGTGCTCGCGCATCCGCACGGCCCGCGCGTCCTGCGGGCGAGCATCCTTGCCCCGGACGGGCGGCCTGCGGTGGCGGTGGCGGTGGCGGAAGGCGGTGGCGACGGCGCGCGGCGCGCATGGCGCGAGACCGTCGCGGCGTCCTCCTGGTTCATCGAGGGCTGCGACCTCGCGGAGTTCCGCGACCCTCCGGGCGGCCCGTGGATGATGGGGGCCTTGCAGGACGGGCTGGACGGCCATCCGGAGGCTTTCGACTGGCTGGGGGCCGTCCTCCAGTACATCGGGTGGGCGTTTCTGGACAGCCTCTCGCCGATCACGGTCGCATGACCCCGCCCGCCGGTTTCACCGGCTCGGCCCGGAGTCCCGGTCCGGCCCGGGCGGCCTGATCCTCTCGACCAGCCGCCTCGTCATCTCCATCTGCGCCCTGGCCCTGCGCCGTAGGTCCCGGAGTATCCGGTCAAGTCCGTCACCCGCGCGCTCAGCCGCTCGACTTGCCGCTGCAAGGCTTCGACCTGTTCTCGCAACGCTCCGATCTGTCCGGAGTGCCGCCGCTGTTCCGTTTCGTACTGCCCGGACAACCTTTCCAATGCGGCCATCAGCCGCCGCTCCAAATCGGTCACGAAGCTCCCTCCTCACTCCCTCGACAGCTTCAAGTAGGGCCGCTCGTCCATCGTGAA
>JAPPJO010000133.1 GCA_028820325.1 Gammaproteobacteria bacterium | reverse complement strand
GTGGCCAACACGCGCAACACGCGCACGACCTACGCGCACACGGGGCTGGAGCCGGCCACCAGGCGCCACTACCGCGTCTCGGCGATCAACCGGGAGGGCGTGGGCCGGGCGTCGCGGGCGGCGAGCGCCATCACCGACGCGACCGTGCCGGACGCGCCCACCGGGCTGACGGCCACCGCGGTCTCGCCCACGCAGATCGACCTGTTCTGGCTTGCACCCGCCTACGACGGCGGCGCGCCCGTCACCGGCTACCGCATCGAGGCATCGGAGAACGGCACGGCGTGGACCGATCTGCGGACCAACACCCAGTCCAGGGCAACCGCGTTCCAGCACACCGGCCTGCTGCCGGGGAGCACGCGCCACTACCGCGTGTCGGCGATCAACCGGGTGGGCGCCGGCGCGGCGTCGGATACCGCTTCGGCGGCCACGGACGACCCCATCGGGCGCGCGGGACGGCTCAACACGCGCGTGCTGCCGCACGTGGCCTCCGCGATGACCTCGAGCACCGTCTCGGCGATCGCCCGCCGCGTCGACGCGGTGGCCGGCGGGACGGGCATGGCGCGGCGCGTGGAGACGAACGGGCTCTCGTCGATGGCCGCGAGCCTGTCCGCGCCGGACGCGGGAGGCCTTGGCCCCGCGCAGGGCGGCCGGGCCGGCCTGGCCGCGCTCTTCGGCGGCACCTCCTTCACGATGCCCCTGGGGGGCTCCGACGCGCAGCAGCAGTCGGCCACGGGCACGCAGCTGGCGAGCTGGGGCGCGGGCGAGTACCACCACCTCGGCGAGCCGGGCCAGAGCGCCCTCGACTGGAAGGGCGGCATGGTGAGCGCCCACGCCGGCATCGACGCGCGCGTGGGGACGGACCTCCTGGCGGGCGTCGCGGGCTCCTACTCCTCGGGCTCCTTCGACTTCACCGACAGGACCGGCGCCCGTCCGGTGAGGGGCACCTACGGCGCCACGATGGCCAGCGTGCATCCCTACATGGCGTGGTTCTCCGGCGGGGGCGTCGCCTCGGTGTGGGGCTCGGCCGGGCTCGGCCGCGGCGACGTCGAGGTCGACGACGAGCGCGAGGGGTTCCGCACCGCCCCCGCGAGCCTGCTGACGGGGGCGGGGGGCGCGAGCTACCGGCTGCTCACGCGCGGCGCGGGCGGCGTGCGCGTCAGGGCCGAGGGCTGGTACGGCGCGGTCACGGTCGACGGCAACGCGCAGATCGAGGAAGTGACGCTCGAGATGCAGCGCGGCAAGCTCGCGCTCGAGCTGACGCAGGGCTTCCGCGCCGCCGCGGGCCAGGAGATGGCGGTCCTGCTCGAGGGCGGGATGCGCTACGACAACGGCGACGGCGTGACCGGCGCGAGCGCGGAGGTCGGAGGCGGGCTCCGCTACACGAACCCGGGATTGGGAGTGACCGCGGAGGGCCGCGGCCGGTTCGTGATCTCGGCGCGCGCCGGCTACGAGGAATGGGGCATGGGCGGCACGCTCATGTTCGACCCGGCGACCCGCGGCCAGGGGCTCTCGATCCGGGTGGCGCCGTCGTACGGCGACCACACGAGCGGCGTGAACCGGCTCTGGGAGCGCGGGGTGACCGACGCGGTGGGCGGCCACGGCCCGGGCATGGGTCCCGACGTGGACGGCGAGGTGGCGTACGGCATCGCCGGCTTCCACGGCACGCCCTACGGCGGCTTCCACCTGGGCCGGAGTGGCACGCGGGCCTTCTCGAGCGGCGTGCGCTACGAACTCGGGTCGGGGGTCGGACTGCGCCTCGAGGGAACGCGGCGCGAGAGCGGACTCGGCGCCCCGCAACACACCGTCGGCGTCCGCGGGAGGTTGCGGTTCCGATAGAAGAGCGCCCCCGCCCGGTTCGCCGGGCGGGGGCGGCGCTCCTCCGCGCATTCGTCACCGCGCCCACGACAACCGCCATGGCGACAGAGCCACGGGAGCATGAGACGAGAATCACCCCAACCGGAGAAAACCCACATGCGTTCCACCATTCCGCTGTTCCTGCTGATCCTGCTACCCGCTGCCGGCGCCGCCCAGGTGAACGTGGAGCCCAGCGTTCTCGGGGGTGTCTTCGTGACCGACCGCGAAACGCAGCTGCCCGCGTCGCTCGCCTTCAACGCGGGGCTGGACGTGCGGGTCGGCGTTCCCTCCGAAGGCTATCGGGTCGCCATCGCGCCGTTCTTCGGCGTGGACGGCACCCTGATGATGATCGAAAACAGGAATGAACTGCTCACCACGATACGCGCCGGGTTCCGCCTGGACTCGCCGGGCTACCCGCGCCTGTTCGGGTTCCTCGGCCCGGCGTGGCCCGAAAACACCGTGGACGACGACGAGGCGGACCCGGCCTACGCGAGCCAGACGGTGTACGGCGGCGGGTTGAGCCTGCGCTACCGACGCGCGACGCTCGAGGGCCGGTACGCCTACGACCGCCGCTGGGTGGAGGGACGCCGCACCATGTTCGCGATCCTCGTCGGCTCCACCTTCTAGTGCCCGGCGGGGACGCGCGCTACGTCGGCTGGCAGTGCCGCCTGTACCCGAACCGGTCGCAGGCGCGCCTGCTCGCCCGGTGCCGCGAGGGGCTCCGCGAGCTGTCCAACACGCTGCTCGGCGCCTCGAACCTGCGGTATTCCCGGACCGGGCGGCACATGACCGGCAAGCAGTTCCGCGCGGCCGCCCAGGACTGGTGCGGCCGCAGGGCGAACCGGGACCCGTTCCCGTCGACCGCAATCTATCAGGTCGCCGCCGACATGCACGCCGCGTTCCGCAACTGGCACAGGAAGCCGCGCCCCGCCCAGGGGCTGCCGAGGTTCAAGCCCGAGGGACGCGCGCCCGGGATCTACGTGGCCAGCGCGGCCACCCGCTTCGACGGCGACCGCGTCCGGCTCCCGAAGTTCGGGTGGATGCGCTGGCGCGGCGGGAGCCTGCCCGCCCGGCGGCTCGAGGGCCCCGCGAGCCGCGCGACGCTCGGCATGGTGTACGGCCGCGTCTGGCGCGACGCCGGCGAGCGCTGGATGCTGTCGTGCGTCTTCGAGTGCGGCCCGCTCGACACGGCCGCGCCCACGGTCCGCGTCGCCGTGGTGCGCCAGGACGGCGGGCGCGTCGCCGTGGAGTTGGACGGCCGGCTCGTCGAAACGCCGGGGCCGGACGAGCGCGCCGACGCCGACGGGCGGCGGCTGAGACGGCTCCAGCGCCGGCTCGGCCGCTCCGCCGAAGGCTCGAAGCGGCGGGCCCGCGTCCTCGAGCGCTTCCGCAACGTCGCCCGCGACGTCAGGAACCGCGAGCGCGACCGCCACCACAAGCTCACCACCATGGTCGTCCTCGCGGCCGCCACGATCGTCGTCGACGGCGTGCGCGGCGAGATGCTGCGCCAGCTCGAATACAAGGCCCGCTGGCACGGGCGACAACTGCAGGTACGGCGAGGCCCGCCGGAACCGGAGGCGCCAAGGCGCCCCGAACGCGCGCGGAGACCGGCGACTCCAGTCCGGTCCGCGAAGCGCGAATCGTCGAACGAAGGCCGGGGAGTTTGAGTTCGCCGAAGGCCGGAACCGACTCAATACGCGTGGGACCGGGTCCACGGACGCCCGGTCCCGCGCAAACAGCGCCAGGAGAGCACTTGAGGATCAACCGCGACCCACCAGTCCGAGGGCCTGGTACGGGTTCGGGGCCGGGTGTGCTTGCGCACGCTCGGCCTCCGACCTCTTCGGGTCGCTCGCGGCCAGCATCCGTCCCCGATGGGTGTCGAGCGCCGCTTCAACGCGGCGGACGACCCGTTCACCGACCGGGCGGCCGCCGACTTGTTCGGCATCGCCGCGCAAGGCCGGGACGTGGTCGTCCCCGGGATGTCCCATGCTCCTTCCTGCAAGGGATGAAGGCGGGGCTGTAACCCCCGCCTCGGTGATGCGGACAGGCTCGGCGATGTTCCGTCAGGCGTCCCAAGCCTTGTGCTGCCTTGGCGGCGAAAACGGAAAGCTGGGGTCGGAGGGGGGCGCGGCACCCCCTCGCCAGCCTCCGTGTTCAACACGGAGTCGGCTGGCTCCCGGCAAGCAACAGGCCGGGATCCAGTCCGGGGGACGCTCTCCGAGCGACCGCCGGAGACACCGCCGTTCGCCCGGAGGCGGGGACGGCCGTAGCCGGCTTCCGGTTCATCGACGTGAAGAGACCGACCGGGGAGCCCGTGTCAGCGGCCCGCACCCTTCCCGGTGTCGGCGGATCCCCCCGTCCGGTGCCGCACGTAGCTCTCCAGTACGCGGTTCATCCGCGTCTGGTAGCCCTTCCCCGGAGCCTTGAACTACGCCAGGACGGAGCGCTTCACGCGCATGGTGATCTGGTCGGTCAGGTCCGGCTCGACGAGTTCCGCCGGCTCCCAGAATCCCTCGTCCAGTTCCGGGATGTCGCTGAAGTCGATCCCTTCGTCCTTCACGGCCGCGATCTGCTCGGGCGTCAGGGGCCTATCGTAGCGTCCGCTCATGGTAGACTCTCCTTTCCCTCCGCGACGCCGGCCGGGCCGAGATCAGACGGATCCGACCGGACCGCTCGGTGTGGGCCACCACGATCAGCGCTCCGGGCTCGACAGGATCGGTAGTTGCGCAGAACACGATGACGTTCCCTACAGCCTTCTGGAGACCCAAACGGCACGACCGACCACCCGGACCTCCCCGGCCAGACGTTCGTAGCTGTCGTACGCGGGGTTGAGGGACCTGAGCGCGAGCTTGGGCGGGTCGGAGTGCGGCACGTGCTCTATCCGCTTCGCGACGACCGCGATGCCATCCCAGATCACGAAGATCCCCGGCGGCGCGGGCACCGTCCGGCTCGCGTCGATCAGGATGTGGTCTCCGGTTGAGAGCAGCGCCTCCATCGCGTCACCGTCCACCTCGGCCACCCACAGATCGCCGGGATCGGCCCGGAGCCGGTGGCGGATGAACGAATCGGCGAACAACCACGCCTCTCCGGTCTCCCGAAGCTCGCCGTTCCAGACTTCCGCGTCTGCCTCCATTCTGACATCGGCCTCCGGCACGGCGCTGTAGCCGATCGGCGCGGAGTAGGCGTCGGAGGGAGGCGGACGCCTGGCGTGCGTCGAGAGCCGAAAGCTCCGGCCGTGCTTTGAGGAGCTCGGGCCGGCAGCCCAGATGCTCCGCCAGAATCTCGCGGTCGTCGTCGGCGAGGACCTTCGGCGTGCCCCGGTAGACGAACTGTTGCAGGTAGGCGTGGTTGCGGCCCATGGCGACCGAGGCAGTGCGCAGGTTCGAGCCCTTCGCCGTGAGCAGCCGGAGCAGCCGGCGGCGCACCGGATCCCGTAGGACGGCATCCTTCCTCTTCCTTTGTTCCATGGGGTTGGAATAACCCCGCTTTCGGACGGCTCCGCAAGTTGGACGGGGTTCATCGGGCCGGCGGTCCGAGCCACGGCTTGTCCGAGGAATCGCCTCGGCCCCCGCCTTCCAACCGGCCCACGCCAAGGGCGGGGACGATCAATCTCGGCCTCTCAGCCTCGCGTCGGAAGCCCCGAGCGGAGACCTCGCGAGAGCATCCAAAGGGGGGTGTTTTCGGAGCGACTGGCGGAGCGGTCCACAGAGCGTGACACGTTCTGACACAACCTGAAACGTTCTAACCACTTAGGGAATTCCCTAACGGTTGTGTTCCTTGCCGACAACCCTTCACCGTTCTGGCCATGAAGACGCGGGAGCAGTACGGCCATGCCGACGTTGGAGCAGTACTTCAACTCGCGGGTGAGCGCCTTCCTCAAGGAGACGGGCATGGGAGCCACAACACTCGGCATAAAGGCGGTGGGCGACCCGAATCTGCTGCGGGAGATCGCAGAGGGGCGCTCACCGTCGCTCAGGATGGCCGACCGGGTTCTGGCCTACATCGACAACTACGACGGGCGCTCGGGCGGCACCCGGGCTCCGCGCCGCCGCCGTTCCCGCCGAAGGCCGCCGCCCAAGGCGGTGAGGTCGAGGAGAACCCGAGCGAAGACGGAACGACCGATGGAACGGGTGACGAACCGCCCGGCGCGCATTCTGCGGTTGCCGGAAGTGGAGGCCCGGACGGGACTGTCGCGGAGCACGATCTACAGGTGGCGGATCGCGGGACGCTTTCCGCCAGCCGTTGTCATGGGCGGGCGCACGCTGGGCTGGTTCGAGTCGGATGTCGAGCGGTGGCTCCAGAGCAACCCGAGGAGCGGGGCGGCGCGCGAAGCGGCGCCCAACCAAACCCCCAACAGGGAGAGAACGGAATGAAGAAGCTGTCGAGAATCACCCGGACGGCGGCTAGCGCCGCGCTGCTGATGCTGGTGCCCGGCGCGCTGATGGCGCAGGGGACTAGCCCGTGGGTGGACGCGGTGAACGAGCTACAGACGCAGTTCACGGGACCGATCG
>JAPPJO010000065.1:37462-48377 GCA_028820325.1 Gammaproteobacteria bacterium | reverse complement strand
AGATGATCCCGGCCAGCGTGCGCTTGCTCCCGCCCTCGCCGAACGCGAACATCAGGCCGCCCACCACGATCGCGATCAGCGAGAGCCCCCGTGCGATCGGTCCCGTGAACTGCGTCTGAAGCTCGTTAACCGCGTCCACCCACGGGCTCGTGCCCTGGGCGAGCAGCGCGCCGGGCATCAGCACCAGCAGCGCGGCGGCCCGGGCGGCCGTTCGCAGCGTTCTCGACAAAGTTCTCATTCGCTCTCCTCCTGGGAGTTCGGTTGTGTGTTGCGGCCGGGGCGCTCCGGCCCCGGCTATTCCAGCCACTCGCGGAGCCACGCCTCGATCTCGGCCTCGACCCACCGCGCCACGCGCCCGCCCAGCATGACGGGCGCGGGAAAGCGGCCCTCCGCCGACCAGCGGTAGATCGTGCTCCGTCCCAGGCTCGTCCGGGCCTGCACCTCCGACACCCGCAGGAAACGGGTCGCCGGTTTCGTCCTCTCATTGCCCCGGTCTTCGGTCATCGCTCCGGTCCGCTTCGTCCTTCTCGCGCGCGTCGGCCTGTGCGGCCGGGCCGACGGAGCTTTGGCGCCGCCCGCGTCCCGCTCGTAGCGGTCCATGAACGCCAGCACCCGGTCCGCCGTCGTGAGCGACACCGAGCGGCCCCGCGCGATCTCGCGCAGTAGGCCCGGATCGCCCACCGCCAGCATGCCGAGCGTCGTCGGCGCCATGCCGGTGTCGTCGAGAAACCCGCTGATCCGTGTGTTGAATTGCTCCTCCAGCGTTGCCATTCGACTGCCGTTCCAGCCGCGTCATACCCGTAACGTTGAAGCGGAGATTCCGGGGAAGTCAACACTTAGGGAATTCCCTAAGTGTCTTTCTTGTCTATAGTTATCCCAATTGTCCCGGAGGTCTCGGAGGCCGCCGCCAATGCGGTGGCGGAGCACCCCCGCAGGGACGCCCGGAAGGGATTGCGAAGGGAGTGTGGATCCCGGCCGAAGGGCCGAGACCGGGACCGGTCGAAGGGGGGGAGCGAACCGGAGATCGCGCTGCAACTCGAATGCCCGGCGAACCGGACAAGGTCCTTCGCCGCCGAGCCGGTGGCTGGCGAGGACGGAGCTAGGAGACGGGTCGCCGGGATTCCGGCGCGAAGGGAGAAGACGCGAAGCGCCCGCCGGGGCGTATCACGGAGTCCGTTGCGGACGAGCGGCCCCGATCAGCGCGGCGCGGGACGATGGCCTCCAGCTCACACGCCCAGCGGTTTGCCGCCTCATGACATCTACCGAATCCGTAGAGCCCAGACCGAGATGTGGCCGGGGACAGGGCCACCACCGCCCGTCGTGATCTTCAAGCTCGTCGGATCGAGCGGGCCGCTTGGCGTCCAGTGGACGTAAAGCGATGAGCCACCCCGAACCCTGGCGGTCAAGGTCGGCGTCTTGGAACTGGACGGACGGGGCCGGAGCCGCGCACTCTCTGGAAACCGGTCGAAGATGTCTTGGAGGTTCCAGGAGGTCATGCCGGGTGCGTGAAGACCCGGCTGCAAGTCCAGCCAGAGGGTGATGTAGAAGTCAGCGAGTATCGCCTCGCTGCGCCATGAACTGACATCGCGCAGGGAAGCGAACCCTTGGGCGGGCGACTGCGTAAGGCGTCTCATCAGCGCCCCCTCCCCGCCCGGGTATGTTCCGCCCCATCGGTCCAGGGCGTAGCGAAAGACCATGGAGGAGACTCCGTAGACCGCCGAGCCCGGGTGTCTGCAAGGACCGCTGTTCCCCTCGCTCGGGCGACCGATCCATGTGCACTGCTCGGGTGCGTACGGAACCCGGCCGCCGCTTCTGTCCGGATCCCATCCGAAGAACCGGGCCATGTCCCAAAAACGCGAATACCAATCCCATCCGGCGGAGTACTCCGCGTATCCCAGGTTCTGGCCGGATGCATGCCCGAACAGGCGGAAAGCGACCAGATGTTCCGCCAGCACCGCACCGCCCTCGAGTTCCCACGACCTCTTTTGTCCCGCGTCGCCAAAAACCTGAGCGCCGAATTGCGCGATGTGCGCCGCCTCATGAGCGATCAGAGAAGGGTAGAGGAAGAATGCCTCCTCCTTGGTCACCGCGTCGTCAACGGCGCCGTCTGGATCCGGCACGAATCCGTAGAAGATCTCGGCCCGGTTGCTGGTTGCGCATTCGTAGGTCGGCCAGAGGTCTGGAACGAACACGTAGCCTCTTGTATCGCCCGGCCGGCGATTGACCTCCTGGGTCATGAGAATCAGGATGCGCTCGTTGCCGTCCACATCAGGTAGGCCACCGAGATAGCCGTCGAGAACGCCCGCAATGTTCGCTGCATAGAGGGCATCCAGTTCCACGAGTTCTGAGTCCGAGAAGGTCCCGCTGGGGTTGTTGAGATCCTCCAGCCAGATCGTGTGGCTCCCCACGAGCCGGACCACGGCATTGACTCTGCGGGTTCCCGAGCACGACCAGTTGTTTGAGGACGGTTCGTACAGCGATGTCGTGTCTCCTGCCTCAAGGGTGCGCTGCTGCCGATTCACGACCGCGGCCGGTGGCGTCGGGTGCCCCAGCTCCCGCAACAGTGCTTCGTTCCTCGCCATCACCTCGTTGTGGGCGCTCGCGTGGCGCGCTCGCAGGGAATCGTCCCTCACGGAGAAACGGCGAGCCGGGTACTCAGTGCGCGGGCGAGCGGGTCGCGCAGGGTTGTCTGCCATGGATCGTACCGGCATGCGCCGGAAGTCCGCGTTGGCAGTCGGCGACGTTGTTGCCGCCGTCCCCACGACAGTGGGATCTCCCGGATTGCCGCTCAGTCTGACGGCTGTCACAGATGACGGCCGCTCGGACGTGGACACCACGCCGATCAGATACTCGCCGCCGCTGGCGCTGCCGGGGAGGTGGACGCAGCCGTCTCCGGCGTGCGTGTGGATGTAGGAGTACTGCGGCAGTGCCATGTCTTCCTGGGCGAGCGGCGCAACGCCAACCGTGCGAGAATCACTTCGGCTTCCGACCGAGACCCTCAGTTCCGCCCTGCGGGGCGGTTGGCAGTCGCCGGCGGGGACGACGATCACCAGACTCGTCCGGCTCGCAGACCTGACTCTGGCAGGCAACCCGTCGATGGTCACCGAGTTGTTGGTGACCGTGGAGGAGAACCCGAACCCGGTGATCGTCGCTTCGCCACCCTCGATCAGCACAGTCGGTTCCACCGCCGTGATGGAGAGCCGTTTGACCGTCGCTTGGAAGGCCTGCTGCGCGGAGAGCCCGCCCGGATCGCTCGCGGTCACGGTGACGGCCGCCGTGCCGCCGGAGACGCCGGTGACCGTCAGGCTCGCGCCCGACACCGCCACGGTCGCCACGTCCGCCGCGGACGACACCGCCGCGTAGCTCAGGGCGTCCCCATCCGGGTCGCTGAAATGCCCCGCGAGGTCGAGCGTGACCGAGGCTCCGGCCCGCACCGACTGGTCCGGGATGCTGTCCGCCGCCGCGGGCGCCCGGTTCGGCACCGTTGCCTCGAAGGCCTGCTGCGCGGAGAGCCCGCCCGGATCGCTCGCGGTCACGGTGATGGTTGCCGTGCCGGCCGAGACGCCGGTGATCGTCAGGCTCGCGCCCGACACCGCCACGGTCGCCACCTCCGGCTCGGAGGAAGCCGCCGCGTAGCTCAGGGCGTCCCCGTCCGGGTCGCGGAAGTGCTCCGCGAGGTCGAGCGTCACCGAGGCTCCCGCCCGCACCGACTGGCCCGGGATGCTGTCTGCCGCCACGGGCGCCCGGTTCGGCACCGTTGCTTGGAAGGCCTGCTGGGCCGATAGCCCGCCCGGATCGCTCGCGGTCACGGTGATGGTTGCCGTGCCGCCCGAGACCCCGGTGATCGTCAGGCTCGCGCCCGACACCGCCACGGTCGCCACCTCCGGCTCGGAGGAAGCCGCCGCGTAGCTCAGGGCGTCCCCGTCCGGGTCGCGGAAGTGCTCCGCGAGGTCGAGCGTCACCGAGGCTCCCGCCCGCACCGACTGGCCCGGGATGCTGTCCGTCGCCACGGGTGCCCGGTTCGGCACCGTCGCCTCGAAGGCCTGCTGGGCCGACAGCCCGCCCGGATCGCTCGCGGTCACGGTGATGGTCGCCGTGCCGCCGGAGACCCCGGTGATCGTCAGGCTCGCGCCCGACACCGCCACGGTCGCCACATCCGGCTCGGACGACTCCGCCGCGTACGTGAGCGCGTCCCCGTCCGGGTCGCTGAAGTGCCCCGCGAGGTCGAGCGTGACCGAGGCTCCGGCCCGCACCGACTGGCCCGGGATGCTGTCCGTCGCCACGGGCGCTCGGTTCGGCACCGTTGCCTCGAAGGCCTGCTGCGCCGAGAGCCCTCCCGGATCGCTCGCGGTCACGGTGACGGCCGCCGTGCCGCCGGAGACGCCGGTGACCGTCAGGCTCGCGCCCGACACCGCCACGGTCGCCACGTCCGCCGCGGACGACACCGCCGCGTAGCTCAGGGCGTCCCCATCCGGGTCGCTGAAATGCCCCGCGAGGTCGAGCGTGACCGAGGCTCCGGCCCGCACCGACTGGTCCGGGATGCTGTCCGCCGCCACGGGCGCTCGGTTCGGCACCGTTGCCTCGAAGGCCTGCTGCGCCGAGAGCCCTCCCGGATCGCTCGCGGTCACGGTGACGGCCGCCGTGCCGGCTGAGACGCCGGTGACGGTCACGTCGGCCCCGGACACCGCAACGGTCGCCACCCCCGGCGCGGTCGAGGCCGTCGCGTAGCTCAGGGCATCCCCGTCCGGGTCGCTGAAGGCCGATGCGACACTAATCGTCACGGATTCGCCGACCGGAACGGTTTGCGCAGGAATCGACCCCGCCGCCACCGGTGCCCGGTTGGGTTGCAGAGGCTGTTCGGGCGCGGTGCCGCCGTCCCCGCAGGCGGACAATGCGAGCAGGCAGGATCCTACTACTAGCTCCCTCCTCATCGCTGACCTCGCATCAACGTTGCCCCATGCCGCCAATCCCGCCTCTGGGCGGGAAAGGTGGTGGCGAGCAAGCAGGGCCGGCCGTCAACATCGTTGTGGCAATGGCGGGAAAGACGGAGTGGATTTGCGGGAATCCCCACATCGCCAAATGGCGCCTGAAGGCCCGCCCGTAGCCGTTGTAACACTATTTCCACGCGCTTTTGAGGGGGACGCACAGCCCCTCAAACGAGTCGGCGGTCAGAAGGGGCGGAACGTTGGTGACAAACCTCTCCCGCACGAGGTTGGCACTCTCGACCTCCCAGGTGATGTGCTCGTCAACTCGCGGGCTACATGCAATCCCGACGTTGAGATACCCCGTGGCCCAACTCGACCCCAACCAGTAATGGACCCCATATCCCCCAAGGTTGCCCAAATCATACGCCGCATCGCAGCCGGGAGGATCACTGGGAAGCGGGAAGGCCTCGCACCCGGTAACATGCCCCGGGTCATCTTCATCGGCGTGGCGAATCTCATGTGCGTAGAAGGGGAGCGTGATGGAGATACCCCACCAGTCCATGCTCTGCTCAAAGGGGTACACTTGGCCGGAGGAGTCGATGCCGAATTGGGATGTCGCGATGTACAGCTTGCCGTCGATGAGGTCGCAGCAGTAGTACAAGCCGGGGCGCTGCTTCATGTTGACGCCTGAGACGCGCGAAACCATCCACTCGTACAAGCCCATTTCCGTCCAGGGCAGACGTCCCTTGGTCGCCTCATTCATGTGATAGGCGAGCCGAAGCGTTTGGTACGCTTTCAGTTGATACGTAACCTCGTCGCTCGGCATCGCGGCGGCGGGTTCCGAGCAAACAACGGGGCCGGATAGCGGCTCCCCCTCGAAACGCACCTCGAATTCCCGCCTGATTTCCACAAAGACGGAATCGTTCGTAGGGCATTGATCCAGGAAGGCTTCGATGTCTCGAACAGCGGTGAGTATGCCACCCTGGACACTGGCGTTCTGTGTCGCTTGCAGTCCAGAGGGGTCGCTCGCAGTGACCGTCACCGCCGCCGTCCCTGGCGCCAACGCAGCGACCGTCACCGAGCTACCTGATACGGATACCGCGAGGATGTGCTCGTCGGACGACGATGCGGCGTAGGTCAACGGATCGCCGTCCGGGTCGCTAAAGAACGGCGAAACGTCCACCGATGCCCGATCGCCAAGCAACATGGTGTGAGGCGGAATCGAGTCCACTGCGGCTGGGGCGCGGTTCGCTACGACCATGATCGTGGATTGCCCACGGGCATCGCCAACCGCCGCCGTGATCGTCGCCGAACCGTTGCCCGTCGCGGTCACCAGCCCCACCGCATCCACCGCCGCCACCGCCGTGTCGCTGGACGCCCACGTGAACTCGGCTCCAGCCACGGCGTGCCCGTTCGCATCCACCGCCACTGCCACGAGCCGTACGGTGTCCCCATACGCCACAAGCGTGTCGGCGACCGGCGACACGGTGACCGCGCTCACCTCCTGCGCCACCGTCACCGCCGAGCTCCCGCTCGCGGTGCCCGCGGTGGCCGTGATCGTCGCGGTCCCGTTGCCCGCCGCCGCCGTCAGTCCTGCCGCGTCCACCGTCGCGACCGAGGCGTCCCCGCTCGCCCACGTCACCGCAGCCCCCGCCATCACTTGGCCGTTCTGGTCCTGAACCTCGACCGTCAACTGCACGGTGGCGCCCAAGGCCGCGAGTTCGGCGGTCGCGGGCGTAACCGTCACCGTGGTCGGCCGGGGCGGATCGGGTTCGGTCGCCCCGTCCCCGCAGCCCGAGGCCCAGATCATGCCGGCCAGCATGGACATCGCCAAGACGAGGACTTTCGGATGCCTTACGGCTGACATGAGAGAGATCTCCTCGGAAGAAGTGGGAAGGTCGGCTGTACTTCGCCGCCGACCGGGAAGCGGCCCGCAGCAAGCCTCGCGTGTGGCACCCGCGAACCCGCGGCATTCATCGTCTCCAAGCAGAAGCGTCCGGGATTCCGCGGCTGAACAGCACCTCCAGCCCCGGCCCACCGGATGGCCCGGCCGCGTCCACGGCGGCCTGGGCTGACGCCGGCGGATCGCGCAGGAACGCCCGCACTTGTCCGGTGCTCGGGTCGCGCAGGATGGTCATCGGCAGATCGCTGCTGCCGTCCAGCGTGGCCGATCCGCCGGGGCCGGTCAGGGTTATGCTCGCTAGGCTGCCTTCCCAACCGGGCCGCGAGGGCAGGACGAAGGCGAAGCTGGAACTACCGTCGCCGTCGGCGATTCCAGGCATGGCGAAGCCAAGGGAGAAGAGCTCACGCCCGTCGGCCGTGCGACCGACAATGCGGTGCTCCCCGGCGTAGTCCGGAAGTGTTCGCGGTGCGTCGACCACGAAAGCGGGATTGAGGTAGGGCTCGCCGTCCGCGCTGGTCCCGCCCCACAGGAGCAGAGACTCGCCGCTTGCAGCGACCGCGGCGGCGAAACCGGCGTCCACCGGCGCGTGTGGGTTGAAGAGACGGTAGCGGAGCGCCCGGGTGAAGTGGTAGTCGCTGATCCAGTCTTTTTGGCAGTAGCCCATTATGTCGCGCGCACTCGGCGGCACGAGGCTCCCGCCGTGGCGGGAATCGTACCCCCAGGCACCGATGGATCCGTCCGGATAGGGGAACGCCTCGTCGACCAGGCTTGGGTTGCCGCACGGCGCGTGCAAGAGGTCCAGGGTGTGGCCGAATTCGTGAGCGATAGTCCCGCCGTTCAAGTACACGAACGCGACCGCCCACCCCGCGTAGGCGGGGCCTCTTGTAGCGCCGCTCATCGTGCCCACATAGTAGGCGTCCTCCCCCTCCAGAGCCCGTATTGCCGACATCTCATCCGCCAGCAGCCCAGTATCGTTGGTCGAGGTCACCACCGGCGGATGGAGGGTGATGTCGAGAGAGTCGATCGGCAGCAGCGTGCGCGTGTGCCAGAGCAGTTCATGGCCCTGAGGGTCCGCCGCCATGCCCTGCGTCATTCCGATGACCGCCGAGTCGGGGTCCGCACGCCAAAGGAACGGGATCAGCGTGAAGGCGAACGCCGGCATCTCGTGCACCTCCACGGCCATGCGCCCGGTTTCCGGGATCCGCTTCGCCACCAGGAGACCGGCGTCCAGCGTCCCGTCCGGATCGACTTCGATCTCCATCTCAAGGCCGGGCTGCACGAACAAGCCGGAGATCACCACGTTCGCGGATCCGGACAGATCTCGCTCGACAACTTGCGTGGGGATGGACGTCGTCTTCCCCGGAATGTCGAACACGTGGCGCAAGGTCCCGTCCAAGTAGAAGCGCGCCCGGACGGGAGGGATGCCGGCCGTCGTGGAACGCGTGGCAGTGACGAACACACGCAGGAGGGCCTCTTCGCCCGCGACCAGCGGGACCGGGTACTCGCGCGATTGCACGGCTTGGGTAAGGTACGCCATCGCGGACGCGCTTCCGCAGGCGCGGATCCGCGAAAAGCGGACCGTCTGCAACCAAGCCCGGAAGCCGGGCTCTTCTGGAGCGCACAGGTCCGTGCCCCCAGCCATCAATTCGTCCAGGCTGAGATCCGTCAGGATGGCCGGCAGCGCCCCCGACAGCCCAGGGTTGTTCGACAGGTAGAGCCGACTCAGATTCGTCATTCCTCCAAATTCATCCGGCACCGGGCCCGACAGACGGTTGGAAGCCAGCCCCAACAGCGACAGTTCGGAGAGGTTGCCGAATTCGGGTGGGATCGGACCCGTCAGCGCGTTGCCGGATAAGGTCAGCCAGTACAGTCGCGAAAGGTCGCCCAGCCAGGGCGGGATCGGACCCGTCAGCGTATTGCCCGCGAGGAATAACCCCGACAAGTCTTCGAGGTTGGCAAGCTCAGACAGGATCGGACCCGACAGGTCGTTCTTGGAGAGGTCCGGTCTTGTCAGGCTGCGGAGGTTGCCCAGTTCGGACGGGATCGGACCCGACAGGTCGTTGTCATCAAGAGATAGCCGCCGCAGCGCAGCGAGGTTGCCTAGCTCCGGCGGGATCGGGCCGGATACCCGGGTGTAGTCGAGGCGCAGTTTCTCAAGGCTGGCGAGGTTGCCGAGCTCCGGCGGGATCGGACCCGCCAGGCGGTTGTTGTAGAGATTCAAGGACCGAAGGCGGTCGAGGCTGCCCAGTTCGGCGGGAATGGAACCGTCAAGCTCATTACTCCACAGTCGCAGATCGACGACTCGCCCATCGGCGTCCGTCTCGACTCCGAACCAGTCGCTGAGCGGGCGATCCGTCAGCCAGTTGTCGTTCTCCACCCAGTCCAGCCCGCCGGTCGCCAAGTAGAGGGCCGTAAGAACGGCCCGGTCCGGATCCTTGGCCCCATCCACGACCGTGATCTCCGCCTGGCCCGCAGCGCTGCCAGCGGTCGCGTAGATCGTCGCGCTTCCCCCGGCGACCGCCGTGACCACGCCCGCCGAGTCCACTGCGGCGATCAGTGTGTCGCCGCTCGACCAGGACACAGCAACGTCCGCCATCGCCCGCCCATTCTGGTCGCGCACATCAGCCGCGAGCCGCGCCGTGTCGCCCAGAGCCGTCAGCAGGACGGTCGCGGGCGTGACCGTCAAGGTGGTCGGCCGGGGCGGATCGGGGGTCGGCGCCGGGGGTTCGGTCGCCCCGTCGCCGCACCCCGAGGCCCAGATCATGCCGACCAGCATGGTCACCGCGAAGGCGAGGACTTTTGGATGCCTTACGGCTGAACATGGAAGAGATCTCCTCGGAAGCAGTGGGAAGGTCGACCGTTCTTCGCCGCCGAGCGGGAAGCGGCCCGCAGCAAGCCTCGCGTTCGGGACGTCCAGCCCCTTGGCATTCATCGTCGCCACTTGGGACTCCGCGGCTCGGGGAACAAGCACCTCGAGTCCCGGCCCGCCGGGCTGGCCCGGCCGCGTTCCATGGCGGCCTGGGCCCGAGGCGGCGGATCGCGCAGGAATCAGTGGATGTTGGCTACGGGTTCCGTGACTCGGGTCGCGGAGCCGATGATCCGTCTCTCCGCTCCTCCCTTGCGCGATCACGGTATTCCTGGGCTTCCCGGATCATTCGGCGAAGGTTCTCCCGCAGCGTGTTTCCGTCCCAACCAGCCACCGCTCGGGGCTCGCCAGACGCGGCGGAGCCTTGGACTTGATCGCTCATGGCGGCTTGGGCCTCACACTCCTCCAGGCGACGGGTGCCGCCGCCCCTTTCGCGTTGCGGGTTGAGTCTTGCCCAAGTCTGCGTATACGGGGACGCGGAGTAGTACTCTCGCGGAATGCAACCGTCGAGGTAGTTTCGCCGGACATCCAGCGTCCACATCCGGCGGTAGAAGGGGATCGACCCTGTTAGTTCGTTGTCCGCGAGCGTTAGGGCTCCAATACTGGTGCTGAGCGTGGCGGGAAGAGAACCGGAGAAGGCGTTGCCGTCCGCCAGAAAAAACTCAAGCTTCGGCAGCGCGAACAACTGCTGCGGGATGGGACCGGCCAGACTGTTGCTCTCCAGCCACATAGCTCTAAGTTCGGCCAGTTGGCCGAGTTCGGTGGGAATCGCATCGGTGAGACTGTTGCCGTAAAGGAACAGCCACTCCAGCTCCGCCAGATCGCCCAGCTCGGCCGGGATCGCTCCGGTCAGGCCGTTGTCGGACAGGTCCAGCGACACCAGTTCGGCCAGATTGCCCAGCTCGGTCGGCATCTCTCCGGTCAGGTCGTTGCCGTGCAGGTCCAGGGACTCCAACTCGGTGAGATTGCCCAACTCGGCGGGGATCGCTCCGGTCAGGTCGTTGCCGTACAGGGACAGGGACTCCAACTCGACCAGATTGCCCAATTCGGCCGGGATCGCTCCGGTCAGGTCATTGCCGCGCAGGCCCAGAAACTCCAGCTCGGTGAGATTGCCTAGCTCAGCCGGGATCGCCCCGGTCAGGCCGTTGTCGCGCAAATCCAGCCACTGCAACTCCGCCAGATTGCCCAGTTCGGTCGGGATCGCTCCGGTCAGGCCGTTGC
>JAPPJO010000065.1:0-37362 GCA_028820325.1 Gammaproteobacteria bacterium | reverse complement strand
CGTCCAAATCCAGCGACTGCAACTCCGCCAGATTGCCTAGCTCAGCCGGGATCGCTCCGGTCAGGTCGTTGCCGTCCAAATCCAGCGACTGCAACTCCGCCAGATTGCCTAGCTCAGCCGGGATCGCCCCGGTCAGGTTGTTGCCCCAAAGGGACAGGGACTCCAACTCGGCCAGATTGCCCAGTTCGGTCGGCATCGCCCCGGTCAGGTTGTTGCCGTACAGGGACAGACGCACCAACTCGGTGAGATTGCCTAGCTCAGCCGGGATCGCCCCGGTCAGGCCGTTGCGGTAAAGGTACAGGGACTCCAGCTCGGCCAGATTGCCCAGCTCGGCCGGGATCGCTCCAGTCAGGTCGTTGCTGCCCAGGTTCAAAAACTCCAGCTCGGCCAGATTGCCGAGCTCGGGCGGAATCGCGCCGCTGAGGCCGTTGAACGACAAGCTCAGTCGGGTGACGCGTCCTTTACTGTCCGTCCAAACGCCTCCCCATCTGCCCAACGGTTCTTCCGAGCCCCAGTTGTAGTTCGACCTCCAGTTGGGTCCGTCCGTTTGCTTGAAAAGGGCATTCAGCACCGCCCGATCCGAATCAGCATCTGCGAACATGGCGCTCGCAACTCCATCCGCCGACGGAGCGCTTGTCTCCACGTCCGGCGGAACGAGGCTGGTGGGTGTTTCGACGCAGGCTGTTGTTGACGCTGCTAGTAGTAGCAGGAGGATCAGTAGGGAACGAGGGGTGTGGAGCGGGTGGCGTTCGTGTGTGCGTGGCACGGAAGCTCTCCTTTTTGGAGAAGAAGTGAGGATCCGCCCCCATTTGGGGGAGGGCAGGGCGGAAAGGAACCCCATGCCGCTCTCCCGAAAGGCAGCGGTACGGAAACGGATCGAGAAGACGGACGAGGACGGGGAAGTGTTGCGGCGCGGGTGACCGATGCGGGCTATCGAGGTCGGAGACCCGCTTCGACTGGGGATAGGAGCGGCTTCAACCGCTCTGTGCTCGCCGCGTCCGAATCGGGATCGTCCCGGCGATCCATCGCGGATTCGTTGGGACGGGGATGTGGGAGTTCTCCTAAGTCGTTGTCCTACAACGCTATAGAGAAAATCGGGGGGGGGGGGTAGCTTGTCGGCGGCGACGAGAGGCGGGGTTCGCGGGCGTCGGCGGATGCGCAGACGCTCCCGAGACCGTTGGTTTCCGGCCCGGTCATCACCCGAAAGAGATTCCCCGACGGGTGGCATTCGCTTTCCCTCCTTGTCGGTTCGGCTCTCTCTGGGCCGCGTTCATGCTAGACTTCCCCCGGTTCGACAACACAACACTGATCTGGCATCTACGATGCAAACTTTATAATACGGCTTGAACTCCGATCTGTGGGCGAGTAAAATACCTATTTCGGCGAGATTTTAGCGATGATTACTTCATTTTCAGGAAAGGCCGAGCGATGACCGACGATTCGGCTTCGCTGCGGGACCGAATCGAGACGCTAGAGCGGCGCGTCTCCGAGCTGAGCCGCGCCGCCGTGCGCATCGGCGCGAGCCTCGATCCCGAAGCGGTCCTGCAGGAGGTCGTTGACAGCGCCCGTGCGCTGACCGGCGCGCGCTACGGCCTGATCGCGACGGTGGACGAGGCCGGCCGGCCCCGGCGCTTCGTCGGCTCCGGCATCACGGCGGACGAGTACGGGCGGCTCAAGGGCTGGTCCGACGGGCCGCGGCTGTTCGGGCATCTGGCCGGGCTTCCGGGCGCGCTGAACTTCGACGACATCCCCGGCTACCTCGGGCACCACGGGTTCGGGACCGGCGTGCTGCCGTACGGCAGCGCACGGGGCGCGCGGATCGATTCCCGCGGTGCGTGCGTCGGCTACCTGTTCGTGATCGACAAGGAGGACGGAGGCGGGTTCACGGCCGGGGACGAGGAGGTGCTGCCGCTGTTCGCATCGCAGGCGGGGACGGCGATCGCGAACGCACGCGCCTTCCGGGACGAGCGGCGGGCGCGGGACAGGCTGGAGGCGCTGGTCGCCACTTCGCCGGTCGGCGTGGTGGTGCTGGATGCGGGGACCGGCGGGGTCGTGTCGATGAACCGCGAGGCGGAACGGATCGTCGCGGGCCTCAGGGTCGCCGGCCGCTCAGTCGAGGAGCTGGCCGGGCTCGTCACCTGCCGGCGGGCGGACGGGAGCGAGGTCGCCCTGGCGGACTTCCCGCTGGAGCGGCAACTGCGGGATGCCGAGACGGTTCGCGCCGAGGAGATCGAACTCGCCGTGCCCGACGGCCGGAGCGTGAGGACGCTCATCAACTCGACGCCCATTCACGGACCGGACGGCGAGGTCGAGTCGGTCGTGGTCACGATGCAAGACCTGGCCCCCTTCGAGGAGCTGGAGCGGATGCGGACGGAGTTTCTCGCGATCGTGAGCCACGAGCTGCGCACGCCGCTCACCTCGATCCAGGGCTCGGCGGGCGCGGTCCTCCGCGCCGAGCCGGGGTTCGCCAAGGCCGAGATGATGCAGTTCTTCCGCATCATCGAAGAGCAGGCGGCCCGGATGAGCGGTCTGATCCGGGACCTGCTGGATGCGGGACGCATCGCGACCGGCACGCTGTCGGTCTCGCCCGAACCCTCGGACGTGGCGCCGCTGGTGGACGTGGCGCGGCGGAGCTTCGTGAGCGGCGGCGGTCGGCACCGGGTCGCCGCCGACCTGCCCGAGGACCTGCCCCGCGTGATGGCCGACCGGGAACGCGGCGTTCAGGTCCTGAGCAACCTGTTCTCGAACGCGGCGCGGCACTCCGCCTCCTCGTCGCCCATCCGCGTCTCCGCCCGGCGCGACGGCGGCCACGTGGCGATTTCGGTCTCCGACCAGGGCCGGGGCATCGCGCCGGAGCAGCTCCCGCACCTGTTCCGGAAGCACTCCGGCGGCGACGGCGGGACCCGCGGTCCCGGGAGCGGCCTCGGCCTGGCCATCTGCAAGGGACTGGTCGAGGCCCACGGCGGGCGGATCCGGGCGGAGAGCGCCGGGCCGGGCCGGGGCTCGTGTTTCACCTTCACGGTCCCGGTGGCCGAAGAGGCCGTGGCGCCCACCGGGATACCGCCGTCGGCCCGAAGCCCGGGGGTGATGCTCCAGGAGGGGCGGGAGCCGGTGACGGTCCTCGTGGTGGACGACGATCCCGAGGTGCTCCGCTACGTCCGCGACGTGCTGCGCGCGGCCGGCTACGCGACCCTGTCGACGGGCGATCACCGGGAGTTGGCCGGCCTGATCCGCGCCGAGAAGCCCCACCTCGTCCTGCTCGACCTGATGCTGCGCGGGACGGACGGGATCAAGCTGATGGAGCAGGTTCCCGAACTGGCCGATCAGCCGGTCGTGTTCATCTCCGCCTACGGGCGCGACGAGACGGTCGCCAGGGCGCTCGAAGCCGGGGCCGCCGACTACATCGTCAAGCCGTTCTCGCCCACGGAGCTGACGGCGAGGGTCCGGGCGGCACTGCGGGGCCGCGGCGCGCCTGCGCGCTTCGAGCTCGGGGCGCTGTCCATCGACTACGACACGCGACGCGTGACCGTGTCCGGTCGCCCCGTCAAGTTGACGGCCACTGAGTACGAGGTGCTGAGGGTGCTGTCCAGAAACGCGGGGCGGGTCTCGACCTATCGCTCGCTGCTTCGCCAGGCGTGGAGCAAACACCCCGGCCGCGTCAATCCGAAGCTCGTGCACGCCGTCGTGCAGACGCTCCGCCGCAAGCTGGGCGAGGACGGGTCCTCGGCAGCCTGGATCCTGAACGAGCGCGGGCTCGGTTACCGCATGCCTGGGCCCAAGTGCAGAGGAGGGCCGTGAGGTCGGGCCGCCGTTGACGAGTCTTGTCGCAACCCCGACCGCTCCGCTGCCGCCCGCCGCCCGGGAGTTCGGTTCGACCGAGGACCGGGATGCCGCTCGGAGCCGCGCAATTGACCTCCGCCGGTCATGGAGCCTCGACGAAACGTCCCCCAGAGGCAAGGCACACCGCGTCACTAACGCCTGTACAGCGTGAGGTCGCTAGGGGCGGCTCTGGGGGTCATGGGCGTGGCGATCGGACACCCGCCGTGATGGCTACTGGTTCCCGTGATTCGAGGGTCACAGCGGAGGTTTCCGCTGTTGCGAGGGTGGTGGTTGCGCGCGGCGCTGATATATCGATGATGGGCCCCGTGGTATCGTTGAGCACTAGCGACCATCCAACCCGGAGGACCACCTATGACGACGACCATCGAGAGGCTCCGCGCCTTGGCCCGCGATCTGGCTGGCGAAGCCTGGGACTACAAGCGCCGCCACCTAGCCGCGCAGGCGCATGTCCGCCGGAAGGCCGCCAAGAAGGTGATGAAGCAGGCTGACGCGATCCAACGTGAGGATGCCATCTTCGAAGACCCACCAGAAGACACAGACATCCCGCCGCGGGATCCCTTCCTGCGTCGGGCGTGACATTGTCGCAGGGTCCGGGGGGCGCAACCACGAACCTGATGAGTCCATGTCGCCCCTAAACCGGGGGTCGCCTTCACGAGGAAAACGCTACATGAGCATCACACTTCGTCCAGTGTATCACGCGGCCGATCCGCCACCGCCAGACAAGACCTTTACCCCAGAGAGGATGGCAGACCTGGCCAAGGGCCTTGAGCGAGCGATAGCTAGGATCGAGGCATGGGGTATCGATGTGCAGGGGGGAAGTCGGTTGCGGAACACCGTGAAGCTCCTTCAGGAAGTCGCGTCCGCCGGGGAGTTTCCCGAGCCGCGAGAAGACCTGCTGAAGATTGCTCAGGCGGCCGTCGACGCTCAGGAGTTCATCATCATCAGGGGCATGCTGCCGCAGGAACGGTTGGATCCAACGGCCAACATCCTTAAGAAAGCCGTTGGCGGAACCATCGGAGTGACTCCGCATGAGGCGTACCAAGCTCAGAGCGAACTCTGGGTCGGGGCGGCTCTCTCCTGCGCCAGTGTACCGCTTGGCGTATTGACGAACCCACAGGGTCCGAATCCCGACTACATCGTTCGGAAGGGCACGCTGAGGTATGCGATTGAAGTCAAGAGGATAGCAGAGGGTAAGAGCGTCAAGAACCGTGTTTCGAAGGCGGCCAAGCAGACCCGGGACAGTCGCTATCATGGGAGCGCGCTGTACGTCGACCTGACCGACTGGCTGCCTTCAGCTATCACCGTCCGCTTCGCTTCCGGCCCGCCCGATCTCGAAGGCCCTCGGACCCCGATCGCCAAGAGAATAGATCGGCTTCGGCAGGAGATCTACAGCGACCAGTCGCATCGGATCCGGCCACGACGGCTACACCTCCTTGCCGTAACCGCATTTGCTCGATTCATCCACTGGGACCTTACGGACTTGTCGCAAATGCACCTAGCCCGGTACGTCGCTCCACTGTGGTTCTGGCGGGGGGCCAAGACGCTCAGGTATCACCGAGCTCGTTGGCTTGCGGAGTTGCTCCCGAGCGCAGCGGGGAACATCGGGCTCCAACACCTTGGCGCCCACGAGATTAGTTTCCACAATCAGGTCAGCTGACCAACGCCCCAGCCCCCGGTCAATCCCCAAATGCGGATCGGGCGGGCGCCTGTGCAGCGTGAGCATTCGGGCGGCGCTGGAGGGCATCGGCGTGGCCAATCGGACTCCTTAACGGTGATGGCACCCGAGGTGCGAGAAGGAAGTCTGGTTTCCGCGGTCGAGATCCATAGCGAGGTGTTCAGCGGCTGCTGGCTTTGGTGGTGAGGGAGCCCCCAGGCTGTCGCGCCATACGCTCAGCCGGCGGGGCCGCCCAACTCGGGGTGACGGAGGAGGACGCTACGCTAACAGACTGAGAAAGCTGGAGAAGACGTTGAACAGCGCGAGCAGGTGCTCGCAGCCCGCCGCCGCCGACAGCTCCGTCAGACCGGCCTTGTCCGGTCGGCTGTTCCTCTCGCATCTTCTCTGGATCGAAGCGGTCTTCCTGTTAGGGTTACTAGCGTCTGATGCCACACTCGGACCAAGCGCCCGGGAGACACGACGATTCGGAACCCTCCAACTTTTCCTGGCAACCCCTGGCCGCCCACCAGAGGCCAATCAAAGCGAGAAGGGACGATGATAGGAACGCCCAAAGGTCTGGCCACTCTCGCGCTCCTAAAGACTCGGTTCGATGAGGGACGTGACCACTTGGAACTCGTCGAGCCGTTTGTTGGAGACGCCGTGATCCACTGCGGGCAGGACTCGTTTCTCCCACAGGACATAGCCTCACAGGTCCTGCATCGGTCTGGTCTTGTCTTGCCGTCGGACACGGTCAAGACCGTCCTTGGGCGGTTCTCTAGGAGAGGGAAGCTTCGTCGGGAGGGAGGGCGGTTTTTCTACGCCGGTGGACTCGCGGACCCCGGGTTAGACGAGGTACGATCAAACCAGGAGGCTAAGAATGAGATCTTGGCGGGTGCGTTCTCGGGTTATGCCGACAAGCAGGGAGTCCTTCTACGTCCTGATGAAGCACTCACGGTTTTGGCGCAGTTTATCACTGACAACAAGGCACCGCTCCTTCTCGAGCAGGGATTGCCGGGATCGTCCCGACATGGCTCTGCGCTAGATCGGAGGATTTCCCGGCTCGTTGCAGCGTTCATAACAGAAGAAGCCTTAGAGTCTGAGAACCTCGCTGCGCGACTTCAAGCGTTGACAGAAGGTCTCGTACTCAAGGACACGTTGCTCCTGCAGGACGTGAGTTTCCCTTCCCAGCGTTTTCGGAACCTGACTGTACTTCTAGATACACCGATCTTGTTGTCAGTATTAGGGCTCAACGGCGAAGCGAACAGGTTGGCCACGGCCGAGTTTTTGTCATTGATTCGCGAAGCCGGTGCGATCACGGCAGCTTTCGATCCAACCGTGAGCGAAATACGGCGGATACTCGCCGTCTATGAGGATCGGCTCGGCAGGCCTGGAGGACACCTTGAGCTATATCCTACAGAGTTGACCAATCACATTTTGACACAGCGGATGGCACCCAGCGATATCCGGACCATATCGGCCATGCTCGAGAGACACCTATCGAGGCTCGCGATTCAAGTACGGAAGATGCCTAACCGGGACCGACGTTTCACTTTGGATGAGACGGTTCTTGCAGAGGCATTGGCGGGAGAGACAGATAACTCTGAAACCCCGCGCATCCGTCACGACGTGGACGTCATTGCGTCCACATTGACTCTCCGACGGGGGCGGATTGCCACCTCGATCGAGCGCGCAGGAGCAGTCTTCTGTACAACCAGCGGTATGGTGATCAAGAAGGGGCAGCAATGGTATCGAGATCAAGGCGAGGCCGGGATCCCCCCGATTGTGCACCAGTACGCTCTCTCAAGTATCGCGTGGTTCAAGAAACCACAAGCTGCATACGGGATCAAGATGCACGAGTTGGCTGCTTTGTGCAGATCCGCGCTCCGGCCAAACCGTGAAACATGGGGTAAGTTCATCGTGAACTTGCGGGAGTTGTGCGACAACGAGGAAATCACGAGCGATGAGACCGTGGCCGTGGTGGCGAGTGAGCTTACTGAGCCACTTCTTGCAAGAGTGGAGGACAGCGGCGAACCAGACGCTGACACGATTCACGAGGCGATCGAGCGTGTAATAGGCAAGTACCGTGCAGAGGCCACCCAGGAGTCCCGGGAAGCGATCAGGGAGGCACGCAGCGAGACGGAAGCTGCCCGGGAGGCAACAGAAGTGACTAGACGGGCCCTCAGCGAGGCGGAGGCAGAGGTTTCTGCCGCCCGGGAGGCGACGGAAGCGACCAAGCGGGCCCTCAGCGAGGCGGACACGGAGAGATCTGCTGCCCGAGAGGCGAGCGGGAAATGGAGGGCCGTGGAGATCGCGGCCACCCTTAGGGGCCAAAGGGTAGGGAACTTCGTAGCTTGGTTGCTCTTCTCAATTCTTGCGGGACTGACTGGAGGCGCGGCACTTCACTCCATTCTCGATGTCGTCTTCGATCTGGTATTGGTGGGCTGGCTGCAATCGGCCGCGCGAGTCGTGGCAGGCGTGGGAATCTTGGTGGGGTTCTTCTCTCTACTGGGCGGGGCCAGCTTGCTCAGCGTTCGGCAGTCGGTGTCGGAGCATCTGGCTCAATGGATTCGGGACAAGTTGATCCGATTCTCCGCCGGCGAATCCCGGTCGATCACTCGACCACGGGGTACAGCACGGTGACCAGCTGACACCGGGTCTTCGTTGAAGCGAGGCTTGGCACGATGAGTTGCGGGAGGTGCGGTTTGACGGCTGGACGGAGGGGCCACCGAGCGGGCGCGCATCGGGCATTCGCCTGTGCAGCGTGCGGTCACGACGGCATCAGCAATCCTCATCGTCGAAGTCCGAGTTGCTAGAGGCCACCTTCGGGCCGTTTCCGAGCACGTAGCTGAACCGGAAGCGCTGATTCGCGTGGTTCAGGAGTCGCCGGAGCACTTCAGCGTCATCGGCTCCCCTAGCTCCGGCGAGTACGGCGCGCTGGGCGTTGTGAAACAGCGAAGGGTCAGAATGCAACCCCCGGCCCGGGTGAGCGCGGCTCGAGCGTCATGCGAAGACCGTAGCGCGGGCGAAGGGTAATCCCGCCTTGCGCTTCAAGCCGGTGTCCGGGCGCCATACGCAGGCGATAGGCGCGGGCGATGGTGGCAAGCACCATGCACGCCTCCATCATGGCAAAGCCCCTACCGATACAGATGCGCGGCCCGCCGCCGAAGGGCAAATACGCGAAACGATGACGTGCTTTGACCCGATCAGGTGTGAACCGCTCGGGATCGAAGCGTAGCGGATCCTCCCACAGCCTCGGATTGCGGTGGGTGAGGTAGGGACTGATCGTCACCACGCTGCCGGCACGAATGGCGTGCCCCCCGACCTCGTCGTCCGCGACCGCCACGCGATTGAAAGCGTGGCCCGGCGGAAACAACCGCATCGCCTCCTGGATGACCATTCGGGTATAGGGCAGCGCTTGGACGTCAGCGAACGTCGTCTCCCCTTCGCCCAGCACACGGTCCACCTCGTCGTGCAGCGCGCGTTCGATGCCGGGATGTCGCGACAGCAGGTACAGCGTCCACGTTAGGGCCAGCGCCGTCGTCTCATGTCCGGCGGAGAAGAACGTGAGGACCTCGTTGCGGAGCTGCCGGTCCGTCATCCCCTCGCCGGTCTCGTCGTCGCGCGCGGCGAGGAGCAAACCCAACAGATCTTCAGGACCGTGCTGGGTGGCGCGTCGTGAAGCAATGATGCCGTAGACCATCCGGTCGAGCCGAGCCAGCGCTGAGCGGGTGCGGTGCGAGCGCCATCGTGGGATCCATGCCGGGAGGCCGAGAAGGTCAAGCGGATTCGGCGTGCCCAGGGACGCAAGGAGTGTCGTCATCGCCCGCCCCAGCTCATCTATCGAGTTGGCAATCTGGCTGGAGAACAGCGCCTCGGCGACGATCTCCATCGTGAGCGACATCATTTCGTGGGCGATGTCGAGGCGTTCTCCCCTCTCACACGGCGTGCGCCAGCGTTCGATGCGCTGCCGCGCGCGACGCACCATCACATGGGCTGCCTGCGCTAGGTGCTGGTGATGGAAGGCGGGGGCCATGATGCGGCGCTGGCGGCGCCAGAAGTCGCCCTCGCTGATCACCAGGTTGTTGCCCAGAGCCCACTCAAGAATCTGGCGGGCAAGGTGTCCCTTGACATAGTTCTGGCGGTTGGTGACGAGGATGTGCTCGATGAAATCGGGTTCATTGAGGAGAACGAAGTTGTGAAAAAGAAGCCGTACTTCGCTGAAGTCGGCGACGAAAGAGTCGCGGGTGTACACGGACAGTTGGTTGTCGCGCAGCAAACGGAGGAACTGGATCAGATTGACTCTCTCAGCCAGCGGTTCGGGTACAACGCCTGGTTCGTAGGCGACTGCGGGGTGAACTGCCGTCATCGTCGCGTCAACTCCATCTGGACGGCTGGAGCCTCCAGAAGCAGCGTGTTGCCCCGCTTCCTCGGGACGAGCCGAATGAGTCTTCTCATTGTAATTTAGTCGGGAACCAGGATCACGTCAGGCAGCCGACCGGCGAACCGCAACGCGACGCGGTGCCGACCACGAGGGTCTTCCGCTGCCGCCCTCTGGCCGCTCAGGCGACACTTCGGCGGGTGATGGCTTGGCGCAGACCTTCCAGCAGACCCTCCAGGTGCGCCATGCGCTCCCGGAGTTCCCCGATCTGGGTGTCCACATGTCTACGGAGGTTAGCAACCTCACCGCGCAATTCCTTCAAATCCTGACGTGTGGCGCGAGTCTGGACCAGGATGAGACTCCCCAGGGGAATGAGGATGGAGGCGATGAGGGTCAGGAGTTGTTCGTTGGTCATTATCCTGGCCGACATGTCGCAGGGCGCCCCGCAGCAGGATCTCGGTGTATGCTGCCAAGGAGTGCGTCACTTTGCCTAGGTCCTCCCCCTTGGCACCGGGCGCGAGTCGACGCGCCGCGGAACAATCCACACTCCACTCAGCCTTGGCTTGGCTGCGGTACACGGCGTCACCGTAGCTCTCGATCTCTGTGAGGAATGCTGCAACCGTGGAGACTGTCGTCATTTGCTTCCTGTCCTCGGGTGCCCCAACCGACTCACGCCCGAGATTCTGTTGGGCCGCGAAGCCACTTCTCTGTCGGCCTCATCCAGAGCTTGGCGCTGGCATCGAACCGACATTCGGGGAACATCAGCAGCACGGGTCGCTACGCGTCCCACTGTCGCGATCCCGACCACAGGCGGTAGACGGGGCAGCCACTCCCGGGAAAACGATCAGACACGTCGTCGTCGACCATGCGGAAGCGAGCATTCTGTACGAGTCGAGATCGGTTTCGGGGAGGTTCCGAAACACTCAGGTCGGATTCGGCCTGTGTGCTCCAATCGACGGCCCCACCGCCTTGAGGGTGTCGACGAGTGCGTCGATATGGCGCTCGCTCGTTCGCCCGTTGGTGATGCAGGCTCGCAGCACTGTTCTGCCCTCGAAGACTGCGGTTGATACCCAGAACCGGCCGTCCCGGCGAACGGCATCGACGTAGTTCCGAACGGCCTCATGGCCTTCGGGCGGCACGAGACATGCGACCGCCATGGGAGAGTCGTTCACGAGCGACCAACCGTCGCGCTGCAACCGCCGCGCGAGTCTGTCCGCCAGTCGAAGGGCGCGTTCGACATGGCCGGCGTATCCCGTCCAGCCCGCTGCTGCGAGTGCAAGGAACAGCCGCAGGCCGACGAATCGGCGCGACCACTGGCTCGAGTTGACGAAGAAGTCCTTGGCCGTGTCGCTTCTGGGCATGTAGCTGGCGTCAACCCGGAAGACCTGACCGGCCACATCCGGTCTGGAGGTCAGGAACATGCCGGCTCCCATGGTCGTTGCGAACCACTTGTGGGCGTCGATCGTGATCGAGTCCGCTCGCTCGATGCCCTTGAGAGCACCGCCGGTATCGCTTGCGATCAGCGCACCACCCCATGCCGCGTCGACATGGAACCACATGCCGTGCTCCCTTGCCAGTTCGCCGCAGCGGGTCAACGGATCGACCATGCCCGCGCTGGTGGTGCCGGCCGTCGCCGCGATCATGACAGGCATGCGACCGTTGCGGATGTCCGTCGCGATCGTTTCGGCCAAAGCACCGGGGCCCATGCGTCCTCGCCCATCGGTCTGGATCAGCCGGACCGCGTTGCGCCCGATGCCCCCGGCGTGAGCGATCTTCAGCCATGCCAGATGGCTCTCCTCCGACACATAGAGGCGCGGCGGACGGGCGAATGCCTGCAAGCCGTCATCACCATACGCCGGACATCCTGCCTGAAGAGCGCAGAGCATTGCCGTGAGGTTCGCTTCCGATCCACCGCTTGTGAAGTGCCCGCCCGACGCATCCGGCATGCCGGCCCTGCGCGCCACTTCCCGGATCACATGCAGTTCGATCTCCACCGCCGCCGGCGCATGCGAGTGGACGCAGACTTGGGGGTTGAACAAGGAGGCGATGCGGTCGGCGCACTCGGAAGCAAACGTCGGCGCAGGGTTGAACAGGCCAAGATAGCCCGGATGCGTCACCTGTACCGTGCCGGTCTCGAGCCCCCCGATCACCCATTCCATCACGTCCGCCAGCTCCCTGGGCTGGTCAAATTCCATGTTTCGCAGCTCCCGGAGCCACTCGCCGGACGGACCATCGGGCACTACGTCGCGCGACGGCAAAAGACGCCGCGCCGCGACCAAGCGTTCGGTGAGCGCGTGGTCCGCCGCCGTCAGGGAATCATGGTCGGGGAACAGCGAATCGTGCGTCATGGCACGCCCCCGGCCTGCCCCATCTCGGTGCGGCCGATGGATTGCCGGCTCGCTTCCCACGCCAGCATGCAGCGTTTCCGCGTGACGCCCCCGGCGTAGTTGCCCGCGATCCCCCCCGCGCGGATCACGCGATGGCATGGGATGAGGAAGGCGATAGGGTTTCTACCAACCGCGCTCCCCGTCGCCCGAGCCGCCTTCGCGCTACAAACCTCTTCGGCCACGCGACCGTAGGTGACGACCTGCCCGGGCGGCACGCGCAACAGCGCGCGCCAGACGGCCAGTTGGAAGTTGGTCCCGCGCACATGGACGGTCAGCGGGCGGCTCTCAGCTTCGAAGGGCGCCGAGAAGATGGACCGCGCCAGTGTCGTTGCCCTCGATTCGTCGCGTTCGAGCGACGCCCGCCCCCAGGCCCGGTGGAGAGCCTCCTTCTCAGTGGCGACATCCCCGTCGGCGACAAACCCAACCCGACAAACGCCGCGCTCGGTCCAGGCGACGAACACAGGCCCGAACGGTGACTCCCCGGTGCCGAAGTGGATCGTCAGCCCCGCACCCCTGCTCCGGTACTCTCCCGGCGTGACGGCTTCCACGGTTACGAAGTGATCGTGCAGCCTGCCCGGCCCGGAGAGCCCGCTGCCATGGGCGGCCGCGAGCACGGGCTCGGAGCTGTCGAGCAGCTTCTTGGCGTGCTGAACGGTGAGAAACTCGAGAAAGCGCTTGGGCGTGACGCCGGCCCAGCGCGAGAAAAGCCGGTGCAAATGGCTTTGGCTCAGACCGATGTGCGTCGCCAACTCCGCGAGTTCCGGCTGGCGCTTGCGATGCCGGGCCAGATAGCGAATGGCCGCCTCGATTCGGTCGTAGTCGGTCGTGTTCATGCGAGACTCCGGAGATCATCGATGGGAACCTCCAGTAACTTGAACACTCCTAATGCTTGAAATCGACCCGATCCTTGCCATGCGATGGCGACGCGGAAGGCTGCCCGCTGGCGTTGAGTGGTTTCCAGCGCAACGAACCGCCACCGCGCCCCGGGTGGCGCGGGCGACCAATGGGGGCCATGGCGCCGGGTGAGATTGAACGGTTCCGGCACGTCGGCGGCCTTCCCAGCGGAGGACTGACGGTTGTGGAGCGACCTGCCGGGGAAGATGACACGGGCATGTCCTATGCCGATTGTCCCCGCTGCCGATCCAGGCATTTCGAAGGGCTGGGTCGCTCTGGGCCGCGGCCTTGACGGCCGACCATCGGTATCGCGGGCGGCTTCCCAAGGCGATCCGGTACCCGACCCCTAGAGCGCCCCATCGGGCCCTCGCCTGTGCAGCATGCGGTCGGGTGGCGGCCAAGTGAGGACATTGGGCTGGTCTTCGGAGGCCCGACGATCCCGCCTTCGCGACGACTGCTTCGGTCCTGACCTCGACCGGCCTGCGCGCCCTCGGCACGGGAGATCCGCGGGGGGGCCTCCTCATACGTTCGATGGGTCTGACGAGTCCCCGCCGGACCAGGTAGGCCCGGCCTCCCTTCGTCGTGCAATAGGTCGAAAGAGACTCCGCGCGCGGTCTTTTGCGCACGAACCCGCGGCGGATCAACTGGTCGATGTAATGGCGACTACCGGATGGCGGCGGGGTGGAAGACAATCGGACCGGCCACACCGAGCGTCGATCCTTCGCCTACGTCACATTCCACGCTGCGGCGTCATGCAGGTGCAGTATGGGCTCCGAAAGCAGGTCCCAGCGGTTCTGGCAGGCACGCAGGTTCCGCCGAATGCTCCGATCGCGGTGCGGCAGCGTCTTCGATCGAATCGGCGGCATGTCTCGGGTACACGGGGAAGTTGGGCAATCTCCTGGTGCCGTCGCGCTTCGGGACGCGGAACCATGACGGCCGCCTTCGTGGTCTTGGCGCCGACCGCCACTCGTTCCCGGTCTGGTAGCCGGAAGTCTCCACCAGGCCCGAAATCCCGCCCGAACCCTACTCGCCTGCTCGAATCGATGGCGATTCCCAAGCGGCCCGCCACAACTGGGGGTGGCTGAACCTCGGAATTAAGGGGTTGACAAAGTCTCTTCCACCCCTAAACGTTCAAGTGGAGCCGGAAGTGGTGCCCGGAGGGGTTCTTTTCAGAGCCTTGGTGCCGCGACTGGCTCCCGCTTTTTAACTCCTCAAGCGTGGGGGCGGAACTTCGTCTTCGTAGACGAAGTGTTCCTTCCCCATCGTCCGGATTCCCCACGATTTTCTGCCGTCGTCGTCTTCCCAGTCGAACGTCTTCTGTCGGACGATCTCCGCATACCTCTTGATCATCGCCAGGTAGGGATCACCGCGCGGCTCCTGTCGATCCAGGCCGCGCTCGTAATACACTCTCAGTATGTAGGCACAGAAGTCGGCTAGCTTGATGCCTGGCGTGATTTCCGAGTCCACAAAGAGGACCCCGGGTACGATCCGCGTCATCGCCTTCCCCGCAGCGGATCGGAACAGGAAGTTCGAGAAACACTTGTCGAGCCTCACGTTCTCGGCGGGGTCCCGCCCGTCAAAGACCACGGTCGCCATCCGACCGGTCTCCTTCCTCTCGATCAGAGCATCGACTCTTTCCAGGAGCCATTGGTGTTGCGGCTGGAGGCGGTCCTCTCCGCGGTAGATCGGCCTGTCCGGCCGCTCCATGACCATCGCGAAGATCGTAACGTCCAGATTCCGGATGAGATCCATCACCGACTCCGAGTACTCGCGTTTTTCGGGCGACCTCAACGCACTCCGGTTGAGAAAGACAACGGCTTTGCCTTCGCGCTCAGCCCTCCGGAGCCTCGCCGTACTGGGTATACTCGCCTCGAAATCCTGCATGAACCGATGGAGCGCCCCTGTGACCTGCCTCACGTCCTCGCGCTTCAAGCATACGGCGACATCCACCGGGCGGCTGTGAGCGTCCTTCGGGTGCGGGTGGCCGGATTCGTCAATGTAGACAAACAATTGGGAATCTCTCGTTGGAGGCACATCGTCGTCTGGCTCTCTCACAAGGAAGGGAAAAACGACGCGGAAGGTCAAGGCTGATTCGAGCGCTACCGCCCCCTGCGGAAGTCGCCGCTCATCCGTTGGTCCTCTGCTCGGCGGCCCAGGTGCGGACATGGGCACGGCCATGGGAGACCTGATGATGAGCGCGCTTCGCAGATTCTAGACCCCAGCCTGACCGGCTGGCTCAGATCCGAGCAAGGAGCCCTGCCTGTCGCTCGCGCTGGGAGTGGGCGGAGAGGCCCTGGGGCCGGTGGCGTCGACTGCGACGGTGTCCGACACTCCTGCCGGCCCGGTGGGTTTGTAGGGAGGCGCTGATCGGCCGATGATGGGGCCAGTGTATCTTCGAGCACCCGCGACCATCCCAACCCGGAGGACCACCCGATGACGACATTGAGAGACTCCGCGCCCTGGCCCGCGATCTGGCTGGCGAAGCCTGGGACTACAAGCGCCGCCATCTGGCCGCGCAAGCGCATGTCCGCCGGAAGGCCGCCAAGACGATGATGAAACAACGCGATCCAACGTGAAGATGCCATCTTCGAGGATCCCCAAGAGACGCGGGACACCCCGCCTCGGGATGCCTTCAAGCGTCGAGCGTGACATGTTGCAGGGTCGGCGGGCCACCAGCGGGTTTGTTGAGTCAGGAGCCTTAGAGGAGCGATGACCAGATATCTGGTTCGTGACGCTCGCGGTGCTCGTGGCCGTCCGCGGCTGGCGGGCCCGGCGTCGGCTGCGTCACCAAGCCTGTGACGGATGAGGAGCAGGTCGACGAGGAACGGCAGGCCCGACACGGTTTAGATCGACCGGATGAGGCACGCGAGGTGTGTGCTCCTCAGACAGGCCTCAAACGAACGCGTTTCCGTGGCTACGGCGTCCTCTGCGAACGGACGACATTCAATTCCTCGACTAGAGTGCCGAGCGTGTGGCCGCCTGTGTCGTCCAGGACTTCGGGGTGCGGCACGACAACCTCACGCCTCGTCGACCTCGCGGCAGCCGTGCCCCCTTTGCGGAATCCTGAGCGGACCACGTCTCGGCCCTCCCGGCAGGCCGACCGCCATTATCGAGCGGTGCCAGCTGAACGCTGAGAGCCCACTGCAGGGCGGTCGGACGAGGCTGCCGGGCCCGGGATACGGGAGCCCAAGCCACCGCGTTGTCGGCGAGGTGGTGTTTCTGGGGTGCCGTGCGCATGCGGAAAACTGGCGCAGATGACCTGCCCTCCGCGAGCTTCCGTACGCGTAGCTCGTGCGCAGTCCATCATCGAGACGAATCGAATGATGGCAACCAGGGAACAAAGTCGGCGCGGTTACACCGTCGGGAGAACACCGAGATAAAACATGGATAGATCCGCCCTGTCACCAATCAGGAGGCGCTTACGCCCCGGTGTCGAAGGCCGCATGGCCTCATACCTCGCCACCGCGCGGGAGCGGTTCGGGGAGATCGAGAACGCCGAACGCTACAAGTTGATGTTGGCGGAGAAGCTGGCAGGAGCCCGCCAAGCGCTGCTGCGCGGCGAGAGAGACTGGCCGAAGCAGGTGAAGTTGGCGATCACGCATCAACAGAACAACATCATCAACTGGCGCAATCACTCGAAGTTGACGGGGTGGATAGACGGCAACGTGGCGGAAGCGCATCAAGCGCTGTTTGAAATCTGGTCCGAGGACGACCGCACTCCAGGCGACCGCGTCCGCGCATTCGACGAAAAGCTGCCCTCAAGCGTGTTCTCACGACGAGCTTTGGGCACTCGGCTCAGTGTCGCATCCTATTTCATGATGGGATTGAACCCGCTACGGTATCCGCCGTACCAGCAGACGGCGTATCGAAACGTGTATCAGAAGCTGGGCTACCCGGATTCTTCGGCTGGCGATATCGGGAGTGAGTACGAGCACGCCCTGGCATTCCTTGATGGCGTACTCGATGAGGCACGCAGGCGACGCATGGATAGCCCCCGTACCCGGATGGAAGCTCAATCCGTAGTTTGGCACCTCCGCAGTTGGCACCCACCAAGGCCCAAGCCCCCGAGTCGGCCGCCCAACCCGGTTCGGCACGAATTGAATACGATCCTCTACGGGCCGCCAGGTACCGGCAAGACTTGGCACACCGTCGCTCACGCGGTGGCGGTCGTCGAGGGCCGGAAGGTGGGTGAGGTTATGGAGGACGAACGCGCCGTCGTCAAGAGCCGATTCGAGGAGCTGCGGGCTGCCGGTCGGATCGAGATGATCACATTTCACCAGAACACCACCTACGAGGATTTCGTCGAAGGCATCCGCCCCGTCTTGACACAACCGAGCGAGCGTGGCCCGGAAACCTCGGCGAAGCACGGAGACGCCGGAGAGGTCCGATACGAGCTGTCAAGCGGCGTGTTCCGGCGCATCGCGGAGCGCGCCGCGCAGTACCCCAAGAGGCGCTTTGTGCTCGTCATCGACGAAATCAACCGCGGCAACGTCGCACGGATCTTCGGCGAGCTGATCACCTTGATTGAGGACTCAAAGCGGGTTGGTCAATACGACGAGGCACGCGTGACGCTGCCCGGCTCGAAGACCGACTTCGGCGTGCCGGCAAACCTTCACGTCGTCGGGACGATGAACACCGCAGACCGATCTATCGCTCTGCTGGACACCGCGCTGCGGAGGCGGTTCGTGTTCGAGGAGATGATGCCGGATCCGTCCCACCCCGGTGTCGCCAACGACGTCGAGGGTATCGATTGCGCGAAAGTCCTTGAAGCCATGAATCGGCGTATCGCGGTCCTGCTAGACCGGGAGCACCAGATCGGGCACACCTACTTCCTGGGTGTCGACAGCTTGGATGCGCTCGCCGCCACGTTTCGGAGCCGAATAATGCCGTTGCTGCAGGAATACTTCTACGACGACTGGGAGAAAATCCGCGCGGTTCTGAACGACAACGGACTTGTCGTGCAGTCGAATCCGCCCGAGGAATTGGTTCGATTGGATCTGGTCGATGCGAGTCGGGCCGTGTACGACTTGCTCCGCGCCACGGCCGACAGGTGGACCGCCCCGGGTACGTACCGGGCGATCTACAAATCGACGACGGACGATGGCAGCGTGGCGGAGAACGAATGACAACGCTGACCTTAAGCCGCAGTGCCCGGCGCTCTATGGTGGTTCGAGAGTATCAACAGCTGACCGGTTTGCATGAGGAGGACGAGCGTGATTTGAAGAGCTTGGCAGGGGCGCAACCGACCGATGACGGAAGTCGACATCGGCCCATCCTCTCGATTCGAGACGGTCGCCTCCACGCGCAAAACTACGTCGGGATTATCGAAACGCGCCGAGGAACCGTGATCGAAATCCTGCCGAAGGTCGATTTGCCAGCCCACGGGGACCGCACAGAATCCCTGACCAACACGGACGAAGACACCCGCAAGGTCTTCCTAACCATGCTTCGGGATTGGCGCGGTCTCGGACAAGCGCGCCTTGACGGTGCCAGTATCCGCGCGATCCGCCGCCTCGACATGTTCGAGGCATTGGTCCATCTGTTCTTGACGAGCGTCGTCCGCCTCACGAAACGTGGCCTCGCCCGGGCGTACCGAACTCGGGAGGCGAATCTGTCCTGCCTACGTGGGCGAATCTTATTCCCGATGCACCTCCGCGAGAATCTCGTCGACCGTTCGCGGTTCTACGTCGGCTACGACGAGTTCACCGCCGACCGACCCGCAAACCGGCTGATCCACCTCGCGTTGCGGCGGCTCTCGGCTGTCGTGCGTCATCCTGCGAATCGCCAGCGGGTTCACCAACTGCGTGTCGTGTTCTCCGACGTACCCACTTCGACGAACCTCGCCGACGACTGGACGCGGCATCGAGTAGACCGCTCCATGAGGCATTACGACACAGTGATGCCCTGGATCGGGTTGTTCCTGTTCGGCCACGGTCTCACCACGTTCGCCGGCCCGTATGTGAGCCGTGCGTTGCTGTTCCCCATGGAGGATGTGTTCGAGGACTTCGTCACCGCCGCTTTCCGCCGACATCAGCGGCGTTTCACGGTCCACGCCCAAGGGCCGACTTGGCATCTAGCGACCGACAGTGCGGGGGGGAAGGCCTTTAGGCTGAGGCCCGATGTCGTCCTGATGGAGCACCAGAAGGTCCGATTCATCCTGGACGCGAAGTGGAAGCATCTTGATCCCAGCGCGTCGAACCATGGTGTCCTTGCGGACGACGCGTACCAACTCTTCGCTTACGGAAAGAGATACGGCTGTCAACGCGTCAGCCTTGTCTACCCAGCGACGTTGGCGTTTCACCAGGCGGCCAACTTCCGATTCGTCGGTGATCATCTGGAGATGGCCTGCTTCCCTTTCAACGTGTCCGATACAGAGGGAAGCGTTCACGGACTGATTCGGCATCTGCTGCGCTGACGTTGGGTTGGAGCCTGCCCGTCCCGGAGTGTGGCGACAAAGACTCCATCCGGGGAGTTCGGTAGTAAACGAGCGGGCCAGCGTGCCGGTGGCTCCAACGCGACGGATATCGCAGGGTCCGCATGGCACCTCGCGCAGGGAGGCCCGAGGAGCGCAAGCACTACAATGGGACTAGTGAAGGAAGCGTTACCACTGGGTCGTCACTCGGTTGCAGGGTCCTCCTCGTTCGCCTCGTTGAACGGAGGATCGTCGGGCAGAACGTACCTGTCCTTTCTTCTTCGCGCATCCGTGGCTTTTCCCAGCTTTTCCGATTGAGCTCTGGCCATGGCGGCTGGCAATCCAAAAGACCAATACAATGCCGCCGCCCCGATTCCAAACGTCCAACGTTCAAGCCAGTGTGTGAGCACCGCCTTCGGGCATACATGAACGAGCGTCGCGGTGACGAGAGATGATGTCATGGCAACCAAGTGTGCGTAGAACAGCAACTTGTACCTGCGCAACGCGGCCTGCATTTGCTCTCCGTGTCTCTCGGCTATTCTCGCGTTTCCCGGGTAGAGCAGGGACGGGTCGCCTGAAACCGTGATGAGCGCCATCAGGACGCCGGTCATGACCGAGAATGCGGTCACCATCATTTGCATGGTTTGGATGTTACCACTGGCGAGTGGCCTACCATAGATCATTACAATCGCCAACACAACAACACCAGAGGAGCCAAAGGCAAACCGCGATTTGGAAACAGGCTGGTTCATGTCGCGAGCGCACCCTCTGCGTCTAGTTCCATAAAGTACCGATACAGTTCGTTCCACCCAGCTTCGTGATCTAGGCTGTTTCCTCTCGCCCGCACACGGACCGTCTTGCAGAGCACCAACTCCCTGCCGTTTACCCTGCTTCCATCTGTGGCGCGAAAACTCATGAAATCTTCGTCGCCGTCGTCGGCGATCTTTCGTGCTATATCGGTCAACACTTCGTATTTTCGCCGATAGCCACCTCTGCCTGGAGACAAAACCAGTTTGGCGTTCATTTCGGCGAATTCCTCGATCTCCCTCCTGCTGTCGTCCTTTCGCAACGCGTCGATAAACGGTATCACACGTGCCATGATGCCCTTGGGTCTTTGCAACGCGTCAGCAGTTTGCGCGTACGCGATCACGTCGAATTCAATGCGCTTTACGCCACCGTCCCGGTACAGTTTGTCCAGTGCGCTTACGTTCTCGACAGGTAGCATGGTGAACTCGGCGTCACTCTCGGAAAGGCCGAATCGCGTGCCTATGGAGTCTTGGACAAGAGTACGAAGATACAGGTTCATCGATGACGCACGCATGTTGAAGCCAGACATGAGCAAGCAGTGATTGTCGCGTATCATCATGAGGCCGCTTCGCGTGGCAAAATCCCAATTGGTTCCCGATGGCACGAGGGATAGCTGCTGCCCGCCATGAGGTACTACCGAAGCCTCCTGTCCTCGTGTCCATGCGACAATGTGAATGAAGAGAGCCCCTCTCTTCACCGTCCAATCCCTTACCTTGGCTTCTCCACGAGAAAGCTCGACGATCGTATCGTTGAGGTCGGGCATCTGTTGCCGTAGTCGCTCCAAGACGGTTTGGAGCGTGCGCGTCTGACCTGGCGCCCAGCTTGCTCTCCGGTAAGAGATCGTTCGAGTTGGCTGCCGTTCTCGTTGACTCATCGTGTATTTCTGACTCCTCCCAAGTGTCGTGTTCCTTCTCGCGTTCGCGTTGTTGTTATCCGTCGGCCCGGAGGCCGCGAGGTGGGGCTAGTACCAGGTTCCACCCAGTTCATTGGCCATCACGCGAGCCCCCATTAGGTCTCCCGCCTTGGCGTACCCCTCCAGTTTCGCCAAGCACTTGAACCAATCGTCCATCTCCCAGTCATCGACATCATCCGGCGCCGGAGGCAAGTCAATTCGGAATTGCGACCTCAGCCTCGTGCGGAGTTGGGTGAGATCTCCGATCAACTGGCGCGTCGGATCGGTGAAGCGTCCCCGTAACTCATAGAAATAGGGACCGAGTTCGGCGAACTCGGTTTCGAGCGGGCGTGGGGTAGGGGTCGCAGGAGTGGGATCTTGCCGTTCCTGCCGCAGGATACGCGCCTCCAAGTGACGGCCGTACATCCACAAGCCGATCCCCACCGCAAGTGCCGCGAGGCCGAAGTACTGGAGGTCGCTGAAAAGCAGGTGGGTGATCCCGGGCAGCCATTCCCACCACGTCCGCAGGTCCCCCGGCACTCCGGCAAGTCCGACGATGGTTAGCACTATTCCAACCACAGTTCCCGCCCGCCCCAATCGGGCGGGGCGGTTGGTCACGGACAGGTTTGCTCTCAGCGAGGCCATTGCTTCCCCCTCAGGATCCAGCCGGCCGGGCGTCGCTCTTGCCGACCAGGCGACCTGGCGCGCGAATCGAGTCCTCGGAGTTCGGGGTCGGCACCAGCTTCTGGAGCCGGAGGGCCGCCGCCCACCTTCCGGCTCTTCTGCTAGTGGCCGCCGAAAACCTGAAACTGTCTGAGACGCGCCACGGACGGGGCGAGACGACCGGACCGGGACGTCCGTGGGGGCCGTGGCGGCGCCGCATCGCGGCTGTCCAGTCCGCGTCTGGCTTACCGGTGGCGTGGAACTCGCTGGCGCCCCGACTCGCGACTGCATGGGTGGTATGGGCTCGTGATCTGTGAATGGATCGTAGGTTGCTCTGGCGCATGCTCTTGATTCGCATCGGAACACCCTCAGCCGACTAGCGACGCGGCGTTCGCGTCATAGGCATATCGTGTGATGGTGCCCTCTCTGATTCTCTCTACGGCCTGGTCGATGACATCGAGGGGCACAAGAAACCACTCGCGCGGGGATACCGGGTGACCGAAGCGATCTTGGATCTCGATGTCGAGACGTGCGGGGTGGAAGAGGCGGTGAATGATGTTCTCCAGCTTGCCGCGGTTGATGTTGTAGAGCTTGTAGGTGGCGACGATCTCAACATCCGCCATTAGGAAGGTCGGTTGGAGCCGTGCGCTCGCGATGCGTTCCCGAACCCTGCCGCTCGTGACGCCGATCTTATGGACGAGGTCGCGATGTTCTGAGATGAATGGAAGATTCGACTTGCTGCGCAGCACGTAGATCGTGCCGCTCGCCTCGTCGCCGTCCGCGGCGTGATCGGCGAAAAGCGGTCCAGCCGTTGGTTCAGTGATCCGGCGGCCCGCTGGATCCTTGTGGAGCGCCCGCTGAAGGGAACGCCGGAGCAGGTTGCTTTCGGTGCCGTTGTCGAAGATCACGCGGAGGCGCGCGTCCTTGTCACCGTACTGCTGGGTGAAGACCGGTCCCATGTTGGCCACGTAGGCCTTCTGCCCACCCACGATGAAGAACCGGCCGGGCTCGATCTCCGCCTTCCGTTCGAAGGTCCGCGTGTCGCGAATGCCCGCGTCGATCTCCTTCTGGACCTGCTCGAAGAGGGGTCGGAACCGGTCGAAATCGTCGCATCTTGTGCGATTCCCGATCTCTTCGGCTGCCCGCTTCTCGGCACTCGACCGTACGTGGCGAAGTTCGGTGATGTCGGACTCCCTAGCTGGGACGCCAAGCTCAGCTAGGAGTGCGTCGTCATCTACGACATCCAGAAGCGCCGTCGACTCTTCGACGCCACTGCCCAGCAACCCCTGCCGGTCCAGCGGTGCGAGTACCTTCCGGCATTCGTGATTCTTGCGGATCCGATCCAACCGCACTGCATAGACTCGTTCGAAGACATCAAGGTGCTCGCCAGGGGCTGGAGTACGACCGTGCCTATCCACGAATCTCTGGATCTCCTCGAAGCCCGCAATGATCCGCTCTTCCCGGGGCGTGTGGGGACGAGTCTTCTTGGATCCGACCTTGATACCGAGCTCGTCCAGCAAGGCCGCGTCCTGCTCGGTGAACCCCTTAGGCACCGGCTGCCTCCGCCGCCATTCGGGCGAGAAAGGCCACACCCTCGGCCATGCGCTGCTCCCAGGGATCCGGCGCGGTGATAGAAGGCAGGCGGCCGCGCTCACGCTTGAACCGGAGGGCGCGCCTCGCGAGGTCCCGAGCCTCATCAGGCGTGATCCGTACCTTCTTCGCCGTGATCACGGCGGCCACCTGCTTGAGGCGCTCTTCGTTCATCGCCTTCGCAAGGATCGCGTAGGCCTCGCCGAACGGATTGATCCGGTCGATCAGGTCGATGTCGAGATCCCGAACATCCATGACGAACCGCCGCACGCCGTCGATCAGGGCGGTATTCGCGCTGTTGCTAGATTCATCGTCCTTGTCGCCTTCGCCATCTTCCACCGTTGCTCGCTTCGCTTGCTGTGTCAGGTTGAGTGCTGCGATCGCGTGCTCGCGCACCGCTTCTTGGTCTTCCTCGTCGAGTTCCGGGAACTTCCCCTTGACGATCTTACCCATCCGCACCTGCGTCAGCTCCTCGGGTACGAGGTCTTCGTCGAGGAGTCCGCGTTCTACCGCGACCCTGTCTTGCATGAACGCCGTGATCACTTCAGTGAGGTCTTCCGCGCAGATGCGCTTTGCCGCCTCACTCTTCGGTTCAACAAGCCCCTTGATCTCGATGGTGAGTTCCCCATTCTCTTCGTTGACCCCCACATTGCACCGGTCTGGATCGTATCCCTCGTCGCCGTAGTCGAGCCCTTCGACCGGCCTGCTCGCATCCGTCTTCGCCGTGAAGTTGAAGCGTGGCGCGAGCACCTGCTCCATGAGGAGGCTCGCGGCGATCGCCTTGAGGGTGTCGTTGACGGCCTCGGTGACGGCCTCCTCCGAAGCATCCGGTTCGGCGATCAGATTCGTAAAGCGAGCCCGGGCCTTCCCCGGGGCGTCGCGGGTAGCGCGACCGATAATCTGCACGACCTCGGTCAGGCTGGACCGGTACCCGACGGTCAGCGCGTGATCGCACCAGATCCAGTCGAAGCCTTCCTTCGCCATCCCAAGTGCGATGATGATGTCCACATGGTCGCGGTCGCCGTTCTGCCGGGGATCCCGGAGTGCTGCGGCGACGCGATCCCGGCGTGCGGGGTTATCGTCGACGAGGTCCGCGATGCGGAGCAGCCGCCCCTCGGCGGTCTCCACCAGTTGGAATCCCGTATCGGGATCCGCCCCCTGCCACTCGCCCAGTTCCTCGAGGATGTGCTCGACCTCGCGGATTTTGTCCTTCGTGCTCTCTCGTGAGTTGACGTTCGGGATATGGATGATCGTCTTTTCGTTCGGGTCGAGGACGCTCAGGATGTCGTCGGCGTAGTTCCCCGTGTAGAAGAAGTAGCCGATGTCAAGACGCTTGAGATGCTCGTAGCCGTTCAGTTGCTCGTAGTACGTATAGGTGACGGTTTGGAACCGTTCCTCGTCCTCGGGCATCAGTACGGGCTCGGCATCGCCTCGGAAATAGGACCCCGTCATCGCCGTGATGTGAACTTTGTCCCGCGCCATGAGCTGCCCGACGTGTAAGCCGAGCTTGTTGTCCGGATTTGCTGAGGCGTGGTGGAACTCGTCCACCGCAATGAGCCGGTTGTCGAATGCCTCTACGCCGAACCGGTCCATGGCAAACCGGAAGGTCGCGTGTGTGCAGACGAGCACCTTGTCGTTACCATCCAGAAAAGCCTTCAGCGACTTGACCCTGCCCCCGTCCGTTCCGGGCGCGCTGCATAGGTTCCACTTCGGCCGGACGGTCCAGTCCGCCCAGAAACCGAAGCGGCTGAGCGGCACGTCCGCGAAGCTTGCACCGATGGTCTTTTCGGGGACGACGATGACCGCTTGGCGTAGGCCCTGGTTGGCAAGCTTGTCGAGCGCGATGAACATCAACGCCCGGCTCTTCCCTGAGGCCGGGGGTGATTTGATCAGAAGATACTGCTCTCCCCGTTTCTCCCATGCCCGTTCCTGCATGGGGCGCATGCCGAACTCGTTCGACTGGGTGGTGCGTCCAGTCTGGGCGTAGCTTACGGAGACGGATGGAATGCTCTTGGTGGTGGTCATTCGAATAGCTTCGTGAGAGTTCAGTTGGCCATGTTGGTGTAAAGCGCGAACAGCTTCTCCAGCCGCTCGGAGTCGTTCCTGAAGCGCCGGCCGATGTAGATGCGCTCCAGCACTTCGTCGTTTCGCTCGTGAGCGGCCTGCAGATTCTCTGGCATGCTGTCCGCAGCATAGAGAGCAGCGATTGTTGCGGGGAAATGCGCCTCCCGTGCCAACAGAATGTTCTCGGCGCAAGCCGTTAGATCCCTTCGGTTGTTCTCCGTGAGCATCGGTACGGGGAAGGTGTTCCAGCCTAGCGTGTTCGAGTAGCGGTATCGCGTTTCGAGCTTGCCACAGACAGTGGCGATCCAGACTAGATGGAGGCGAGAGGCAATGAGTGCCAGATGCCAGAGAGGGGCATCGAAGATAGCAGCGGCAGAGTCACCAATTATCGTACCATCTGCGATGTACCCGACAGGCAGATACCGTCGGCCCTCGGAGGAGTGCCTGGGGACGACGATGGCGGTCTCCGAGCCCGATTGCCTCACCTCGCCAAATCGATGTGGCGAGTCGGCCAGTTGCCTCGTAGTCTCTCGATCAGAGGCTGCCCGCTTCGCCCGAACCGCTTCGAAGCGGGCAGCAAGCCACTCGTTTTCCGTGGCCTCGGAGAGTCCTTCATCGGTGACCCAGATGCATCTGCGTTCCGAACCACGGATGAACTCCTGAGAGCCCACGAACGAGCGAATGAAGCGCAGATTCACCCCATGACGACGAATCGCCTCCTCCGAGTCGGGCCGATCCAGCAGGAGGTTGCCGTCGTCGTTAGGCATGTTGCCAAAGCTCATTTTGGGCAGTTGCGCCAACGGCTTCCTGCGGGGACGCACCAAGACATCGGGACCAGGCACGAGGTAGGGACTGATGTTCCCCGTCGTGCGGACGGTTGCCTCCCCGTCGGTTCCATCGGCATACAGCCGACGAACCGAACCGGGGCGGTTTGACAGCCCCACAATCACCACCGTCACCCCGGCGTTGTGGCTCGCGAGATTAGCCCACTTGAAGCTGGTGTGAGCGAATGCGATACTGTGCCCGGTCCCGGAGACTAGCGGCCAGAGCGTCGCCACTTGGCGTCCCTGACAGACCGAATTCGTAGCTACGAAAGCCGATGCTGCTGGGGTCTGTGCGCCGTAGTCGGCTGCCTTCATGAACCAGCCGGCAACGTAATCGAGTGATTTCCACCTCTTGGTCCGACCCTCGAATACGCTCTCGAGGTCGGCCTTCTGCTGCGCAGTCTGCCCTTGGCTCCCGAGATAAGGCGGATTCCCACAGATAAAGGTCTCCCCACCTTCATTCTCAAAATCGATCTCGGCCTGGTTGAGCGGAGTGTGGAAAAGGTCGTCGGAAACGAGTTTGACCCCGGTTCCTGTGGGGGGACAAACCCGGCTCCAGTCGAGCCGCAGGGCATTCGCGCACGTGATCCAGTTCGCCTTGTCGAGCGGCAGAACCACCGCCGCAGCTTCCTTCTGTCCGAGGTAGTTCACGTTGCACTGGTACTCGGCGATGACGAGAGCAAGACGTGCGATTTCGGCCGAGAAGTCACCGATTTCGATTCCACGGAAGTTACTGATTGGGATGGCGGAACGGCGCTCGCTCTCCCCTCGGCGCCTGTTGATTTCCGCCTCGATCGCCCGCATCTCCTTGTACGCGATCACGAGGAAATTACCGGAACCGCACGCAGGGTCGAACACGCGGATCCGCGCCATTCGTTTTCGAAGACTCAAGAGCTTCCGACCGTTATCGCCGGCAGCTTCCAGCTTTTCGCGCAGATCGTCGAGGAAGAGCGGGTTCAGGACCTTCAGAATATTCGGCACGCTCGTGTAGTGCATCCCCAAGTTGCCACGCTCTTCCTCGACCGCGACAGCCTGGATCATCGATCCGAAGATATCTGGGTTGATCTTCGTCCAATCGAGGTTCCCGATGTGCAGCAGGTAGGAGCGTGCGATCCGGCTGAAGCGCGGAGCCTCCGTAGAGTCCGAGAAGAGTCCTCCGTTGACGTACGGGAACCGCGCGGCCCAGCCGGGAGGGCGCGCCGCTGCTCGATCCCGAACAGGGGTTTTCATGGCACGAAAGAGTTCGTCCAGTACGTCGTGAGTGTTGGATCCGTCAGGGTCGCTCATTTGGGCGAGCGTATCCGTGAACGACGCTTGATCGGGGAAGATGTCCGTGTCCTCAGCGAAGAAGCAGAAGATGAGCCGTGCCATGAAGTGATTCATCTCATGACGCCGACTCGGAGCCTCCCAGTCGGGATTCTCCTTCAGGAGCTCGAGATAGAGCCGATTCAGTCGACCCGTTGCCTTGATGTCGAAGGCACTCTCGCGGATCTGCTTGACGGTAGTGATTCCGGCCAGTGGCAGGAAGAAACCGAAATGCTCGTGGAGGTCGGCGTACTCGGACACGACGATGTCACCGCTCTCCAGATCCTCGGCATGGAACTCTCGTCCATCCGTCGCCAAGACGAACTTCGCCTTGGCTCGGGCGGTTTCTGGACTCGCCCTCAGGGCGTCGAGCGCAGCGGGGGTTTCGCCTGGCGGCGCGATTTTCATGTGGATGTGGCTTCGCTGGAGGACCCCGCCGATGTCGGATCGATTGGTGGTGCCGGCGCGGAGCCGCTTAATGGTCGTCTTCTTGTTTCCGAAGGCCTCCAAGAAGGCGAAGGGAAACTCCGCCGGATCGAAAGGACTTGCCGAGAGGGCGGAGACGGCCTCTTCAATCTCTACGGCATTCATCTGTCAGCCCGCATTGCCCCGTGCCGATGGTGGATTCCAAGCAACATCCGCAAGATAACATGGACGGCATGCTGCACGCCGAGGCCCTCCGTAACGCCCCGGTGGCCCGCTCGAATCAGGATGCGACTCGCCGCTACAGCCTAGCGCGAAGTGGGGTACAGGAGTGCCGCGATGACCGGATTGCGGGTGAGACCATCGTATCGTCATGGTCCGACAAACCATCCATACCCTGGCGGCGATCTCATGACGACCATTCGAGAAAACCCGCCTCCTGGCTGCGAACTGACTCCGTGCAGAGTGCCATGCCGCCGGAACAAGGCCCATGCGAAGGGCAGCGTCAACGGTCCCGGTAAACTCCCGCCATTCGACCCGGTTTTCCCGCTATTCGAGGACGACAGGCACCCGTATGGTGCCCCACGGCAAGAACGGCAGATCGTGCAGTCCTGTAATAATTTAGACGGTTTCTTGCCGGGATTCGCGCCATCTGAGGGACACTTATCAGGCGTGCGCTCTAACCAACTGAGCTACAGGCCCGGCTGACGTCTCCGTCAAACCCCTTACGGAGAGCCATGGGGCGTGTAAGATAGTGTCGCCGTCCGTCTTCTGGTAGGCGTAGTCTCCAACCCTTGATGCATGGGCCTGCTCACATGGAACTCGACTTCAGAACCCTCGACGTCTTCACGGAGGAGACCTTCGGCGGCAACCCGCTCGGCGTCTTCCCGGACGCGGCACATCTGCCGGCGGAGCTGATGCAGAAGGTGGCGCGCGAGATGAACCTGGCCGAAACGGTGTTCCTGGGACCTCCGGAGACGCCGGAGGGGACGGCGCGGGTGCGCATCTTCACGCCCGAGGTGGAGGTGCCGTTCGCGGGGCATCCGACCATGGGTGCCGCGATCTATCTGGCGAGCACGCAACCGGTTCGGCGAGGGGCCGGCGTTCGGCGGACCGGGGACGGACACGCCGAGCTGGTGCTCGAGGAAAACGTCGGCATGGTGCCCGCATCGGTGGAGTACCGGCGCGGCCGCCCGGTGTTCGCGCAGTTCACCACGGCGATGCTGCCGGAGCGGCGCGAGTCGCCGCACCCGCCGGAGCAGTTGGCCGCGATGGTCGGCCTGGAGGCGGACGATCTCGGGGGCGATCGTCCCCGCCCCCTCACTCCCGCCATGATGTCCTGCGGCCTTCCGTTTCACGTGATCCCGATACGCACCGTCGCCGCTCTTGGCCGCGCCGTCCTCGACATGGCGCTCTGGCGGGACACGCTCGCGGATACATGGGCGCACCACGTCTACCTGGTGTGCCCGCTCTTCGGCGGGGATGTACGGGTGCGCATGTTCGCGCCCGGATCGGGCGTGCCCGAGGACCCGGCCACCGGCTCGGCGGCCGCGGTGCTGGGAGGCTACCTGGGCGACGCCAGCCGGCAATTGAACGGCACCCTCCGCTGGCAGGTCGCGCAGGGCGAGGAGATTCGCCGACCCAGCCTCATCAGGGTCGAGGTCGACAAGGTCGCCGGCCGCATCACCGCCGTCCGGGTTGGTGGCGCCGCGACCTTCGTCAGCCGCGGCACAATGACCATTCCCGGGTCGCCGATCGCTCCCGCGGAAGGCCACCGCGCCTCCTGGCTGGCGCGCTACGCCAAGCGGCTCTGAAGCGTACCCCTACATCGGCAGCCTCAGCGCCACCAGCCGTCCGGGAGCGCCTACCTGCACCACGACGTGCTGCCGGCCCTCGTGGCTGTACGTCATCATTCCGTACTGGCCCGCGCCCGGCATCTCGACCTCGCCCACGAACTCGCCGGTGAGCTTGTCGAAGGCGTTGAGCACCGCCGGCCCGCGCGCTCCTTCGGTCGCCAACAGCAGATCCCCGGCGACGATCTGGATCGAGGAAGCTCCGCTCCCGGCGCGCGAAAGGTCCACGCCCTGGGTGGCCGCATGGTTCGCCACCGCCTCGGGCGCGTCACCCACCGGAATCCACCAGAGCCGCTCGCCCGTGTTCATGTCGTAGGCGGAGATGCGGCTGTAGGGCGGCTTCGGAATCGGCAGCCCCTGCACCCGCGGCAGCGCGCCCCCACGGCCCGCCACCCACTGCGAGATGGTCGTCCCGGTGGTGCGGGGATTGTCAGGCTCGTCGGCATCGATCCCCTGCATCACCATGCCGCCGCTGCAGTTGCGCGAGCTGGCGGCGTAGAGCATGCCCGTGGTCGGATCGAGCGTCGCGGGGTGGGTGATGTTCAGGCCCCCGTAGCAGCGGATGTTGTCCAGTATGTCCTCGTTGTGATCCGGATAGAGCCGGGGCATGAAGGGCCCGCCCACCCGGTACCGGCTCAACACCTCGAGCGCCTCCGCGCGCAGCTCCGGGGTGAAGTCGATCACCTGGTCCTCGGCCAGACCGAAGGGCTCCATGGGCTCGGGCCGGGTCACGTGCGGCTGCGTGTTCGCCGTCCAGTTGCCGGGCACCACGGTCTGCACCACGTCCCGCTCCTCGATGGGCCATACGGGATCGCCGGTCTCGCGGTTGAAGGTGAAGATCTGCCCGGTCTTCGACGTCTGGATCACCGCCGGAACCGCCTCCCCATCCACCTCCAGGTCCACGATGATGGGCACGTTGGGGAGGTCGTAGTTCCACTGGTCGTTGTGCACGGTCTGGAAGTGCCACTCCCGCTCGCCGCTCTCGGCGTTGAGCGCGATCACGCTGGTGCCGTAGAGGTTGTCGCCGGGCCGGAAGCCGCCGAAGTAGTCGATGGTCGGCGGGTTGGTGGGGATGTAGACGATGCCCCGCTCCTGGTCGGCCGACATCGGCGCCCACGAGGACACGTCCCCGGTGTACATCCAGGCGTCGTTCTCCCAGGTGTCGTGGCCGAATTCGCCGGGGCGCGGGATCACGTGGAACTTCCACTTGTGATCGCCCGTGCGCGCATCGAAGGCGAGGATATCGCCGGGCACGTTTTCGATGCGGGTCTGGTTGTAGCCCTGCTCCGCCGAGTTGCCCACCACCACGGTGTTGTTGACCACGATGGGCGGCGAGGAAGTGGTAATGAAGCCGAGTTCGCGCGGGATCCCGTAGTCGGCATCGTATTCGCCCTCGTACGCCTCCCACGGTCCCCAGCCCTCAAGCAGCGGCACCAGCAGATCGACGACGCCGGTCGCGGGGAAGTCCTCGATCGGCACCGGATCGCCGAACCCCTCCAGGTGCCGGCCGGTCTTCGCGTCCAGCGCGTGCAGGAAGTATCCCGGAGAAGTGTAGTAGATGACGCCGCGGCCATCGATTTCGCCGTACGCCACGCCCTTGCCGTAGTTCTGGCGCATCGACCGCTCCCAGCGCGTCGTGTTGGGCTCGCGGTACGTCCAGATGGTCTCGCCGGTCGCGGGATCGATGGCGGCCACGGTGCGCCGCTGTCCCGCCACCGTGTACAGGATGCCGTCGATGTAGGTCGGGGTCGACTTCATCTGCGGGTCGACCTCGGGCCCGTAGTTGTCGGCCCGCCACACCCACGCCACCTCCAGATCACCGAAGTTGGCGGCATTGATCTGGTCGACCGGGGAGAAGCGCGTGCCCCAGGAGTCGGCGCTCTGGAAGCGCCATTCGCCGTCCGGGTTGCCGCGTTCCTGCGCGTGCGCGGGGATGGCTGTCGCCAGCGCAAGCAGCGCCGCCAGGACCAGGCCGGACCCGAAGCTTCCTCGTTGAGTCGATGACATGGTTTCCTCCAGAGGGACGTGCGTCGGTCAACCCTGGCAAATTCGGTATCCGATGGCGTGCGCGCCAGTAGCGGCGACGTGAGCTGGGACCCGGCCGTCCTTGACATGCTATGGCAACATCGATATAGTAGGTATATTGACATTGATATAGCGTGAGCCGGCCCCGTTCTCTGCGGCAGGCTCCTCAACCGCGAGCTGTCGCCATCATGAGCCTCGATCACATCCTCCTCGGCCTGCTGCGCGACCCGGCCACCGGGTACGACCTCAAGAGCGCCTTCAGCGAACGCATCCGGCACTTCTGGTCCGCCGAACTCAGCCAGATCTACCCGGCCCTGAAGCGTCTCGAGCAGCGCCGCATGCTCCGCAGCCGGGTCGAGCCGTCGCCAAAGGGGCCGAACCGCAAAGTCTACTCCCTCACCGACGGGGGCCGCGAGGAGCTGGAGCGCTGGCTGCGCGGCGGCCCCGCGGTCGGCACGGAGCGGTTCGCATACCTGGCCCAGCTCTACTTCATGGACGCGGTCGGCAATCTCCGCAAAACGCGCGCCTTCATGGCGGAGTTGCGGGATCACCTGGCCCGCTGGCTGGCGCAACTCCGGTCGCTCGAGCAGGACGTGATTGCCACCCACGGGGACCCGGAGCGGTACGGCGACGCGGGGTTCCACCGTTTCGCGACGCTTCGGATGGGCATCCACTCCATCGAGTCGAAGGTGGCCTGGTGCGACGAGACCCTCACGGCGATCGAGCGGCGCCTGGCGGCTCGGTCCGGAGGGGCACCGGCGGGCGCAAGTCACCCGCGCGAGTCGGAGGCTGTGGTTGGCGAGGAGGCCCGGGCCGGCGTGCCGGAGGCCGTAGTTGGCGAGGAGGCCGGGGCGGGCGTGCCGGAGACCGTGGCAGGCGTGCCGGAGACCGTGGCCGACGTGCCGGAGGCCGTGGCCAGCGATCGGGAGGGCCGCTCATGACCGTCTTCGACATGACCATCTTCAGCCTCCTTTTTGATGCTCTCCTCCTCGTTCACGTCGTGGCCGGCTTCGTCGGCCTGGTGGCGTTCTGGGTCCCGGTTTTCGCCCGCAAGGGCGGGCGGGCGCATGTGAGGGCGGGCCGCGTCTACGCCTCGTGCGCGTATGTCGTAACGTTGTCGGCGGTCATCGCGGCGGTGGGCCGGATCGTTTCCTATCGGGTCCAGGGCGTCGGCGTTGCGGAGCAACCCGAACTGTACGGGTTCGCGGTTCTGCTGGGCTATCTGGGGGTGGTGACCTTCGTCATGGTACGGCAGGGCCTACGTGTGCTGGCGACCCGAAGGGCGCCCGAGAAGCTGCGCACCGCCGCACACGAGGCGCTGGCGTGGGCGTCGATCTCCGGGAGCGTCATCGCCGTCGGATTCGCGCTGGCGGTGTGGTCCGAAGTTTCGCCGGTCCTGCTGGGGATGAGCCCCATCGGCCTCTTCACGGGACGACGAATGTTGCGCCTGATGCGCGATCCCGGCGGCCAGCGCATGGGCTGGTTCTACAGCCACCTGGCCTCGATGCTCGGCGGCGGCATCGCCTTCCACACCGCGTTCATCGTCTTCGGGGCACAGCGGCTGTGGGCCTACGAGATCGAGGGCCCGCTCGCCATCCTCCCCTGGATCCTGCCGACGGTCGTCGGCGTTCCGGCCATCGTCATCTGGACCCGGCGCTACCGGCGGAGGTTCGAGCGCCGAGCGGGCGCCGCGGCCTGAGGAAACGTTCCCGCGGGAACGCGGGTGCGCACGGTATCCTCCGAATCACACATCCTCCGAATCCCTCATCCTCTTAGTCCCTCACATCCTCTGAATTCCCGTATCCTCATGCGGGGCATCGACGCTGGCTGCGACATCGCCGACGGCAGGAACGTCACCAGCGAGCGAGCCTGGTTCGGCATGAACGCGGAGGAACTCGCCGCCCGCGGCGTGGGCGAGGACCGGATTCACGCTCGCGCATCAGATGTCGCCAGGCGTCCGGACTCCGAGCCGGGTTCGCGGGGCGCCGCTCCGGGTCGACCGCGCCAGCCTGTCCGAATTCGCATGCGTGCGTCCCTGTCCGCCATTGACCTGTTTCGGCGCTCGTTACGCTGGGGATCAGCGCGCGGCCGTCCCGAATTCACATCGGAACGTCCCATACTGCCATTGACCTGGCTCCGCGCTCCTGGCGCCGGGGAACCAGCACTCGGCCGTCCCGGATTCACATGGCGGAGTCCCAAACTGCCATTGACAGCTTTAAGAGCGCGCGACTTGGCCGAGTCCGACGTCGCGGATTCTCCTGCCCGCCAAGAGCTCTCACAGGCTCGCTGACAGCCTTCGTAGCCCCATTCCTGCTCCGAAGGCCTCCCGACCTCACTTCGGCCACTACAGGGCATCCTGAAAGGCCGATTTCGGTGACGTTATATTTGTACGTAAGTCATTGTACAATCGCACGTTGGGAGGAACGATGATCGCATCCGCGGACGCTCTCTACGACATTTGGAGGAAGTCCTCTCCGTGGCCAGCGATGGTACGAGAACCGACTGGTGACCGACCTGCCACCGATGCCATTCCGGCGCCCGCGCGTGCGAGCGCTGGAGTCGTGGCTCGCGACGTCGGCTCTGCGCCCTCCGGTTCCGGTACTCGAGCCGCGTCCCCCGATGCCGCCTCCGCGCCGGCCCATCCCGGGGCCGGCAAGCTCGACGACGACCTCGCCAGGCTGGGTGACCGCATCGCCGAGCTGGCCGCCGGCATCAACGCCGCGGAAGCGCAGATGATGACCCTCATCGCCGACTTCGATCGCCGGGGCGGCTGGAAGGACGGCTTCGGTTCCTGCGCCGAGTGGCTGGCCTGGAAGATCGGCATCAAGATCGGCCCGGCGCGCGAGCGGGTGCGCGCCGCCCGGGCATTGGAGAACCTGCCGCAGACCGCCGGCGCGCTGCGGGAGGGCAGCATCTCGTACGCGAAGGTGCGGGCGCTGACGCGCGTGGCCACGCCCGAGAGCGAGGCGAAGCTGCTCGAGTTCGCGCGCGCGGGCTCGGCGGCGAACCTGGAGCAGATGGTGCGCATGTGGAAGAAGTTGTCGCGCGACGAGGAGTTGACGGCCGAGCAGGCTCGGCACCGCAGCCGGGCGTTCTCGGTCTTCGTGGACGGCGACGGGATGTACGTGGTGAAGGGCCGTCTCGAGCCCGAGGTCGGGGCGGTGCTGATGCGGGCCGTCGAGGCGGCGTCGGATGCACTGTTCCGGGATGAGGGCGGGGCGAACGATGCGCGCCCGGGGGCGAAGGCGCGCGACCCGCGAGTCGAGAAGGCGGACCCGCGCCCCGAACCGAAGCAGCGGCGGGCGGACGCCGTGGGGCTGCTGGCGGAGCGCGCGCTGGCGGCGGGCTTCGGGGGCGGCGAACCGCGCGACTCCCGCAACGGCTCGGAGCCGGACCCGCGGCCGCAGACTCGACCCCGCGTCGAATCCGGCACTCGCGTCGAATCCGGCACCCGCGCGGAGCGCTACCAGGTCATGGTCCACTGCGATGCCGCGACGCTGGCGGAGCTGGGAGAGCCCGGGCGTTCGGATCTGGGCGGGATCCGCGTCTCCGCGGAAACGTCGCGGCGCATGGCGTGCGATGCCGCGGTGGTGGCGATGGTCCACGCGAAGGACGGGTCGATGCTGAGCGTGGGCCGGAGGACGCGCACGATTCCTCCGCACTATAGGCGTTCAGCAAGGTCCCGTAACGTCTCGTAATCCTGATAACCCGTTGTCATTACTTGTGTTGTACATCCATTGACCGTTCAGGCGATTCCGTGTAGTCTTGTTCCGTTAGTGATAACCTATGGTGATAACCAGAATCCACACGGAGCACGCCGTGACGCGACCCAAACGCCTGAGCGCCGCGTTCGTTCGGACCGTCAAGCGACCGGGGCGGTACGGGGACGGTCGCGGCGGATACGGGCTCTCGCTGCTGGTCAAGCCCACCGCCTCAGGAAGGCTGTCGAAGACCTGGGCGCAACGGATGCGGATCGGCGGCAGGCCCTTCAACGTCGGCCTGGGTCCCTATCCGGTCGTGACGCTGGCCGAGGCGCGGGCGAAGGCGCTCGAGAACCGGCGCGCCATCCAGAAGGGCATGGATCCGCGCAGCGGCGGCATGCCGACGTTCGAGCGGGCGGCCGAGAAGGTGATCGCGCTCCACGCGAAGAACTGGAAGGGCGACGCCAGCGAGAAGCAGTGGCGGCAGTGTCTTCGGGACTACGTCTTCCCGAAGCTGGGGCGCAAGCGGGTGGGCGAGATCACGACCGCCGACGTGCTGGCCTGTCTGGCGCCGATCTGGAACGAGAAGCGGCCCACGGCGGCGCGGGTGCGCCGGCGCATCGGCGCGGTGATGAAGTGGGCGGTGGCCAGGGGCTACCGCGAGGACAACCCGGCGGGCGACGCCATCGCGGCGGCGCTGCCGCGGGGCACGCGCCACCGGACGCACTTCCGGGCCCTTCCTCATGCCGAGGTAGGGACGGCGCTTGAGGCGGTCCGGGAATCGGACGCGTGGTTGGGCATCCGGCTGTGTCTGGAGTTCGTGGCCCTGACGGCGACGAGGAGCGGCGAGGCGCGGAGGGCGCGCTGGCCGGAGATCGACCGGGACCGCGCGACGTGGACGGTGCCCGCCGAGCGCATGAAGACCGGGCGGGAGCACCGGGTGCCCCTTTCGACGGGCGCGCTGGCGGTGCTGGAGGAGGCCCGGGAGATCGAGAACGGGTCGGGGTTGATCTTCCCCAGCTTCAAGGGACGGGAGCTGCGCAGCCCTCAGGTGGCGGGGGCGTTTCGGGACCTCGGGATCCCGAGCACGGTGCACGGGCTGCGCAGTTCGTTCCGCGACTGGGCCGCGGAGACGGGCGTGGACCGCACGGTCGCCGAGGCGGCGCTGGCGCACAAGGTCGGCGGGGTCGAGGGGGCGTACTTCAGGAGCGACCTGTTCGAGCGCCGACGCGAGGTCATGCAGGACTGGTCGGCGTATCTGGCGGCCGGGAGAGCGGGCGCGGGGAGCTGATCCGAGCCCGCGACCGGGCTCGGAGGCCGTTTTCGGGACCCACCGCGGGCGTTTCGGGTCTTCTACGGGCCTCAGGATCGCCTGAGATCGACGATCGCTGGTCTCCGAGGGGTACGGGTAGGGTGGAAACCGGGGCGCGGCAGGGGAGCGCCGGGGGTTGCGTACTTCGCCGTCTTTGAGGCGGTCGGCCAGGAGGCCGGGGAGCTTGCCGGCGATGGTCCGGTGGACGCTGTTCCGGACGGTGCCCCGCGAGGCGGTTTCGGCACCGTTCCCAAGGGCTGGCTGACGACCGTTAAGGGTCGTAAGCCAGCACACGCGATGTTGAACATCGCGACTGGCGAGGGGTGCTCCGCCCCCCC
>JAPPJO010000097.1 GCA_028820325.1 Gammaproteobacteria bacterium | reverse complement strand
CTAACGTGAAACACGCTCGAATGGGTACATCAGGGGTACAGGGTAGGCTGGCTTCGCTACATAAGCCGCTACCGATCCGCCCTTGGGAGCGGCGTCCGGGACACGGCGGCCGCCGTCGTCGCAGCGGTGCCGGGGCACCTCCGCGAGCACTCCGGGGAACCCGTTCAGACGCACCTCGCGAGGCGCGGCTGGCGGTCGGACGAAGGCCAGCGGTGCCGGATCGTCCATTGCGCTCCGGAAGCCGGAGCGGCGAACGATCCCGCCAGCGCCGCTGCCGATGGACAGGGGCACGGGTTCCGCCTTGGGGTGGATCAAGTTGACTACTTGCGACTCCTCCGGTGCTTCGGTTCGTTCGCTCGTGCTGCCCTTCACGCTTCGGCATCCCGAAGGGCGACATACTACGGATTCCATCGGCAAATGGTTTCAATCCGGCCTCGGGATGTAGTCAGCCGATGCCCCACCGCGCTCATCTCAACGCTCCTTGGAGGGCGGGGTTGACACGAGGGTTAGCTTCGTCGGCCCGCTCATGGATAGGGGGGGCTCCACACTTTCCAAGGAGGAATGCGATGTTGGACGTGAAGACGATCAGGAAGCTGCTGATGACGGCGGTGGTCGTGGCGCTGGCTACGACGCCCGCCGCCGCCGAACCCCCTGCTCAGGATTGCTGGTGGACGGAGCAGCACTATGGCTTGTTCTGCAACGACGGGGGTCTCATGGAAGTGTGCAAAACACCCGCCGGTGATTGCACGGTCGACTGCGGAAGGGGAGCGGTCGGCGGGGCTACCTGCTAACCCCATCTCAGGGGAAATGGGAAAAAGGGACAAGGACAAGAAGGGAACGAGTTGGTCCGGCCATCTTCTGAACCTCGGGCTCTTGGCGGTGCTCCTTTCCATCGTGTTCTTGCCCGAGAGCCCGATCCGAACGCGCCTCGCCGCTTGGAGGGCGCAGGCCCGCCTGTCAGTGCTCGTCGAGGAGCACTGGCAGGCGTTGGCGGCAACGAGCACTCGCATGGACACGGTCGATGCGAGCACCGCGATGATCATCGAGTTCGGGGATTACGAGTGTCCGTTCTGCCGAGATTCCCACGCGCACCTGGAGGCTGTCATGGAATCCGATCAGGAGGTTACGATCGGATACCGCCATTACCCGCTGACGGCCATACACCCGAGGGCTGAGGACGCCGCGCGCGCGGCGATCTGCGCCGAGGCGCAGGGACGCTTCCCACAGTTCCATTCGCTGCTCTTCGAGTCGTCGGAGTGGCGGGAAACCGGGGATTGGAAGACCCTCGCCAAGCTGGTCGGCGTGGGCGATCTGGTTTCGTACGAAGACTGTCTCCGGGGCGAAGCAGCGGGACGAAGGCTGGAGGAAGACATGAGACTCGGAGACGCGCTGGGGGTCACCGCAACCCCAACGTTCTTTTACCAGTTCGGGCGGCATGTCGGGTACGCGAACGAGGAACAGCTCCTCGAACTGATCGAACGGTCGCGCTAGATGGCCGTGACGGACGCCCTACGGAGACCGCTGGCGAAAGCGATGCTCGCCGTTTCCTGTCTGGCGCTCTGCGCCGCCTGCGTGGACGAGCCATCGGACCCGGGGGACACGGGTCGCACGGCGGCCGCGGACCTGTTCTCCCCGTGGCCTGGTGACGAGTCGTTTCGGCTCGCCGCGGAACCAAGCCTGGTGGTAGGATCGGATGAGTCTCTCCCGCTGGGCAGGGTCTCCGGAGCGGTCTTCTTCGGCGATGGCATCGCTATCGCGGATGGCCAATTCTACGAAGTCCTGATCTTGGATGCTGCGGGCCGGCTGGTTTCTCGGCACGGCAGGAATGGAGAGGGTCCCGGCGAGTATAAGTACCTGGCTGGGATCGCTCGGCACGCGGACGGACTGATCACTTGGGACGCAAACCACTTCCGAGTAACCCTGCTCGACGCCTCCGGGGGGTACGTCGGCGAGACCAGCCTCAGACGCCGTGGCCGGGTAAGGGCCGAGATCGTTGGAGCCTTCGGAAACAGCGTGCTGCTCGAAACCTGGCAGACGGGATTTCGGGGGGACGGGTTCGATGGGCCGATGGAGATCCGGCAGCCTGTGGCCCATGAGATCGCTCGTCTTTCGGACGGGGACATCGTCTTCGAGGACACCCTTCCCGGTCTGGAGCAGTGGGCGGCGCGGGAGAGTGACGGCGCCGGCGGTTTCTGGCACGGCGGGCCAAGCGTGATCTTCGGACGAACTGCCGTCTCTGCCGTCACCGACCGCTACGCCTATTTGGCGACAACAGACTCGATCACGATCACGCGCTATGACGAGGCCGGGACCGCCGAGGAAGTCTCATTCGGGCAGCCCCGGGAGAGCGCGAAGGCTGGCTGGGCGGAATTCGTTAGAGATACCATGCGGGCGACACTCGAGAATACAAAGCCGGGCCAAATGGTCATCGGCGGAAGGAACTTCCTCCTGACCATGGCGGAGTTCAGACTCCGTCTGCTCGAGGACCTGCCTGCGCGTCCCACCCTCCCCGCTTTTTCCGCCATGAAGGGCGGCGCCGACGGTCTTCTGTGGATCCGGGAGTACCCCGACCCGTTTCAGGACGAGGTGGTATGGGTCGGTTTCGGCGAGGGGTGGGAACGAAAGAAGCGACTCGCGATGCCGGCGAAGCTGTCGGTTCTGAATGTTCTGGATATCTCGGAAGACCGGGTGCTCGTGCGGGCAAAGGGCGCCCATGACGAAACTCTGATCGAGGTCTACGCGATCGAGCGCTAATGGCTGATTTGCGCGGGGGCCGAGGTGGATTTGATTCGGGATCGACCGCCGGCCCCTTTTCGCAAAGCCCTTATCGACCCCCGGTCTCTCCCGCCACCCCAATGACGTTCGGAGGGTCGCCTTTAGAGTTCTGCGGGGCAGCCGTAGAACCGGACATTTTCGATGTCGGTAATCGCCACTTTCTCCGTGACTAGACACGTCCTGCCGAGCGGCCGGTTTCGACCCTGCCCGTACCCCTCGGGAGGGTGAGATGGACGATCGTGGGCCATTCCACGGCCCGCAGATTGCCCGAAACGCCCCCTTGGCCGCCCCGGAAACCGAATCTGAGCCCCGTCAGAGGCTGCGGCATGTCCCGTCACCGCTCTCCGGCGTCGGGAGCATTAGATTTGCAAGCTCCTTCTCTACCTCGTCCGCGCTGCGATAGCCATGGCCCGAACCAAGCTTGGCAGAATCATCTTCGGCCTCCGGCGCACGCGCGCTCAAGGCCCCCAGAGTGTGGAACCGGTGCCGACCCCGCAGGCTCGGACGGGTTCCCGGAAGGAAACCGACCCCCGGCTCAAGCGGTTGGTCGAGCGGGCGGTGCGACCGAGCACTGTGAGTCTGTGGAACGTGCTGAACCGAGACGAGCGCGAGGACGGTGTCCGGTGGCTCATCGAGAGCGAGGAAATCGGACGCGAGACGGTCTGCAAGGCGATGGCCGACACCCTGAGTTTTCGTCCGCAGACCGTTCGCCGCTGGACCCTCGACAAGCTTGTCCAGACCGCTTGCACCGTCCCGCTGCAAGACCCGATCATCACCCAGATCCTCTTCCTGAGCAGCCTCGCAACGCCCGCCCGGCTCCCGATGGTGCGGGCATTCCTGGACGGCCTTGGGATACCGCACGACGATGGCGAAGTCGAATCGTTCGAGAGCATGGACGCCTCGCAGGAAGCCTTGGCAGGCGTCGCGGCCAAGGTGGCCGACGAGTACGGGGACCGGGCCGTGGCCATCTACCTCCTCGCCCTGTGGGAGGCCGGAGCGCCGCTCGGTGAGAAGTCGTGCGCGTGGCTGAGGGATCGTTGGGGTCTGAGTGATGTGGAAGGCGGTACGGAGTCGGTTGAGGCCGCGCACCGAAGTGCAGCCAAGATCGCAGCCGAAACGTCAGACGCGACGGATGTTCCGCAACGGCAGGCGGCGGGGCCGCCGGGTCGGGAAAGCCGTGCCGAGAACGACCCCGGCGGCGTTTCCCTCACGCCATCGAAGGGGATCATGGAGGTGGCTTCTGCTGATGAAGCCGAACGGGAAGGCGCCCCCGCCCGCCGACATCTCAAGTCCTCCTCACGTCCGGCGTCGCTCACGATCCTGGACCGGCTTGTCGAGCGGGCTCTCGAAGACTGTGCGCAGGAGACGCGGGGCGCGCTGAGCGAAGACGAGCTCGATGCGCTGATCGAGGAGTTCGTCAGGCTCAACGGCACCCGGCATGAGTCCTACTTCCACGCCGGGTACAGAGACGCGCTTTTCGCCCGCAGCGCGGACGCCTCGTTGAGCGTCAAGCATCCGGCGCGTCTGGAATGGTACTGGACGGGGGCCGTGAAGGCATGGGCAGTGCGCGAACACTGGGACCGGATCGTTCGCGAGTACGACGACAATCCATTCGTCAGGGAGTTGATGACCGGGAGCAGCCAAGCTTCGGCGTTCGCGGTTCTTCCCATCGCGAAAGCGCTGCACGGGACGGGCCGGGCAGCGGAGATCGGGAGGTCGCTGACCGACCGTGCGCTGATCTTGGAACCCCGGCTGTTCGACCCGCTCCTCTCTGCGGCCACAGACCTTCTCCGGGAAGGCGACGCCGCCCACGCCCGGCACATCTTCGACCTGCTCGTCCGGGTCGGCGAACAGTTGGAGGACACCGGGTCGGCTCCAGAACAACGGGTCCTGTTCGACGCCAGACGCCGCTTCGCCCACAGTCTCAGGGCGCTCCGCGAACGCGAGCGGGCGGAGCGGATTCTCAAGGGTCTTTTGGCCGCAGATCCGGATCAAAACGCTCGTGCGATGGTGCACGCGGACCTTGGCCTGATGGCAGGCGGTTTCGACGCCATGGAGGAGGTCGCGCTGCCGACCGGCCAGACCGCCGTGGAAAGCGTTCGTGAGCGTCTGGCCATGGGCGAAGACCACTTTCGGCAATCGGTCGGGGAAGGGACCGACGGTTCCGCCCACGGGCACTACTGTCTCGGTGTCCTCGCGCTCGCCCGCGGCAAAGACGACGACGCGGCGGATCGCCACCTCGTGGCCGCGCACCTGCGTTTCTCGAAGCGAGTGCGATCCTACGGGAACCTGGTGCCAAGATCCAGCCTCTATGCCGCAATCGCCAAGGCACGGCAGCTTCAGCCCGACAAGCTCGTGCACGCCGCCCGCGTCATCGTGGACGCGCTCGCGTCAGGTGCCCGGTTCCCGATCCACCTCGTCAGAGAGACCGTCGAGGCGTTCGACTTGGCCGAGGACAAGGAGAATCTCCGGCGCGTGTCGGAAGCCGTCATCGAAGCTGCCGACGGACTCGTGCTGGACGAACTCGCCGAGTGCGGCCCGGCTCTCCGGCACTGCCCGCTCCTTGCCGAAAAGCTCCATTCGCGGGCGAGGGACAGCGGCAGGCCCGCCGATCTCAGGGCCGCCGATCTTCGAGCCGCCGTCCGGGGTCACATACATGCCCGGTCGCAGGAACGGGCCGGAGACGCTCTGGACGAACTCGAACAACTCGCCCTCAAGGGCGTGGCGGTGCCGGAGTTTCAGGAACTCCTGAAGGATCCGGCAGGTTACGATCCGGCTTGGAGCCGCGAGGACTCTGCGGTCGCGCGCGCCCGAAGCTACGAGGCGCTCGGGGAGTTCGAGGCCGCGACTGGGATTCTGAGAGAACTGTTTCACCAAAGGGCCTCCCAGGACACCGAGGACGGGCTCCATGACGCCGCCGGCATTCTGGCACGGATCTCGGGCTACGGCATCGACGCCTCCTTCTACCAGGAGATGCGCGACAGGCACCGGGCGCTCGTCCGGCAGTTGGGCGGTGCGCGGGCGGTTGGTGCCGAAAGTGCGGTTGGGCCGTCCCGACGGAGACACGTCAGGATCCTTGTGGCCGGGGGGGCCGAGGAGGCGGCCAGACTGGAAGCGCCGGTCCGCGAGGCCCTGCGCGAGCGCGATCCGCGTATCTACATCACCTTCGTACGGACCGGATGGGGAAGCAACTGGCGCCGCGCCCTGCCCGAACTCGAACGGCACGCGACCGACCACCACGGGCTGGTCATCCTTCGCTTCGTTCGCACCAACTTCGGCCGCCACGTTCGTCAACTCTGGCCGAATGATCGGCCATGGCGGTTCTGCTGGGGCGGCGGGCGCGGCGCGATCATCGAGACGGTGGAGACGGTGGCCGCCCTGGTCCGGAACGGCTGACCGGTGGCCGGGGACCAAGACTTCAAGCGGGCCTTCTCGGGTGAGGTCTCGGCAGACTCCCCCGCTTCGCCGACATTAACAGGATGCGGAAGAGGCGAAGGCCCAAGTGCATTCATATCGTGCGACCGCTATGTTGAGATGGTCGAGAGTCCACCCATGATCCCGACAAGCCGTAGGCGTAATGCCTCCCCTCTTCCATGCTCAGCGAATGCGAACGGGTCAATGGCCCGATTGAAAAGGACGTGACGACCCCTGCGATTCCCGCAAAACGATTCCGGTTTTCCCGCAATCAGGCGATGGCAGAGTCAGATTACGTCGAACGGCAAGAATGGCAGATCGTGCAGCCCTGATTGAACTTACGTGATTTCTTGCCTTGATTCGGCGCGTTGAGAGTCTGCGCTATCAGC
>JAPPJO010000109.1 GCA_028820325.1 Gammaproteobacteria bacterium | reverse complement strand
CGAGGTCTACCGCGCAGGCGGCGCGGACGCGCGGGAGGAGTGGGCCTTCTTCGGGCCTGCCCTGCGCGCGAGCTTCGATGGAGCCGGCAACTTGGTCGTGTTGGATGTTCTGGACAATCGCGTCGTTGTCATCGGGCCCGATGGCCAACTTGTGCGTTCCGTCGGCCGCAAGGGCGAGGGACCGGGCGAGTTCCAGCAAATCAAGGCCCTCGCGGTGTGGCGCGACGGCCGCATCGCGGTACCCGACCAGCGCCATGCCGCGATCCAGGTGTTCAGCCCGGACGGCGAACTTGAGCGGTTCGTCAGGATGGATGAGGAGGAGAAGCCTCTATCCAGCTCCCTCGGTCACGAAGAGATCCGGGCCGATCAGTCGGGCGAGAGGCTCGTCGCTCAAGGGGTCGCCGGCGTGCTGGTCGAAATGATGAACCGCATGAATCGGCTTGTGGGGTATCAGGAAGACGAGGCTTCGCCGGGGGTCAACGACCGCGCGCTCGAGACACTGGACTTCTCCGGCGACATGGTGGCATCAAGGCCCATCCTGCAGGGATGGAGAGCCCCTCGCCTGGAACCCGGGCTGTCGTCCGCCGATGCAGAGGATTGGGGGAAGGTGGTCGCGTCGATGGAAGACCGGTACTTCGAGCCGGGGTTTCACTGGGATGTGCTGCCCGACGGCACCATCGCCTACTCCGACTCCACGGCGTACGCCATCAAGCTCGCCTCTCCCGATGGATCGGTGACCGACGTGCTGAGACGGCCGCTCTCGCCGGAACCGGTTTCCGCGCGCGTGCGGCGAGCAACGATCGCCTACCACCTCGAGCGCCTCGAGCAGTGGCTGGAGAGGCCTCCCTCGACAGATCTTCCTTTCATGGCGCCGGATCCGGAGGCGCGCCGGCAGAGGATTCGCGAGCGGGGGTTCTACCGCGAAATCCCCGTGGTGCGGGGACTGAAAGCCACCTGGGACGGCGGACTGTGGATCCAGCGCCGCGGCGAGGATCCATGGGACGACGACGGCCCGATCGATGTCTTCAACGCGAACCGCGAGTACATGGGCACACTGCCCGACGGCGCCCCGGGGATGCCGATGGCGTTCGGACCCGGCGGTCTCGTCGTCCATCTGGAACGTGATGAACTCGACGTGCCGACCCTCGTGGTGAGCCGGCTTACCTCCGCCACACCCCCACCCCGTTCTCGTACACGATCTCCGTCCCGAACGGCCGCGACAGCTCCGCCAGGTGCTCGATGATCCTGCGGCCCAGATCCTCGGGAGCGATGCGCGGCGTGCCCCGCTGTGACCTGGGCGCCTTCCAGCCCAGCTCGATCGGGTGGAAGACGATCTCCACCGCTTCGCTTCCCTCGAAGGTCACCACCGGCACCACGCTCTCGTACCACCGCGAGTCGGTCGGGAAGCCGGTGGTGGGGTTTCCGTCCTCGTCGACCCGGAAGCGGGTGTCGTAGATCTCCGAGGCGAGCCGGTCCAGCGGGAGGCCGTAGCGGTCGCGCTGGTCGGACGGCATGGGGTCGATGGTCTCGTTCTGGAAGATGAAGTCGCCCAGCGAGTAGAAGATGGGCCGGCCATTGTGGATCTCGACGCCGCAACTGGTGCGGCCCGTGAATGATGAAGGTGGCGGCCCCCTCATCGATCACCTGGCGCGCGAACTCGACCATCCAGTCGGGCGGCGTCATGAAGGCGTTGCCGGGCTCGTGCGAATGGCTGTTGGCCACGACGTAGTCGCCTTGGTCGGTGGCGTTGCGCACCTCGTGCAGCACCCGCTCTCGGTCGACGTCGTTCAGCGTGACGATCGAGCGGTCCTCGTCGCCGGGATACACCGTGATCCCGAATGCCCGCACGGACACTCCCTCGTCCTCGTCCACTTCGATTCCCTGCGCCCGCGCCACCTCCCGCAGGGCCTCCATGGTCGCGGGCGATCCCTCGTGGCGGGTGCTCAGCCGGAGGGCGTTGAGCCCCGGCCGGCCCTGCACGGTGGGCCCCGCCCGCCCGGCGCGCGACATGGGCGTGTGGGTCGACGCCATCCCGATCAGCGCGATGCGCCCCTTGGGCGTCTCCAGATACCCCGGCCGGCTGGCCCATCCCAGGTTCTCGCCCGCGCCCGCATGCACCAGCCCCCACTCGTCCATCAGCTTGCCGGTGAGCCGCATGCCCTCCACCCCGTAGTCGGTGGTGTGGTTGTTGGCCCGATTGAAGAGGTCGAACCCCATGTCGACCAGGTCCTTGAGCGTCTCGGGCGAGCCCACCTCGTAGTTGCCCCCGTTCTCGGCCGCGGGCCATCCGGTGAACTCCTGCAGCCGGAAGACCGACTGCTCCAGGTTCATGAAGGCGGCGTCCGCGCCCTGGATGACGTCGACCAGCTCCTGGAAGGCAGGGTCGCCGGGATGATCGAACTGCATCACCTGCCGGTTCATGATCACGTCGCCCGCCCCCGCCAGAGTCCAGCGGGTACCCTCGTCGATGGGCGAGCGGGTCTGGGCGTGGCCCGTCAGCGGGACCGTGAGCAACAGGGCGGCAGCGACGATCATCGCAACGGGGCGCCCGAACTCGAGTTCGGCGGAGATCACGCGCATCGGAGTCCTCCTGAAGAAGGCCGAATCAACGGAAGCGTGCATCCCAAACTACGTCGACAGCCTCGGCCACGCTCACGCGCGCGAAGTCCGGATGCAGCGGGTTGAGGATCACGTTCCAACCCCAGGGCTGCGCGACGAAGGAAGGTACCTTGAGCGCAACGGACCGGGCCGACTCCACCCAGGCCGCCCCGATCCGCTGCGACCTGGCTCCGCTCCGCCAGTCCGGATGTTCCGCTTCGCCAACCGCCGGAACAACGCAGTCATCGGGAATCACGATGCGGGAAGCCCGCTGACCGGCGGGCAGATCCCCGGCCGGGACATGTGCGAGTTGCTCGAGCAGTGCTCCCTCGTACGCAAGCGAGGCATACACCATCCGAATGCCCCGCGGATTCCAGCGCCCGCCGGTGAGTCTCGCACCGACGCCGTCCAGCGCCGGATGGACCGCGGGATGGATCCTGTAAACGTCCAATCGTCAGGCGGGCAGGCCGAAGTGCAACGAGTACAGGATGTGCTCGACCTGCCGGGCTCCAACCGCGGACAAGGCGCGATCGATGGGGCGCGCCCTTCCCAGCATGGGATGCCGACACGTGAGCCATTGAGCAGCCCACTCCTCGCTTCCTCCCACGTATACAGCTAGCGCGATGATCGATGCCACGCGCAATACCGTCTCGCCCTCGTCCTCCTTGAGCTTTTCCCGACGCTGCAGAGTGGCCCGGGGAACGATGCCGTTCACGTAGTCCGAGGCACGGCGAACGCCAAAACGCTTGAGTTCGCCCTGAAGCTGTCTGACCGCTTCGGTCGGGAGCCCCTCGGCAACCGCCTTGCGAACTGCCTCCAGGCTGGAGCCCTCGCCGTAGACGGGGCTTGTTTCGCGAACCATGCGTCCGGCTAGCTCCCTGAGGCTGAAGGAGTCACCGCAGTGGTCTGTCGCAGTGGTCATTGGGGTTCCTCGACGTCCTCGTGTGCTGACGGATGCCGCTGCCACGTGAATAGTGCAAACGAACGACACTAACGTCCAAATAAACTAGTCAAGCGGATACTACGTGTCAACCCGCTCAGGATGGCGACGGTCACCAGTGTTGTCGCCCACACCGGGCTGATCTGGCCTGTCCTTGCGTGGCCGCAACGCCGGGAGGAATGTTGCCGGTACGACGGTTGCGCTCGATCACCAGCTCCATTCCCGGTGATGCGGCAACCCGATCTCCGACGGCTTTCCGCCGCGGCACATCAGGTACGAAGGAGCGAGAGGAACATGAGAAGCATCGCAGTCATCGGTTTGGTCGTGTTCATTGCCCTGCCTCTCCTGGCGTGCGCCGAAGCCGACGCCGGATCCGCAGCCTCCGCCGATGCCGCGACCGGAGCGGGGGTCCCCGACGGCCCGCCCCTCTACTACCTGCTCAGCGGCCCCGCCAAGCGATACTGCTCGGGGATCTGGGTGTCGGAGCGCGACCGCACGGAAGCCCTCTACGGCAGCGTGCTGCACACCGACGGACAGGTACGCGACTACGAGAGCGGGAGCCTGGTCTTCGACGTTGACGAGGACAAGCGCATCGTCACCGTCTCGCAGGACGGGGTGTCGGCCCGCGCGCGGCACTTCGGCGACCAGGGCTGCGTGATCCTCCCGAACGACACCGACGGCGTGTACTTCACGCCACGCGAAGTCGTGAGCGCGCTCCCCGACGCCGAGACCACCCCCTGGCCCATGGGCGACATGCTCCCGGACGAGCCCCTGCCGGACTACGTGGACGCGGAGCTGCTCGACCAGGCCGTCGAGACCTTCTTCACCGAGGGCGACAACCGAGCGGCGTTCATGGTCGTCCACCGCGGCCGCGTCTTGGCCGAGGACTACGGCCCGGGCATCAACATGCACACGCAGCTTGAGAGCTGGTCGATGGCCAAGAGCATGACCGCCACCTTGATCGGCCGCCTCATCCAGATGGGTCACCTGGAGATCTGGCAGCCCGCGCCCGTGCCCGAGTGGCAGAATTCCCCGGGCGACCCGCGCGCCGAGATCCGCATCGCCGACCTGCTGCGCATGTCGAGCGGCCTCCGCTTCAGCAACAGCGGCGCCACCCCCGAGCAGATGGCCAAGTCGTTCATCCCCGGGCAGGTGGACCACCGCATGGGCTACGTGGCCCCCATCGATGCCTTCCAGTTCTCGTTCAGCCGCGAGGCCGAGTTCCCGCCCAACACGGTTGGCCGCTACCGCAACTCCGACCCCTGGACGCTGGGCTACATCGTCCAGCGCACGGTCGAGAACGAGCTGGGCGAGGAGTACCTGAGCTGGCCCCAGCGCGCGCTCTTCGACAAGATCGGCATCCGCCGCTTCATCATGGAGACGGACCCCTACGGCAACTTCCTGCTCACCGGATACAACTACGGCACCGCGCGCAACTGGGCGCGGTTCGGGATGCTCTATCTGAATCGCGGCATGTGGAACGGCGAGCGGCTGCTCACCGAGGAGTTCGTGGACTTCGTGCGGTCACCCGCGCCGGCCTGGCCCGAGCCCTACTACGGCGGCCTTTTCTGGCTGAACACCGCGGATGAGGAGGGCAGGGGAGGGCGTATTCCGCAGATACCGCCGGACGCCTACAACCCGTCCGGCGCCGGTCATCAGCGGACCTACATCATTCCCTCCCAGGATCTGGTGATCGTGGTGCAGAGCCACCGTTCCGCGGCTGCCCACGCCCCCGACCGCACCGACCGCGAGTACGAGGCGCTCGGTATGGTGGTGAAGGCCGTGGATCCGGAATGGAGCTGGTAGCGAGGCGGAGTGAACCAGGGTGACGCAGGCCTTCGGGGGAAGGGCTGAGTTGGAAACTGCGCGTGACCGTCTGACCCTTGCCGAGCCGGAGGGGCCCATGAATCGCCCGACCGTGATGTACCTGTGGGTAGTCCTGCTGCCCTGTGTTGCCGCCTGTGCAGGTGGAATCGATGCCCCGCCCCTCGTCGTCCAGCGCGACAGCGCCGGCATCGAGATCGTCGAGGCCATGCGGCCGCTCTGGGGTGACTCGAGCCTTTGGCACATCGATCCGGATCCAGTCGTGGACCTCACGCTCACGGGCAGCGGTCCGGCTCACGAGTTCTTTCGGTCCGGTAGCATGAAGCAGCGGCCGGACGGCTCTCTCATGATTGCCGATCGGAGCTCGCTGGAGGTACGGCTGTTTTCCGCCGACGGTGAGTTCCGGGGCTCCTTCGGCGGGAGCGGAGAAGGTCCGGGCGAATTCAGGAGCCTGTACGTGATAGAGAATGCCGGAGACACTCTGTTGGCCATGGATTCCGATGGACGGGTCACTGTCGTCGCTCCGGATCTGACCGTGGTCAGGACCTTCAACATCCCTCCCTTGACGCTCGACCTGCACTATTTGGACTCCGGAGCGATCCTGCCGGAGCTGCGGGCGCTGGTATTGCCACCGGCTGGCGTTGCCGGACGGATTCGGCCTCCGGTGCCCCTGATCACCTACGATCTGGAAGGAGAGCGGATCGACAGCATCGGCGAGATGCAGGGCCCCGAGCTTTACATATCCGGCGGGTCGGTCGGCGTGTTCTTCGGCAAGTCATCCCACATCGCGACCATGGGACGGCGAATCTTCAGTGGCGCCAACGACTTGATGCAGGTGCAGGAACGGGACACGTCCGGGAATCTCGTGCGCATCCTGCGGGTGCCCGGCTATCCGCTGGACCTGAGCGCCGCCCAGATCGCCGCAGAGCGGGGTTTTCTTCTTGATCGACTTTCGCCCGGCTCCCCCTTCCGGCAGGGGTTCGAAGACGCGCCCGCGTCGGACACACGCCCCGCCTACGACGACATCCTGGTCGATCCCTCGGGGGCGGTCTGGCTCGAGCTCTTCCGTGGGCAGAGCGAGCAGGATCAGCCCCAGGAATGGCTGGTGCTGGATACCGACGGGACCTGGCTCGGGACCGTGGAGATCCCGGACCGATTCACCGTGTCGGATATCACCATGGACGCCGTGCTCGGTATCTGGAGGGACGAACTGGATGTCCAACATCCGCAGGTGCTGCGGCTGA
>JAPPJO010000078.1 GCA_028820325.1 Gammaproteobacteria bacterium | reverse complement strand
TCCCGCTGTCGACCCGGCCGATCCGTCCGGCGTCCCGCAGCCCGCGGACGCCTAGCGGTCCGTGGATGAATCCGCGCGAGCACCGAGAGCGGCGAGGCGCCGCGCTGGCAAGGCGCTTTGAAGGCCGAATAGCAGGGCTATTGGGCCGAAGAGCAACGCAGAGCGAAGCGATCCAGCGCGGATGCATCGCCGCTCGAATGCCGGGCGGAGTTCGTCCACGGGCTGCTAAAAGCTGACCGGCCTCGAAGGCGGCAGCACCGCCCGGCCGATGGTGTTCGTGTCGGCCCCGAACCAGACCACGTTGGTGTCGGCGTCGTAGTACATGTGGCGGATGGTCCCGCCCCCACTCTCGACCGCCACCGAGCTGATGTACTCCTCTGTGCGCGTGTCGAAGCCCACGAACATGTTGGGCTGGACGCCGGTCTCGACGAACCAGACCCGGTCGTCGTTGTCGATGGCCACGCCGTAGGGGCGCGCATCGCCACCGCTCGGGTTGGCCCACTCGGTGACCTCGCCGGTGGCCGGGTCGACCCGGCCCAGGAAGCCGCGCGCATAGTCCACGTACCACGCGATGTCGTTGGAGTCGATCACCATCCGCCGGGGGCGCGCGCCCTCCGGAAGCTCGTAGTAGGTGGGTTCGAAGCTCTCGGGGTCGACCATGACCAGCATGTTGGTACCGAAGAGGGTCGCCCAGGGCCGGTCGCGGGAGTCCATCTTGAGGCCGTAGGGCCGGGTCGACCCGCCGCGCGCGCCGGGATTGTTCGGCATCTCGACCAGCCGCACTTCCCCGCTCTCCTTCCAGAACTTGCCCACGAAGTTGCCGCCCTGGACGGTGAACCAGAGGTCGCCGGCGGCGTCGAAGGCGAAGGTGTGCGGGTCGCGGGCGCGCTCGTCGGGCATGGCGAAGATCTCGATGTCGCCCGTCCCGGGGTCGAGGCGGCCGAGGTTGCCCACCAGGTTGCCGGTATACCAGACCATGCCGTCGTCGGCCACCACCACGGTGTGCGGGCCGGCGCCGTCGGGCAGGTCGAACTTCTCCATCTCGCCGGTCTCGGGGTCGAGGACCGCGGCGTAGTGGGACCGCTGGCCGGCGAACCAGACGCGGCCGTCGGGGGCCACGTACGGATCACGGGGCCGGCTCTGCTCCCACGGCACCACCCACTCCTCCAGGGTCGGGTCGTTCTCTTGAGCAAACCCGCTGACAGGGGCCGCCAGCAACATCAGGGACACCGCTACCATCGCACTGCAAAGGGATTTCATGACTCGGCCCTCCCGCCGGGTTTCGGAGATGTTCTGCACACGTTGAGATGCTTCGGACTACAGCTTTAATCGAAGGTTCGGGTGGGGACGGGGCAAGGAGGTGGGGCGTGTGCGTTTCCCATCCATTCCGCACTCGTGCCGTGCTCGTGCCACACGTCACTTCGCCCACGCAAACGCCCCGCCTCGCCCACGTCCTTCGCTTTGCAAGGACACATGGCGTTCATCCGGCGTTGAAGCGGGTCGCTGCGGTTTCTATCTTGCGGAGATGGAGGGGTGGCAGAGCGGCTAATTGCACCGGTCTTGAAAACCGGCGGGTCTTTACCCACGTGGGTTCGAATCCCACCCCCTCCGCTCGCGAGCAGCGCTCGCGCCGGAGAGGGTGTTATTCGAACCCAAGGTTGAGCCTCGGTTGCGAATCCCACCCCGGTCGCGCTCGTCCGAGGGTCGCCGGGATCCATCATGGACTGCGGACGGTAGGACGCGGGAAGCGGCATTGCGCGCTTTAGGCGACGAAGTTCCCGTCGGGCGGACGGCGATCGCATGGCGACGCGGCTGTCTGGGCGGCTACTCACCAGCACTTCAAGAAGGCGGTGCAACCGTGGCGATCCTGCGATCCATTCCTCGCGTGGCGATTCTTCTTGCCGTGACGGCGTCACCTGGTGTCGGTCAGGTCCTCGAGGGGCCGGAGGGACCCGTCGAAATCATCGGGCTGGAGCGTTGGACTCCGCAGGGGTTGCTCGATGCGATCCGGGAGACGGCGCCCGGCCAACCCTTGAGCGCCTGCGCGGCCACCATGAGGTTCGAACTCGGCTTCGCCGATGCCGGCGTGTTCGGCTATCTCCAGTCGACTACATCCAGGTCCGAACGATACACGGTCATTATCGGCATCGAAGACCGGGCTCGAGTCCGGTACCGACCCGAGGGAAGCGAGAGCATCGACCTGCCGGAATCGTGGCAAGCCCTGGCGTCCGTAGCCGATGAAGACATCGGGACTCTGGGCATGGCCCGGGAATTGTTCGATCTGCGAAATGACCCGGAAACCGCGCGGAAGTTTGCCACGCTCTTCGGCGCTGACCTGACCTCCATCGAGCGCGTCTGGGAACTGATCGCGGACAGAGACAGCGAGCAGGATCGGCTTCTGGCCCACAGGCTACTCGCCAACGCCGACTCGTGGTCATCGCGCGCAATCGCGGCGACGCTCCTCGTCAACTTCGGCGAACACGACGCGGTCTGGCACGACCTGCTTTCGGCGACAATCGATCCCATCGGGCAGGTGTCCGGCGCGGCAACATCCGTGCTCGGGAGCCTGGCTCAGATGGAGCGTAGCCGACCCGTCCAGTGGGATGCGGCGCGTGAACCGATTGCGGCGGTGCTCGATGGCACCAATCCGTTCGCCTTCAAGACGGTGATCGAAGTCCTGGCCGCTACCGGGATCGAACCCGCGTTCGGGAAGCAGCTCATCCGCGAAGCACCCGACCTCCTGCTCGCGCATGTCGGCGCGCAGCACGAGATCACGCGCCAACCCGCGATCGACCTCCTGAAGGCCGTGAGCGGTGAAGACTTCGGCGCCGATTCCGAAGCCTGGGCGGAATGGCTCGAGGGTTCGCTGGACGATTCCTGATGGATCGACCGGTCCGTCGAAACGCCTCCTGACGGGCTGACGATCGGCCGGACGATTCCTCACCAGTTGAGTGACCTGCCCGACCGGTCGCCGCGCCATGGTAGTTCACCGGGGTCCAAACGCTTAACCCTCGGAACAACGAGGACCGGGCGCGAGACAACCCGATCCGCGGGCTCGGAGTCAGTAGCGAGTGTACCCTTGCGAAAACGACCGTCGCGGCAATCAAGGGGTCGACCCTCGCGTGAATAGCTTGGAGAAGGAGGCAACGTCAATGAGAGTTCCAGATCGGTCTTCGGTTTTCGCGCGCACCCTCCAACTCCGCAGGCGACGCATCGCCGTGCTCGGCACGTTGCTGGTGATTGGAGCCGGCGCCTCGTGCATGAGCGCCACCGCTCTCAGGCACGAGGCGATCGCGATGGATGATGCCGTCGCGCTCGATGTCTCGCCGCGCGTCATCCCGTCGTCGGTGAAGGCCCATCTGGCGGACGGATCCACGGTCCTGTTCCCGGAAGGCGTCACCATCGAGGAGGCGTGGGTCACCGGCAACGGAGACCGTTACGATATTCGCCTCAGTCCGGTCGGCTCCGTTTCCGAAATCGCGCGGGACAGTGTCGCCGCGCTGGAACGCTTCCGTACCGTGATCGATGGAGACAAGACGATCGCCTACAATGCACTGAGCACGCTGTTCGGGCTCGCGGCGGGGGCTGTAGCCCTGCTGATTGCAAGATGAACTCCCGGGAGGCGAGAATGGCGCACCTTCAACACCGATTCATCCGTGCGGGTATCGTTTGCCTGCTGATGTCGGCCTGCATTCCCTACTATGGGCCGCAGGTCAGCGAGTTGGCGCCCGCTACCCGTCCCGCGGGCATCGCTTCGGTTCTCGATGTGGGAGGCGACCCCATGCAGGCAGAGGTTCTGGCTGTGGAGGACGACGCACTGATCGTCCTGGTCGACCGGGTTCCGCAGCACGGCATGGCCGGAAGGCTGGCGCGGATTCCCTTCACCGGCATCCGGACCGCCGAATTCGCAAATGCCGACGGCTTCGACTACAGCGCCTGGACGTTTCTCTTCAGCCTCGGACCACCCAGACCCCCCGAGGCCCGTTCCCTGGTGCTCGATGAAGTCAGCCTGGACCCGGAAACCCACGAACGCCTGCGACTCCTGGCCCGCTATCCCCAGGGCCTCGACGCCGGACTTCTCGCTCGCCTCGAGGGTGTCTACGGAGAGATGGAGACTCTCGACGGCGGCTGACGCTATCTCTCCACGCTCATCCCCAGGATCAGCCGCTCCTTCCTGAACAGGTCGATGCCCTGATGCGCGATGTAGAGGTTGAGGGGCTCATCCGAGACGGCGCGCACGTGTGAGAGCTGGACGTTCACGCCCCAGGAGGCGTTCAGCACGAGTTCCGAGCCGTCCTGGTTCAGCACCCCGAGACCGAACGAGGTGACGGGACTGATCCACCAGCTGTCGCGCTGGTAGAGCCAGGGCGGCCGGTACTGGAGGTTGGCGGCCACCAGCCAGCTGGGTTTCCCCTGCCCGAGGGAAAGCGACGCTTCCGGGACGAAGTTGAACGCCGTCAGGTGATCGCTCGGGCCCCAGTCCGCGGCAACGCCGAAGATCCACTGGGTGTGAGGTCCTCCCAGGACGCCCGTGTAGGGGCGCAGTTCGCGGGCCGGAAAGCCGAGCGCGGGATCGAGGCGGCTGTCACCGAAGACCTGCTCCCGGAAGCCGGTTTCGGGCTCGACTGGTTCAGGGTCAAACTCGAATTCGGGGTCAAACTCGAATCCGGGCGCGGGCTCGATCTCGGGTTCGATGGGTGCCGGCTCGGGTCCGGTCAACGGAGGCGCCACCTCGGGCTCAACCGGCATCACAGGCGCATCGGGTGGCTCGACCTCGACGGGGATGGCCGCTTCGGCGCGGGCGGTCTCCTCCATCCTTCGCTCCATCTCGTCCAGGCGCGCGTCCACCCGTTCCGCCAGGCGGTCCTCCATCTCCGCCAGGTCGTCCCGGCCGAAGTCCGGACGGCGGGGACCGCTGCCGCCTCCCACAAGGATCTTCAGGCCGGCAGACATCTGCCAGTTATGGACGAGGTCACGGGGATCCCTGACGTCTTCGAAGTCCACGGCAGCGGCATCGAGGTCAGGCCTCGACATGATGTAGTCGCGCGCGGCCGCCGTCAGCCGCAGGTGCCGGCCCAGTCCAAGATCGAGGCCCCCTCCAACGATCAGCGTCGTGCGGTCGGCGGGGATGCTTCCCCCATGCGAAGCCAGCTCCGGGCCGAACTCCATCCTCCCCGCGCCGGCCAGCAGATGGGGCGAGAACAGCGCGAGGCCACCCAGCGTGAACTGCGCTTCCCCGCCGTACCCCCTGATCCCGTCCTCCCATGCGTGGCGGTCATCGACGCCCCGCCAGTAGAAGCCGCGCAGCCCCACGGAAGGCCCGAGTTCGAAGCCGGCGCGGAAGCCGGCAATGGCCTGATCGTCGATGCCGAAGGCTGGATCGAAGGCCTGTGCGCCGCCGAATGGCTCGAACAGCACCGCGGCACTGGACGATGGGGATCGGAATCGGCGGTCACCGGCCCGATACCGATCCGACCATGAGGGGTAGTCGGGCTCGCCGAGCTGCAGCATCAGCCCCACACGCAGGGCCAGATTCCGGCGCAGGGCGCCCGCACCCGGATCCTCGCGAAGCGCCGCATCCCCCACGGACACGGGTGCGGCCAGCTCCAGCGGATCCAGATAGTACCTGCTGCGCTCCACCATCACTTCGCCTTCGAACAGATCCAGCACCCGCGTCCGCAGTCCCGCTCCGTACCTGAGCTGGACGCGCTGGATGTCGCTGCCCGCCTCTGGCCGGAACCGCAGGATGCCCGCTCCGCCCATCATCACCGGCACCAGCGAGCCCCTGGCGAGCCCGATGGACACCTCGGCTCCCCAGGAATCCATGTCCAGTTGCTGATCGGCCGGGGGCGTCCGCATGCCGGCCGTGAACGGCAGGCCGGACAGGTGGGTCGAGCGGGAGTCGCTCTTCCGGTAGAAGGCCGTAAGGTCCACATGCTCTCCGAACCCGAGTCCCGCGGAGCCGCCCAGGGAGCGCGCCTTGCCGAGGCCGAGCGACTCGTCCCACTCGGTCCAGGTGACGGAGGGACGAAGGTTGTAGCGAAGTTGCTGAGCCGCGAGAGGCGCGGCCGCGGATGCGAGGGCGCCCGCGAGCAATCCGGCGAGGAGCAGGCTGCGGGATGCCGGATGTCCCGCGTACAATGAAACGGACTTTCTAACTGTACCTGGTATAGTCACTGCGACTATCCTCCTCATATTGGTTGCCGGGCTCGCGTGCACGGGCTCGCGTACGTTTCGCCAACCCGAAGGTTTCGGCCTCGGGCAGCCGGTCGTCATGGCGTGCGACGGTGCGCGCGAAACGCATCGCCATCCCATGCCTTAAGCGTTTGGAGCCGCAAGAAGTACCATGGATCGATGCGCCTGGTCACAGCCGATGGCTGGTTCCTGGCGAGAACGCGTGGCAGCCACCGTCACTACTGGCATCCGGTCAAGCCGGGAGCCGTAACCATTGCAGGTAGAATGAGCAAGGACTTGGCCCCCGGAACCTGGAAGAGTATTCTCAGACAGGCCGGACTCGACAAGGAGAAGCACCGTGACATACGCAATCGTCATTGAGCGCACCCTCAACGGCTACTCCGCCTACGTTCCGGACCTGCCCGGTTGTGTTGCCGCCGGGGACTCCCAGGAGGAAACCGAGAAGCTGATAAGCGAGGCGGTCGCTTACCACCTGGAGTCGCTGCGAGAACGCGGGAATCCGATTCCGGAACCACAGACGGCAGTGAGGTTGGTTGAGGTGCCTTCCGCGTCATAGGAACGATGCGGCAGAGGTCGGACGTTCGGTTCGTTCTTTGGATCCTGCCTGGAAGGCACGTCCAGGCGGCTAGCGAGGCCTCCCCAGCGGTCTTCCATCCAGCTCCCATGCCGGGTCGATCTCGATACCCAGGTGGTCCAGCGCCGTTACGGCCAAGTCCACGATGAAGGCCGGTCCGGGCGGTGGCCAGGTGGCGGTGGCAGGGCCGTTCGCCAGGATGAAGATGATCATCTCCTCGGGTGAATCTCCACCGTGGCTGCCGTCCGCGAGCCTGCCGTGGTCGGTGCTGACGAGCACCAGCCAGTCCTCGTTCTCGTAGCCGGGCCGGGCCCGGACCGCGTCGATGAGCATGCCCACATGCCGGTCGGCCAGCGCGATCGCGTCCCGGTACTCCGCGCCGATAGAGCCGTGTTGGTGGCTGGTCTCGTCGGGATTGCCGAGGTAGACGAACATGGCGTCGGGGTCGGCGGTGGCGAGATGGCCGACGCCCTGCGCGGTGAGCTGGGCGTCGGCCTCGGCCCAGCCCAGGTCGTAGCCGTTCAGCACGACGCGGGTGTCGAGGGAGGCCGGAAGCACGGGACCGCCGCCGTCAAGCTCGGCCAGCGACAGCCCGTCCACATCGACCAGCGGCAGCCAGTCCAGCGCGGCGAAGGTGTTCAACTCCGGATGCTGCCGCTCCAAGCGCGTGAGAAAGCTCGGCCAGCGATCGTAGTCGCGGCCGGTGAAGTTGTTGTTCGTGACCCCGTGCTTTTCGGGCCACACCCCGGTGAGCATCGACGACCACGACGGGCCGCTGACGGACGGTGTGGTCGTGCGCGCTTCCGCCGTATACCACCCGCCCGCCGCGAGGGCGTCCATGTTGGGGGTCGGCACCTCCGCCAGCACGTCCGGCCGCACGCCGTCGATGCCGATGAGGAGGACCTTGGGGGTGGTCTGGGCGGTGGCCGCGTTCGGGGAGGCGGCGCAGAGGAGCGCGGCCGCGAGCGCAAGGCCACGGAGAAGCGCAACCGCGCGCGATGCCCGGAAGGGCCTCACGAAACCCGATCCAACCCTCCGGCGGCATCTGGCCCTCTCGACGTGGCTGACAGGCGGGTTAACCACCGCGGTCATCGCTCGCTCACCAGGTCCACAAGTCGCTCCAGGCAGATCTTCCATCCCTCTTCGTGCCCATCCCTGTCCTTCGGCGTGGGAAACCCCTCATGGGAAAGCCGGATCTCGGTCCCCCCCCCTGCCGGTACGAATTCCACCGCCACCAACGTCTCCGCTCTCATCGGGTGCGGTTCCCGCCAGCCCCAGGTGTAGGCGAGTCGACGTGGCGGGTCGATCTCCCGGTAGGTGCCGTGGGCCGTGACGTGACCCTCGTCGACCTCCAGCCGGATCGAATATCGCCCGCCCATGCGCAGATCGACATCCACCTCTACGCCCGCGGTCGGGTCGGGGTGCGTCCAGCGCTCCATCATCCCGCTGCTTGTCCAAGCTTCGAAGACCTGGTCGGGGGTCGCGGCCGCGGTGCGGACCTGGCGCAGTGCGTTTGCTTCGGCCTTCATGAGATGTTGTCCGGCAGCCCCTACCGCAGAAAAACGCTCTTGGGGATGAACCCCGAGACGACCTGCGTGATGTCCACCACTTCGTTGATGCGGAAGTCAACCGCGATGCTCGCCAGCGAGAGCGCCTTCGCAGGCGTGAGCCCCCTTTCTTCGACGAGGAAATCGACGACGGCCCGGACGGCGTGTCGCGTGGCGCGATTCAGGTCGATGTCGATGCCCATCAGGATGTAGTGCTCGTCGTTCTCGGCCATCGGCCACTCGATGGACCGGTCCTTGTGCACCGAGAGGCGGAAGGTGCCCGTGAGCGACTGCTCGATGGCCGTGCCGCTCACCTCCCCGTCGCCCTGCGCGCCGTGCGGGTCGCCCACGTAGAAGAGGCCTCCGGGGTGGAAGACGGGCAAGTACAGGGTCGTGCCGGTCTTCAGGTGCTTCACGTCCAGATTGCCCCCGAACGCGCCGGGCGGTGTCGACCCCTGGACGCCGGGCGTGGTCACGCCGGGCTGACCCATCACGGGATCCTCGGGCGCCACGGCCATGACGCCCATGAACGGTTCGAGCGGCACGTGGATGTCGTCGGCGAGGAACGCGACCTCAACGCCGTCCGCCATGCCCGTGTGAATCACGTGGCGGCCGCTCTCCGGCGGGATGTCCAGCGCCGGGTCACCCTCCCGGAAGCCGGGATACGACGTCGAGAACACGCCGCTGCGCGCGCCCGTGCTGTTGATGCCCCAGTTCGCGCGCGTCTCGACGGAGAGAATCTCGATCGCCAGCACATCCCCCGGCTCCGCGCCCTCGACATGGATGGGGCCGGTGATGAGGTGGCCGCCGCCCACATCGCGAGGCCGCCCGTCGCGCGACGCCCAGAAGTCCAGCACGTCCTGGTGGACCTCCTCGCGCGGGATGCCGAGGCCGGTGAGGAAGTCGGCCGGGTTTTCGTCCTGGGTCGCTCCCGCGGAGGTCAGCGTGTTGACGCGCACGGTCTCTCCGGACTGCACCCGCAGCACCGGTTCCTTGTCGATCGGAAACCAGCCCCAGGTCACGTTGTCCGGGGTCGAGGGAACGAAGTGGTCGGCCTCGACGGGCTGGGTGGTGGCGGCATCGGAACTGCCGGCCGCTGCGTTGCTCGCGGCGTCGTCCGCGGGCGCGACACAGGCGGCGGCCAGAGTCAGAAACTCAAGAGCCACAAGCTGCGGTATCCAATGGTTTTTCATGGGCACATGATGCGACATTTCGGATTCCTCCTGGTTCGACCGACGCAGCCGGGGTGCAGCCGCTCTCGCGGCGTTCGGGCCCTGGTATCGCAGACTCAAGTTAGGAGGACAATCGCTTTCCCGCAGTGGCGGTCCACCATCGAAGCCGTTACATCGACAAGTCTTAGGACATTCCTGCCGGGAAGTCCTGAAGGCACCTGCGCCAGAATTGCGGCACCGGAGCGGCGGGGATGTAGAGGAAGCAAGAGATGACTACTCTGATCGAGCGGGTGCGGAAGCCGAAACCGGGCAGGGCGCTGCGGAATGCAGACAGCGTTCTCTTGACCTGCGTCGCCGTCCTGCTCGCCACGACGCAAGCGACGGCCCAGCTTCCGGTCGTCGACCTCTCCGACAGGCCCGTGGAGACGCTGATCCCACCAGAGTTCGAGGGCGGGTTTTTCAATCGTATTGGAGCGATGGTGATCCGGGACGACGGCCTGTGGGTGCTTGATGCGGGCCAGAGGAGAGTGTTCCGGTTCGACACCGAAGGTCGCCTTGTCGTCGCCTTCGGGCGGCAGGGAAACGGCCCGGGCGAGCTGCTCTGGCCCAGCGCGATGCGCGTCGATTCGGTGGTTACGATACCCGATATGCGGCAGGTGCGCGTGAGTCTATTCACCCTTGACGGCGAGCATCTGGAGACTCGGCGCGTGAGCGGCCCGGTCGTGCCTTCGGGCGGATTGGCGGTCCTGCGAAACGGCGTCACGGTCTATGCCGCGGCTGCAAGCTACACAATGAGTTCCAGTGGCGTCGGGGGCGATCCGTATGTTCATGTGACCGTGGGGTTCGCCGGGTCCAGCCGGTCTGATACGATCGCGAGTCTGCACGCCAGCAGTGTAATGTGGCAGGCGGCGGGCACGATGTCGCTGTTCAGGACGGGCTTCGGCGCCGCCGGCGCCTGGACGACCATGGGTGACAGCGCGATCGTGGTGGCGGACGGAATCACGGGCACGATTTCGGTCTTCACGGTGCCCGACCCGCCGGAGATGGAGGCCGATACCCCGCAGCTCTCGGTGGACTCGGTCGCGATGGGCATCGCGGGGCGTCCGGTGACCGGGGCGGACCGGGAGCGGGTCGAGGCCGACTTTCGGAGGGATAATCCGAGCGTTCGAGGGCGGGTGACCTTCGAAGGTTGGCCGAGTCATTGGTCGGTGGCCACCAGTCTGCTGGTTTCGGACGACGGCAAGGTGTGGGCACAGGGGGCGGTCCATGGGGACGAGCGCCAGCACTGGACCGAAGTAGACCTCCAGGGACCCCTTCGCCGACAAGTCATTCTTCCCGAGCGCTTCTCCCTTCGCGCGATCGCAGGCGGGAAGCTCCACGGAGTCGCCAGAGACGAACTGGACGTTCAGCGCGTGGCGATTCTGGCACGCCCGTGACGGACCTTCGGAAGGAGCTGCGGCGCTTGCAGTTCCGGCAGGCAGACTGACGGCCGTAGCGCCACCATAGTTCTCGGGCGCTCAATCGGCTCGCATCCCCTCCAGGAGTGTCGAGGTGGTCTGCCGGATCAGTCCATCGACGTCCACCGCAGTGAGGATCTGCCCCTCGATCAGCAGTGACGCCAAACCATGCACGGCACCCCATGCCACGTAGGCCTGCAAGTGGGGATCCTGTCGCTTGATGGTTCCGCCCTGCTGGTGTGTCTGGACGATGCGCACGAGTTCGTCGAACAATGCGTTCGCGGCCTCGCGGAGCTCGGGTCGGTCCTCGCGGGTGATCGCTTCCTTACCGTACATCAGGCGATAGTGCCCCGGGTTCTCGAGCGCGAACCGCACGTACTCCTCGCCGACCCGCCGGAGCCGCCCGATCCTTGCGCCCGAGGCTCCCGCAGCCACTGCCTCCAGGCGGTCTCGAAGGCGGTCGAAACCGGCGGCGGCGACCGCAACCAGGAGCGCGGACTTGTCCGCGAAGTGGCGATAGGGTGCGGACCGCGATACGCCCAGGCGCCGCCCGATCGCGCGCATCGTCACACTCGAGGTCCCTCCCTCGTCGATCATCGCGGCGGCTTCCGCGAGCAGTGCCGCCCGCAGGTCTCCGTGGTGATACGCGCTGCCGTCGAGGGTCATGCCAAAAGGTGACCGCGTCGAAGGTGATCGGCAATGTTGACATCGTCAACGTCACGGGTTATGTTGACGCCGTCAACAGGCCCGAATCGACCACTCAAAGGAGGAACTGCCACATGTCCGTTAACGAGCAGATTTCCGGATTCCTGAAGGCAGGCCTGGAGCAGGGGCTGCCTCGAGAGCGACTCAAGGAGGTGCTTCACGAGGCCGGTTGGCCGCCAGATCAGGTTCGACGCGCCCTGGGCGGCTTCGCCGATGTCGCGTTTCCGATCCCGGTCCCCCGCCCCGCACCATACCTGTCCGCTCGCGAGGCCTTCGTCTACCTCGTTCTCTTCGGCACGCTGTACACCAGCGCGGTCAGCCTGGGGAGCCTCATCTTCGCGTTCATCCATCAGGCATTTCCCGATCCTGCCCTGGATCCTGGAGCCGCGCTGGAGGCGGCGCGAGAGGAGATACGGTGGTCGATCTCCTTCCTCGTCGCGACGTTCCCCGTCTTCGCCTTCGTCTTCTGGACGAATGATCGCGCTGTCCGCAAAGACCCGGGTCGACGGCTTTCGCGAGTTCGGCAGTCGCTGACGTACCTGTCACTGTTCCTGGGTGCAGCCACCCTCATCGGCGTGGTCACAAGCATCGTCTACAACCTGCTCGGCGGCGAGTTGACGGTCCGGTTCACCCTCAAGGTCCTCACTGTCGGCGCGATCACCGGCTTGTTGTTCGGGTACTTCCTGCGCGACGTGCGCAAGGAGGAGGTGGCAGCATGAACCTCTCGCCGCGATCCATCGCGCTGGCGGCCTCGGCAACGGCCGTCGTGGCGGCGGTGGCGTTCGGGCTGGTACTCCTTGGATCTCCCGCGCAGGAGCGCGAGCGCCGGATCGACGCTCGGCGCGTTGCGGACCTGCACGGAATCGCGGCGGCCAGCAACCTCTACTGGTCTCGACATTCGCGGCTGCCGGCGTCCCTGGACGATCTGACGGCCGCCCCCGGCTTGAGGGTCAACACCCGCGATCCCGTGAGCTCGGAGATCTACGGATACGCGGCGCTCGACAGCTTGCGCTACGAGGTGTGCGCAACCTTCGATGGGGAGTCCCGTTCCGGGCCCGGAGAGCCGGCCACAGTCCCCCCGGCCGTTCAGATGAGCTGCCAGGGCTGCCATGCGGCGGCGAGGATCCGGGTCGACGGTCCGGTCACCGGGCAGTTCAATCCCCGGGACCTGCGGACACACGGCAGCGGACGGCAGTGCTTTGAACTGCAGGTGCGGTGAGGCGGGGGCGGGAGCGGGGCTCCCAACCCGGAACGACCCGGCGCTGGAGGGTGTCCGGTATGTGTACACAGATCAAGTCGGACTTCAGCGGACCGAGGAGGCGATGGGAAAGACGATGATCACCGGCGCGCACACCATCATCTATAGTACGGATCCAGTTGCCGACCGGAGCTTTTTCCGCGACGTGCTGGACCTGCCGAACATCGATCTCGGGGGTGGCTGGCTGCTCTTCGCCCTGCCTCCGTCGGAAGTGGCGGTGCATCCCTCCGAGAAGAACGATGTCCATGAGCTGTACTTCATGTGCGAGGATGTCGATGCGCTGGTCGAACACCTGTCCGCCGCGGGCGTCGATTGCAGTCCGGTCGAGGAACAGGGGTGGGGCAGACTGACGGCCGTGACCCTGCCCGGCGGAGGGAAGCTCGGGATTTACCAGCCTCTGCACGAGGTCATCGCCGACACCTGAAGGGCCATCCGGCGCGATGCCGCGCGCCGCGAACGCGGACCCGTTCGCCGCCTACGCCGCCTGCTCTCCGGCGCCGGCCTCCCTCAGCGCATCCGCCATGATCCCGCACGCCGATCCGATCACCCCGATCCCGGCGAACATCGCCACCGTGGCCAGAATCCTCCCCCCGGCCGTCACTGGCTGGATGTCGCCGTACCCCACCGTCGTCAGCGTGACCACCGCCCACCACAGGCCATCGTACACCGAGCCGAAGATCTCCGGTTGAACGTCGCGCTCGAGGTGGTACATGCCGAACCCGGCCGTGAACACGACGATGCTCGTACCCGCGATCAGCGCGCCGGCCTCATCCATGGCGTGCCGGAACGCCCTCGCGAGCTTGCTCACGGCGTGAGTGTGGGCGGCCAGCTTCGCCGTCGAGACGAAGAGGCGAAACAGGCGAAAGGCACGGAGCGCCTTCAGATCGAATCCCGTGAACGCCCACAGCGGCAGGACGGCCAGGAAATCGACGATGCCCATGAAGCTGAACGCGTACTTCTTCCAGTCCTCCGCCCGCCGGATGCGCACGCACCACTCGACCGTGTAGAGCGCCCAGACGCCCACGCCGGCCCAGAAGAAGAACGGCGTCGCACCGGCCATGGCCTCCGCCGTCTCCGCGGTCTGGAGCACCAGATCCATGCAAATGACGGCGATCACCGCAAGTTCGATTCGTTCCGAGAATGGAGAGGGCTGTCGCATTGGAGGTCTCCCGGGGTGGGGGTGGGGGTCGCGGGGGTCGGTGGAGGTTGCCGGTGGGACGGCGAGCGGTGCAAGGGAGCGCGGGCGCGGGGAGGGCTCAGCGTCCCGCGGCCCTTGAACTCCGCCGTGAATCGTCGTCCCTTCCCTGGCCCCTTCTCGGCGCCTCCCGTTTCAAGTGGCCCCCATGACGCACATCGACAACCGCCGCCGCATCGCGGCCGTGCTCGGTCTCCTCCTCGGCCTGGGCTGCCTCTTCGCCGCGCCGCACTCAGTGGCAGCGCAGGCACCCACCGGGGCCGGCGGGATCTCGCTCACCGTCGGCATCGCCGCCGTCCTCCCGGCCAATGTCCGCTTCGTCGACGGCGACGACGCGGGAGAAGCGGCTCTCTACGGTGCCGACCAGTTCGACGAGGGTACGGTCGGGGTCGGGCTGGAATACGGCCTCGCGTTGGGCTACCGGTTCGGGGCGTTTCGCGCTCAGGTGGATCTGGGAGTCACGGGCCGATTCACCTACGAAGGGCATTCGAACTACACGCCGGGCGGGCCGGTCCAGCCGACCGAGGCACGCGTGAAGGCCCGCCGACTGATGCTGTCGGGGTTCTACGAGTTCGGGGCGCTAGGCGCGCTGCGCTCCTGGGTGGGCGCGGGACTGGGCGCGAACCGTTACCACCTCACGGACTACATCCAGCGGTTCCCCAACCCCGTCGATCCCTCCGGCCACCTCCGCAGGGGCTCCGACGGCGAGGTGCCCTACACGTCTCTGCCCCCGAGCACGGGCCATGGCTTCGCGTGGATGCTCGCCGCTGGCCTGACCGTCCCCCTGGGCGGCGACGCGCTGCTGGACCTCGGATACCGCTACACGGACGCCGGACGCATCGGTACCGCCATCGGCGACATCGAAGTGGTCCGCTACAATGAGGACAGCAGCCGCCGACTCCTGCTGATCACCATCAACCCAACCATCGCCGACCTCCGCTTCCACTCCCTCACCGCGACGCTTCGCTGGCTTCCCTAGGCAAGGCTGCGGGAGACCCCCAGCGTGACGACTCCGAGCATTCCCCGACTGGCCGCCTGCCCCATCTTCGGCTACGCCGCGTTCGCGGCACTTGTTGCCGTCGGATGTGGGAGCGATCCGGGTGCTGTGGGCGACCGTGTCCCAGCCGGACCCGCAGTCACTATCGTCGACAGCGTTCTCCTCGACGAGAATGACCGGTTCTATCTTGGCAATCCCTTCAGCTTAATGGTGGATACGGCTGACGGCTCCTTCTTCATCTCGGACTTCTTCGAGAACCGGATCCTCAGGTACGCGCGGGACGGCAAACTGCGGCAGTTCTACGGGCGTCCCGGGGACGGTCCGGGGGAGTTTCGCTCCATCTCGACCGCCTTGTTTCCGACCCGGGACTTGCCGAACCGGACGATCGCGGCGGTCTGGCGCTATCCCGAAGCGACGATTGACTACGTTGTTCCCCTGCCAGAGCCCTATCAGCGATCGATGGAAGGCCTCGGCAGGTTCACTGGAAGGGGAGTTGCCTTTGGGTAACATCACATCGGAAGTATACCTGAGCATCATCGCCCCCGATCGGACGGCTGCTTGCCCCCGATCGGACGGCTGCTTGCGTCGATGCCCCGGTGCCCTACTCGACGAAATGCGCCCCGTTCACACTGTGGCGCGAGACACCCTCTTCCTCCTCGACCGACGCCTCAATGAGGCAGAGGACGACCTGTTGACCTAGGTCCGGGTCTACCGGATCGACACAAGCGGCTGTACCTGGCTCGACTTGCACTGACCTCTGTGGCTGCCGGGGCATCTCGCAACGGATCGCGCCGATACTGCATCCCCTTTGTAGAACGACCGCGTTCGGCGCGAGCCGGATCGGGCAAAATCACCTGCGCCACGGGGGTGCATATGACCGAGACCAGGTCCCGTCCGCAGCCGGAGTCCGGTTTCCCCAGGCGAATCGCGATCTGGGTTGTCGTCCTTCTGGCCGTGTACCTCGCGTATTCGGCGACCCACTTCTGGGGGCGTCCGGATGCGGTGCCTGACTTTTTCGCGCTGGTGGTCAGGCGTCTCCCTCTCATCGTTGTCCAGATCCTCCCCGCTGCGGTGTTTGCCGCCGCCTTGGGCGGATGCGGCATCTTCGGTTCCGCTGGTGCGGCCGCGCGTCCCTGGATTCTCCTGGCAACGTTGGCCCTGGCGGCATACGCCCTGCCGGCGCTTGTGTGGCCCGCCTTCGCGCATTGGACCGGCGCCGACTGGCCGCTTCCCGCCGCCCTGCTCGATTCCGTAAGATCCGCCCGAGCCGCTGCGGAGGCGGCGACGGGCAACGAGGCCGCGAGGCACTTGCGTGGAGCGGCGAACGATCTCGCGACGCTGATCGTGCCGATCGCGAACGCGGCGTTCGTCTTGCTCGCCGCCGTGCTCGGTGATCTGGCCGGGAGATTGACCGGCGGACTGTCCACCTGGACCCGCTACGCGACGCGGTGGCTCTCAGGCGGAGTACTGTTCGTGGCCTTCTGGATTCCCGTGGCCGTGGCCGACGAATTGGTCCAATACTACGCGGCCTGGGGAGGTCTGCTGTTCGTCCTCCCGCTACTTGTGCCGTCCATTGCGGCAGGGACCCTGTTCGTCTTCGTCCGCCCGGACCGCGAGCCCCGCCGTTGACCCCGCGCGGTGGCGGCACCGGCTTCGACCGGGAGCGATTTCACGCGGGGGACCGGGCGCTGTTTCGCGACCTGGTCCGCGAGATGTCCCCGCGCATGCTGCGGGTGATCCGTGGCTACGCGCGGGATGACGACCACGCGGCCGATCTGTTGCAACTCTGCTGGATCCGCATCTACCGCAAGCGTGCGCGCTTCGCCGGTACCGGGTCCTTTCTCGGGTGGGCGCTGACGGCGTGCAGGAACGTCTGCAGGACGGAGGCACGCAAACGTCGGTACGGACGCCTGGTCCGCCTTGACGACCACGGCGATCTCCCCGACCACACACCCGATCCGGCCGACCAGTTGAACCGCCAGGAGCGGGCGGCCGCGCTGTACCGGGCGCTCGAGCGGCTCAGGGAGCGCGAGCGGGACGCGATCCTGCTGCGCATCCTCGAAGGCCGGAGCACTGCCGAGGTGGCGAAGATGCTGGCCGTGAAGGAGGTGTCCGTCCGTTCGCTGATCCATCGGGGCCTGAAGAAGCTGCGCCAGATGGACCGGCTCGGCGTCGAGACCTGATAACCAAAGGAGAACCCCCATGCTGAAGAAGATGCGAACGCTGTCCGATCGGCGCGGTGCCGGGCGGGCCGACATGGACGCTCAGACGACCGACCGTCTCGTCGCGACCGTCGTGGAAGGGGATACGGCGCCGACAGCAGAATCGGCGGGGGGAACGGCTGATGCCGAGGTGCGCGAGACGCTCCACCTTATCGCGTCGATACGGGAGATTGGCGCCTCCGTTACACCGCTCCCGGAGTCCAGCGTGGACGCGATCATGGGCGCCTTGGAGCGCGAGGCAAGAGCCGTTCCCCTACAGCGTCCGTGGCGGGAGGGCCTGGGAATGGTTTCGGGCTTCCTTGCTTGCGCGGTGACGCTCGGCTCCGGCCTGCTTCTCGTGGGCGGAAGCGGCTACCTCCAACCTCCGGGTGCGACCGCGACGCCGATTCTGGCTGCCGCAGTCGCGTCTCTCGCAGCCCTGGCAAGCGTGGTCGTTCACAGTCAACTGCGGCTACGGCAGCCAATCCTGTTCCTGCTGATGCTCGTGACGCTCGGCATTGGCGCGTGCGCCCCAATGCTCCCGGACACATCGACGGCCGAGGTCGAGATCGACCCTTCAGCGCTCACGACCTTCCAGGAAGGCGAGGAGTTGTGGGGGGTGCGCGACATCATCGAGTCCGGCGAGGTGATCTGGGTGCTCACTGGAGCCGCACCCTTTCTGCGGGCGTACGATCGCTCCGGCCGGATGCTCGCCGACTTCGGCAGCTCGGGCCAGGGGCCGGGGGAACTCCGCAACCCCTGGATCCTGTCCGCGGCGACGTCCGCCGGCGAGGTGGTCGCGTGGGATCTCGCCACCCGCAGGCGCTCGGTGTTCGATGCAACGGGCAACTTCGTGAGTTCGACGCCCACAGCCATCGCCCGGGAATCCGTTCGCGCCGGTATCAGGAGCGTGACCTTCGGCGATCCGTTTCGAGTCGTCGAGGACAACTCCGGATTCTGGACGGCCAGCTATCCCGATGGGATCAGCCGGGGCGACGACTTCTGGGAAGGCAAGATCGTGCGGTACGCGCACGGTGATGCCGAGCCGGTCGTGGTCGTGGACTTCAGCGTCGACCTTCCCGGAGCCGCGAGCCGCGTTCCGGCCATGGGTCTTGGCCCGGTGCCGCTCTGGGACGGATGTGCCGATGGGGTCGCCGCCGTGCTCGACCCGGTCGACGGAAGCCTTCATCTCTACCGGCCCAGCGGCACGAAGGACAGGCAGATCGCGCTCCCGTGGACCGGTCGTCCGCTGTCGTACGAGGAGCGCCTGGGCTATGTTCGCACGATGATGCGTCACGAGATGCGAGGAGCAAACGTCGCCGACGACGAGATCGAACGCGCCGCGGCGGACCTGCTCGCACGTGCGGGCGACCACCTGGCCGCGGAAGCCCCGCTCGGGATCGATCCGCGCTGTGCCCCGGGACGGATCTGGATTCAGGAGTTCGATGGTTCGTCCCATCCTCTCGGATATGGCAGGACCTGGATGACGGTTGCCTTTGACGATGCCACCCCACGGTTCCAGAAGGTCGTCTTTCCCGATGGGTTCACACCCTATCGCTTGACCGACTCGGTCGCGATCGGCGTGGTGACGGACTCCGTGGAGCTACAGCGTGTTGCCGTCGTGCGCCTGGCCACCGTTCCACCGGAGCCTGTGCCCACTTGGGCAGGTTGTTAAAGACCACGCGGGCCGGACTGAGCTTTGCGGTAGGAGGGGGGATGGTGGGGTCCGGGGGGCCGCAGACTTGACTGGGTCGGTCACACCAACTCTCCCCGATCACCCCACCGCTTCTCGAACTCACGAAGTCGCCGGCGGATTTCGCCGTCCGGATTGATGACGAAGAACGTCCGGTTGCTCACCCGGCGCCAATAGTAGGCCAAGGTGCCGCTCGGTAGTTGGTTTTTCCACCACAAGATCTCGTTGCGATGGCCACCCCGGCGCCTGGTGTTGTGGTGGTAGATCACGGCGGCGCGTTCTTCCGCCAGTGCCACGGCCTCCGAGAGTGGAATCCCCTTTGCACCCACCTTTGTCGCAGGCCTGAAACGGTCGTCGGGCACGAGGCCGTTGTCGGGGTCGGCAAAGACGAGATCGCAACCGGTGAGCTGCCGCTGGATCCGGTTGAACCACCGGGATCGCCAGCGCTCGCGATCGTGGATCCTGACTTCAGCCACAGCCAGACGATCGGGGGCGAAGACGGCATCGCCGAGAATGCCGGACTCCTGTATGGCTGCGACCGACCGCCGGTTACCGACCAGTTCCTTCAGCGTGTCGAACAGCTTTGCGTCAAGGTGCCGCCACTCACCCGGACGCTGGAGGTATGCAATGTGCTTGCCGTCCCCGCCGGGTCCAGCGTCGGGATGCAGGTACCAGGCGACACCGAGACGCCGGGTGCCGCGGATCGCCCGCAGAAGCCCGTACTTCACATAGTCTCCGATATCGCCGGCGTATCTGTCCTGCATTGGATCAACTCTCCTGTCTGGATGAGCGTGACGGCTGGGCCAACCCACCGGCCACCCTAACGTAACGTAAGGGTTGCTCAGCCAGGCGGGCTGGGGGATCCGCCCCTGACGTCGTCCGGCACCCGCAACAGCGATCCTTCGCGCAGAATCGCGCCCTTCGCCACGAGGTCGTCCAGTACCTGCCGGAAGCGCTTGACCATCTTCGGGCCGGATCTCTTGAAGCCGAAGATGCGGATCGCCTCGGCGACCGCGTCGGCGGGCTTGATGCCGTAGCTCACCCGGATGGCGTGGACCAGCGCGGTCCCGATCTCCTCGGAGGCGATGCGCGCGGGATCGCGCAGGGACGAGGGGATGTCGCCATCCCGGCGACGTACCTCGACGGCTTGGCGCTCGAGGCGCCAGAGGAAGTCTGACTCATCGACCCTGAAGAGTTTCCGCCTCGCGCCCACTGTTGCAGCCAATCGCATCTGCGCGCGGATGCGGCGCCCGGCACGGCCCACCCCGGCGGCCTTGCGGATGCGGAGGATCACCTCGTCGAAGTGGACGGGACTCTCCACGTCGACCACCGGGGCTATCCACGTCGCCAGCTCGCCGGCCGGAACTTCGTGGAGCGGCGTGCCGAGGAGGCTGATGCGCAGCTGGACCACCCTGTAGGGAGCGGTGGGAGCGGGAATTTCCGGCTCGGGCTCGGGCGCTCTTTCGAGGGGCTTGGGAGGCGAGGGCCTGGGCGCGGACCGTTGCGCCCCGTTTATCTTCGCGGCGCGGACCGCCGTCGCGACCCGTTCCAGTTCCTTTTGCGGATTGCGGAACCAGTCTGTGCTCCAGATGCGGTGGATCCTCCACCCCAGCCCCTCCAGCACCTGCTGCCTCAGGCGGTCCCGGTCGCGGGCGGAGCGGGAGCTGTGGTAGGTGGCGCCGTCGCATTCGATGCCCAGGAGGTATCGTCCGGACCGGTCGGGGTCCACCACCGCCAGGTCGACGAAGAACCCGGCCGATCCTACCTGGTGGGCGACATCGTGTCCCAGGGCGCGCAGCCTGGCGGCGACCGCTTCCTCGAACGGAGAATCGGCCTCCCTGCTGCTGGCCTCGGCGATGTCGATCATTCCGTGCTGCGCGTACTCCAGAAAGGTCTTGAGCGCCCGGACGCCCCTGGCCCCGGAGCGCCTCAGGTCGAGATCCGCGCCGACGAAGTTGCAGTAGACGATGCAGCGGCGGCGGGCCCGAGTGATGAGCACGTTCAGGCGCCGCTCGCCACCGTCGCGGTTGAGCGGGCCGAAGTTCATCGGCAGATAGGTGCCGTCGATCTTGCCGTAGCCGATGCTGATGAGGATCACGTCCCGCTCGTCTCCCTGGACGTTCTCCAGGTTCTTGACGAAGAACGGCTCTTCGGGGTGCCCGGCGAAGAACTCCTCGTGCGAGGGATCGCGGCGGCGCAGGATGTCGACCTCGTCTTCGATGCGGCGCGCCTGAACGTTGCTGAAGGCCGCGACGCCCAGAGTGAGTTCGGGGGTCTCGCGGGCGTGCTTCATCACGGCCAGCGCGATCGTCTTCGCCTCGGCGGTGTTGATGCCCCTTCGCTGATAGTTGGCTTCGGGATTGTGGCGGAAGAGGAGGCCGGTATCGACCTTGCCGCCGTCGGGACTCGGGAAGACCACCAGGCGGTTGTCGTAGAACTCGTGGTTCGACACCGTGATCAGCGACTCGTGGCGGCTGCGGTAGTGCCAGCGGAAGCATCCTCTCGGGGGCCCCCTGGGCGCAGAACATGCCCAGAATGCTTTCCAGGTCGGCGGTCCGGCTCGCTTCGTCTTCCCCGTCGTCGGCCATGCGGTCGAAGAAGCTGGTCGGGGGCAGCTGCTTGCTGTCGCCCACCACGACCGCCTGCCTGCCCCGGATGATGGCGCCGAGGGCCTCGACCGGACGGACCTGGCTCGCCTCGTCGAACACCACCAGGTCGAAGTCGACCGATCCGGGCGGGATGTACTTGGCGATCGAGAGCGGGCTCATCATGAAGACCGGCTTGATGCTCTGGACCGCCCTGCCCGCTCCCGCCATAAGTCGGCGGACGGCCAGGTGGCGGGTCTTCTTCTGGAACTCCCGGCGGAGGACGCCCAGCTGGCCGCCGCCCTGGTGGCGCGGCAGCTGCTCCCAGTGGCGCTCGGCGATCAGCGCCCGGTTGTGGTGGAACTGCGCCATGTCCAGTTCGCGGAAGCGGTCGATGATGCCTCCGTGGGTCGCCCCGTCGAACCGGGCCAGCGCCTCCTGCTCGCGGAACGCCGCATCCAGCCAGGCGGCGTAGCAGGCGTGGTCGAAGAGGCCGGTGAGCTGGCCCGCCGCGTCCGGGCGTGACGCCGCCGCTCCGGCCACTTCCGGGATGCCCTTTTCGGTAGCAAGCCGCTCCAGCTGGTTGAAGCGCACCACGTCGTGCATGGAGGCCACTCGGTCGAGTGCGGCTCGGAGCCAGACATCCAGGGCACCGTAGGCGCGCTCCTTCAGCGACTCGTCGGGCTCCAGCCGCTCCGGCCGCAGCTCCATCACCTCGGCCAGGGCGTCCAACGCCTCGGCCAGCCCCTCCATCGCGGCCTCGCAAGCGTCGGCGGCAGCGCGAAGTTGAGCGGGATTCGCGGGATCGGAGGAGGACGGGCCCGAGGAATGCTCGGAGGGATCGGAAGAGGATGGGGCCGGCGAATGGCCCGAAGGCGCACCGGGGCGCCCAAGCAGTCGGTCCAGCAAGTCGTGTACTTCGTCTCCCACGAGCCCCGCGGCCTGATCGCGGTGAAGCTGCACCAGCCACGCCGCGGCCTCTCCAAACGCGCGGTGCCCTTCCACGCGCTCGCCCAGGCTCAGCCCCGGAAACAGCCGGCTGATCAAGCTTCCCGCTTCCTCGACTTCCCGCCACTGGCGCTTCGCCTCCAGGATGGCATCCACCAACTCCATCTGCTTCCGGACGGCGCGGGGCATCTCACCGCGGCAGAGTCCCGCGAGCCTCCTGCGCGCGGCCCGGAACCGCCCGGACAGGAAGCGCCACCACTTGCCCCCGTAGGTGCGCAGGGCCTGACGCTCCGCCAGCACGTTCTCGTCCCAGGCCTCGGGGATCAGGACGGCGTCGTGCCGCGAGCGGATTTCGGCGAAGGAGCGTGCGGCCCCGGCCACCTCCTCGATGCGCGCGGCTTCGGCGACCCAGCCCGGGCTGCGGTGATTGGCGCCCCCGAGCGCCGGAGCTTCCAGGGCCCTGCGCGCGGTGCGGATCATCCGCTCCACGTCCGCGGGCCTCAGCCGCCCGAACGTCCTGTCGCGGCCGAGCCTCCGGATCAGCTCCTCCGTCTCCCGCTCCAGCCCGCGCCACGCGCCCGCCGCGGCCTCTAGGACGCCGCGCACGGAATGCTCGTCGGTGGGAACGAAGTGAAGCCGTCCGCACGGCCACCACACGTGCCTGCAGGGAACTCCGATCGCGCGCACCAGCTCCTGGAGCTCGCGGGCCAGCTCGCGCCTGCGAATGAACTGCTCGTCGCTCCACGACACCGAATCCCGGATCGGGAGCCCCGGCCCGGCGACCGTCAGCCCATCCTCCCTGAGCTGCGCCAGACGGCCGACCAGGTCGTGCGGGGTCAGCCCGCTCCGTCCGACCGGCGAGTTGACCGCGCGGGCGTAGTCGTTCAGGCGCTCCCGGGCCTCATCGAGCAGCACCACGTCCTCGGCCCAGCCCCCGACCTTCGGCCGGCCCATCGCCAGCGTGCGCTTCAGCTCGTCCAGCACGACCCGCTTGTTGGTCTTGTGGCTGTGCAGCTCCAGGCAGGCGTCGCCCAGGTGGATCGTGTCCAGGCGCCGCTTCACGACCTCCAGCGCGGCCATCTTCTCCGCCACGAAGAGGACTGTGCAGCCGTTGGCCAGCGCCTCCCCGATCAGGTTGGTGATGGTCTGCGACTTCCCGGTGCCCGGAGGTCCCTGGATCACCAGGTTGCGGCCCTTGATCACGTCCAGAACCGCGAGCGTCTGCGAGCTGTCCGCGTCCATCACCGGATGGAGCTCCGCCACCCCCTCGGCATCGTCGATGTGCTCGTCCTCGCCGATGTCGGGCGGCCCCTCCGCGAATCCGTCGCCGCCGAAGAGCCGCTGCACCAGCGGGTGGTCCGCCGGCCGGCCCTCTTCCGGCCAGGTCTCCGGATCGAGGTCCTTGTAGATGAGCAGCTTGCTGAAGGAGAAGAAGTTCAGGTGCACCGCGTCGTGCTCGACCGCCCAGCGCTCCCTTTTCGCGACGGCCCTCTCGACCCGGAAGAGATAGTCTTCCACGTCGAGATCTTCCTCGGCGGGCATCTCCGGCGGGCGGACGCCGAAATCCTGCTTGAGCTTGGCCTCGAGCGAGAGGTTCGCCTCGATGTCGTCCCCGGTCCACCTGAGCTTGAAATTCTCCCGCACGCTGGACCTGGTGAGCTGAACCGGGATCAGGATCAGCGGCGCGCGGCGCTCGATGCTGCTGCTCTCGGACTCGTACCATGTGAGCATCCCGAGCGCGAGATAGAGGATGTTGACCCCCTGTTCCTCGATCGAGAGGCGGGCCTGACGGAAGGTCGCGCGCAGGCGCAGATTGAGCGCGGCGCGGGGAAGCGCGGTCTGGAGCCTGTTATCGGTGTGGCGCGCGGCGGCTTCGTCGAGGTCGTCGTCGGGCTCGCCCAGCATGGCGAGGAGCTCGGAGGGGATGTCGTCGATGTCGCCCGTGGCCTGTGCTCCGGTCGGCAGGGGCGCCGTCTCCTGGGAGGCGGGAAGGAAGTACATGACCCGCGGGCTTCGGGACGAGGATCCGTCGGGTGCGGAACCGCCCACGAGGATGCGGAAGAGCTCGCGCGAGCGCTCGTCCACAACCTCGATGCCGCGCCGCTTCGTCGGACGGAAGTTGAGCAGCGGGTTGCGCAGGGAAAGATCGAGGACATCGCGGCGGGATTTCTCGAGTTCCTGCCGGATGGAGGAGAGGTTGGTCATGGGGTGGAGGGTGTTCTTGCAGGTAACCCGGATGGCGGTACGGGTGGTGGCATCGGGCGGTGCCCTGCGCTGAGGGTGATGGCGTGGGGGGGAACGGAGGGGAGGGTGCGGGGATTGGGGCTCAGGGCGCAAGGGTACTCCGCTGTAGTTCGACATCAACGTGCTCCTATGCTCCTCAATGCGGCGGACGAGGATTCCGAGTACCGTGAGCCCTGCCGCCGCTGGATCGAGAGAGCCGAGCGCGATTCGTCGCCCGCCTTCCGGACCTGCAACATCTGTTACGAGTTCCTTCGGACAAGCACCCACCCCCGGGTAGTGGATCCGGTGAGGGGGAGGAGTGGGGCGATTGGTATTCCCAGCTGATCGGCGTACTGAGACGTGCTCACAAGACTGATCCGACCCTCCGGTCCGCAACCCCTGGCACAGACGAAGATATCGACCGCCATCCCGTCTGTTGCGATCACGTTGGGTGTCGTGTCATTTGGTCGTGAGAGCGTGAGCAAACCAGCTCCTGATGGGCACGATAACCCGGACTCGGCATTGATGACTCCCGATGAATTCCTTCAACGGGTGAGGAAGATTAGGCCGTGGAAGAGCCGCGGCCGAACGGCACCTCACAAACCTTTTCTTCTGCTTATCGCCCTAGCACGCGTGACGAAGGAGAAAGATAGACTAGTCTCCTATCGCGAAGTAGAACGAAGTTTCGATAAGCTGTGGAGGAAATTTGGTCCCGAGGGACCGGCGCGCGCTTACTACCCTTTCGGCAGACTCAGGAAGGACAAGCTGTGGGAAATCCCTGAGATTGCAGTCCTGCCGTCGCGGGACAAGGCCGACTTGTCACCTCGGGAGCTACGAGACCACAACGTGAAGGGGGGGTTCCCGCGAGGAGTGTTTGCCCTTCTGAAGTCCGATGAGAAACTCATCTTCAGAGCGGCTCAACTAGTCTTGATAGAGCATTTGCCGTCCTCGCCGCATGGCGAAATTCTTGCCGCAGTCGGCCTTCGCACGGGAGGGCTAGTCATCAGCGCGACCCAGGATACCGTCAGCAAAGGAGCCGACCAACGGGCAATCGAAATGACGGGTTCTCGACCGGTCCGAGCCTCTAGCCATTCAAGAGGCGGTCGGACCAGTTTCGATCGCTTCACTCGGGGCGACATCGACACCGCCCGTAACCTCGCGGCGTTGGTTGTTGAGGCTCGGGACCGGGGGATAGCCCCGACGAACGATGATGTCTGGTTGGCTGCGATCCGAGGGCGGTTGTACGGGGAGGGGATATGGCCCGAGATGCCCTCAAGGTTCCTAGCCGCCTTTGCTACCGGGTGGGGTGCCACGTCGGTCTTGGACCTCCACGCCAGCCTGGGGAGTCCCGTGTTCCCTCTGGCTGGGAGCCCGTCTTGTCGGGCGACCGCGCTATGCCCTCGTCAGGAAGTGCTTGAGGCTGTCCAGGTGCTGGATCATCACAACGAGGTGAAATGGCTGCCGGGCGGTGTAGACAAGAATCCACAGGTCCTTAAGGGGCAATTCGATCTCATCGTCTGCTCCCCACCGCTGGGTACGACCTCTGTGAAGCGCCGCTTTGCAGGTGTCTCATGGGCTGTCCGTGACAGCCCCGGTCATCTCCTGATACCCCGCTCATGCAGTGCGCTGTCCGTCAACGGGATCGGCGTCTTCGTTGTCTCACCGAGATTCTTGTCCAACAGACGTAACGATAGTGTCCGACGAATGTTACCAGACTTTGGTCTTAGTCTAGCAGCATATGTATCCGTTCCTCCACAACCAAGAACCTATCGGCACAGAGTCGGGCTAGCATTCATCCGTAAAGGCGAATCCAGCCATGTCTTCGGTGGGATCCTCTCGGAAGACGAAGAACGCAACCAAGCGACGTTGAAGAACTTGATTGAAAGGGTTGATTCTGGGAGCGTAGCAACTGGTCGACTCGTCGCCAGCAGTGACTTCGTGAGCCCCGAGACACTCGCTTCTACGGAACGAGTCGATCGACTCGCCACTACACTACGTCTGAAGCCGCAAAGACTGGGCGATATCGCTCAGGAGATCAAGCCCCTTGGGCGCGGTGGGCCTTCGGGATTCGAGGAACGATCTGATGTCATCTATCTGCCTCTTATTCCTTCAGAACGAGCCGCTACTGAGGTTGGGCAGCTCCAGGTCAAGGCTCGCGATTGGGTGCAGGTTGTACTCAATGAAGACATCGCAGATCCAAGTTACGTCGCGCGTTTCCTCAACTCTGCCGCTGGACGAATGGTCCGCGAGGCCGGCGTCGTAGCCTACGGGGCCTATCGCAGGCTTCCTCCACGAGGAGTTGGAGATCTCGTGCTGTTCCTTCCCAACAAAGCAACTCAGCTCCGCATACTCGAGACCGACTCCAAAGCCGCGTCATTGATGAGCGAGGTGCGCGAAATCCGAGAACAACTGTGGCAGCGCCCTCTCGCGGAAGCCCGGGTACGAGATCGTCTCGAAGGCGTCAACCGCGACGACAGCCTTCCGGCGTGGTTGGACAAACTGCCCTTCCCACTGGCATCCATTCTCTGGGCTTATCATGCGGCTGCGGGGAATGACAAAGAACAGTATGAACACCTTGACCATTTCTTCGAAGCACTGTCAGCGTTCCTCGCCACCTTGGCCTTGAGTGCCTTTTGGACGGACAAGCCAATGTTCGAGCGCGAATGGCCATCTGTCCGTAGCACTCTTGAGAGCCGTTCTTTGTCGATTCGAACAGCCACTATGGGTACGTGGATCACTATCGCGGAACGTCTCTTTAAGAGAGCCCGTCAGATGCTCGGGAGTCAGGAAGTTAGTGAGTGCGACGAGTGCCTCCAAGCCTTCTGCACGGCGGATCGCTCCGTACTCGGCGCGTTGCTCAGCAAGAATCTCGTGAGCGCCGTCAAAAAGGCGAATTCCAGCCGGAATATGTGGCGCGGCCATGGAGGAATCGTTAGCGCCAGCCAAGCTTACCAGCTCAGGGTAACGCTGTTCGACATCCTCAACGAAGTTCGAGAGAGCTTTGGCACTGTTTGGACGCGCTACCGGTTGGTTCGCGCCGGCGACATGAGACGCCTGCCCGATGGGACTTACCAGACGCGGGTTGAGGTGATCATGGGCAGAAGCTATCCGTTTCCGTCACGAAGTGTGTCGTTGGAGGAACCCGTGACCTATGGGCAACTCTACTTCCTCGGAGAGGCGGAGCGTCGGGCGCTGCCAATACTCCCCTTCATAACTCTGGAGCCGAGTCCAGACGAAGCCAGCAACGCTTGCTATTTCTTCAATAGAGCGCGTGGGGAAGAGATCCGGCTTGTGTCTTATCATTTTGAGAGTAAGCCGGCTTTGGAAGGCGAGTTCCGAGACACACGGCAGATTCTCGATGAACTGTCTGTCCTAGAAACGGTCATGGACTGACACGCCGCTCAAGCTCATCGAGGAGCAGATCCAGGCGCTCGCAGCCACGGCATGGAGGGACGCGTCCTATGAGATCTTCAAGGTCGGGATCCCCCGCACCCCAACCCACGGCCAGGAAGGCAGTGAAGAAAGCAGCGTAGGACCTGAACCTCGGTTGAACCCGGGTGTCAGGTGAATACCGTACTTGTACAACCGTTCCAATATTCAGACGTCAGACTTCATACCGCTCTCGGACCAGGCCTTGGCATCGGCCCATTCTTCCGCGGAGAGTTCATCGCGCAACTTATCGGGAACGTAATAGAACGCTCCTTTCCAATACTTTGCACACTCTTTGCAAGGTGGTCTTCCATTCGTGCCACCTCGAAAGTTCTTGGGTCTAATGCTACTGCCCCTGGTACACTGGGACATGAAATGGTAGACGGATCCGCTCAAGGAGTACCAGAAGGGCGGCCAGATGCCCAGGATGGTCATCGCTCCGGCGACCAATAGGACGGAGCCCAAGAGGGTCTTTCGATCCAAGAACGGAATACCGCCGGCAATCAACGTGTCCGTGACAGTCTCGGGGTCATACTGCTCGTATTCCACATAGCGGTCGAAGAAACGATGGACACCGCTAGCTGGTCCCACGCCTCTGAAGAACGTTGGGGATACGGAGCGCATGGGTCGTGACAGACGCTCCCTCGCTTCTTGCCGAATTGGGGCGTCCGGTGGAGGAGAGAGTACTCGCGTAAGGGGAAGCCGGTGTTCCTGGAGTACCTTCTGCGCCCTTCTTCGGAGCACGCCCCTCTCAATGTCTTCGACTTGCTTCTTGTTCAATGGATGTCCCTCTGCTGTCGCGTACCGAAGAAAAACTTGTGTCCTTAAGTGGGCCTGCCTCAGTCCGCCATGTCGTGTGCTACAAGTTCCTTCCTTCGAGCTGCCCGCACTGTAAGCAGAGGGACCCACCCTCAGCCCGGCAACGCCTTCAACATCCTCCGATCGATCAGCCGCCTCAAGTGCTTCACAACGCGCAACGCAAGAGGTCCATCCCTAACGAGCAAACCCAATTCGATGTTATCGTCCAGAGCCGCGGCAGTAAAGTTTGCTGAGGTGATGAACACGCTCTTGTCGTCCGCTACCACGGTCTTCGCGTGGAGCACGCCCCGAACCTCGGGATCGACGGATCTGGGATCGTAGTACACGGCCGGCCGCACGTTGCCGGGCCAGTCCTTCTGCCAAAACTGGACGGCAAACCGGCGGACCAAGGCGTCTTGGCTCGAAGTGTCCTTGTGACCGCGATGGATGTTGAGCAGCAGCTTCACCCTCAGCTCGGGAACATCCTCCATCCTCCGCGCCAGCTGTTCGAAGACCTGCGGACCGTCGAAGTACGCGAAGCTGACGGCCCATAGAGATCGCTTCGCGGAGGAGAAAAGCTGGTCGTAGACCCGGCGCGTGTCGCGGGCATGGAGGCCTGGAACCTCGGGGCCCGACCAAACAAGGTCGGGTTTCGGAACCGGCCTGGCCGCTTGGTCGAGGGCGCGGACCCAAGCGCCGGCGGCGCGGTCGGTCACGCCAAGGTCTGACAGCGCTTCAAGGGCGCTCAATACACCGGGGACGGGTTGCCCAAGGGCGGATAGAAGTTCCGGTGCCGAGTACGGTGCCCTCAACTCACCCGTACTCAACGCGCGCGCCAGCCGCTTGCGCAGATGTGCCGGCAGGATCGCGAGCGTGTCGATCACGCCCACCCCGGGTCGGGAAAGAACGCTGCGTCGCGCTCGTCGAGAGTCGGGACAACGAGAGCGCGATCCAGGTTGTCGTTCCACATCTCACAGGACGTCTCGGCAACGAGGACGCAGCCGTGGCAGGCAGCCCCGTGGAGCCAGCGTTCTTCAACGCTGCTTGCTGGCGAGTGCTGGGCACACACAGGATCATTAGAGCAGAGGCCGGCCGCCGCCAGCGCCTGCTCGATGTGGCCCCCGATATGGCGCGCCTGCTGCACGAGCCCGCCCAATGTCCCTTCGGCATCCGGGCTGGAGGTGTAGAGGAGAACGCCGTACAGCTCATTCTCGTCATCCACGTAGATGCGCTCTCGAATCGAAGCCGCAGGATATCCGCAGCGTGACGACAACGACTGCACCAGCATGTGCGACAGCGTGTGCAGCATCACATAGGTCCCCCCTGGGAAGTCCGGTGCATTCTTACGTTGCTCTCTCCAGTGGAGATAGCCGGTTTGCAGCGCCTTGGTCCGCCGAGCCACGCCAGCCCTTGCCTTCCATTTGCGAACGGCTGCCGCCGAAAAATGGAGAAGCACTCCCTCGCCCCTGTTTTCCACGGCCGGGAACCAAGCCGGGTCGATCGAGATGTCCGCTCGCTCGACCTCATCCCGATACTCGCCGTCGATGTCCGGCATCGGCGCTTCCAATCGCGTGAAGCCGCCGAGTGCGAGGACCTCGCGTAGCCTGTGAACCTGGTAGACACCCGACACCTGTTGACGAAACCCGTCAGTGCGGAGGTGATCCGGGAACTTCCGCGCGTGGAAGTTCGGGTCGATGGGCACATCGTCGCCGAACCCTTCCGGCACCGCGAGCATGGCCTCGATTTCGACTCCCTTCACAGACTGGTCGCCGAGCGGACCCTCGCGGCGTCGGTGAATGGCCTCCAGTATTTCGTCGTCATCGAACCCGGCCAAAGACTGGGCGATCTGTGGCAGCTTCCTGAAGATCGCCAGTTCGTCCAAGCTTTCGACTACCTCAAGCAGTTGCCACTGCTCCGCCACAACCAGGTCAATCTCCGCTGACTTTTCCGGAATCGACAGAGCACGGACCAACAGCGGGAAGTACGCGTTGGTCGCTGTCCGGATGAGCAGTCGGCTGCGCTGGTGGCAGTCTTCATTTGCGTTCGGCCCGAGCCATGGACGCGCCCCGGTGCATATCCCCAAGGTAGTCTTCGATATGTCATTGGCCTCCGTCATCCGGCGCGACTTCCCGCAGCTGCACCGGACACGCAGGTTGGCCAGTTCTCCGGTCGCGCCCGTCTCATCGAGCCACAGTTGACCGAGGCACTTCGTCGGGCCGCTATGAGCGAAGTCTTGCCATGGGAAGTCATCAACGTGTCCCTTCGGGCATGCCCTCACGAAGCGCGTCGCGACAACGGGGTTACCGTCGAACTTCCGCTTCTCGTCAAGATGCTTGCGGTGGACGAGCCTGCGGGAGCGGGGTTTGGTGGGAGAGGGGTCGCTGCCATCTCCGCGTCCCGATTCCTGCACCACGAACCACTCGGGAAAGCGGTAAGCGTCGATTCCCTTGGGGAACTTGAGCCAATACTGGGCCGGATCGGGTGTCGGAGGCACGTAGAGATACGGGTTGGCCACCCCGGTAATCCGCGAGAGCGTGCGCTGCACCCGGGGTTCATCCAGCCGTTCCAACGGCTGGTGCCAGTCGTCAACACCGGCGACGATCGCCGAGTCCTTTGGAAGGTCGATCAACGAGCCCGGACCGTAGGTCGTGATGACCTGGCTGCGGCGGATCTGGCCATTGGAGCTCGGATTCATGCCGGCTTCCCCGCGTCCTTGAGGTCTTTGACGTAGACATGCACCTCGGGCTCCACGTCCCGCAGAGAGCGGTTGGCACGGAACTTCCGATGGTGCTCCGTCTCGAAATCCTGGTCGAGCAGGTAGCGAAGCAATGGCTTGGCCGGCGGCTTCTCGTAGCTCTGGTATTGCAACGATACGCCATTGGCCCGGTAGTCATCGAGGATCTTGATCCACGAATCCAGCAGATCCACGACTCGATTCCGGACTGCGTCGACGGCCTCCTCCCGCTCGCTGGGATCATGGATGGGCTGGTTTTGCAGGCGTTCGGCGTAGGTCGCCTGGAGCCAATCTTCCAGTTCGGCGCGGGCTTGCTTGATGGCCTCGGCACCCCGGGCAGGGGTCAGAATCGGTTCCGAATGACGAGCCAGCGCAACGAGCGCGCCAGCGAAGCCGCGGTCGAGCGCCCGAGCCGAGAACGGTGTCACGGATGCCGGTTCGACGGAACGGTAGAAGGTCTCGTGGTAGTGACGGAAACGCTCGTAGTGCGATCGATCTCGCGGCTTGTGGATGTTGAGAAGCGTAACGACAAGACCCGGCCGGTCATCCGCGCGTCCGACCCTGCTGGTGGCCTGGATGTACTCGGCGTGCGTCTTCGGCTGTCCGTTGACCACCATGAGCCCGAGCCGCGACACATCCAGCCCGACCGAGATCATGTTGGTGGCCAGCGCACAATCTACCCTGCCCTGCTCGTGAAACCCACGCGCGAGTCGTTCGAAGGCCATGGCAACCTGGGCGGTGCTCACCCGGGAGGTTAGCTCCATGACTTCACTGTGGAGCGTGCGGTCGCGGAACAAACCTGTCTGTTCGCCCAAACGACGGCGGCCTCCCCTCCCCTTCAGGGTGTTTTGCACCTCTTCCTCGACGATTCGGCGCGCTCCCCCCAACTCCCTCAGGCTGTTGAAGTAGGCAAGCAGCGTCATATAGGGGTCGGCAGGGTTCTTCGAGTTCTTCCGGCCTCCCGCGCGAACGTAGTGCTTCTGCGCCGCACCCATGAGCGCCAGCATGACACGCCGCATGATGACTTTCGGGTTGCGGCCGGCTGCCGCGATGCCCAGGTAGCGCCGCGCCGGAACCTCGCTGGCCGGAACTGTGCCGGCGAAGAACGAATCCCGCCGATCCGGCCCCGGAGGCGGGAAAACTCGAGTGTCCGCGCGGGCAAAGACGGCCTGCACCTGATCCCGAGCCTGACGCGCGGTAGCTGTGGACGCGACGATCTTTGGCTTACCTACCTGGTGCGTCCCCTTGGCGGAACACAGCCCGCCGATGGCTGTCTCGTAGAGGCCCATCATGGTCCCCAAGGGGCCGGTGATCAGGTGGAGCTCGTCCTGGATCACCAGGTCGGGTGATAGCAGCGGCGAATCGAGCCGTGACCCGCGGCCGGGGTCGACGGCGCCGTAGAACCCTTCCGAGTCGTATCGTTCGGCCCCGCCGAGCAGGGCACCCGAAGGACCCTCCCAAGGGAGAGCCGCGAACTTGTCCACCGTCGCAATCAGGAAGGCGGGAAGCCTCCTTTAAAGGGGCTCGTCCACTCCGAGGATGGGAAGCGAACGATCGCCGGAGAAGTCGCACTCGAAGTTGGTGCACACGACCCGAAGATCCCGCGGACGATCAGCGTCCGGCAGCAGGGAAAACGAGTCCGCGGTGAAGTGCGTGCCGCACCAGGGGCAGCTCTCTACCGGGATCGGCGAGGGATTGTACCCCGGGTTCTGCTGGTACCTGACCGTCTTCGAACGAGCGGTATCGGTCCGGCCGTCGCCCTTCCGGCCCATCCTGTTCGGAGTCGCGGCCTTGCCGACCCAGAGACCGATCTCGAACGGCCATTCGCCGTATCGGCCTGGGTTGTCGACGCGTTCGAGTTCAAGTGCACACACCAGCCCAGCGGCACGGGACAGCTGGTCGAGCGTGAGCAGCCTCAGCGTGTAGCGCATGATGACGCTGACCCCTGCCCCGGCGTGCCCCGCTTGCGCCGGATTTCGCAGCCGCCTGAGGACCATCGCGAAGGCTGCCAGACCTAGATACGCCTCCGTCTTGCCACCACCCGTCGGGAAGAAGAGCAGATCCACGGTTTCACGGTCCGGATTCTCCGAATCGGCCATTCCGGCAAGGTTAAGGAGCATGAACGCGAGCTGGAACGGGCGCCACTCCGGGTCGTCCTCGGCGATGCGGCGCGAGAGGGCCCGTCTGACCGCGCGGTTGGCCATGCGGAAGGCGTCAAGCACATCGGGGGCGGCCACGAGCACGTCGACACCTCGTTCCATTCGGTCCGAGGCGTATCGGGCCTGGTGGAGGAGTACTTCGGCGGTGGCCCGGTGCCTCTCGTCGAGTTCGGCTACGGCTTCCCGTCCCAACTCGATCCAGCGTCGGTACTCGGACACGAGGGGCGACAGCGCACCCCGCACCGCCGGGCCATCAGGCAGACGGCCCAACTGCCGCATGGATAGCTCAACTCCGGGAACGGGACGCGGCTTCGTGGCTTCGACCTGCGAGCTACCGATCCACTTCGTGCGGACTCGGCGGCATACACCGCCTTCGACCGTCCAGTCGGCCGAAACACCATGCCCCGTGGCGTAAGCGGGCGTGTCGGCGTAGTGCAACTGGCTGACTTTGTCGTCCCAGTTGGGAGTCTGCTGTCCGGAGAGGTCGGGACGGGGATGGAAAGGACGATTGCACTCGACCGAAAGGCGTGTCTGAAAGGCGTACGTTTCGTCCGAGTCGTTGGAGTCTTCCGCCAGTGCGCGCTCGTTCACGAGGAAGACGGAAATCGCACGGGTGCCGGGTTCAATCTGGCCCCGGAGACGTTCCGTGGGGATTGGACGTTCCGTCGTGTGTAGGACAAGACCATCGGAACCGGGTACAGGGTCAACCGCTGGAGAACCGCTTCCGTGCAACCGGACTGTGACCGTCTCGGCTCTCGGAGCCCGTTGCCACCCCTCAATTTGTCTTCCCGCGTGGTTCTCCCGCTTCGCCCTTCGGTAGTCTCCCCAGTCAATAGTGACCCGGATGGCGGCGGCGGCGGGCGGGACCAAGAAGCTGAGTCCCATCGATGACGGGAAGAAGCGCCGTTTGGCCCGCTTCCCCTGTTGCGTGGACTCCTCGGCCAAGCCCGCGCGCTCCGTTACCTCCGAGTGTAGCTCGTCGTCTGCATCATCATCTGCTCGCTCCGAAGCGGGTGTGCCAGAAGGTACCAGGAAACCTGTGAGATACCACACGGACGGGCGTTCCCAGCCGGGGAGAAACTCGCCGGCGTGCTCGCCGCCCGGGCCCGGACCAATCAGGTCGAGGTGGAGGGCGTGGGTCAGTGCGGCACGGATGTCCTCGGAGGTCGTGTATCCGGTGCTGTTTGGTTGAGCACTCACGGATTGCGGTCCTCCCTGCTGAGTAAGGATAGGGCACAAAGGGTCGAAGAATCGATCATCGGTGTGTCATTCGAAAGGTTGGGAGGTGGCTACCGCGTCGCGTCACGGCGTTCCTCGTCGGCGCGCTGGGCGTTCATTTCCATCAGGCGGGCAAGAACCTCGTCACGAACGTGGTCTGGCCAACGATAGCGATAGGGCCTCTTTTTTCTGGGACTCCACTCCTCATCATCGATGGGGTAGTCGAGAAGATACTGGCATCCCGTTGGGACGTCGGTCCACCCATAGGCGTCGAGGACGACTCGGTCCAAGTCCTCGTGGAGAGCACGAAGATTGGCGATGTCCGGATCGTCGTCTTCGGGGTCGTGGAAGCGGTTGTAGGTTTTCGTGAGGCCTTGGTTGTTCCTTGCCATGAGGTCAGCGCGGAAGTTGTAGTAGGCTTCACCAGCGACTTCGAGCGTGGGATCGGTGGTCCAGTTGCGCGGGAATGGGAAGGTCTCGAAGACATCGGAAGGGGTGTAGGTGAGGCGATCTTCCAAGGTTGAGCCGAAAAAGCGCGCCCAGATCTCGTGAGGCCGGGATTGCAACGCACAGAATACAGCGTATTGAGTAAACGGGAAGATATTGAGGCGCTGCGAGTAAACCATACCTGTGGGCAAGAACGCTAATGGGGCGTACTGGCTCACTTGTGAGATCGCCAAGACACGGTCTAGATCGGCAATCGCACCGTAGAGTCCTGGACGTTTCTCGGCATACTGCCACCACCGTTCACGGAGCGCCTTGCGCTTCTGCCGATCACGATCCGGTTTGACTTTCTCCCTGACTATCGACAGCAATTCTGGCCAATCCTCCGCTACCGGGTCTGGGTAGTCAGAAGGAACCGTCCCTTGGCGTAACCACTTCAAACGTTCGTCCCCGCTCGCATTTCGCCATTCCTTTTCCAGTCTGGCCCGAAGCAAAGGATAATCCCAAAAACTGATCACGTAACGATGATGGCTGTGAGTGGGACTAGTGTTGAGTTCCTGGCCGCCAATGTGCGGAAAGATCACATCGGCATTCCGAGGATTCGTCAGGGTGAGCTGATGCATCTCGCCTAACGGAGTCGCGATACCCTTGGCATCTGTGTCGTCGAAGGTGAATCCCATTCCCAAGACAATACTGCCTTGGAAACTCTGCCTAGCGTTGGCCTTGAGCCTAGCCGGATCATCGTGGCCACCAGCGTGGAATAGGAATGCGGTGATCTCTTCGACAGGCCTGCCATCGAGCCATTTCCGTATCGGTAGCTGCCCCTTCGCAACGTGCACGACGCTCACGGTCACGGCGGCCAACCCTGGCCACTTGACTCGAGTTCGCGCCCGATAGATTTCGCCGCCATTCAGACAGATCCACCGCAATCCTGTCGAACGCGTGTCTCCTTGGCCGATCGTGTTCGTTGCAATGAGACCAAACGTTCCCTGTCGACGAAGCAAATCGTACGCGCGCCGATAGAAGTGTGCGACCAGATCCGAGTTCCCGTGGCTCCCTTCGTGGAGCTGCTTCAGCCACCGCGGGTAGTTTGAAACGTTCGAGACAGCCACCGTGTTCTTCCCTCCAAACGGAGGGTTCCCCACAACCGCGTCAAATCCCGGATTGTCGCGGTCGAAGACCTCGGGAAACTCGATCTCCCAGTGGAACGGGGCGAGCGGTGGATGGCCGTTTCGCTTGTCTGTGAGTCGCTCTCGTTGGACCGTCGTTTCGCGGCGCTGCACGGCTGCCAGATGCTCCAATCTCCGCCGGTTCCGCGCGGCAGGCTTCGCCTCCGAGAAGAATGCTTCGACCGCGAAGTCACCATAGAATCGGACCTCTGCCAGCACCCTGTCCGCTTCCCGCCACATCTCTTCCAGTTCCCTTTGCGGCACATCCCGCGCGGCTCTCCGGATTTCACCGCGCCACACCTGTGCGTCGTCCACCGCATCGTCTATGCGCATGCCCAACTCCGGTTGGAACACACCCCTGCTCCATGTGAACGCTGCTATCTGTCTGCGCTTGAGTCCCACCAGCGAGTCCCCATCCCGGAGCGCATGGTCTACGAAAGTCAGTGGCTCGTTCTTGGCGAGGGTTGCCAGCCAAAGAGACATTTTTGCGAGGATGACAGCCATCGGATTGCGGTCCACGCCGTAAACGCATCGTTGTGCGACCAGACGACGTGCGAACACGAGTTCGTCTTCGGCGGTTGGGATGTCCGGGCGGCCGCCGTGGACTTTCCATGCTCCCACGAGCTTCTCTGCCAGTTGACGGCACGTCTCGACGAGAAACGCCCCGGATCCCATCGCTGGATCGCAGATCTTCAGATCAAGCAATTCGAAAGGCGTCGGAACATTCGTGTTTCCTAGCCGATCCAGAAGCGGCTCCAAGGCCTTCTTGACAATCGGTTCAGTCAGTGCCCGGGGCGTGTAGTGTGACCCGGAACGCCGCCTTTCGTCACTCGGTTGCAGGATCAATGCACCGCGGGGCACCAAGTCAGGGGTAGCTGCGGTATCGACAACCTTCGCCAACGCCGCGTGCAGGTCCGTCACGTTCGTCGCCTTTCCAAGCGGCTTGGTCACGGCCGCTGTCAGCTTCCGCTCAGTACGGTCCTGCACCCATTTCGCCCGTGCACGAGGTCCCACATCCGCCAGTTGCTCCAGGTCAACCGTCGTCGACGCGCCGCCTTTCTTCTGGGCCTTGATCGCCACCGATCGCCCGGTCGCGGCCTCCAATCGGAACCCCATCATTGTCTCGTAGACGGATCCGATCTGCTCCACGTCGAGAGCCCGATAGGAAATCCGCTCGCCATCCAGCACCAGGAGCTTGTCGAGGACACGGTAGACCGTCCCGTCGGGTACCAGCGGTGGCTCGATTGCCTGGCTGACCTGCGGTGCGCCGCTGCCATGCCATCCCTCTAGGAAGGGAAAGCGGCTCGGATTGAAGAGATCGCCATGCCGGCGGGGCAACCGCATCTCACCTGATGTCGCCCCGTCGTGGACCATGCGGAAGAGCACCAGAAACTGCGCCCAAGCGCCGTAGCGGTCATCCATCGTGTCAGGGTACACGCCGGCATCCTCCCGAAGGCGCTCGTACAGTCCCCCGATCGAGTAGTGTTCGACGAACCTGTCGTCCCGTGAAAGCATGTCGCGCTCCTCCGCGTAGAGGAGGAACACCAGCCGCAGCATGACGGTGAGCAAGGCGCGGTACACGTTGTCGGGATCTTGCTCGAGTTCGTGCTTCAAGAGCCTGCCTTGCGACTTCTGGTGGGCCGACTGGAATCCCCGCAGCAGCTCGTAGAGTCCGTGCAGCACTTGCTCAGCCAGACGTTCGCTAACGACGTTCTGGTACTTGCGGCTGGCTTCCAGCAGGCCCGCCAAGCGCTTCTCTTGGGGCAAGGCCAAAAGCCTTGTCTCGGAGAGCAACAGGCGCAGCGCTGCACAGAGCGGTCGCCCCGCCGTGGGCAGCATGTCGTTCACCCGGAAGTCCATCCACCCGGAGCTTTCTCCGCGAGGAGCCGAGATCAGACGAATGACGCGACCGTCGAAAAGGATGCCCGCAGGGACCCCCGCGCCGCGAAGAAGACGCTCTAAACGACCGTGGGGTGACGCTTCCAGGCCACCCTTTACCACCACTCGATCCAATTCGGTCTCGGGATCTACGACTTGAACCAGCAGTTGCCAAGGCGGGTCTCCGCCAGTGGGATTCCGCTCTTTGACCGCGAAATTGGGGTGGAGCGTGCCGCCGTATTCGGGTAGTGCGAGTTCGAGTTCTGAGGGGATTGGTGAGCAATCCCCTCCCGCATATCCCTGGGGCGAGAAACTCCAGTTCAGGACGGCTCTAGCGAAGCCTTGGAAGTCGTGCAGAAAAGGCTCAGGCTCCCGGTCGAGTCCGAAAGACCGTTCTTGGACGCACTCCCGGAGCAGCCGCTGGCCTTCGATGTCTTGCCGGTTCAGAATCGCGCCTGCCTGAACGAGCGCGTGGGCAGAGACAACCAATCCGGTCGGCTGGATGAAGCCGAGCCACTCCAGGTGATCCCTAACCTAGGGGGAGGGTTTCTTTGCCATCGTAACTACCCGGTCTCCGGCCAGAGATACACGAGACCCACGGGCTCCACTCGGCTGGCGCGGACACGGTAGAAGCGGCGGATTCGGTCGGGTTCTCTCACCAAGTCCCGCTCGAATTGACCCAGCCGATTCCGCCACGAGCGCTTGTTGGCCTCAAGCTGCCGTTTGTCAGCCGCGTCGAGATCCAACGCGAGCTGCGTAGTTTGGGCCTCATGCCTCGCGAGCTCGGCTTCCACTCGATCTCTTTGGCGCGACAAGGTCTCGTGTAGCTCCTTCGCTTCCCGCTCGCCTCGGTCGCGCAACTTCTGGGCAGCGCGCTGCGCGAGTTCACTTGCCCTAGGTTCGAGTTGTGGCCGCAATTCCGCAACATCCCGTTCTGCAGACGCGAGGAGCCGGCGGCGGACGGTTTCGCTCGGCTGTGAACGACGTCCTGCTTTGAGCAGCCGATCCAGGAGAGCGAGCGTTCGCCGCTCCGCGTCAAGCGCGTAGCGAGTGAGCGGCCCGCTCCGGCGATGGGGCTCCTTCCAGGGGGCCGTGACCGTGACGATCTCCTCGTGCAGTCGCTCCGCACGTTCCCCATAGAGGGATAGCCGGCCCAGAAGCACGACGCGACGCACCGAGTCGGCAACATGCGCCAGACATGCGCGCGAAAGGTCATGATGGACGAACCCCTGGGCGCGGAACCGGGCAAGCAGCCGCTGGGCCACTCGCTGCTCCAAGTGCAGGTGGACCACATCCTCCGTCAGTTCGCCCGCATCTTTGAACACGACGGGTCGGATCGGTGCCTCTTTCCTCCACTCCAAACGCTTCTGGCCTCGCTTGATGGGCACTCGAAGCGTGTCCAGCGTGGCGGCCCACGACGGATCCGACGCCACTCTGCCGTCCAGTTCTGGAAACCGCCACACACTTCGGCCCCTCTCGTCCCGTTCCTGCTTCAGGCGCCCAGCGCGTTGGATGCTGAGAGAGCAAGACAGGGCCCGGCGGAACGCCTCCGGCTGAAACCGCACCCAATTGCGCGATCGCTCGAGCAGGTGGCGACATTTTTCGATTTGCACTTGCAGGGCTCGCTGTCGCTCGCGGACCGGTTCGAATTCTTCGGCGACGACTCGCTTTCTGTCGGCGTTGAGGTCCAGGTTCTTGAGTTCGGTGGCCAGCGCCGCCGCGTCACGCCGCCGGATCCCGCCCTTGAGCCGTCTGCCGATATCCTCGTCGATCACCTTGCCCAGGCTGCCGAGTTCGCGACGGATCGTCCCGGTCTTTCGGACTAGGACCTCGAGCACTCGGTCCTCATGGCGCTGAGGCAGTTTGAAGTAGTGGCAGCGGACGACGTCGACGGGCTGCAGCTTCCGATCGATGCGCCCGTTGCGCTGCTCGATCCGGCCGGGGTTCCAGGGAAGGTCGAAATGGAACAGATCGGCGCAATGCGCCTGAAAATTGAGTCCCTCCCGGGCGGCATCTGTGGCAAGGAGGATCCGTAGCGGATCCCGGTCTGGCGGAGTGTTGAAACGGCGTTGGACCTCCTTGCGGCGCGGCCCGCTTGTCAACCCATCGATGACCTCGATGCGCTCGTCGGCTCGGTCCGTGCCCTCGATCGCGCTCTCCAGAGCCTTCTTGAGGAATCGCTTGGTTCCCTCGCGGTTCTCGGTGAAAACCAGCACACGGCGGTCGTTCCACTGGGGCAGCTCGCCCACGACCGGGAGTCCATAGGCTGGCAGGCCTGGACACAGGTTTTCGCGGATCCAATCGATCAGACGGTGTGTCTTGTGGTCCGGCTGGGTGCGGGCGACCTCCGCCACCTCCTGCATCCGGTCCAAGAGGCGGAGTTCTTCCTGCCAGATCTGCTCAGCGGTGGCATCCTTCGGGAGTTCGCCCTCGGCCTCGCGGTTGGCAGCCTCGATCTGGAGTTCCTCTTCGGCTGCTTCGGTCGCCTCGGCGTCGGCGGCCAAGTCGCGATCCTCTTCGGACTCGGTGCCCGCCCCTGCGCCGTCGGGGAAATCGTCGTCGGCTCCGGTGGTCGTGAGAAAGCCGGCGTCCACGCTTGCACGCCGGTCCCTTACGGCTTGGACCTTGATCGCTTCAGCTTCCTTGGCCCAGTGTCTCTCTACGGTCTCGCGGTGCCTCTTCAAGCTTCGGGCGAAAGCCTCGATCGAGGAAAGCAGGCGCTGTTGCAACCCCACCACGAGGAGCCCTGCGGCGGCCCGGCCACGCGCGGTCGCGTTCGCAAAGCGGCGGTCGCGCAGGTTCCGGTAGTCGTCGAGCAAACGGGACAGCACGAGTTCGGGGGCATCTTCCGGCAGCCCGTCGATGATCACGGGTTTGACGTCGCGCTTCGGGAAGCCCCCCACCTCCGCGCGGATGTCCTCCTTGAGGCGCCGAACCATCACGGCTTCCAAGTCCGCCTTGCCCCTGATCTTGACGCCCCGTGTGAACCGATGCGGATCAAGCAGCTCCAAGAGCGTAGAGAAGCTGTTCGAGTGCCCGTTGTGGGGCGTGGCTGATAGGAACAGCCTGTGCTCGAAGCGGTTGCAAAGATCGCGCACCGCGCGCGTGAACTTGGACTCGATGCCGTAGCGGCCTCCGTGACTCGGAGCAGCGTGGTGCGCCTCGTCGAGGACCAGCAGGCTGCCGGGGCGCATCTCTCCCAGCCACGCCCGCATCGGATCGGCGTAAGTGGGGTCGGCAAGCAGCCTGTGGGAGACCAGGAAACGGCTGTGTGTCGACCACGGGTTCGTCCCGAAGCCGCGCTCGCGTCGAATGCGGGCAAGGTACTGGCGATCCAGAATCTCGAAGATGATTCCGAAACGTTCCTCCATCTCCGCCTTCCACTGCTCAAGCACGGAGGGCGGCGCAGCCACGACGATGGTTCGGACCTTACGGCGCAGGAGTAGTTCGCGGACGATCAGCCCGGCCTCGATGGTCTTCCCCAAGCCCGTGTCGTCCGCGATAAAGAGGTTGACCCGCGGGAGCCGCAAAGCCTTCCGCAAGGGCTCCATCTGGTATGCCTCGATCTTGATGCCGGCCCGGAATGGGGCCTGAAACAGAGACGGATCAGTGGCTGTCGTGCAGCTCCAGCGGAGGGTGTTGAGGAACGCAGCGAATTGATCGGGCCGGTCGAAACCGCGCTCACCAAGGTCGGACCAAGGCTCGTCGTCGAGGATGGCGCGGTCGAGTTCGTACTTCCAGAAGACCTCCAGCTCCTGGCCCTGGGCGTCGTCATCCGCGCAGGCGAGGCGGATGCGGGAGGATTCGCCGGGGTTGGGGGCCGGCGTGACATCCTCGACGAGCCAGCGGCGGGTGCGGACGCGGACCATCTCGCCGATGCGAGGATCGCGTTCGGGGAGGTCGGGGTGGGAGGAAGAGGGGGTGAGCACCGTGGGAGAAGGCATGTCTGGAGTCTTGGTTCTACCGGTGGTGTCCGTATCGATCCTTGTGGAGGCCGACGCGCAAGGATGGTGGAACGCTGGGTTACCTGGCAAGCATCCCGTGGCGCGGGTGAGCTTGGTGGCCGACGATGCGAGCGGCGAGTCGGGCTAGAGCTCGGCAATCATTGGGCGCAACACGCGATCAAACGCCTCAAGGTGCCTCAAGAGCCAGGCATGGAAATCGGACCATGCATTCCGGTCAGACAGATCGATGGTTCGACGCACAAGGATACGGCACCTCTGCTTCTCCGGCGTCTGGTCCCATGCAGCTGGGAACCCGAACGCTTTTTCGATCTCACGCTTCCGTCTCCTCAGCACTTCGAAGTGTCGGTATGCATCCTTGCTACCGACGATCAACTCTACTCGTAACTCGTTACTCTCGTACGTGTGGTCGTGGGCGTTCCAGAACGCCGCGACTGCTAGGACTTCGAAGTGCGTGCGACCGATCGCGAAACCAGTGCAGTAGTGCGGTTTCGGCTCCCGGGAACGCAACGTCGTCGAGTTGTTCTCGAGAAATGCCTTGAATTCCCTCCAGAATTGCAAGTAAACCTGCTGGTTTTCTGTGATTTGCTGCTTGTGCTGAGTCCGTTCAGTCTGCCCCGACGCTTCACCTCGACCGATCAACTCCGCCGGCGCCGCGTCGAACACCGAAAGATCGGACTCCGAAATCCACGCGGGTGCGAACTTTCGCAACGCTTCGGCCATTACTGGCGTGAGGCTGTAGCGGCTCTGGCCTTCGCTGTCTTCGGCGGTGTCCAACAGCATTTCAGCACCGGGTTTATTCGCTGCTCCGAAACCAGGGGTCTTGTTCACTCGCTTCCCCAGCGCACCCATGATGCCGCCAAGAGTTGACGATTCCCTGGCCATCTGTCCAACTAGCTCGGTCGCCGTCAAACCACGTGGGCCAGCTCTGACGAGCGCCTGGTACAGCTCACGTTGACCGCGCGGCACGGTCCGGCGAGTCAGCACACGAAGACAGTCCTCAACCGTAGCTTCCTCTTCAGCGACGACGCGATCAGTAAACCTCGTCTCGCCAATGGCCCGTTCGAACCAGATGATCGCCGCCCCGCCGGAAAGATGGTCGACCGTCTCAATTTCGCGACCGTGCTTGAGGCCGTTGCGGTACCGGCGGAGGGACGTGGCGTGGCGCTCAAATTCACCGCGGCGCGTGAACACGGGCTCGAGGCTCGGCCACACGTTCCGCTGCAGGATGATCTGGGCGTAGTCGGAGAAGTCACAGAAATCGAGTCGATCGCGGTGGGTCACTTGAGGGGCACCGTCGCCCCGAGGATGGAGCATCTGTTCCAGTTGCAGCCTCTTGTGTACACCCGCTCGGATGTCCGGCGGTATGAGTTGTCGCCAGTACCTATCACCCGCCATCTCATGTAGGAACTCATCAATCAGATCTCGGAGGGCAGTTTCGAGGCGATCCAGTCGTGCGTTCTCCTGGCCAGCAACAAACCCCTCATCGGCTTCGACTACGGCACCTATCGTAGAATGGACGCACCGGCGCACAATCTCAGCCCGGAGTGCGCGTTCGCGCGCAGAGAGGAAGCGGTCGTAGTTGTCTTCGCGCATGGCCTTGATGGCCGAGTCGTCGATGAAGTGGCTCGCCAGGACTTCACGCACGCGTTCTCGACCGAGGTCCGCCTCCATCTCCGCGAGATATCTGGATGGGCGCTTTGCGCGGATGACCCGCCGGTTGGTATCGGCACTGATGAGGGTCCGATTCAACACGGTGTTCTGCTGATCTGCTGCGACCTGCGAGGTCCTGAGGAACGCCTTCGGAAAGATGTGGTGGTGGTCGAGGTCGTGTAGCTCGATTGATTGACCCGTGAAAAAGTCCTGAGCGCCGCGAAGCGCGACCAAACAGAGGATCCCCCGGTAGGCCGCACCCGAACGAACGTTCGTCAGCTCCCGCTTGACTTCGTCCTGGTGCGTCGGCACAGCTTCGGGAACGACCCTGTCATCTCCGATCCACGCCTTGACCTGGCTCACGTCTCGGTAGCTCTTGGATTCCGTAGAGCCCCCGTAGCGTCCGCGAAAAACTGAACTCCAGTACCAGTGGTCGATCTTGTCGTAGGCCGCTGCAACTGACGCGGGCAAGTTGTCCACATGGTGTAGCATCAAGGCGAGCGGCGTCACCATCGTGGAGTATGGCGCACTGACGCGCGGGACCATGCCGTATCCACCGGAGGCCGTAGACTGTAGGCGCTCGAGCGCGGCTTCGATCGCGCCCGTAGCGCGATGCCAATCCTCCTCGAAGGACGCACCATCCAGGAGAATCAGATCCTTCCGCTTGCATTCCTTGCCGCGAAGCAGCGCGAGTACCTGAAGGGCGAACGTGGGATAGCGCTCGCTCTTGAGATCCGACACGGCAGCGAGACGAGCGTGCTCTTCTATCGCGTTGTCCCAGAGGTCGCGAAGCGCAATTCCATCTCCCCACAAACGAGCGGTGAGAAGCTCGAACACTCCGAGGCGTTCACCGGTGCGGTTTATCCTCTCGAAGACCTCGACAACCATCGGGAGTGGTGTACTCTGGGGTAGCGAGATTACCGCCACCTGGAAGTTCAGGAATCGCTTCGCCGAAGCCGTGAGTTGGTCCAGCCGTTGCTTGTCTAACCGGTCAGTTTTTGTCAGGTAGTCACGATAGCCGCTGTGCCAATCCATCCAGGCTTCCCAACTCCTTAGAGCACTGAGTGCCATGCAACTCTCACGGTATTGCCGGTCAGGTTGGTCGAAGAGAGCGGGCACCGACTTCTGGTAGGCCGGGAGGCTAAACACGGCTTCGTCCCATCGCTCGTTGATGGCTGCCTCGATGTTCAGGAAGAAGCGATACGGGAAGGACGTGCCCTTGAGGTTGATGTCGGGACCGTAGAGCGCGTAGTGAATGCTTGTGACTCGTTGCTGGCCGTCCAGAATCATCGTCGCCGGGTGTGGCACAGAGTCCTCGACGCCCTCAATGATGCGAGGCCTGAAGGGTACGTTGTCAGGGACCACGTTGAGGGTCAGGAGTGAACCGATGAAGTATTCGTTCAGGACGCTGACCACCAACTCCTCGATCTGCCTTCGGTTCCAGATGAACGACCGCTGGAACTCCGGGAGAACGACTCTTCCCTTGCGCGCGTCGCCGACGATGTCGATCAGGGAGTCCTTCGTGGGATGCATATCGGTCCGGGCCGGGTGAGGTCGCTACGGAAGAGCGGGACTGATAGTGGTCGTGTCTGCCGGGTGGTCGCAAGCCCGGGACCTCACGAGGCTATGCGGTGCCGAGACGCGGTCCGCGTCCGGGCCCACCCGCGAGTGGTTCGACCGCGCGCCGCCGTATATCGAAGTCGAGGAAGATGCGGTCGAGATGGGCAGCTACCGGCGCGTTCCGACGTTGCTGTTGGCGCCCGGAGCGAAACCCTCACGTAACGGCAGAGTCAGAGGGGCGCGAATCACGGCAAGGAGTCATGTAAGTTCAATCGGGACTGCACGATCTGCGTTTCTTGCCGTAGGATCACACTTGTCTCTGCTGTGATTAGATCGCGGGAGAATCACCGTTAGATGGCGGGAAACGCCGAGCATTGCGAACGGACCCTCCGACGCTGGTTGCCGTTAACCCTGCATCCCCATCGGTTCCGGCTACGAGCAGCATTGGCGATTGCCCCAAGTCCGCCCCGTGCTGCGCCGCGGAGCTTCCTGCGCTAGATGCCACTCGTCCCAGTAGATGACCGGACCCACGGCCATACAACTTCTCCTCGCCCGAGAAAGCCGTGGTTTATCAGCCAGGACATCATGCTCTGTCCCAGAGGCCCTGCTTGAGGCGCACCACTTGCCCCTCGTCTTCGAGCCGTCACGACAGCATCGTACACCTCGTCCCTCCAAGTCGAACGAGAGCGAAGCGGAAATGGCCCCTGCGGCATGCCTTCGCCGAACACGAAATCGTCCAGCACTGCGATGACTCCTTCGAGTTCGGCGGCCTCTCGCCGGAGGTTTGCCGCACGCTTCTTGAGAAAGTCGCGGAAGTCACTCATGTCACGGGGTTTCCTTGTTTCCATACCTTCACGATTCTCCTGCCTCGGCTGACTTGATCCAATAGTCAAGCTCCATCACGGGCAAGCACCACTCCTCGCCGGGCTCCCATGGCCATGCGGCCACGATGTCGCGCAGAAACCGCTGATAGAGCCGTTGGGCCAAGTCCGGGTCACCGGTCCAGTCGAGCAACAACGCGAGGGCAAGCTGAGCTGGTCCGCTCCCGTCAGATCCCCACGCGAAGCCGCCGGGGGAATGACTCCGGAGCGCCAGCGAGGGAGCGAGCGGGAGCAATCCGCCGCCGCGCAACTCCGGCCGGTGGACGATGGGCCCTCCGTCCGACAATGTTCCCTCGTAGGCGTCAAGAGCCAACGCCGCCATATCGTGCCGCACCGCGTCGCTGGCGACGGACTTCGCCATCGCCTCCAACGCTGCGCCGTACGCGGCCTCCAACGCCGCTTGGACCCTTTCCGCCTCACGAAGGGTGGCCCGCCACTCCTCGACACCCTCGATCCGCTCTTCCGCCGATACAGGACGACCCCGGAGTCGCGCTGCCGCCGTCGCGTCCCGCAACTCCTGTAGCCACGCCACGAGAGCATCGAACCGGGCCCGAATTGCCTCGATGGCTAGGTCCGGGCCAGTCTTCGCAGCCGGATTGGCCCTAAGCCATGCGGCTGCGGCTGCCGTCACGTCCCGCAGGGCCTCACGTGCCTCCCAATCCCGCGCTGCCTCGCGCTCCGCGCCGTCCAACAAGTCCTCGATGACCTCTGCCAGCGTCCGGGCCTCCAGGCAAATGGTCTTGAGCCGCTCCCATATGGGATCGGGGAGCCGCCACACCACGCCCACCGCATGCACGCGATCAACGGAGGCCGCCAAGGCCTCGAGCCGTCTCCGCAGGGCCCCAAGGGCCTCGAACTCGGGTGGAGCCGGGCTCACCGCGCCAGCCTTGCCTGCGGGGACATGACCTCCCGCCGCCGTGCCGCCCCCCAGTCACGGCCCATCGAAGCCGCCCCTTTCGCTCTTCCACGTTCATGAAATGGCACCCCGTTGTCCGTTGAGGGCTCGTCGTAACGAGCCCGTGGCACATGATGGCCAACGGGTTGTCTATCGCCCATGGCACTCAGCCCACAGAGGCGAAAACGAAGAAACGACCGGGTCCTTGGCCTTCTTGCCCATGCGGCTGAGCGACTCTTCCTAGTCCGTGGGCGAGGAGGCGAACTCCGGCGGACGTTCCTTCAGGCTGACGTCCGGGCATTTTGGGTCTCCTTGCGCGGGGGTTCCCATGTTTGCATATGCAAACGCGGGAACGCAACCCGCGCCCCGGATCGTTACGATAATCCGCATTTCAGCAAGCAATCACAAAGGAGCGATAATTGCACACCACCACCGACAAGCGTCTTCTGTTCGAGCTAGACGACGACAAGCGCGAACCCTACGACGTGCCCAAGCTCACGCTCTGGAAGCGGTCTAGGACCAAGCGCGGGCTCGGTCACACGCTGTACGCTTACATCCCGCTGGACGAGTTCGCTGACAAGCTAGATGCTGGCGAACTCGAAGCGATCACCTTCCCCTGCCCGCCGACGGGCCCCCCGCCCATACGGCTAGCGAGGCCGTTGAACTACCGAGAGAGCGGGCGCACGCCGGGGCCGTGGAGGCTGGATTTTTCCAATAGAGCGGGTAAATGCGCCGAGATCTACTTCGGCGAGCAGCACCTTGGCTGGATGGTCCATGAGGAAGACGCCATCCTCGCCGCGGCCGCGCCCCGGATGCTGGAGGCGCTGGAGGAATGCCGGTCGATTTTGGAATTTCACGCACGGGGACGTTCTCCTGATGCGCCAGAACGCAAGGCGTTCGACAAGGCCGACGCCGCCATCGCCAAGGCGAAGGGGGAAGCATGACGGAGAAACCAAGCTGGCCAAGGAGAACCCCATGACAGACAACAACAACGGCCTCGACCTGCCCGACCCCGGGTTGAGTGCGCGACTCGAAGCATTGAAGGGACCGCGACCGCGCAACGGGTGAGGCGAGGCGACTCGACGCGGTCATCGCCGGCGAGATCGCCGCGGAGGCAGCTGCCGGATCCGCCGGCCGGCGTGCAGACCAAGGAGACCCGCATGACCGACAGAGACTGGACGCGCTGATTCGCGCCGACCTGTGCGTCACGGAGATCCAGGCGCGGCTGCGGGGGGCGACCACGACTCGAATACGGTGATCGAGGCCCTGGCGGCGGGAAGCGGCCACTGCGGCCTGCTTGGTTGGCGCCCTGTCCGCCCGAGCCTCGGTCGGGAGAAGACGCAGTTGGCCCGCGCGGGCGGTGCCCGAAGAGGTGTTTCGGAGGGCGCGTCCCAAGGGCTGGCTTGACCGCCCTTATTCGGTCAAGCCAGCATACCCCCGGTATAACCGAGGGGCTGGCGAGGGACGTTGCCCCTTC
>JAPPJO010000171.1 GCA_028820325.1 Gammaproteobacteria bacterium | reverse complement strand
GGACTCTATGGACGCCTATGGATGATACTGGACTTTCGGTGTCCGCTCCCATGGCCGGATGGGACGTTTCGCGATCATGGCGACGGTCCTGGTGCTTTCCTGTGCCGCGGAGATGGCTTCCATGACCGGAGCGACCGGTCCCTCTGCCGCGTTGACCCCTCTGACAGCGCCGGATACCTTCCTTCCCCAATCCGCGACCACCCGCCCGCGCCGTCGGGGAGGGCGGTGCATGAACGCGCCATCCTGATGCAACACGCCTTCGAAGTTCTCGGGCTGCCGGACGTGCTCGCACGCGTTGCAGCCTCGGCCTCAAGCGACGCGGGTCGCGATGCCGTTCTCGCGCTCAGGCCGGCAACCCGCCCCGCCATCATCCAGCGCGAACTCGAACGGGTACGCGAGACCGCCCGGCTTGCCGGCGCAGTTCGATCGCTGTCGGGAATCCCGGATGCCCGCGACGCCCTGCGCCGACTGCGCGCTGCGGGCGGGGTGCTCTCGCCCGCCGAACTCCATTCGATGGGCACTCTGCTGCGGTCCGGCCGCGAACTCGCCCATGACCTTTCGGCAGCGGATCCGCCGCTGCTCCTGCTGGAACCGTTGCGTGAGCGCCTGCTGTTCGACCGCGCCCTTGAGGAGCGCATCTTTCGTACCGTAGACCGGACCGGCGCGGTGCTCGACACGGCGAGCCCGGAGTTGTCGCGGCTGCGTGCCAGGTTGAAGCGCAGTCGCGGCGTGATCGTCGGTCGGCTTGAGTCCTACGTGCGTACACTTCCGGCTGCGTGGGTCATCCCCGACGCCTCGGTGACCGTGCGCGAGGGCCGCTACGTCATCCCCGTCCGGCGCGCGGGACGGAGCGATGTCGGCGGAGTCGTCCACGGGACATCGGCCAGCGGGGCCACGCTCTTCGTCGAGCCGCCCCTGGCGATCGAGCTGATGAACCGGGTTCGCGAACTGGAGTCGGCGGAGGTGCGCGAGATCGACCGGGTGCTCGCGGAATGCACCAGCGCGCTCGCCCCGCTCCGCGACGGCCTGGCCGGCAGCCAGGAGGCGCTGATCGAATTCGATTCGCTCGACGCGCGCGCGCGCACGGCTCTCGGATGGAACGGCAGCGTCCCGGCCCTGCTTCCCGAGGCGGAACACGGGCTGTGCATCGTCCAGGGGCGGCATCCGCTGCTGGCGCTGCGGGAGGACGTGGAGACCGTGCCCTTCGACCTGCTGCTGGAGCCGGAGGAACGGGTTCTGGTGGTGTCGGGTCCCAACACCGGTGGCAAGAGCGTCTTTCTCAAGTCCGTGGGCCTGATCTGCGTGCTCGCACAGTGCGGCGTCGTTCCCCCGGTGGGTTCCGGGACGCGAATTCCCGTGTTTCGCCGTTTCTTCGCCGACATCGGGGACGAGCAATCGGTCGAGGACGACCTTTCCACGTTCGCCGCCCATCTCGCCAACCTGAAGGACATCCTTGCGCGCGCCAGCGATACGGCGCTGGTGCTCATCGACGAGATGGGTACCGGCACGGACCCGGATGAGGGGGCGGCCCTGTCGGCCGCGGTGCTGGAAGCGCTGGCGAACCGGGGGGCACGGGTGGTGGTGACCTCGCATCTCGGACAGCTCAAGAGGCTGGATGCGCCAGGAAGCGGCATCGTGAACGGTTCATTGCACTTCGACCCGGAGCGCACCCGGCCCACATATCGCTTTCGCAAGGGGAGGCCGGGGCGCAGCTACGGGCTCGCCATCGCGGGTTCCCTGGGGTTTGAAAGATCGCTGATCGATGGGGCCGAAGCTCGTCTTTCACGGGACGAGGTGCGCATGGATGAGCTGCTGGAGCGCCTGGAGCGCCTGGAGGCGGACGCTGCCAGGGCCAGGGCCGCCCTCGCCGCCAGGGAGGCCGAGGTCGAAGGGCGCGCCAGGGAGAACGCCTCGCTCGGCGCCACCCTCGAGGCTCGCGAGCGCAGGATGGCCGGCGAAGAGCGGACCGCCCGCCGCCGCGCCCGGGCCGAAGCGCGCCGGATCCTGCTGGAGGCCCGGCGCGAAGTCGAGAGCGCCATCGCCGAGGTGCGCGCCGGCCGGGCGGGCGAGGAAGAGGAGGTTGCGCGCGCGGCGCGCCAGCGGGTCGAGGCGGCCGCCGAACGCCACCGAGTCCGCCCCCCCGACGACCACCGCCCTGCCCCCGCCACCCCCCTCCGCCCCGGCGACCCGGTGCGGCTCGCGAACGGAGGCGCGACCGCCACGGTGGTCGAGATCCGCCCCGGGCGCGCGCTGGTGGAAGCCCGGGGCGGGCTCAGGCTGGAGGTGCCGCTCGACGGACTCGCGCCCGCCACGGGCCCGGTCCGCGAGGAGAGGCGGCCGGCGGGCCGCTCGTTCTTTCCCTCCGACCCGCCCCCCCTCGACTCCGACCTGCGCGGATTGCGGGTCGACGAGGCGGCTGCCCGCCTGCAGAACATCCTCGACCGGGCGGTTGTGGCGGACGTGCCCGAGCTGCGCCTCATCCACGGGAAGGGCACCGGCGCCCTGCGCGCCATGGTCGCCGAGCTGCTTGAGGAAGACCCCCGGGTGCGGGAGTACCGTTCCGGCGGCGTGGGCGAGGGGGGCACGGGCGTAACCGTGGTGACCCTCGCGTGATCCCCGACGACCAGGTCGAGGAGGTGCGGGCCCGCTCCGACATCGTCGCGGTGATCGGGGAACACATCCCGCTCAAGAGGGCCGGCAAGGACTACCGCGCGCTCTGTCCCTTCCACGAGGAGAAGACGCCCAGCTTCTACGTGGTCCCCTCCAAGGGCTTCTACAAGTGCTTCGGCTGCGGGGAGTCGGGCGACGTGTTCTCGTTCGTCATGAAGCGGATTGGGCTCGACTTCACGGAGGCGGTCAAGTATGCGGGCCGCAAGGCGGGGGTCGAGGTGCGCGAAGTGAAGGCGCGCCCGGAATACCAGGATCCCAACCGGCCCCTGTACGAGGCCAACGCCTTCGCGCGCGAGTACTACCGGGAGCAGCTCGCCGATGCGGGAATCGGCCGGCTCGCCCGCGACTATCTGGAGGAGCGGGGCATCGACGCGGATACCGCGGAGAGCTTCGGCATCGGCTTCGCGCCGGACGAATGGCGCGGCCTGCGCACCGCCGCCGCCCGCCACGGCATCGACGACGCCATTCTCCTGGACGCGGGCCTGGTGACCACCAGCGAGCGCTCCGAGGAGCCCTACGATCGATTCCGGAGCCGCATCATCTTCCCCATCGAGGGCTTGACGGGGAAGGTCATCGCCTTCGGGGGCAGGCTGTTCGGCCCGGGGAAGGGAGCCAAGTACCTGAATTCTCCGGAGACCCCGGTCTATCACAAGAGTGAGGAACTGTACGGGCTGGGTCGGGCGCGGCACGAGATCCGCAAGGAGGGGGCGGTGCTGCTGGTGGAGGGCTACACCGATGTCGTCTCCCTGGTGGCGCACGAGATTCCCAACGTCGTCGCCTCGCTGGGGACCGCTCTGACCTCGGTGCAGGCCCGTCTGCTGGCCCGCTTCGCGTCGAAGGCGTTTCTCCTCTACGACAGCGACATGGCAGGCCTGAGGGCCACCTTCCGCGCCGCCGACGTCCTCCTGGGCGCGGGGATCCACCCCTCCGTGGTGACGCTGCCCGGGGGCGAGGATCCGGATTCGGTGGCGCGCCGCGAGGGACGGGAGGCGCTGATGGGGTATGTCGAGGACGCGGTCGACGTGCTCGACCGGAAGCTGCAGATTCTGACCGGGCGCGACCGCCTGTCCTCGATCGACGGCATCCGCGACGCCGTGGACCGCCTCCTCCCAACCCTGCGCGCGACCACCGATCCGGCGCTGCGCGACATCTACATCTCCAGAGTGGCGGCGGAAACCGGAGTGCGGCGCGAGACGCTGGAGGAGGAGATCGCGCGGACGCCCGCCGTGCCGGGCGGCGGGACCGTACCCGCCCCGCAGCCCAGGGTGCGGCGCGTGCTGAAACCGCTCATGGGCGCCGAGCGCCAGCTCCTGCAGGTGCTTGTCAACGACCGCCGGCTCATCGACCGGGCGAGCGAGGCGGTGGGCCCGGAGGACTTTGTCCACCCGGCCAACCGCGCCATATTCCGGGCGCTGACCGAGAACCCGGAGCTGGAGCGGGCTCCCGAGGAAATGGAGGCGGTTGCGGCCAGTCGGCTCGCGGGCCTGCTCGCCGGCAGCGAAGAAGTCGGTCATGCGGCTCGCGTGCTCGCCGACTCGGCGCGCAGGATGCGTGGCGCACCGCTGGCCGAGCGGGCGCGGGAGCTGAGAGAGACGATCGCCAGGGAGTTGGACCACGAGCGGAAGCGGCAACTGATCTCCGAACTGGAGGAACTGCAAAGGAAGAAGCGCGAAATCGATCCATCCCACTGGACCCCGGCTGTTCGGCATCGCCCGGGTCCCGGCGAAGGAACCGCATCCAATGAGGAGAGACCATAGCCGTGCCGACCTACGCATCGCTGCAGGAGCTACAGAAGATCGACGCTGAAATCGACCGTGCTGCCTCCCGTATCGAGGGATTCGTCCCTTTGTTGGAGGAACTGGACTCGCGGGGGCGCGAACTGGAGGCCGGGATCGAACGCGCCCGCACCCGGCTGAGGGAACTGCGCGTCGCGGAGCGCCGACTCGAGCGGACGGCCGAGGAGAAGCGGAATCGGCTGAGGATGCTGCGGGACAGGCTTCTGCAGGTGCACAACCTCCGCCAGGAGGCGGCCGTGCGGGCGGAAATGGACCTTCTGAACCGCTCCGTGGACGGGGACGAGCTGGAGGCCCTGACCTACCTGGACCAGATCCGCAAGCGGGAAGACGAGGCAGAGCAACTGGAGCGGGAGCTGGCGGACGAGCGGGAGAAGGCCGGACCCCGAAGGCGGGAGATCGAGCAGGAGCGGGAAGACGCCGAGCGTTCACTCGCTTCGCTGCAGATCCGCCGGGATGCCTGCGCCGCCGGGCTCGATCGCCGGGAGCGGGAGGTGTACGAGGGCCTGCGCTCAACCCGGAAAGGAGCCATCGTGATGTCCATAACGGCCGACGGGGCGTGTGGACGGTGTTTTTCCATGGTCCCGCTTCAGTTGCAGGCGGAGGTCAGGGGCGGCAGCACCCTTCGGCGGTGCGAGGCGTGCGGGATCATCTTCGCCCCTCCCGACGGCGAGTAGCCGCCCCCGGGATGCTCCCGCCGGCTCCCGCGCCCCGCTGGAGCGTCGCCCCCGCGCCCCCCGCGCGCCAGGTCGCGGAACTGCGCAGGCAGCTCAACCTTCCCCGGGCGATGTGCGTGGTGCTGGCCGTGCGTGGATTCGGGCAACCGCCCGCAGCCCGCTCCTTCCTGCGCCCGTCGCTGGAGGGAATGCCCGATCCGGCGTCGCTCGCCGATGCCGTGCCCGCGTGCGAGCGCATGCTGAGGGCGGTCGAGCGCGGCGAGACCATCCTGGTGCACGGCGACTACGACGTCGACGGCATCGCGGCCGCGGCGCTCCTGACGCGCTGTCTACGGGCGCTCGGGGGACGGGTGGTACCTTTCGTGCCCCATCGCCTTCGCGATGGCTACGACTTCGGCGCTGCGGGGCTCGCGGCCGCGCGCTCCGCCCGAGCTACCCTCCTGGTGACCGCCGATTCGGGCACGCGCGCCCACGGCGCGGTGGAAGAAGCCCGGCGGGCCTCTGTGGACGTCATCATCACCGATCACCACACCCCGGACCGGACCCTGCCGCGCTCGTTCGCGCTGGTGAACCCGCGCAGGGACGACTGCACCTACCCCAACCAGGACCTTTCGGGGACCGGCGTGGCGTTCGAACTCGCGCGCCTGCTGGGCCGCATGGCCGGGTCGGAGGCCATCGGGCCGCTGCCGCACGTGGAGCTGGTCGCGCTCGCCACCATCGCCGATCTGGTGACCCTCTCGCACCACAACCGCGTCCTGGTGCGTCACGGCCTGAACGCCCTGCGCGATACCGGCAACGCCGGGCTGTGCGCCCTCATGCAGGTGGGGCGGGTGCGCGGCCCGGTCACCCCCGGCCATGTCGGCTTCACCCTGGCCCCCCGCATCAACGCGGCGGGACGGGTGGGGGAATCGCGGCGGGCGCTCGACCTCCTGCTCACGGACGACCAGCGCGAGGCGGCACGTCTCGCGCGCGCGCTGGAGTCGTACAACGCCGAGCGCAAGCAGACCGAGGCGCGCGTCCTTCAGGAAGCGCTGGCGCGCCTGGTCCCGTCCTACGATCCGGGGCGCGACTTCGGGCTGGTGCTGGCATCGCGCGACTGGCACCCGGGCGTGATCGGCATCGTGGCCTCCCGGCTCGTGGACCGCCTCCACCGGCCGACCATCCTCGTCTCGGTGGACGGCGACACCGCGCGCGGCAGCGCCCGCTCCATTCCCGGCTTCGACGTCCTGGCCGCCATCACGAGAGGCCGGCGCCATCTGGACCGCTTCGGCGGACACCGGCAGGCGGCGGGAATGAGCCTCGCCCCCGAGCGCATCGATGACTTCCGCGCGTCGTTCAACGAGGCCGCCGAACAGGAACTCGCCGATCGCGATCTGCGCCCGCATCTGGTCGCCGATGCGGAGATCCGCCTCGAGGAGGTCACGGAGCCGCTGGTGCGCTACCTGCGGCACATGGGTCCGCACGGCATCGGCAATCCCCGCCCCCTGTTCCTGGCGCGCGGGATCAGGCTGGACGGGCCCGTGAAGACGGTGAAGGGCGCGCACCTCAGGATGCGCCTGCGCGATCGCACGGGGACGCTGGACGCGATTGGATTCGGGATGGCGGATCGGGTCGAGCCCGGGACGCTGGTTCCGGGACCGGTTGACGCGGTGTTTCGCCTCAAACTCGGCAACTACCGCGGGGTCCCGCTCATCCAGGCCGAACTCAAGGGCATCGGCCCGGCCTCTCCGCGTCCGACCACCCCGGCGAGAGCGCCGCTGGAGTCACCGGCGTGAGAATCATCGCCGGACGCTGGCGCGGCCACCGGTTGAAGCCGCTGCGCGGCCGGAACGTGCGCCCGACCTCCGACCGGGTGCGCGAGGCCTGGATGGCGGCGCTCGGCGCCGACCTGGAAGGGGCTGTGGTAGTGGATCTGTTCGCGGGCTCGGGCGCGCTCGGGCTCGAGGCGCTGAGTCGGGGCGCCAGCCAGGTGACCTTCGTGGATCTCTCGCGGCGCGCGCTCCGGGTTCTGCGGGCCAACATCGAGCTGCTGGGCGTCGGGACCCTTACACGCGTGGTGCGCGCCGACGCCCTGGGGTACACGAAGCGCATGCAGCGGGAAGAGGTCGATCTGGCGCTGGCCGATCCCCCCTACGGACGCGGGCTGGCGGGGCGCCTCCTCGACCTCTACGGCGAGCGTCCGTTTGCGGGCGTCCTGTGGGTGGAGCATCGTTCCCGGGAAGAGCTGCCCGGTTGTCCCGGGCTTCGGCTGCGCCAAAGAGTGTACGGAGACACCACGCTGACCATCGCGGAGGCTGAGGCATGAGCGGTGCCGGGAACCTGGTCGCCATCTATCCGGGGTCGTTCGATCCCGTCACGCTCGGTCACGAGGACATCGTCCAGCGCACGCTGTGCGTCGCCGACCGGGTCGTGGTCGCGGTGGCGCACAGCTCGACCCAGTCCAAGCGCCAGTTGTTCAGCGTTGAAGAACGGGTGCGCCTCCTGCAGGAAGTGTTTCAGGATGAGGCGCGCGTGGAATGCACTTCCTTCGAGGGCCTGCTGGTGGACTTTGCGCGCGCCCGCGGGGCACGCTTCATGATTCGCGGCCTTCGGGCGGTGTCGGACTTCGAGTACGAATTCCAGATGGCCCAGATGAATCGCCAGCTGTGGCCCGGTGCTGAGACCCTCTTCCTCATGCCCGACGTGTCGTACGCGTTCCTTTCCTCTTCTCTGGTTCGCGAAGTCGCCGTCCTGGGCGGGGATATCTCCAGGTTCGTCTCGCCCCTCGTGGCCCGCGGGATCCGCCGGAAACTCGAGAACCAGCGGAGGGCGGAGGAGTGATGGCGCCGGCCCGCCGTGCGGAGCGCCTTGCCCGCCCCCGCCGCCTTCAAGTAAACTGCCCCGCACTTCGCCCGACCTTCCACGCCGTCGGCGGATCCAGCGCGGATTCCATCAGAAAAACGCGGAGCCCGGCATGCCCTTCATCGTAGAACAATCCGGCGCGATCACCATCATCAGCGTAACCGGACACCTCATCGTTGCGAACCGCCAGGAGCTCAAACACGTCGTGCTCGAGCGGCTGCGGACCGGGGACCGGGAGTTCCTTGTCGACTTTGCCGAAACCGGCTACATCGACTCGTCCGGACTTGGGGTGCTGGTGTCCCTGTCCAAGAAGGTGCGGGAGCAGGGTGGGGAACTCCGGCTGGCCGCGCTCAACGATGACCTGCGCACCCTCTTCCAGCTCACCAAGCTCGACACCCTTTTCACCATCGTGGATTCCCGCGAAGAGGGCCTCCGGGACGGCTGAGTTTCGTTCGAGAGGCTCCATGCCCAGCGGCGGCCCATGGATCCGGAGTTGATCTTCCACCTCCCGAGCGACGTCCTCCGCATCGAGGACGCCGTCGAGAAGGTGGTCGCGCGCTGCCATCGCATCATCGAGCTCGAGCGAAGGGCCAGCCGCGTCCGCATGAATCTTCGCGTGGCGCTTGCGGAAGCGCTCTCCAACGCGATGCTGTATGGCAACGGCGCCGATCGGTCGAAGCGCGTGCGCGTGGAACTGACGATCACGGCCAAGGCCATCATCACCCGGGTAACGGATGAAGGACCGGGTTTCGACTACGAGGACATCCCGGATCCGACCACCCCCGAGAGGCTCCTGAAGCCCGACGGACGCGGGATCTTCCTGATGCGCAAACTGCTGGACGAGGTCTCCTTCAACGAGCGGGGCAACTCCGTCACCCTGCTGCTGAGACGCGATCAGGTACGACGCGAATGAGCGAGCCCGGACCTTCGCGGCTGCCTCAGCCGGCCCGCGCAACGCTGGACGAGTTTGCCGGGAGCTTCCCGTGGCGGCTGAGCGTGCGCGATCTGGTCTCCGGTCGCCGCATGTATCCGGAGGAATCCGGGACCGACCTGCCGGCCAGCGAGCAGGACGAGGCCCTGACGCGGCGACTGAGCACCCGCGAGGGCCGTAGCCTGGAGCTTGAAATCCGTCCCGCTGATCCGACCCTGGCGCCGGCCGCCGATCTCGTCTGCTCGCAGCTGATCCGGGTCCTGGATTCGGAACAGGAAATCAGCTTCCTCAGCGGCGAGTTGTCCGCGCGCTACGAGGAAATCAACCTGCTTTACTCGATCAGCGAGATCCTGGGTTCGATCCTGGAGCTCGGAGAGGCCGCACGAGTCATCCTCAACGAGGTATGCGACGTTCTGGGAGCCCGCCGCGGGTCGCTGTGGGTCTACGATGCCGGGGACGGACTGCTGCACCAGGTCGCGGCCGAAGGAATCGCCGGACTGGAGGGGCCGCTCGATCCCGCGGGGGAAATGCTCACCGCGCGGGTGTTCCGGGAGCGGGAGGCGATCATCAGCACCGGCGACGACAGCCGGCATCCAACGACCGCCCCCAACCTGCGCTCCGAATCGGCCCTCCTGGTGCCCATCCAGTACGCGCCGCAGGCGGGGCAGGCGCGCACGGTCGGTGTCATCAACCTGTTCGGGCGCAGGGGAAGCGGCACCTTCTCGGCCGGGGACCGCAAGCTGCTGACCGCCATCGCCAGCCAGATCGGCGCGGCGCTCGAGAATCATCGGCTCTTTCGCGAGAGCCGGGCGCGGGACCGAATGGCGCACGAGATGGAGCTGGCCCACAACCTTCAGATGCGGCTGCTTCAGCCGGTCGATCAGCTGGGGCTGAGCCAGGTAGCCGCGGAGGTGCAGCCGGCGGAGCAGGTGGGGGGCGACTTCTACCACTTCATCAAGCTCTCCGGCGGCCGGCTCGGCGTCATGATCGGCGACGTGTCGAGCCACGGCTTCCCCGCGGCCCTCATCATGGCGCTGGCCCTTTCGGCCGCATCCATCTTCGCGGGCGAGACGGAGAGTCCGGCGGAGGTGCTCCGCCACGTGGACGACGCGCTGCGCGACGAGCTCGAGACCACCGAGATGTTCCTCACCCTGTTCTACGGCGTGCTGGATCCCGCCGCGGGCGAACTGGTGTATTCCAATGCGGGCCACCCACACGCCTTCGCCTTCCGGCGGGGCACGAGGGAGCGGCGGCTGGCGGCCACCGACCCACCGGTCGGGATCGCCGGGCCCGGTTCCTATTCCGAAGCCAGCGTGCCCTGGGTCGCGGGAGAGGATCTGCTGTTTCTGTTCACCGACGGCCTCTCGGACTCGCTGGCCACCAGCGGTTCGCGCAGCGGCGAGGAGGCGGTGCTTGCGGAGGCGCGGAAGCAGGTCGACCGGGGTCCGGCTGCCATCGTCGAGTCGCTCTTCCGGCTTGCCGCCGAACCGACGCGCGCGATACCCGCCGACGACCGCACCGCCCTCGCCCTGAGGCTCTGAGACGTGCGGCCGAAGCGTTCCCTCGGCCAGAACTTCCTGGTGGACCCCAACCTGCAGCGGGCCATCGTCAGGGCGCTCGACGTGCAGGCGAGCGACGAGGTGCTGGAGATCGGGCCCGGGACCGGCGCGCTCACCCGCCATCTCGTCGATCTGCCGCGCCGCCTCGTGCTCGTGGAGCTCGACCGCGAGCTGGCCGACCGCCTCGCGCAGGAACTGGAGGGGCACCCGCAGGTGACCCTCGTGCAGGGGGACATCCTCGACACCGACATCGCGGCGCTGGCCGAAGACGTCTCCGCGCTCAAGGTGATCGGCAACATTCCCTACAACCGCACTTCACCGATCGTCTTTCGGCTTCTCGAACGCCCGCGGCCGGCCGAGATCGTCGTCATGGTGCAGAAGGAAGTCGGTGAGCGCATGCTGGCGGCTCCGGGCTCCCGCACCTACGGGGCGCTGTCGGTGGGGGTCCGGGTGGTGGCGCGCGTGGAGCGCGTCCTGCGCGTGCGGCGGACGGCCTTTCGCCCCGTCCCGCGGGTCGACTCCGTGGTCGTGCGCATTCGGCCCTTTCACCCACCCCGGATTTCCGCCGCGCGGGAGAAGGCCGTGCGCGTCCTCACCCGTGCGGCCTTTCAGCGCCGCCGCAAGCAGTTTCAGCGGATTCTCCGGGACGATCCGGCCTATCGCCTGAGCCGCCGGGAGGTGGCGCAAGTGGAGACGCGCAGCGGGCTGGACCTGACGCGCCGCCCCGAGACCTTCGCCCCCGAAGACTTCGTCCGGCTGGCGAAGATGTTGGAGCGGACATGAGCGCGGCGCGGGGATCATGGGTCGAGACGATCGCAGGGCTGCTCGGCGACGGTCCCCTTCACCCGGACGAGCTCGCCCGGCGGGCGAGCCGGCTGCGCGCGTTCGGGCAGGAGTCGCCCGCGCTGATCGCGTCGCTGCTGGGGCCCGATCCCAGGTTTCGCCTGGATCCGGAGGGCCGCTGGCAGTTGACCCCGGGCCTGGCCGGGGTGCGTTCGTCGCTCGGCTTTCTGGACTACGCGGTGGTGGATGTGGAGACGACCGGAGGCGCCTACCAGGAAGGCCACCGCATCATCGAGCTGGCCATCGTTGAACTGCGCGAAGGCGTCGTGACCCGCGAGTTCCAGAGTCTCGTCAACCCGCAGCGAGCGATCGGCGCTTCGGTAACCCGCCTGACCGGCATCAGCGCAACCAGGGTGGCTGCGGCGCCCCGGTTCCGCGACATCGCCGGCGAGATCCGGAGGCGGCTCGAGCACCGCGTCTTCGCAGCCCACAACGCCGACCACGACTGGGCTTTCGTCGGCGGGCAGTTGCGCGAGGCGCTCGGGGACGCTCCGCGCGTGCAGCGGCTATGCACCGAGCAACTGTCGCGCCGGCTGCTGGCATCACAGCGGCGCCATCATCTCGACGCCCTGTGCGGCCGCTTCGGCATCGAGGTGCACGGGCGTCACCGCGCCCTGGGCGACGCGCGCGCCGCGGCCGAGATCCTGAAACATCTTCTGGAGGAGACGGAGCGGAAGGGAGTCCGCGACCTTCGGGCGCTCCACGAACTCCTCGTCGGTCCGGAAGGGCGTGACCCGGTCGACGGATTGATCTAGATTTAAGAGCTGCCTTCGCAGTTCCGTGATACACCGGGCCTTTATTGCCAGCCGTCGACTCTTCGCGGAATCGGCCTCTCCGTCCGAGCCCGCATGGGACCTACATGAACGACGAATCCCGCATCCCCGTCATCCTTGGATCCGCCCGCACCCCCATCGGCCGTTTTCTGGGCGGTCTCTCCCCGTTGCCCGGACCCGCGCTCGGAGCCGTCGCCGTGCGCGCGGCGGTGGAACGCTCCGGCGTCGAGCCGTCCGCCATCGACGAGGTGCTCATGGGCAACGTGGTTTCGGCCGGAGAAGGGCAGGCGCCCGCCCGCCAGGCCGCGGTGAACGCCGGCCTGCCCGCGACCATCCCCTCCGTCACCGTGAACAAGGTGTGCGGCTCCGGACTGAAGGCGGTGATGCTGGCGGCCCAGGCGATCCGGGCGGGAGACGCGCGCGCCGTCGTGGCGGGCGGCTTCGAGTCGATGTCCAACGTGCCCTACTATCTGCGCGGGCACCGCGGGGGCGTGAAGTTCGGAGATCAGGAGGTCAGCGACGGCCTCATTCACGACGGTCTCTGGTGTTCCTTCGAGGGCCGCCACATGGGTGGTCATGCGGAATACACGGCGACGCGGGCGGGCATCACGCGGGAGAGGGCCGACGAGTTCGCGCTGGGGTCGCACCGCAAGGCGGTGGACGCCATCGACGGAGGACGATTTAGGCGCGAGATCGTGCCGGTGGAGGTACCGGCCCGCCGGGGCGCGACCGTGGTCGACACCGACGAGGGACCCCGGCGCGCCACTTCACTGGAGGCGCTTGCCAGGCTGCGTCCCGCCTTCGCCCGCGACGCTCCGGACGACGTCGATGAGCTGGTGGTCACCGCCGGAAACGCGCCGGGGTTGAACGACGGCGGTGCCGCCCTGGTGGTCGCCTCCATGGAATTCGCCCGGGCACACGGCCTGCCGGTGGCCGCCCGCGTCACCGCCTACGCTTCGGCGGGCACGGAACCGCGCGACCTCTTCTTCGCGCCCATCTTCGCCGTGCGCAAGGTGATGGAAGCAGCGGGCAAGGCGGCGGACGACTACGATCTCGTGGAGATCAACGAGGCATTTGCGGTTCAGGCGCTCGCGGACATCGACGCCCTGGGCCTGAACGCGGACCGGGTAAACGTGAACGGCGGCGCCGTCGCGCTGGGCCACCCCATCGGCGCTTCCGGCGCCCGCATCCTGGTCACGCTCGTGCATGCGATGGAGGACCGGGATGCCGCAACGGGTCTCGCCACCCTCTGCCTCGGGGGCGGCAACGCAGTCGCGCTCGCGGTGGAGCGTGCGTGACCGCGCGAGCACCGGGTGCGGAAGGTCGGCCCCGCCCATCCTCCGACCCGCGGGGATCCGGGAGGCGGCACGAAACCTGCTGACATAGCACAAACACGGGGAGGGTCAGGATGCGGACTGTAGAGTTGAGCCAGGGACAGGGAATTCTGGTACGCATGGCGTCGCTCGCCAGCGGTCGGCGGACGCTGACCGCGGCGCTCTTCGTCCTGCTCACCACCGCGGGCGCCTACGTGGCGGTGCCGGTGCCCTGGACGCCGGTCCCGATGACGCTGCAGCCGCTCTTCGTGCTCCTGTCGGGCCTCGTGCTGGGGCCATCGGCGGGAGCCGCCAGCATGGCCGCCTACGTCCTGCTCGGCGTGGGCGGCGCACCGGTGTTCGCCGCGATCCCGGCCGGGCCGGCGGCCCTCGTCGGCCCAACGGGCGGCTTCATCCTCGCCTTTCCCCTGGCTTCCGGCCTCTGCGGATGGCTGGCCGGCCCCCGGGACGCGGGCGCCCCGCGCATCCTGTTGGCGCTGGTGGCGGGACTTCTGGTCATCTACCTGGCGGGCGCGACCCAGTTGGCCCTGCTCACCGGCGCCGCTCCCACGGCGGTATTCCGCAACGCCGTGCTGCCCTTCGCGCTCGGCGACTCGATCGAACTGCTGCTGGCCATGGCGATCGCACTCCGGCTGAGGTCCCGGGCTCGCGACGATCGCTGACTCCCGGAGCATCCTGATGGCGGAAACGAAGCCCATGCGACGCATTGCCGTGATCGGGTCCGGGACGATGGGAAACGGCATCGCCCACATCGCAGCTCTTTCCGGGCTCGAAGTGGTCCTCTACGACATCGCGGAGGAAGCGCTCGCGCGGGGCACGGCGAACATCGCGCGCAACATGGACCGCCAACTCCGGTCGGGTCGACTTGAAGCGGACGAGAAGACCGCCGCGCTTGCCCGGATCCAGGCGACCGACGACCTCGCCCGGGCCGTTGCCGACGCGGAACTTGCCGTTGAGGCGGCTCCCGAGGACGCCTCGCTCAAGTATCGCCTCTTCGCCGAGCTGGACCGGCTCGCCCCGCCCGGCGCGATCCTGGCATCCAACACGTCATCGATCTCCATCACGACGATGGGCGCCCGCACGGCGCGCCCTGACCGCGTCATCGGCATGCACTTCATGAACCCCGTGCCGGTCATGCGCCTCGTGGAGGTGGTGCGCGGACTCCGGACCAGCGACGAGACCGTGCGGACGGTGGTGGAACTGGCGACCCGCCTGGGCAAGACCCCGGTGGAGGTGAACGACTTCCCGGGCTTCGTCTCCAATCGCATCCTCATGCCGATGATCAACGAGGCGATCTTCGCCCTCACGGAGGGCGTCGCCGAGGCGGAGGCGATCGACGCGGTCATGCGAATGGGGATGAATCATCCCATGGGACCGCTTGCGCTGGCCGATCTGATCGGGCTCGACACCTGTCTCGGCATCCTGGAAGTACTGCACCGGGAGCTGGGCGACGACCGCTACCGTCCCGCCCCGCTGCTTCGCAAGTACGTGGCGGCCGGCTGGCTGGGGCGCAAGAGCGGGCGTGGATTCCATTCCCATGAGTAGCGCTTTCGCCCCGGGAAGGCCGGCCGGCGGCGGTGCTTCGGCCAGTTCCGCGTGTGGGGACGGGCTGCGGGACGCCTCCGCCACGCACGGTGCTCCATGACCCCGGAGGAGCGATCCATTCGGGAGATGACCCGGGAGTTCGCGGACGGCGAGATTCGTCCGCGCTCCGCGGGCTGGGACGAGCACCGCCGCCTGGACGACGATGTCCTCGGGATGCTCGCCGAATTCGGCTTCCTGGGGATGGGCATTCCGGAGGCGTTCGGCGGCCTCGGGCTCGACCTGTCCACCTGCCTGGCGGCGACGGAGGAACTCGCCCGTGCCGACGGGAGCCTGGCGCTGTCCGTGTCGCTGCAGAACGGACCGGTCGCGAGCCTCCTGCTCGCGCATGCGTCGGAGGACCTGCAACACGAGCTTCTTCCCGGCATCGCGTCCGGGGAGCGCCTGGTCGCGTTTGCCCTGGGGGACCTCGGGGCGGCGGGCGCCGAGGACGCCGGCGATGCCATCGCCACCCCGGCCGGCGACGGCTGGCGGCTCGACGGCGGCAAGCACTGGGTGGTGGACGGCAACAGAGCCGGAGCGGCCATGGTCTTCGCTCGCCCGGCCGCGCAAGGCGGAACGGGCGGCGCCGGCGTGTTCCTGGTGGACACCTCCGCACCCGGATATCGCGTTGTACGCCGCCGCGAGACCCTTGGCCTGTGCGCGGCCGAGATCGTCGATGTCGAGCTCGACGGCGTAGCGGTGTCCGCGCACTGGGTGATCGGGAGCCCGCGGCGCGGAGACGAGTATGCGGCTCAGGCGCTGCCCCTGTCCCGCCTGGGCGGCGCGGCGGTCGCCCTGGGCATCGCGCAGGCCGCCTTCGAGCACGCCGCCCGCTACTCGCGCGAGCGCGAACAGTTCGGGCGCGCGCTCACGGCGTTCGGCGCGATCCGGCACAAGCTCGCCGGAATGGCGACCCGTATTGCGGCGGCCCGCGCCCTGGTGCGGGAGACCGCCGTCGCCCTCGAAGCATCGGGCGCGGAGGGAGGTGTCGGCCTGGCCTCCTGGACGGACCGCCCCGGCCTGACGGCGACCCCGGACATGGCGAGATGGGCGGCGAGCCACGCGGCCGTGTCGGTTGCCCGGGAAGCGGTTCAGATCTTCGGCGGGTATGGCTACATGCGCGACTATCCCGTCGAGAAGCTGATGCGCGACGCCAGCGGCACGGGCATCTGCGAGGCCACCGGCGAAGTGCTGCGCATTATCGCGGCGCGCGGGTTCCAGGCCACGGTCGCCACGGGGTGAGCAGCGCCGGCGACGGAATGGCGCGGGGTGGTGCGGAAGACAAAAAAGGGAACTGAGCATGCAGATATTCGAGGAGATGGCGGCCTTCCGCCACGATCAACTGGCATTCTGGTCGGAGCCCGCGGCGGGCTATCGAGGCATCATCGCCATCCACGACACGACGCTGGGTCCGGCTCTGGGCGGCACCCGCCTGTGGAGGTACGCCAGCGAGGTGGACGCCCTGACCGACGCCCTTCGCCTCGCGCGCGGCATGACCTACAAGGCTGCCATCGCGGGCCTGAAGCTCGGCGGGGGCAAGTCCGTCATCCTGGCGGATGAACGCCCGCGCGACCGGGAGCGGCTGTTCCGGGCCCACGGCCGCGCCGTGGAGTCTCTGGGCGGGCGCTACATCACCGCGGAGGACGTCGGCACCTCCGTGGACGACATGGAGTTCGTGCGCGCGGAAACCCGATGGGTGGCCGGGGTGCGCGGAGGTTCCGGCGATCCCTCTCCCGCCACGGCCCACGGCGTCTACCAGGGCATCAGGGCGTGCGCGCAGGAGCGCTACGGCGATCCCTGCCTGGAGGGCAGGCACGTTACCGTCCAGGGCGTGGGGCACGTCGGGTATCAATTGTGCGCCGAACTCGCGGCCGAAGGTGCCAGGCTCACGGTCGCCGACATCAACGCCGGCAGCGTTGAGCGCGCGGTGCACGAGTTCGGCGCCACCGCCGTCGCTCCAGAGGCAATCTACGACGTCCCGGCGGACATCTTCGCCCCATGCGCACTGGGCGGGGTGATCAACGACCGGACGGTCGCACGCCTGCGCGTGGACATCGTCGCGGGCTCGGCCAATAATCAGTTGGCCGAGCCGAGGCATGGCAACGCTCTTCAGAAAAGGGGCATCCTGTTCGCTCCCGACTACGTGATCAACGCCGGAGGGCTCATCAACGTGTACGGCGAGCTGCACGGCTGGTCTGTTGAGCGCACCAGAAGGAAAGCCGCCGGGATCTACGACGTCGTGCTGAACGTCTTCCAGCGGGCCCGCGAGGATGGCATCACGGCCGCCGAAGCCGCGAACCGCGTCGCCCTGCAGATACTGACGGATGCCCGCCGCCCCGGCAGCGCCGAGCACGGCTCACGTGCCCGGCGGGCGGTTTCCATGAGCACCTGACCCGAGCGAGACATTGTCCACCGATCATCTGCGTCGTTTCGACCCCGAGATACATCAGGCCGTCCACGCCGAAGAGGCGCGTCAGCGCGATCAGCTGGAGATGATCGCCAGCGAGAACTTCGCGTCGCGGGCGGTCCTGGAGGCGACGGGTTCGGCGCTCACCAACAAGTACGCGGAAGGACTCCCGGGACGTCGCTACTATGGCGGCTGCGAGCACGTCGACGTGGTCGAGAGCCTGGCCCGGGCACGCGCCTGCACGCTCTTCGGAGCCGACCATGCGAACGTTCAGCCTCATTCCGGGGCACAGGCCAACCTGGCGGCCTTTCTCGCCTTCCTCAGGCCCGGAGACCGTTTTCTGGGCATGCAGCTCAGCCACGGCGGCCATCTCACGCACGGATCCCCGGTCAACGTGAGCGGAAAGTGGTTCCGGGTATCGTCCTACGGCGTGCGCGAGTCGGATGGCCTCATCGACTATGACATCGTGCGCGAGCAGGCGCGCTCCGAACGCCCCCGCCTGATCGTCGCGGGCGCCAGCGCCTACCCGCGCACGCTCGATTTCGCCGCGTTCGGGGAAATCGCGCGCGAAGTGGACGCGCTCCTGATGGTCGACATGGCCCACATCGCGGGGCTCGTCGCCACCGGCGTGCATCCCAGTCCGATTCCCTACGCTCACGTGGTGACCACGACCACGCACAAGACGCTGCGCGGACCCCGCGGCGGTCTCATTCTGGCGCCCGCCGAACACGCGCGCGCCGTCGACCGGGCGGTGTTTCCGGGCTCCCAGGGGGGCCCAATGATGCACGTGATCGCCGCCAAGGCGGTCGCGTTCCGGGAGGCGCTGGCGCCGGAATTCTCGCTCTATACGCGGCAGGTGGTGGCAAACGCGCGAGCCCTGGGGGCCGAGCTCATGGAACACGGGTTCCGCCTGGTCAGCGGCGGCACCGACACCCACCTGATCCTGGTCGACTTCGGACAGGACGGCCTCTCGGGAGCGCAGGCCGAGGCGGCGCTTGCGCGCGTGGGCATCACCGTCAACAAGAACACGGTCCCCGGGGAGTACCGGTCGCCGCTGGTCACGTCCGGGATTCGGCTCGGGACGTCCGCGCTCACCAGCCGCGGCATGGGGATCGACGAGATGCGCCTCATTGCCGGCTGGATGGCTCGGGTTCTGCTTCGTCCCGAGGACGACGAGGTGCTTGGAGAAGTGCGTGGCCGAGTGCGCGAAATGAGCGCGTCCTTCCCGCTCCGAAAGGAGACCGTTCCGGTCGGTTGACTTCGGCCGGGTTTGCAGGCAGGGCCGCAATATCATGTCCTGCAACGGGAAACGTCCTGTTACCCCGCATGGCCGGGGCTGGCGCTCTCCGTGGAATCGCTCCAGATTTCTCCCATGAACGACCCGCAGATTGGCGACGATGTCATGGTACGGCTCGATGGACGCAACCCGCGTTTCCATGTCAAGGCGTACCTGTTTGTACTCTCCGCCCTGCAGTCGGTCTCGGACTCGCTCGAAAAGCGGCGCCATATCTCCGGCACGGAACTCGCGCAGGGAGTAAGGCGTCTCGCTCTCGAGCAATATGGCCCGATGGCGCGCACGGTTCTGGAACACTGGGGCGTCCACGCCACGGAAGACCTGGGTGAGATCGTCTTCGATCTGGTCGACTGCGGGATTCTCCTGAAACAGGAAGAGGATTCTCCCGAGGATTTCAGGGGCGTGTACGATTTCGAGGACGCTTTCGAGCACAACTATCCGTGGGGCAGGGCCTAGCCCTCGCTCCAGCCTGACGAACTCAACAGGTCTCGTCTCTTCGAGACCATCCGAGAGGGGACTGGACAATGTCCGAAGAGCAGAGCTTTCCTTCCTGTCTCAAATGCAATACGGGGCTATTGCTCCCGATGTCCGACTACGGACGCGAGGGCGCCCCGATCCGATACAAGGCGTGGGTCTGTTCCAATCCCGACTGTGGCTTCAACATCAGGATCGACAACGGAGAGATCACCTTCGGGCGTAACATCACTCAGAGCTACAAGTAGTCCCTCCTGCACTTCCCGATGGCGCCACGCGTGACCGGCAACCGCGGCGCTTCCTCCAGAGGCCGTCGCGGTCGTTCGAGGATCCTCTTCGGCGATCCTGATGTCCACGCTCCCACCGGCAGCGAAGCGGCATCCTTCGATCGCTTCGCCATCGATCGACTCGGCGTTCCCGGCCGGACCCTCATCGAGAACGCGGGACGATCGGCCGCCCTGGTGCTCGAGCGCATCTTTGCGCGGGGGTCGGTGGTGGTGTTCGCGGGGTCGGGCAACAATGGCGGCGACGGCCTCGCGCTGGCGCGCGCGCTGGCGGGCTGGGGCCGGCCGGTCACGGTTGTCCGGGCGTCGGCGAAAGCCCCGGATGCGCGCCTTCTGCACGAGTGGCGGTTACCCACGCTGGACGCAGGTGACGAGGGCGCCCGTGGTGAGATCGCGCGCGCGGCCGGGTCGGCCGGCGTGCTTGTGGACGCGGTGCTCGGCACGGGGATTTCGGGCGCCCCCCGAACTCCCCAGGCGCGCATACTGGAGGGCATGAACCGGGCCGCCAGGCCGCTTGTGTCTCTCGACATTCCTTCCGGGGTGGACGCCGATACCGGGGCCGTCCCCGGGGAGGCCGCCCGGGCCGACGTGACGGTGGCCTTCGGGTGGCCCAAGCTGGGCTCCCTGCTTCAACCCGGGCGCGCGCATGCCGGTCGCCTGGTGGCTGTGGAGATCGGGTTTCCACCGGTGCCTCCCGCAACCTTCCGGGCGCGCGTGGTGACGCCCGGGTGGGCGCGGGACGCGATGCCGGTTCGTCCTGCCGATACGCACAAGCACCAGGTCGGCTCGCTGCTCCTGTTGGCGGGCGCGCCGGGGATGGCGGGCGCGGCGATCATGGCCGCGCGGGCGGCACTGCGGGCCGGGGCGGGATACGTGCGCATCGCGAGCTCCGCGGCCAATAGGCCCGTGCTCCAGGGCGCCGTCCCGGAAGCGGTGTTCGTGGACATGGCCGACCGTGGCGCGCTCGCCCGGGCAGCGATGGCATCGACCGCGGTCGTGGCCGGTCCCGGGCTGGGGGTCGCTGCAAAGGCCGCCGGCGCCCTTGAGGCTGTTCTGGAGGCATCCGGCGATGCCCCGGTGCTGCTCGACGCCGACGCCCTGAACCTGGTGGCGTCGGGGGCGGGCCCGGCCCTGGGCGACCTGGGGCGCGCTCGACCCGTGCTGGTGACGCCGCACCGGGGAGAGATGAGGAGGCTCGTGGCCGCCGCCGACGACCTCCCCGGTCTTCCGCACGAACTGGCTCTCGACCGGGCGGCGGCGTGGTCGTGCACGGTGTTGCTGAAGGGCAACCCGTCGGTCGTAGCCACCCCCGAAAAGCGGCTCCTGGTTGGCGGGCTCGGGAGCTCCGATCTGGCCGCGGCGGGGATGGGGGACGTGCTGAGCGGAGTCGCGGGCTCGCTGATGGCGCAGGGGTGCGACCCATCGGTGGCAGGCGGGCTGGCGCTGCACCTGACCGGGGTCGCGGCCGCGCTCGGGAGCGAGGGTCCGGGACTGGTGCCGGGCGACGTCATCGCCCGCCTTGCGGCCGCCGTCCGGCGTCAACCGGATCCGAAGAGCCGTCTCGGTCTGCCCTTCGTCATCTTCGACCAGGAGGCCTCTCGTTGAGCTCGCTGGGACCGGGCGGCGAGTTCGACCTGATTCGGTCCTTCCAGGCAGCCGGACCGCCGCCCGGGGCGGAGGTGCTGGTGGGTTCCGGGGACGACTGTGCGGTGCTCGAATCCGGCTGGGTGGTGAGCACCGACGCCTTCCTCGAGGACGTGCACTTCCGGCGCTCCTGGATCAGCTTCGACGAGGCGGGCTACCGCGCCGTGACCGCCGCCCTGAGCGACGTGGCCGCGATGGCCGCGCGGCCCGTCGGCGTGCTCGTCGCCCTCGGCCTGCCCCACGCGGATGCCTCACGCATCGCGGCGGGCCTTCGGCCCGGCATCCGGCGAGCGTGCGAACGTGCAGGTTGCGCGCTTGTGGGGGGCGACCTCACCCGCTCTCCGGGTCGGCTGGTCGTCAACGTGGTCGCACTGGGACGCGCGCATCGCCCGATCCTGCGGAGCGGGGCCGGCGCGGGCGACGAGGTCTGGGTGACGGGCGTGCTGGGCGCGAGCGCCGCCGCCGTGCGCGACTGGCAGGGCGGACGCGAGCCCGGTCCATCGGCGCGGGAGGCTTTCGCCGCACCCGCCGCGCGCCTCGAAGAGGCTCGCTGGCTCGCCGAGCGCATCCGGGTGACCGCCCTCATCGACCTCTCGGATGGCCTTTTGGGAGACATGGGCCACGTCGCCGCGGCGAGCGGAGTTGCCATCGTCCTGGACGCGGCCCTCGTCCCCGTCGCCCCCGGAGCCGTCGCCGCCGCCGGGTCGCGCCGCAGCGCGCTGCCTCTCGCGCTTGCGGGAGGCGAGGACTACGAACTCGCCTTCACCGCGCGGCAAGGGTCCGCGGCATCGGTCGCGGCCGACTTCCATCACAGGTTCGGGATATCCCTCACGCGCGTCGGAATTGTCGCCGACGGCGCGGGCGTTAGACTTGAGGGCGACGGCGCGGACGAGTTCGACCCCGGATCCGTGGGCTTCGACCACTTTCGCGCGCCGCCATCCGGCGCGGCCGACGTCGGGCGCCCGGAGAACCGGTAAGGCGGATCGGGAGTGCGGATGCTTCGGACGGGATGGGTGGCGCTGGCGGCGATCGCGACGACGGGCTACTACGCCGCGATCATTCTGTTCACCTCCGTGGTCCCCGCCTGGCGCCACCGGCGGTGCGGACACTGGGCGCAGGGCTGGTCCGCCGTCCTGTTGCGTGCCGCGGGTGTGACCGTCACCTCGACCGGGCTCGACCGGGTCGATCCCCGGCGCTCGCAGATCGTGGTTTCCAACCACCAATCCTGGTTCGACGTCCTCGCGCTCTTCGCCACCTTCCCCACCTCCCTGCGCTTCGTGGCCAAAGAGGAGCTGCGCTCGGTCCCGGTCTTCGGCAAGGCGATTCTGCGCTGCGGCCATATCGCCATCGACCGCCGCAACCGCCACAGCGCGATCGAGTCGCTGCAACGGGCGGCCCGGCGGCTGCGCGAGCGCACCCTTCACGTCGTCATGTTCGCGGAAGGCACGCGGTCGCCCACCGGGGAGCTCCAGCCCTTCAAGAAGGGCGCCTTCGTGCTGGCCCTCGAGACGCGGACGCCGGTTCTGCCGGTTGCGGTCGTGGGGAGCCGCGCCGTGATGCCCAAACACAGCTACGCGATTCGATCGGGTGAGATCGAGGTGCGGGTCGGCGAACCCATCGAGGTGGGCGATCTGACGGCGTCGGATCGAAACGCGCTGCGCGACCGCGCGCGCCAGGCGGTCGCAGATCTCATGTCCGGACCGTCACCAGGGCAGGCCAACGGGGCGCTCGCGTTGCCACTCGCCCCCGCCGCCCCGGCAACCGGGCCCGACGTCAAGGAGGAGCAGCCGTGTCCGCGATCACGGAAGTGAAGGGGAGGGAGATCCTCGACTCCCGCGGAACCCCGACGGTGGAAGCCGAGGTGACCCTGGCGACCGGCGCGCGCGCGACCGCGGCGGTCCCCAGCGGGGCCTCCACCGGCGAGCACGAGGCGGTGGAACTGCGGGACGGAGACCCGATCCGCTACCGCGGCAAGGGCGTGCGCCGCGCGGTGGCTCACGTCAACGGCGAAATCCGCGGCGCCGTGGTCGGGAGGGAGGCCCGCGAGCAGCGCTCCCTGGACCGCGCGCTCGTGGAGCTCGACGGCACCCCCAACAAGGGCCGGCTCGGGGCGAACGCGATCCTGAGCGTGTCGCTGGCGACGGCGCGCGCGGCCGCCCTCGAGGCCGGGCAGCCCCTCTACCGCTACCTGGGCGGCGAGGCGGCCACCGTCCTTCCGGTCCCCATGATGAACATCCTGAACGGCGGCGCCCATGCGCCCAACAACGTCGACATCCAGGAATTCATGGTCATGCCGGTGGGCGCCGACACCTTCTCCGAGGGGCTGCGCGTGGGCACGGAGATCTTCCACGCCCTCCGCGACGTGCTCTCCGAAGCCGGCCGCAACACCGCCGTGGGCGACGAGGGCGGTTTTGCTCCCGATCTGGGCGGAAACGAGGAAGCGATCGAGGTGGTGCTCACGGCCATCGAGCGCGCCGGTTACCGGCCCGGCGACGAGGTCGTCCTCGCCATCGACGCCGCCGCCAGCGAATTCCTCCGAGGTGACGACTACGTCCTGCAGGGCTCCGGCGGCGGCCGCCTCGGCCGGGAGGCGATGGTGGCGTTCTGGGACGACTGGACCCGCCGCTACCCCATTGCTTCGCTCGAGGACGCGCTGGGTGAGAACGACTGGGGGGGATGGGGGGTATTGACCAGGGCCATCGGAGAACGCGCGCAGCTGGTCGGCGACGACCTCTTCGTCACCAGCAGCGAGCGGCTGCGGCGGGGGATCCGCGAGGGAGTTGCGAACGCCATCCTCATCAAGGTGAACCAGATCGGCACGCTGACGGAAACCATGGACGCCATCGACCTGGCTCGCGCCTCGGGCTACCGGTGCGTGATCTCACATCGCTCGGGCGAGACGGAGGACACGTTCATCGCCGACCTGGCCGTCGCGCGCGCAACCGGACAGATCAAGACGGGAAGCGCCAGCCGAAGCGACCGGGTGGCCAAGTACAACCGCCTGCTGCGCATCGAGGAGGAACTGGGAGCCGCGGGATCCTATCCGGGGAGGGCGCTCTGGGCATCCTGAGGAAGCTGGTCCTGCCGGTCATCGCGGGAGCCGCCGTCTACTACGCGGTCTTCGGCGGCGAACACTCCATGATCGAGCTGGGATCCGCGCGCTCGCAGGTGAGGCAGGAACAGCGTGCCCTCGATCTGCTGCGGGCGGAGGTGGATTCGCTCACGGCCCGCGCCGACTCGCTGAGAAACGATCCGCTGACGCTGGAGCGCCTCGTGCGCGAGCGTCACGGGATGATTCGCGAGGGTGAGATCCTGTACCGCTTCGCGGACGATGTCGGCGCCGAGGAGCCGGACGATTCCACGGGAAGCCGGTAGTCGGCTCCGGCCCTCCAGCTCCTCCGCGCGTCAGGCCCTCAGGCCGGGTCTTCCTCCGCCGCGGCCGTCTCCTTCGCCTCGGTCGCGGAATCGGCGATTCTGCGAACCGCGTCCGCGAGCAACTGCCCCGAGGTTCCTTCCGGGAGGAGCGCGGGCGTCCCTTCGGCCACGGCCTTGGCGGCCGCCAGCCCCGTGCTGGTCGTGCCCGCCGACATGAGCTCCATCGGAATCGGGAAGACGGTGGTGGAGTTGTTCTCCGCGGCGATCTCGACGGCCGTCTGCAGATAGCGAAGCTGCAGGGCCATGGGGTACTCCTGAATGACCGCCGCCGCGTCGGCGAGCTTGCGGGATGCCTGGAACTCACCTTCCGCCGCGATCACCTTGCCGCGGCGCTCGCGCTCGGCCTCGGCCTGCTTCGCCATCGCCCGCTTCATCTCCTTGGGCAGATCGATGTCCTTGATCTCGACGCCCGTAACCTCGATGCCCCAGGGATCGGTTCCCTCGTCGATGATGTCGCGCACGATTTCGTTGATGCGTTCGCGCTCGGCGAGCAGTTCATCCAGCTCCGACTGGCCGATGACGCTGCGGAGCGTCGTCTGTGCCAGCTGGGAGGTGGCGAAGTAGTAGTCCTCGATCTCGACCACGGCCTTCGCCGGGTTGGTCACGCGGAAATACACCACGGCGTTGACCGTGACGCTGACGTTGTCCTTGGTGATGGTGTCCTGGGGCGCGATGTCCAGCGCCACGATGCGCAGGTCCATCCGCTTCATGCGTTCCAGCCCGTAGGGCACGAGAAAAATCAGCCCGGGCCCCTTGGCGCGGGTAAGCTTGCCGAGCCGAAAGACCACGCCTCGCTCGTATTCCCAGAGGACGCGAAAGCTGGTGAGGAGGCCGGTGGCGGCGACGACGATGCCCACGATCATCGGGATATCCATTCGGATCGCTCTCCCTCGGAACTCCGCCAACGCCGGTCCATGCCCGCTGGCGCCGGGGGTCCTCTGACAGGTTCGGGAAAATCCGCGGCCCCTGACGGTGCCGCTTGACACGCTATCTTCTCAAAACTAGCGTTTTCGCGATGTCCCCGCCGGAGTAGCTCAGCTGGTCAGAGCAGCGGAATCATAATCCGCGTGTCGGGGGTTCGAGTCCCTCCTCCGGCATCGCTTTCCTGCCCCGCCCCGCAGGGACCTGACCGTCCCGGCGGGGTTTCATATCTGTCCGTGCCCCGTGCGAGCCTGGTGGCACAAGCGGGAGACACCCGAAAGCGACGAGCAGGACCATGGCTGATCTGATCGAACGTGAGCTGAGTCGGCGCAAGGCGAGGATGGCCCGCGTGCTGGAGCGCCCGCTGCGGATCCGGGAAGGGGCCGCCGCGCCCCTGTCGCCGGACCGCCGCGCCTACTACCTGGATGAAGCTCGGGAGCTGTACTGGAACGAGCTGGAGTGGGAGAACATCACGGGCGAGGAGCGCCTCGACGACGGTCCGTTCACCGAACTGGCCTTCCCCGGCTTCCTCGCGTTCGTGCGCGGACTGCTGTTGCGCGAATCCATCGACGAGCGCGGCACGCCCGCAGACCCGCATCCCGCCATCGTCGAAGAGATCCTGAACTTCCTGGCGGAAAGGGTGGTGACCCTCCGCGCCGAACTGCGCGAGCAGGATCCCGAGTGGGACGTCGAACAGAGCGAAAGGGAATTGTCCATGACCGAACCGCTCATCGATCTGGTGCTTGCGCTGTTGTACGAGGTCACCCCGCCCGAGCGGGTGCGCCTGGAACAGGCCGCGGCGGATTGACGACGCCGGCCCGGCGGCGTTCCATGCGTGCGGCCCAGTGGGGATGGGCCGGCTGGCCCGTCCGCCGGCCAGGTCATCCCTACCTGGCGGGCGCTCCCCTCTTCATCGCCCATCGGGGCGGAGCCGCGCTGGCGCCCGAGAACACCATGGCGGCCTTCACCGCCGCGGTGGAGCAATGGGACGCCGACGTGCTGGAGATGGACGTGCACCGGACCGCGGACGGCAAGGTGGTCGTGATTCACGACGCCACCGTGGATCGCACCTGCGACGGCAGCGGCGCTGTGCGCGAGCTTCCCTGGAGCGAGGTGCGCATGCTCGACGCCGGCTATCGTTTCCGCGATCCGGCCGGCGAACCGGCCTTCCGGGGCCGGGGCGTGGGCATCCCGCTGCTGGACGAGGTGCTCGAGACTTTCCCCGACACGCGCATCAACGTGGAGGCCAAGACCCCCGAGGTCGCGCCGCTGCTGGTCGAGACCGTCCTCCGCCACGGAGCGCGGCATCGGGTGCTGATGGCCGCGGAGCTGGAGGGCGCGCGGCCCTCGCGGCACGGCTATCCCGGCCCTCACGGTGCGTCCCGCCGCCAGATCCGGCTGTTCCATCTGCTGCACCACCGGCCGCTCGGGTTCCTGTATACGCCCCGTGCCGACGCCCTCCAGGTGCCGGACGCCTGGATGGGCACGCGGGTCGTCACGCCGCGCTTCGTCCGCGAGGCGCACCGGCGCAACATTCCGGTCCACGTCTGGACCATCGATGAGCCGGCCGACATGCGCCGACTGCTCTCGTGGGGGGTGGACGGCATCCAGTCCGACCGTCTCGACCGGCTGGCGCGCGTCCTGATGGAGGAAACCGGGAGGCCTCCGCCGCCCGCGCTCTCCGCCGCCGGCGCGGCGAGCGGCGAGCTGGCGCCATGAGCAGGCCCGACCGGTCGCTGGCCGCCCGCTTCCGCGCGGCGTTGGCCGAGGACGGGGTCGTAGCCGGCGGCGGGCGGGTTCTGGTGTCGCTCTCGGGCGGCCTCGACTCCACCGTCCTGCTTCACCTCCTGCGCTTCACGCCGGGCCTCCCGTCGCTCGAAGTGCACGCCGCGCACCTCGATCACCGCATGCGTCCCGGGAGCGCCGAAGACGCCCACTGGGTGAAGGGCATTGCGCGCGCCTGGGGGGTGCCGCTGGTGTCGCGCGCGGTCGCCCGTCCCCCCGCCAACGAAACCGAGGCGCGCCGGGCCCGCTATCGCTTTCTGGAGGAGGCGCGTACCGGGACCGGCTGCCGGTGGGTGGTGACCGCCCATCACGCGGACGACCAGGCCGAAACGGTCGCCTACCGGATGTTGCGGGGCACCGGCCTCGCCGGCCTGGCCGGGATCCCCCGCACTCGCGAACCGGGGCTGTACCGGCCGCTGCTGCCCTTCTGGAAGCGCGAACTCGCCGCCTACGCCTCTGCCTCCCGCCTCCGTCACCGGACCGACCCCACCAATCGGTCGGCCGACATCCCGCGCAACGTGGTCCGCCGCGAGCTGCTGCCGCTCGCCGAGGAGCGGGTCGCACCGGGCGCCCGCCGGGCCCTCCACCGTCTGGCCCGCCTGGCGGGAGAAGAGATCCGCCTCTGGCACGCCGTGGTTCCGACGCTGCTCGCGGGTCTTGGGGTGCGGCGCACCGAAGAGGGCGTCTCGTTCAGCCGCGACGGCTACCTGCAGTGCGATCCCCTGGTGCGCGCCAGGCTCATCCGGGAGCTGGCGGCGGAGTCCGGCGCCCGCCTCGATGCCCGCGGCACCGCTCTGGCGTCGGAGTTCGCCTGCTCCGCCGGGAGCGGCCGGTCGATCGACCTCCCCGGCGGAGCCGTTCTGTCCCGCGCCTATGAGCGCCTGATCATCGCGCGCGGCGCGAGGATCGCCGGGGGGCATCCCCCTCACGACTCCCGCTTCGTGGCCGTTCCGGCTCCCGGCGAAGGCGCGGCCGAGGGCCGTTCGGGAGGCGCCGCCTTCCTTGCCCGCTGGTCGACGCGCGGCCCGGTGGGAGGAGAGGGGCTCTCCATCCCGGCTCTGCGCTTCCCCATCCTCTTCCGCAGTTGGCGGCCCGGAGACCGCATTCGCCTGACCGCCGGCACGCGCAAGCTCAAGAAGGTGTTCGGGGACGCTCGCGTGCCGCGGCCGGCGCGCGCGCGCCGGCCGGTGCTGGCCGATGCCGGAGGGCGTATCCTCTGGGTGCCGGGGGTGGCGCGGTCGGTCGAGGCGCGGCCCGCACCTCAAGACGCAATCCTATACGTGGGAGTGGATCTCGATGACGCCACCGACTGACGTTGCTCGCCGCACCGGCAGGGGCCGCGTGCGACGCATAATCTTCACGCGCGAACAGATCGCCCTCAGGGTACGGGAGCTGGGCGACGAGATCTCGGCTTGCTACGAGGCGCGCGAGGAACTGCTGGTGCTGGGCCTGCTGAAGGGCTCGTTCATGTTCCTGGCCGACCTGGTGCGCTGCATCCATCACCCGGTCCAGGTCGACTTCATCGTGACTTCGAGCTACGGGTCGGGTATGGTATCATCGGGAAACGTGCAGCTCCTCTACGACCCCGAAGTGTCGCTCGGGGGGCGCCACGTCATCCTCGTGGACGACATCATCGACAGCGGCAGGACCATGGCATCCCTGGTGCCCATCATCCAGGCGCGCGGACCGGCCAGCCTCGAATTGTGTACCTTTCTTCACAAGCGCCGGGAGGGCATCGCGCACGAGCCCAGATGGGTCGGCTTCGACGCCCCCCCGGAGTTCGTGGTGGGCTACGGGCTCGATTATAGCGAGAACTTCCGGCATCTTCCCTACGTCGCAAGCATCTGAGAGCACGGGCCGGTGGTCCCGGAGTACTCTGAATAATGTCTGATTCCGAACAGAACCGACCCGATTCCGGCAGCAGGTTCTCCCGGCTCTCGCGCACCGCCTCATTCTGGATTCTGCTGGCGCTCGTGCCGCTCCTCTTCTTCCAGATCTTCAGTCCGGGCGGCAACGCGGGCGTCGAGCTCACCTACACCGAGTTTCGCGAGCAGTTGGCGTCCGGCAACATTCGCGAGGTGACGATCGTCGATTCGCGCAGCGTGGAGGGCGAACTGCGCACCCCCGTGAACCGCGACGGCGAAGACATGAGCCGCTTCGTCTCCATGCTTCCCGGGGAGATCACCGACGGGCTGCTCGACGAGCTTCAGGCGCGCAACGTCGTCATCAGGGCAAGGCCCGCGAGGGTCCCGGTCATGGAGAGGGTGTTCGCGTTTCTTCCCTGGATCCTCATGGCAGGGATCTGGATCTGGTTCGTGCGCAGCCTCCAGAGCGGGGGCAACCGGGCCTTCCAGTTCGGCCGTTCCAAGGCCAAGCTCATCTCGCCCGACACGCCCAAGGTGACGTTCGAGGATGTCGCGGGCGCGGACGAGGCCAAGGAGGAGCTCCAGGAGGTCATCGAGTTTCTGAAGGATCCGCAGCGCTTCGTGCGCCTGGGTGGCCGCCTGCCCAAGGGCGTGCTCCTGGTGGGTCCCCCGGGCACCGGCAAGACCCTGCTGGCGCGGGCGGTGGCGGGCGAGGCCGCGCGTCCCTTCTTCCAGATGTCGGGCTCCGACTTCGTCGAGATGTTCGTGGGCGTGGGCGCCTCGCGCGTGCGCGATCTCTTCGAGCAGGGGAAATCGCATGCGCCCTGCATCATCTTCGTGGACGAGATCGATGCAGTGGGCCGCCACCGGGGCGCGGGCCTGGGCGGGGGACACGACGAGCGCGAGCAGACGCTGAACGCGCTGCTGGTGGAGATGGACGGCTTCGAGTCCAACGACGGCGTGATCCTGCTGGCGGCCACCAACCGGCCGGACGTGCTCGACCCGGCGCTGCTTCGTCCCGGCCGCTTCGACCGCCAGGTCGTGGTGGACTCCCCGGACATCAAGGGCCGGGAGGGCATCCTGGGCGTGCACGCGCGCAAACTTCCGCTGGCCGAAGATGTCGATCTCTCCGTCATCGCCCGGGGCACCCCCGGCCTGTCGGGCGCGGATCTGGCCAACGTCTGCAACGAGGCCGCGCTCATCGCCGCGCGCGAGGGCGCCGACCGGGTCGCCATGGCCCACTTCGAGAAGGCGAAGGACAAGGTCATGCTGGGGGCCGAGCGCAAGAGCCTGGTGCTCACCGAATCGGAGCGCGAGCTGACCGCGTATCACGAGGCGGGCCATGCCGTGCTGGGGCTGCGCATCCCCGGCCTCGACCCCGTGCACAAGGTCACGATCGTCCCGCGCGGGCGCGCCCTGGGGCTCACCGCGAGCCTCCCCGAGGAGGACCGGCACTCCTACACCAAGGATTGGCTGGAAGGGCAGTTGGTGATGTTGTTCGGGGGACGCGTCGCCGAGGAGATGCGCTTCGGCCCGACCAAGGTGACCACCGGGGCAGGGAACGACATCGAGCGCGCCACCAGCATGGCGCGCCGGATGGTGACCCGTTTCGGCATGTCCGAGCGGGTGGGCCTGATGGCGGTCGGCGATTCGGAGCAGGAGATCTTTCTCGGCCGCGAGCTGGTCCAGCGGCGCGAAATCTCGGAACACACCGCGGAGCTGGTGGACAGCGAGGTCAAGCGGCTCCTGGACAGCGCACACGATCGTGCGCGCGTGCTGCTGGAGGAGCACAAGGAGCTGCTCGAGACCATCGCCGACGCGCTGCTCGAACGCGAGACGCTGGGCCGCCACGAGATCGAGCTGATCGAGCAGGGGGAACCGTTGCCGCCCATTTCGCTCGAGGAGCCGCCGATTCCCGGTGAGGAAAACGGAAGCGAGCCGCCCGAGACCGGGGAACCGCTCGACGGCGCAACGCAGCCGATAGCCGGGAGCACGCCCGACTCCCTCCGCGAGCCGGAGGAGGCGGTTCCCGTCTCTTCCGCGCCCGTCGACGGACCCGCTGCCCGAACGAGGGGCTCGCACGCAGACGACCCTTGACCGCCCGTCGGAAACACCGGTCCGCCCGAATGCAACCGCGGTCTTCCAACGCGGCTGAGAACTCATGAGCGCCGGGGATCTGTTCGCGCTTTTCGCGCCCGGCTGGCTCGATATCCTCGAGATCCTCATCGTCGCGGCGCTGGTTTACCGCATCCTGCTGTTCATCCAGCGCACCCGGGCCATGCAGATCCTGCTGGGCGGGCTGCTGATCGCGGGCGTCTACGCCATCGCGCGCCTGCTGGGCCTTGACCTCATGCGCTCGATCATGGACGCGGTCTTCCAGTATGGGGCCATCGCCGCGCTGGTCGTCTTTCAGCCCGAGATTCGGTCCACCCTCGCCCGGCTGGGCCAGGCGCGCATGCTGCAGCTGTTCAACCGGCTCGGGGAAACCCAGGTGGTGGAGGAGATCGCGGGCGCGGCCGAGCGCCTTGCGAGCATGAAGATCGGCGCTCTGATCGCCCTGGAGGGGGAAGTCGGACTGGACGAGTACGCGCAGACCGGCAGCCGTCTGCGAGCGCGCGTCTCACGCGTGCTCCTGGGCGCCATCTTCACCCCCAATTCCCCGCTCCACGATGGCGCCGTGATCGTCTCGGGCGACACCATCAAGGCGGCGGGGGCGATTCTGCCGCTCAACCGGGCGCCGGTTCCCGACCGCACGCTGGGCACCCGGCACCGCGCCGCGATCGGGCTGAGCGAGGAGACCGACGCGGTCGTGGTCGTGGTCAGCGAGGAGACGGGCCGGATTTCCGTGGCGAGCCGGGGGGTGCTCGAAAAGGGAGTCGACGGGGCGGGCCTGCGGGAAGCCGTCGCGGCGGCCGGCCCCAGGGCGACGACGGGGACTCGGGAACCGGCGGGCAGCGCCGGCCGGGCCCTGGCACGCGCTTTGCGCCTGCCCTGACAGGCGAGCGACAAGCTCCCCTCAGAGCCCTTCGTGGCGCGTCGCTGACGCTCCTCGGGTCCCTTGGGGGCCCCTATCCCGCGAAATGGATGCGGAAGATGCGGTTGCCCGCGTCGTCGGAGACGAGCAGCGCGCCGTCCGGCGCCTGAAGCACGTCCACGGGGCGGCCCCAGACCTCCTTCTCGTCGTCGTCGCGGACGATGAACCCCGTCAGGAAGTCCTCCGGCGGGCCGGAAGGGCGTCCGCCCTCGAACGGGATGCGCACCACCGAATAGCCCTTCAGATCGAGCCGGTTGATGGATCCGTGCAGTGCGACGAAGGCGTGGTTGCGGTATTCCGCGGGGAATCCCTCGCCCGTGTGGAACGCCATGCCCATGGGAGCCGCATGGGCCGGCAGCAGGACATCGGGTACGAGAGTGCGCTCCACCAGGTCCGGCCGCGCCCCGTTCAGGATCGGTTCCGGGTTGGGCCCGATGTACGCGTAGGGCCACCCGTAGAAGCCGCCCTCCCGCACCGAGGTGACGTAGTCGGGGGCCAGGTCGTCGCCGAGATGGTCGCGCTCGTGCACCGCCGTCCAGAGCGCGCCCGTCACCGGGTGGAAGGCGAGCGCGACGGGGTTACGCAGCCCGCCCGCGAACACCCGATGTCCCGAGCCGTCGGGCCGGTACTCGTTGATGGCGGCGCGGCGCGGGTCCGTGCCCGGCATTGCATTGGTGGCGGAACCGACTGCCACGTACATCCGTTCGCCATCGGGATCGAAGACGAGATTGCGCGTCCAGTGGTTGAACCCGCGGGTCCGGCTGACGTCGATGCCCAGGCGTTCGGCGGTATCGTGATCGAGGGCATCGCTGCTGACGGGCAGGTCCACCACGTGTTCCGGCGGACCGTCCGCGCGCGTCTGACCGGGCGCATAGCGAAAGCGCACCACCGCGTCGTTGTTGCCTACGTACACGTATCCGCCGCGGAAAGCGATGCCGTACGGCCGGGTCAGGCCCTCGGCGAAGGTTGCCCTGTGCTCCGCCACTCCGTCGCCGTCGGCGTCCCGCAGCAGCGTGATCGCACCGCTCCGGCTCTCTGCCACGAACACGTCGCCGCCCGGCGCGAGCGCAAGCCGGCGGGGAGCCGCCAGGTCGTCGGCGAAGACGTTCACGGCGAAACCGGATGGAACCGAGAGGGTCGCCCCTTCCGGCCGCTCCACGATGCTCGGGATGGCGCGGTTCCATGGGGTCTCGAAAGGCTCGGGCAGCTGCTGGGCCGCAGCAAGCAACAGAAGCAGCGGAATGGAGGCCATCGAAGTCATGAGAGGCTCGGGACGGAGCGGTGGGCGAACCGACATCCTGAGTATACGCCTCCCTGTGTCCGAACCCGCAACCCGGACGCCGGGTAGCAGGATCTTTCCGGAGCGCCTCACACCGGAGCGCCGTCAACCCTTCGTCCCGGCCGCGCATCCTAAAAGGGACAGCCACGCCCTCAGGGGAGCCATCGCCAATGCCGAACAGCCCAACCAGTCTCGCCAGACGCATCGGTCTTGCAGCCGTCCTCGTCTGCCTCGCCTTGCCGCTGCCTGCCGGCGCCGCCCAGGAAGAAGCGGCGAGCCCCGAAGCCGATTCGATCGCGCTGCTCGAGGAGGCGCAGCAGGTGCAGAAGGAGTTCGAGCGCTTTCGGGAACAGCGGCTTCCGCCGGAGTGGAGCGGTTTCGGAGGCCAGTGCGATGCTCTCGTGGGCCGGATGTGCCTCCGGCACGGAGACGGGGAAGCGCCCCCCGTGGAGCCCGCTCCGCTCGAGGTCGAGATGGCGCGCATGGACATGCTGCGCACGCTGGGACGCATCCACTCCCGCATCCCGCGCGACAGGTGGGTGCTGGGACAGCGGGTCTACTACCTGAGGGAGCAGGGGGAGCTGCTCCGGGCGGAAGCCCTCACCGACCGCTGTCATCCCGACGACGAGTGGTGGTGCATGGCGCTCAAGGGATACCTGCTGCAGTCGCTGGGAGAGAGCATCGAGGCGGAAGCCATCTTCCGCGAAACCATCCCGCGAATGCCCGAGGAGGAGCGGGAGAGATGGCTGGCGCTCGACTACCTCCTGGACGAGGAGGCCCGCGAGCTCTTCGAGGATGCCGATCCCGCACAGCAGGCGGCGCTGCGCCAGCGACTCTGGCTGCTTGCCGATCCGCTCTACCTGGTCGAAGGCAACGACCGCGAGGCGGAACAGTACGCCCGCCGCACGCTGATCCGCATCCGCGAGTCGGCGGAGAACCCCTACGACATTCCCTGGGAGGAGGACCTGGAGGAGCTGGTCGCCCGCTACGGGGGCGAGGTGGGCTGGGAGCGCGGCCGGCCGGCGCGGCCCGCTTCGGGCATGCTCCAGGACAACCGCTTCATCATCGGACGCCACCGGCCCCACGGGCGCGAGTTCATGCCCGCGGGGGCGTTCTTGGAGGATCCGGCCGGCGTCCCCGTGCGCGCGTGGGAGATCGAGGACCGGGCGCCGTGGACCGGCTACGCCGCCTGGTACGCCCCCATCATCACCACCATGGACGCGCAGGTGGCGCGCTTCCGGCGCGGCGACTCGCTCCTGGTCGTCGCGGGCTACCAGCCCGCGCCGCCGCCGGAGGAGCCCGCCCGCCCCACGGTGCGCGAGACCGCCCCGGGCGCCGATCCCTTCGCGGCCTTCGCCGCCCCCCCGCCTTCGCCCCCCGCGGCGGCCGGCGCCGTCGAGTCGGGGGTGTTCGTGCTGACCCCCGAGGGCGAGCGGCTGGTCGACCAGCGCGGCAGCGCGCGCGAGGGCGTCGTCACCGCGCGGGTGCCCAACGGCGACTACATCTTCGGCATGGAAGTCCTGGAAGACGCCGACGACCGGGGCTGGAGAGTGCGCGGCGGTGTACGCCAGGAGAACCTGCCCTTCGGGCTTGCGGCCATATCCGACGTCGTGCTGCTGGACCCCGCCGGCGATCTGCCCGAGAGCCTGGACGAGGCCCTGCCCAGGGTGCTGGGTTCAACCCGCGTCCGTTCCGGCGAGCCCTTCGTGGCGGGCTGGGAGGTCTACGGGCTCCAGACCGGGGAGAGTGCCATCGTCGGCATCACCATGCAGGACGCAAATCCCGGCTTGCTCGCGCGCGCGACGCAGTTCCTGCGCCTCACCACCCCGGAGGCGCCCCTGGAGCTGAGCTGGGAGGAAGCCGGACCCGACGAGCTGGGCACGGTCTTCCGCGCCATCGCACTCACGCTGCCGGAGGTCGAGGCGGGTGAGTACGACCTGATCCTGACCGTGCAGCTACCCGGCCGGAGCCCGATCGACGTCACGACACGCCTGACCGTAGAGGAGTAGCTCCCGTCAGTCGGCCCGCCGCACGGACGTGATCCGCACCGGCGGCGTCAGAGCCTGTGCCTCGTAGGGCTGCCCCTGGATCGCGCGCACCACGTCCATCCCGCTCACCACCTGCCCGAAGGCCGCGAATCCCTGGAGGTCGGGGTTGCGGTTGCCGCCGAAGTCCAGCGACGGCTGGTCGTTGATGCAGAAGAAGAAGCTGGAGGTGGCGCTGTCGGGCTGTCCACGCGCCATCGAGATAGCCCCGTCTACGTGGCGCAGCCCGGTGACCGAGGTGCGCTCCATGGGGATGGCATCGAATCCCTGCTCGGCGAACTCCTCGTTCACGCTCGCCTGAATCACCTCGATGCGGACGGTGTCGTTGGGCTGGTTGTCCATCGTGACCGTGCGATGGAACTGGCCGCCGTCGTAGTGGCCCGCGTCCACGTAGCGCAGGAAGTTGGCGGAGGTGCCCGGCGCGTTCTCGGTGTCGATGTCCACCTCGATGTCGCCGAAGTCGGTGGAGATGATCACCCGCACCATTCCCGTCTCCTGGGCGCTCCCCTCCGCTTCCTGCGGAGCCTCTTCGGCGGACTCGGCGCAGGCGCCGGCGGCGATCAGAAGGATGGCGATGGTCGACGCGAGTATTCCCTTGCGCATGGGACGAACCTCCTGTGGATCGGGTCGTTGCAGGAACCACGATGATACGGCGCGGAGCGCAGGCGAGCCAGCGGCGCGACATGTACGTGCATCCCAGATCCACCGGTTGGCGACCCATTCTTCCATTGACCCCGGTTAATCGCACGCGGTAGCGTTGGGTGTCACCGGGCAGCCTGGGAGCGCATCCCTGGCGGACGAGACAATGAGCGCGTAATCCGCGGGAGCTTTGGGGGGATGTGTGAGAGGTGAGTTGAAGGCCCTGTCCGACCTGGTCGCGCTCGGCGAAGGGTCCGAGGTGGAGTTCAAGCGGTCGCTGAGGTCCGACCTGGGGCGCGAGATCTGCGCGTTCGCCAACGCGACCGGCGGCGTGATCCTGCTCGGCGTGGACGACGACGGCGCGGTTCGCGGCGTCGAAGGACACAACCGGTTGAAGTCCCAGGTCCAATCGGTCGCGCGGTCCGCCGATCCCTCGATCAGCGTGGACATGGAGAGCATGGGGGATGTGCTCGCCGTCAGGGTGCCCGCGCAGCGTGGCAAGCCCTACTCGTTCGGAGGCAAGTTCTTCGTGCGCCACGGGGCGTCGTCGCAGCAGATGTCGCGCGACGAGATCCGGGAGTTCTTTTTCGCGGTCGGCGCAATCCGCTTCGATGAGAGCCCGTGTCGCCGATTCTCGCTGGACGACGACCTCGACGACGAGACCTGGACGACGTTCCGCCGGAGGGCGAGGATTCCGGCTCACATGGAGCCCGAGACCGCTCTGGCCAACCTGGATCTCCTGACCACCGATGGTGGAGTCACCAACGCGGGGGCGTGGCTGCTCGCGAAGGACATCCGGAGATTCCATGTGAGCGCCCACCTGTCCTGCGCGCTGTTCTTCGGCACCACGAAGACGGAGATTCTGGATCGGCGCGACTTCGCCGACGACGCGTTCTCGATCATCGACGGCGCCATGACGTGGGTCCGCTCGAAGATCAACGTTCGCTACGTCATCACGGGTTCGGTGAACCGGGAAGAGCGTCCCGAACTCCCGCTGGACGCGATCCGCGAGGCGGTGGTCAACGCGGTCGCGCACCGCGACTACCGTTCCGCGGCCAACGTTCAGGTCTGCCTGTATCATGATCGGCTCGAGGTTGTGAGCCCGGGTGGCCTTCCGGCGGGGATGACCGAGGCCGAACTGGGCGTGAAGAGCGTTCCGCGCAATCCCCTGCTTTTCGGGATGCTGCACCGCATGGATGCCGTGGAGCACATCGGATCGGGCATCCGGCGCATTCGCGATCTCTGCCGCGAGTGGAGAGTGCCCGCTCCGGTGATCGATGTGTCGGAACACTGGGTGACGGTGACCTTCCGACGCCCGGCGCTGGGAGGCGATGGTTCGATCGCAGCCGTCAAGGAACCAGGTCGGTACCAAGTCGGCACCAAGTCGGCACCAAGTCGGCACCAAGTCAGGATTCTCCGTAAGTCGTTGACCGCGCAGCCTATCACGGAGCTCATGGCGATGGCGGGCAGAAAGGACCGCACCAAGTTCCGGAACCAGGTTCTCCGGCCGCTGCTGGGGGCTGGATGGATCGAGATGACCGTGCCCGACAAGCCCAGGAGCAGGAACCAGAGGTACCGGACTACTGCGGCAGGGCGGGAAGTACTGGCGGCGGTGGATGGGGAGGATGTCCAAGGGCAGGCTTGACCCAGGAAGGGAGGAATCCGATGAAGTTCCCAGTGGTGATCGGAAAAAGGACCGAGCAACTACGCAGCGTACGTGCCGGATCTACCGGGATGCGTGGCGACTGGCGGAACTAGGGACGAAGTTGCCCGCAACATCCGAGATGCCATCGAGTTCCACTTGGAAGGGATGCGGGAGGATGGCCTGCCTAGCCTGGAGCAGCAGGCGTTGGCGACAGTCCATAGGAGAGCCCGTGAGCGGAATCCCCTGAGCGTTCAACCAGCGAAAGCTATCGGGTTTGGCGCTTAGCTGTAATATCAACCTCACATTATGTTATGTCTCCCCTACATGTTGCCGAGGACGCAAGCGCAAACTCGGGTCGGCGTCGCCGAATCGGTCTCGCTCGCCGCGGCCCGTCAACGGGCGCTCGCCAACCGCAAGCTCACCCGCGCGAGCGGGCGTTCCCTTGGCTGAGAAACGGCGGCTGATCGGCATCCCGACCTTCGCCGAGGCCGCCGAGCGGGTGGTCGAGTAGAAGCGGGCGAGTATCTATGATACCGGAGCGAACGGGGACGGATCGCTAGTAGTTGTTTGCCGCAACCCCCACGCGCAGGGCAGGACGCTACACGGGGGCGAGCGGAACCAGCGGGACTCGCCCCGCAGGCATCGGTTTCGCATCTTGTTCCATCCCACCTGCGTGTCTCTCAGAGGGGTAAGCCAACACGTGGATATGTTCTTGTCGATACTCGCGGTGATCGCCTTTATCGGTGCCATCCAAGTAGTGACAGTCCTCCGACGGCGCAGGAACCGGAGAGAGGCGGTTGCCATCCTTCAGCCGGTATTGAGCCAGAATATCTCAGCAGCTTTGGCGGCAGAACCCGGGACCGAATTACAAGAGGTCGAGAAGCTCCTTGAGATGATTCCGGCCCTTTTGGCGGCAGGTGGATGGGAGGGTTTGGAGAACACGGCAAGGATCTTCGGTCAAGCCCTCAACGAGGCAGTGCGTGAACTGGAGGTGGAAGCCGCAGACGAGTTTTCGAGAATGAAACTGCAGATGATCAAACGCGCCATGGTTGAACGAGGCGTCTACCTGTTGGAGAATCTGGAAGCACCATCTGATAAAGAGGCGTCGGCAAGCCATAGGGGAAACCATGACCCTTGCACGCACGTTCCGGGGAGCGCAGACCTCGGAGGGTTCTAAAGGGCGCAGCCGCCCCTTGGCCAGACCGCGATGTTCAACGTCGCGTCGGGCACGCACCTTAGCGCACCAGCATCTCCCGCACCGGGCGCTTCTGCCATCCGATTCGCCGCCCAAGCGGCGGCGGTGTGGAAGATACCGCTTGCGCTGGTCCTGCTGGCTATCATGAACAGGGATCTATCGGATGCAGGTTGAGCATCTCCGCTCCCCCTTGGCCTCGATCTGGAGCGACAACGGCCCGGACCTCCCAACGGAGTCGTGATGAACCGCGAACAACCGGACCTGCTCCGTCAGAGTGAGGGCTTTGAACGGATGCAAAGGAGCCTGACGGTATCGCTCATCGCCACCAGTCGCGAAGGTGAGGGCATTGGCCCCAGCGTGCGAGTGTGCCGCTTGGACGACTCCCTTGCTGAAGTCCGGGCCGCCAACCTCAACCCGATCTTCGACTATCTTCCCGTCGAGGCGGCCGATGGCAATATCGTCGGTCTGTTCTCTGCCAAGAGGGTCCATCAACTCATCTGGCGTGGACGATGAAGCACCCGTCAGGGATCGCTTGCGTCCGCTCTCGGAAGCGGACCTGATCGGCGCGGACGCGACGATTCTCGACTACGTTTCCCGCGTTCGACCAAAGCCCTTGCTCGTGGTCTCCGGCGGGAGAATCAACGGCTTGGTAGCGTGGTCTGACCTTCAGAAGCTGCCTGTTCGTGCTGCCGTGTTCGCCTTGGTCACCGGGTTCGAGCTAACGATGTACGAAGCGATCAAAGCGGTTTTCCCAGAGGGAGACGGTTGGCGGAAGCATATCAGTAACAAACGGCTGGAAGGCGCGGAGAAGGTGTACGAGAAGCGGGGTGGCAACGAGAGCGACGTTGAGCTGCTGCTATGCACCGAGTTCTGTGACAAGAGGACGATCCTAACGAAGTGTCTCCCGTTCGATTCCCTAGCCAATAGTGCCGGTGCCGTGCCGATGTCCAAGGGGAAGTTTGAGGACAAGGTCAAGAGGATCGAGGGCCTTAGAAACCCCTTGGCCCACGCCAGTTCCTACGCGATGAAATGGGACGACGTCGCGAGCCTCAGAAAGACAGTGAAGATCCTGGTGGAGTTGCGCCGACACATCAAGATGGCCGTCCGAACGTGTGCCGTGTAGGCGATGGTTACGTCCGCCCACGTCCACCAACTACCGCGACGTGATCCTCCCCACGATACCTGCTTGGCCACCCCGACGCGGTTCTGGAGCCAATCCCGCATGGGACTTGGACTAACGCCGTGCCGCAGGCCGGGTCTGGAAGGTTGACGGCACCTCCCATCTCCGTGCCCTACGGCGCCTGCCATCTCCCGCGGCGCAGCAGTTCCCCACTGCCCGCCCCGGCGAGAACCTCTCCGTCTTCGTAGACGACCTCGCCTCGGCGGAGCGTCATCACGGGCCAGCCTGTGACCTCCCACCCGGAATAGACCGAGAAGCCGGTGCCGGAGAACATGTCCTCGTCGCGGATGGTGCGCGTCTCGTCCGGATCCCAGAGGACGATGTCGGCGTCCGAGCCCACCGCGACCGTGCCCTTGCGGGGATAGAGTCCGAAGAGCTTGGCGGCGTTGGTCGAGGTCACCGCCACGAAGCGCTCCTCGGAGATGCGCCCCTGGACGACGCCCTCGGAATAGAGCATCGGCCGCACCACCTGGAGGTTGTTCAGGCCGGCCCGGTGCCGGCTGATGGTCTGCGACGGGTCCATCTTCTCGTCGCGCCGATAGGCGACGTGGTCGGTGCCGAGCACATGCACCGATCCGCTCGCGATTCCGGCCCACAGGGCGTCCTGGTCGCGCTGTTCGCGAAGCGGCGGCTGCCCCACATACAGCCCGCGGTCGGGTCCCTCGAAGCGCTGCCGGGTGAAGTGGAGGTAGATGGGGCGGGTCTCGACAAAGACGCTGAGCCCCCGCTCCCGGGCATCCTGCAGCACGCGTAGTGCCCCTTCCGAGGAGACGTGGACCGCATAGATGGGTGCCCCCGTGGCTTCGGCCATGGCGACCGCCCGCTGGGTGGCGACCACCTCGCCGACCACGGGCCGGCTGTCCGGGAAGTACTCGAGCGAGGTGCGTCCCGCGGCGGTGAGCTCGGCGACTGCGCGGGCGAGGATGGGTCCGTCCTCGCAGTGCACCATGGTCAGGACGCCGGCACGCCCCGCCGCGTCCATGGTCGCCATGTAGTCCGGCACCTCGGCGTCGAACGCGGCGCGCACCATGAAGATCTTGGTGCTGGTCTGGCCGGTCTCGGCGGCCAGGGTGGTCATCTGGCCTTCCTGGGTTTCGGGGTCGTTGATGCCCGCGTGCAGGATGACGTCCGCGATCGACTGCTCGCGGATGAGCGCCGCCTCGCGCTCGATGGCCTGGGCGAGCGTCCGTCCCCCGGCCGGGAAAGCGAAGTTCGAGATGGTGGTGATGCCCCCCGCCAGCGCCGCCTGCGACCCGGTGCGGTAGTCGTCCCGGCGGCTGCCCCCCAGGTGGACGTGCGGATCCACTCCGCCCGGCATGACCAGGAGCCCGGTGGCGTCAATGGTGCGCGCGCCGGCCCCCGCGGCCAGCCCGGTCCCGATCTCCACTATGGTCCCGTCTCGCACCCGCACGTCGGCGGCGAATCGCCCCTCCGAGGTGACCACGGTGCCGCCGCTGATGAGGATCTCCTGGGCGGCCAGGGCCGGCGGGAGCGCTCCCGCCGCCAGAAGGCCGGCCGACAAGAGGGTAAGGAGAGCCATTCTCGGCGAGAGGACGGCGCAAATGCGGGCGTGGCGGCTCAGCAGACGGGTCATGGCGTCCTCCGGGGCGGCGGGTCGGCGTTGAAGGACACGATAGCCCGCGTGGGACGCGAAGAGCCAGACTGTGCCAACGCTTTGCACGGGAGCCGGCCGCGCGACCGCCAGACGGAGCCGGCCGCGAGCCATACCGACGACGCCGGCCTGACGGTTATCCCGGAACGATCTCCCCGACCCCTGCGAACACGGCTCGCGGCGCATACCCGGCAAACGTCTCCGCGGCCGTCGTCCCGGTCAGAACCGCGACGAACCCCATGTCCGCGTCCCGCGCTGCCTTCGCGTCCACCTCCGAATCGCCCACGAAGACGCAGTCACCGGTCGCGAGGCCCAACGCGCCCGCCGCTCGCAACAGCCCATCCGGGGCCGGCTTGGGCCGGGGCACGTCGTCGCTGCCCACGACCACATCCACAAACCCGAGCAGCTCGTCCCGCTCCAGAGCCTCCTCCACCCGGTGCCGGTACTTGGTCGATACCACGCCGAGGCGGTATCCCGCGCCGTGAAGCGTCCTGAGCACGCGTCCCGCGCCGGGCAGAAAGACGGTGCTGGCGACCATGACCTCGTCGGCCTTCCTCGTGAAGTGCCGGAGGAACTCCGGTCCCCGGGGTTTCCATTCCTCGCCCGCGAGGATACCGAGCACCGTGATGAGGTCGAGGCCGATGGTCCGGCGGATAGCATCCTCCGGGGCAGGGGGAAGCCCAAGGCAGGAAAGCGCGTGATTCATGCAGACCACGACGCCCGTGGAGGAATCCGCGAGCGTGAAATCGAAGTCGAAGAGCACGGCGCGGGCCTGGACGATCTCCGGGTGCAACGATCCTGCCCGCTGCGCGTGAGCGTCAGGTCTTCCCATGGGACTCGGCTGCAAGGGGCTGGGGCGGCAGACTGGAAGCGACGAGGACGGAAGATAACGCCGATCGGCCGGGGTGGTTGCCGGCAGGAGCCCCGATAGCGACAGAGCCTCCCCTTAGAACGGTGCCAGCGCGCGCAGGTGCCATTTCCATCCGGGCTGATGTGCAGAGTCGCCACCGCCGCCCGGCCTTCCGGGAACCGGGACGCCCTGCTCGTGCCACGCCGACACGGGACGGGCCAGATCCGCGCGCAGAAAACCGTTCAGCAGAGAGACGCCGATCCCGAACGACTGCAGGCTGCTGCCATCCACCGACGCCCAGTCGTGGAAGGCTGACACGGCGGCCAGGCTGACCCTGCGCTGGAACTCGACCCGGCTTCTCCACACCCCACGCCCGCGCAGCACGACACGCGGATAACCCCGCAGCCATTCACCCGAACCCCCGAGACGCCAGATTTCCTCAGGCGCCGGGTCTCCCCGGATGTGAGCGCCACCGGCTTCCAGCGCCGTCGCCCAGCCGGTGGACAGGGGGATGACCAGCCTGCCTGTGACCGACAGGCTGACGCTGGGAAAGTCGCCGATCAGTCCCTGCAGCGAGACGTCGGCGCCGCCGTTTACCCTGCTCCCGGTAAAGCCACCCCACCACGGCCTCAGATAGACATCGGCTCCCGTGCGCCGTCGCGTTTCGCCGTACAACGTCGTGGTCTTCTCGGAAAAGACGCGCAGCGATGTCCACAGGCGCTCGCCGCTCCGAGGCAGAAGCTGAACGGCCGCTCCCTGCGCCAGGTAGTACCACGAGGAATCGGCGGCCAATTCGAGGCGTTCCGGGCGCCTCCCGGCCACCCTGCCGCCGGTTGCGCGGAGGGTGCGGTACAGCGAGAAGCGTGTTCGAGGACCGGTTCTGCCGTGCTCGACGGAAAAGTCGACGCTGGGCTCGGTCCGCCGCATCGCCGTGCGTACGGTCAGCGCGCTCCGTCCCCATGAGTGGTCACGGAGGAGACGGGTGCCCGCCGAGAGGCCTTCCACGGGATTGTATCGGAGGAGAGCCGGGGACAGTATCGGCGGGTCGAAGGACCACGGGCCGGCTCCACGGTCGACCTCCGCGCCTGCCGGATCTCCGGGGAAGCGGGCCAAGCCAATGGGATCGAGGATATTCTCCGCCTCTTCGAGCTCGCCCGCGTAGATTCCGCTCTCCCGTTCCTCCCAGATCGACGGCGGGAGCCGGTCGGAGGCTGCGAGCGCGCGCCAGTCTCGCGGCACGATCACTACCGTGCCGGAGTCGGGTTCGGAGTCGTCCTTGATGTCGACCGTGTCTCCAGGCTCGCGCCAGGACCGAACCAGCTCTTCTGTCGTCACCGTCGTGGCCGGGTCCCCGTCGGCGGTCGAGATCTCTTCTATCTCGAAATCCCAGTCGTGGCGCGCCTGCGCCGTGACCAGAGTCTCCGAATGCTCGGCGTCCATCTCGTCTCCGCCGACGCCGTAGGCCGCGAAGCTGGCTCTGCGGGGGAGCCAGTAGCGGGAATTCCAGAGGGTGTAGTCGACGACCACTGCCGGCATGCCGAGTTCCAGCCGGGGAACCAGGGCGGCGTACCCGTAAGCCAGGGCGCGCTCGAGCAGAGAAGGAGGCGGTGGTGACTGCGCCTCGAAGTCGCCCAGCGGATTGCCTTCGACCACCAATCCAATGCCCCCTTCCCAGTCACTTCCAAAGCGCAAGCTTGCCTCCGATTCGATGGCCTTGGCGGGACGATAGATCGTGCGCACCACGCCGAAGGTATCCGGGTCGATCCAGAGGACCGCAAAGACCAGCCCGAGGTCGAGGAAGCGCGGGCTGGCAGTGACGCTCACCGCCTGGATCGACTCACCGCCCTCGAGGAGGACGGAAATGGTGTCTCCGGAACGGAACCGGTAGAAGCGATCGGCGTCGTCATCCAGAGGAGTCACCGACGGGACAAACCAGGACTCCCTGTAGTTGGAGCCGAACATCGAGAGCACGAAGAGACTGAAAGGATCGCGAAGCGGGTCACTGGCGAAGCGTGCCCCCGTCCCCTCGGGACGAGGGGGTTTGAAGCGCTGCCCGCCGACCTCCAACCGGGCCCCCAGCACCCGCAGGACCGTCGGTCCATCCTTCGACCAGCGGACGCGGGTCGCCGATTCCAGCCGGACGATGGGCCGGTCGCGGACGAACACCGCCGCTTCGACGGACGAGCGCTCGCTGACCACCGCCGTGTAGGCCTCGATGTCCGACAGAGCGGAGTCGCGCGCCCCCCGCGCGCCCTCCATCAGGTACCGGGCGGTCTCGTCCAGATAGACGCGCGAAGCGGTCGGACCATTTCCCCGTCCGGCATCCGGTCGCTGTGCCGCCGCCGGCGAGGCGACACCTGCGGCCAACAGGCAGGCTGTAACCAGGGTACGCTCAGCCACGATCGTTCGACCTGCCATGGTTGCCTGGGGCATGTGGGGAAGTAGGTTCTCAACATATGGACGTTGATGGGAATGTGCGGGTTGCCGCGGTATCTGCGCGCACAAGGAGGCCAAAGCGATGAAACATTTGACATGGATGGTCGCAGTCGCGGCCCTGGGACTCATCGCGTGGCGCGGATCGGGGATGGGCGCCGGGGAGGAAGCCGCGTCGGCCGAAGATGGGAGCGTCTTCGCCACTATCGCCCCCTTCAACAGCTACGGCCACGTCCACGACGCCGACAACGTCGAGGCCATGCGGCCGCGCGTCATGGGCACGCACGGGGTGATCTCCTCAGGGCACTACCTGGCCACGCAGGCCGGCTACGATGTGCTCAGGGCCGGAGGCAACGCCTTCGACGCCGGGGTGACGGCGGGAATGGCCCTCAAGGCGCTCAAGATGGACTATGCGGGATGGACCGGGGTCGCGCCGCTCATCCTCTATAGCGCAGCGGAGGACCGCGTGATCACCCGGGTCGGGGCAGGGACCTCGCCCGCGCTCGCCACCCTCGACTACTTCCTCGAACACGGCAAGTCGCCCATCAACAACGCGCTGATTCCGGCGGACGTCGATGTCTGGCTCGCCGCGCTCGACCGCTTCGGCACCCTCAGCTTCAGCGAGGCCGCGCAGCCGACGCTGCGCATCGCGGAGGAGGGATATCATCTCTACAAGATGCAGAAGTGGATGATCGAGGATCAGATGGAGGGGATCCTCGCCTTCCCCTACAACCGCGATTTCTGGTTCCAGAAAGGAGTCGGGGAGCAACGTCTCGGCGACCTGATGGTCAACGCGGACCTGGGACGGCTCATCCGCTACATGATGGAGGCGGAGCGGCGGGCGCTGGCCGCGGGCGGAAGCCGTTCCGATGGAATCCGTGCCGCGCGCGACGCCTTCTACAAGGGAGATCCGGCGCGCGACGTGGACCGATTCTTCCGCGAGCACGGCGGAATCGTGCGCTACGAGGACTTGGCCAACTACGAGAGCCGCTGGGAGGAGCCCCTGGGCACGAGCTTCCAGGGCTACGATGTCTACACGGGCGACGGATGGAGCCAGGGACCGCGCATCGTCCTGATGCTCAACATGCTCGAGAACTACGACCTGCGGGCGCTCGGCTACAACACGCCGGAGTACATCCACCTCCTCTCCCAGGTCATCGACCTGGCGATGGCGGATACCCACAAGTACGTGGGCGATCCAGACTTCGCGCCCGCGCCGGAGGGATTGTACGGGAAGGCGTACGCGCGCGAGCGCATCGGGCTCGTCGACGAGAAGAGCGCGTTTCAGGACATGCCGCCGTGGGGCGACCCGGCGGCGATGGCGGCGGTGGCCGACGGCGCCCCGACGAGCTTCGTGATGGCGAGCGGGGAAGGAGAGGGGTCGGACGGCTCCATCGACACTTCGTCGCTCAGCGTCATGGATGGCGAGGGCAACCTCTTCTCCCTCACCGAGAGCGATGGCCACACCTTCACGCCCATGATCCCCGGATGGGGCTTCGGGCTCGGCAATCGCATGGGCCAGTTCAACCTGGACCCGGGGCTCGCGAATGTGATGGCGCCCGGCAAGCGCCCGCGCAACACCAACGCGCCGCTCCTGGTGATGAGGGACGGGCACCCGTTCATGGGGCTCTCCACCCCCGGCGGCGATCAGCAGCTGCAGTCGCTCCTGCAGGTCTTCCTGAACGTGGTGGTATGGGGGATGTCCCCCGAGCAGGCCGTGGACCAGCCGCGTTTCGGCAGCTACAACTTCCCGGGCAGCGGGAGCGAGGTGAACCGCAGCCCCGCGCTGCTCCGCATGGAGGACCGCATCCCGGCGGAGACCGCGGAAGCACTGCGGGCGATGGGGCACGACGTGCAGTCCTGGGGCCTGTGGAACTGGCGCGCGTGCGCGCCCACGGTGACCTGGCGCGATCCGGAGACTGGCTTGATGATCGCGGCCGGGGACGTGCGCCGGGAGACGGCGTCGCTCGGATTCTGAACGTGACCCCGCCCCTCGTGCGTATCCCTCGATCCCTTCACGCCTCCGCGGCTCTGCTCTTGATCGTGTTGTCGGCGTGCGCGGCGCCGAGCCCGGACACAGCAGGCTTCTCCGTGGTCGAGGCCGGCATCCCGGAGCTGCAGGCGGCGATGGAGCGGGGGGAGCTCAGCTCGCGCCAGCTGGTGACCGAGTACCTGGTCCGCATCGGGCTGTATGAAGACCGGCTAAACGCGGCAGTCTCCGTCAACCCGAACGCCCTGGCCGAGGCGGAGGCGCTGGACGCCGAGCGGGCGCGCGGCCAGGTGCGCGGGCCGCTGCACGGGATTCCGGTTGCGCTCAAGGACAACATCCACACGACCCACCTCCCCACCACCGGGGGTGCCCTCGCGTTCGAGGGGTACGTGCCGCCCTACGAGGCCACCCTGACCACGAACCTGCGGGAGGCCGGTGCGATCATCATCGCCAAGGCCGGCCTCACCGAGTTCGCCAACTGGATGGCGGGCCCGCCCAGGCAGATGCCGGGCAACTACAACGCCCTCACCGGGTTCGCCTACAACCCGTACGATCCCCGCCGCGATCCGCGCCCGGCCACCAGCGACGGGCGCCCCGCGCTCAGCACGGGCGGTTCCAGCTCGGGGGTCGGCACCGCCGCGAGCTTCTGGGCCGGCAACGTCGGCACCGACACCGGGGGCTCGGTGATCAGCCCGTCCAACGCCAACATGCTGGTGGGGATCCGGCCGACGCTGGGGCGCATCAGCCGCTGGGGCATCGCCCCGGTCACCCTCGACCACGACATGGCCGGCCCCATGACCCGCACGGTGGCCGACGCGGCGATCATGCTCGGAGGGATGGAAAGCGCGGCCCCCGACCCCAACGACCCGGCCACCGCCATCTGCGAGCCGCCGCCGGACCGCGACTACACCCGGTTCCTGAACCCCGACGGCCTCGAAGGCGCCCGCATCGGCATCCCGCGCGCCTTCTACTACGACCCTGTGCGCCTGAATGGGGAGGAGAACGCCAGAGGCGGACTCACCGAGGCGCAAGCGGCCCTCATGGCGGAGGCGATCGCGGTGCTCGAAGCTCAGGGCGCCGTCGTCGTGGATCCCGCCGACGTCCCCAGCTACACCCACCCCGACCCGGACTCGAACTTCGCCGCCTGGGGTTTCTGCGCGGGCGCCCACCAGGCGAAGGGCTCCGACCAGAACTGCTCGGTGAACTTCAAGTACGGCGCGAAGCGCGACTTCAACGCCTGGTTGGAGAGCCTGGGCCCGGACGCGCCCGTGACGACGCTGACCGAGCTGCGCCAGTGGAACTTGGACCACGCGGACGCCGGCGCCGCAAGGTACGGCCAGTCGCGCTTCGACATTTCCGACGAGATGGACGTCGAGGCCGACCGCGCCCGCAACGAAGCCGACATGGCGCGCGACGAGCTGCTCAGCCGCACCCGCGGCATCGACGCCGTGCTCGCCGAGCACGATCTGGACGCGATCTTCACGCCGGGCAGCCGTGGCGCCGGCCTCGCCGCCCGCTCCGGCACCCCGATCGTGGTGGTGCCCTTCGGTTTCGTGCCCAACGAGCCCGCGACGGCCTTCCCGGAAGGGTTCGATGCCCGTCCCGCACCCTTCGGCGTGGGGTTCACCGGGGCCAACTGCAGCGAGCCCCGACTGATCGCGCTGGCGTACGCCTTCGAGCAGGCCACGCGCCGCCGGGTGCCGCCTCCAGGGTTTCCCTGAGCGGGATCCGTTCCCAGTGGCACCAAAGTCTCCCTCCGTTTATACCCTCCAAGCGCTGTTGCATTTCGAGAAAGGCAACAATTTGTTGCCTTTTGGGATTGGCAACACTCCACAGAGGGTCTGGTGGAGGAAGACCCAGCGCATCCTGACCGCTTTCGGGGCACGCGGCCATCCCCCACATTGCCCTTTCAACCCTCCTGACCGTTCCTGCGTGCTTCCACGATCGGAGATGAGACGATGAAGAAGCTGCTCCTGCTCGCCCTGTCCCTCACCTTCGCGATGCCCGTCCTCGCCCAGAACCACGCGCCCAATCCCTACCGCGCGGTGCCGGACGTCTGGGGCGAGTTGCCCGAGGACCGCACCTGGGGCTCGACCAGCGCCGTCTATCCCGCCGCCGACGGCAACATCTGGGTGGCCGAGCGCTGCGGCGAGAACACCTGCGTGGGCCACGACGACCTCGATCCCGTCCTGCTCTTCGACGTAGACGGCAATCTGCTGCGCAGCTTCGGCGCGGGGATGTTCGAGTGGCCGCACGGCATTCACGTCGACCCCGATGGCAACCTCTGGGTCACCGACGCGCGCGGGGGCGAACGGCGCGGCCACCAGGTGCACAAGTTCACCCCCGTGGGCGAGCTCATGATGAGCCTGGGTCAGGCCGGTGTGGCCGGCGACGGACCCGACACCTTCGACCAGCCGTCCGACGTCCTGGTGGCTCCCAACGGCGACATCTTCGTAGCCGATGGCCACGGCACCGGCGGCAACAACCGCATCGTCAAGTTCAACAGCGCGGGCGACTTCATCATGGAGTGGGGCAGCACCGGGGCCGAGAACGGCGAGTTCCGCGATCCCCACGCGCTGGCGATGGATTCCCGGGGCCGGCTCTTCGTCGGCGACCGCAAGAACAACCGCCTGCAGATCTTCGACCAGGACGGCAACCACCTGGACACCTGGACCCAGTTCGGCCGGCCCAGCGGGCTGTTCATCGACGCCAACGACGTGCTCTATTCGGCCGATTCCGAGTCCTCCACCGGCGGCGGCATACCCAACGCCGGCTGGGTGCGCGGCATCCGCATCGGCAGCGTGGTAGACGGGCTGGTCACCTCCTTCATCCCGGATCCCGACTGGCACGTGTATGTGCGGGGCACCACCGGGGCCGAAGGGGTGGCGGCGGACGCCTTCGGCAACGTATACGGGGCGGAGGTGGGACCGCGCATGCTGCGCAAGTACATGCGGGTGCGGTAGCTGCGATGAAACGAGTCGCGTGCCAGATCGTGGCAACCCTGCTCGCCGTCCCGGCCGTGGCGCAGGACCAGTCGTTGACGGTGGACATGATCGAGGTCTACCGCGCAGGCGGCGCGGACGCGCGGGAGGAGTGGGCCTTCTTCGGG
>JAPPJO010000086.1:6413-7059 GCA_028820325.1 Gammaproteobacteria bacterium | reverse complement strand
ATAACGCTCTCGATCACCGGAGCGCGGTTCGTCGGAGGCGGGGTCGTGACCGTGATCGTCACGGCGGCGGTATCGGCAAGCCCTCCCGGATCGGTCGCGAACGCCTTGAGCTTGTAGGTGTCGGCCGGCGGGGCGACGGCCACTGTGACCACCCCGCTCGCTCTTCCAACCTTGAACCGGCTGGTGTCCGACAGGGCATAGGTGAGGCGGTCCCGGTTGCCGTCCGTCGCCGTCACCGTGCCGACGACATGGCCAGTCGACGCCGTGTCGTGAACCGCCCAGGAATAGCTCGTCCGACCGAACACCGGAGCCACGGCCGTCGGTGGACGATCAGTCACCCCGACCGTAAGCGTCGCCGAGGCCGAAGCGTGTCCGTTGCCGTCCCGCACCTTCACGGTCATAACGTACGTCCTCACACTCAGCGAGCCCGTCACCGTCACTCGGCCGCTCGACTGTCCGATCGAGAACGGCGCCGCGTCCGCCCCGCTCAGTTCATATCGCAGCGACCCGCAGTCCGAACCCTGCGTCCAACCCTGCACCGTCCCCACCACCGTCTCGTCGCTGTACACCCCAAAGCTGTGGTTCTCTACGCCGACCGTGCAGTCGGGTGGAGTAACAACCCTGTTCACCTTGATTGTCACCTTCG
>JAPPJO010000086.1:0-6313 GCA_028820325.1 Gammaproteobacteria bacterium | reverse complement strand
CCGTACCTTCCGCATCGACGGAATCCCTCGCCGTGGCGGTGAGCCTGTAGGTGCCCGCTGGCGGCTGCGCCTTTACCGTGATCGCGCCGGTGCCGGTGCCGATCTTGAAGTAGGACGAACTCGACAAGAAGTACCGTACCCGTCCGCCCTCCGGGTCCTCCGCGTGTACCCGGCCCAACTCGGTGTTCACCGAGACCGCTTCGTCCGTCGTGAAGGAGTAGCTCTCCTGGTCGAACTCCGGAGGCTTGTTCGGCGGGACCACCTTGTTGACCTGGATCGTCACCTTCGCCGTACCTTCCGCATCGACGGAATCCCTCGCCGTGGCGGTGAGCCTGTAGGTGCCTGCTGGCGGTTGCGCCTTCACCGTGACCCACCCCGAGGACAGGCCGATCTTGAAGTAGGACGAATTCGACAGCGAGTATTCCACCGATCCGCCCTCGGGATCCGTCGCGTGTACCCGGCCCACCCTGGCGTCCACCGAGACCGCTTCGTCCGTCGTGAAGGAGTAGCTCTCCTTCTCGAACTCTGGAGGCTTGTTATCCGGCGGTCTCACTGTGATCGTCACGTCATCGGTGTGGCTGAGAGGGCCACCATCGGTGACCGTCAGTTTGAAGACCAAATCAGTAATCTGGGCCACAAGAGGTGCCTTGAAGGTCGCCGTCCTCTTGTTCGCATCCTTCAGCCCGTCGGTCGGAGTCGGGCCCTTGGTCTGCACCCACGCGAACTTGTGCGACGGGGTGCCCCACGTAGCGTCGTCGCCGTCGAGATCGGTGCTCGTGCCGCTCAGCGTCACCATTTCATTTGACTTGACGGTCTGATCTTTCCCGGCATTGACCGTCGGCGCTTCGTTCAAGTTGTTGACATTGATGGCGACGTCCGTGGTGTCGCTGGCGCCGCAGGCATCGTGCACGCTGACGCTGACGACGTAGGAACTCCTCTTCTCGTGGTCGAGGCGGGCAGTGGTCTTGATCTGCCCCGTCACATCGTCGATGGCGAAGAGCCCCGATCCCCCGCTCAGCTTGTAGAAGGCGATGCTCTCCGTGGGGGCCGTCACCGGAGCGCCCACGTCCGTGCCCGCCCGCTCGTTCTCGTCGACGGCGCGATCGATCCGACCGTCCAGAAACTCGACGGTGCACTCGATGAACCCGAACCGCTGTTGCAGGTCGATCCGCAGGCCGTTGCCCGCCCAGGCTCCCGCTCCGCCCGCCGCTGCGGTCGCCGCGACCGCCGGGTCGAGCGCGACGTAGAACATCTCGACCGGCTCGGACTCGTCGTCCTCCAGCGTCCTCACGCTGATCGTCTTCGAGCGCTCGCCCGGCTCGAAGACGACGCTGCCTTTCATCCCTTCGTAGTCGGAGCCCGCCAACGCAGTGCCGTCGCTGGTGCGCCAGCCCACCGACACCCGCTCGGCCACCGCCGAGGACAGCGTCACCATCGAGTTCCACGCCGCGCCCTCCGGCAGCGTGTCGTTCATCGGGGTGATCTCGACCGTCACCGTGCCGTGGTCGGCGATCGTCGCCGTGGCCGGGGCGGGGTCCACCACCGCCGTGGCCGCGCCGCTCGCACCCGTGAGCGCCAGCACCACCGTCTCGCCGTGGTCCAGGATGTCGTCGTCGAGCGCGGAGAGCACGATCCGCGCGCCGTTCTGTCCCTTGGCCACCGTGACCTCGCCCGACAGCGCCCGGTAGTCCGTGCCCGCCGTGGCCGTGCCTGACACCGAGTATCGGACCGTCACCGCTCCGTCCGCGGTGCTGCCAGCAACGGAGACGTCGAAGCTGCCCTCCGAGCCCTCGGCCACCGAGCCGCCCTCCGGCGCGGCAAGCGTCACGCGCAGCGTGTCGGCAACAGCGGATGCTCCGGTGGCGGGAGGAGAGGCGGCGGCCGGACTGGTGGCCCCCGCGAGCGCGAGGGCGGCGAGCGGGACAACCGCAAGCGACCGGACCACAGCGCGCGGGAAGAGGGGGTTGGCGGCACCGCCAGGGCGCACGGGTGGCAGGGCGGAAAGAGTGGGGGAAAGGCGCATCGGTCGGTGCGTCCTGTGGGGGGAGGGTCGGAGGCTGGCGTGGGCCGCCGGACGCTCCGGCGGCGCGAGAACGACGGAAGGTAAGGGGAAGGCGCGAAAGCACAAGCCCAGCCCGGATCATCCGAATCGGGACGCGCGCAGGATCGCGACAGCAATCGGCCGGGACGGATCCGGCGAACCGACTGGCGCTGTCTATTCAGTCGCGGATCACCCGCACCACCTTGCCGTTCTCGTCCACGACGACCACCGGCAGCCGGAGGATGGCGTCGGTCAGTTCGAACGCGTTCCTCTCCGGCCCGTCCGAAGCCGCGTCGCCCGCCGCGCCCCCCGTTCCGGGCAACCTGTACTCGTCCGCCTTCGTCAGGTCCACCTCGTACCCGATGTCCGCGAGCGCCTGAAGCGTGATCGCGCTGATCACGTCAGCGTTCGACGACATGATCTCCTCGCCGAACACGTTGCGCCGCCAATGGACGCCGTATTCGTCCATCGGGATCTTCGGACCGTTGTAGGCCGAACCCCCGGCCGCGTCGAACGCCTCGACCGCCAGTGGGCCGGTGAAGTACCACTCGGGCGGGGATCCGATCTCCCTTCTGAATCCCCATCCGGGTCCGAGCAGCCCCAGGACGTGCCCCATCTCATGCTGGCCGACCTCGCGAAACAGGTCCAGACTCCACTGTGCGGCGAGAGTTCTGTAGCTGGCTCCGCCATAGAAAGGCAGCCCGGATTCTTCGCGCTCGCCCGCCGCCCAAGCGTGGGTAATCGAATTACCGGGTGCCCACACCGTATGCACCAGAAGATCGTCGACGACGCCGGCCATGCGGGGACCGTGTTCGCCATGCGTGTCCATGTACCCGTCGATAGGCACATCCGGGAGGTCGCCGACCACCACCTCCTCCCAGCGGTCCGCCGCCCGACGCATCGCCGCCTTCTGCTCGTCGGTGAACCCAGGCTCGAAGATCAGGTCGATGTTGAACCGGTCCGGGTCGACGGCTGGCGCCACCTGCACCGCCAAAGACTGGCGTGCCGCCAAACCGGCCGGATCGGTCGCCGTAACCACGAGTGCCGCTTCGCCCTCGCCCCGGGGCTCCATCCACAGCACTTCGCCTTCGATCCGTCCCTCGATTACCGTTCCGTCGCTCGTCTCGACCGCGTAGGACAGCGAGTCGCCGTCGGGATCGGAGAAGTAGGGACCGAGCGGCAACGGCTCGGACGCACCGCCAGCCTGAAGCCAATACGCCGGAGCCGACTCGCGGTATACCGGCGAGCGGTTGTCCGACTCGGCGAACAGGACCATCTGCGCGCCCGGCACCACCTCAAGGCCGTCGTAGCGCGGGGGCAGCCCCGGCGGCTGGCCGAAGCTGACGTGCACCGCTCCCGCGCCACCGGACGGTGGCCCGACCACCAGCGGCGTGCTCGCCGTGTCGCCGACCGCCACCTCGAACCACGTTCGGGATGCCCTGCCGCCCTGAACCGAGACCGGGATGCGGAAGCCGAACGGAGCCCCGTCCGGCACCCTCATCACCACCCGCGCCGGGCCGGGCGCCAGCGTGTCGGCCGCATCCGTTCGCGCGAACTCCACCGCGACCGGGAACGGCGCGCCGGGGTTGTTAACGCCTTGGAACCGCTCGAATCGATCCATGCCCGCGAAGGTGCCGGAAGGCAGAGCTTCGAGGCGGTTGCCCGCCACATCCAGGTACTCAAGCCTCCGTAGCGCGGCAAGCACCCCAGGCCTGAGCCGGGACACGCGGATGCCGCGGATGTGCAGCTCCCTCAGAGCCCCCAGCCGGTCGAACACAGCGGGCGGCAGGTCGAACAGCGGGTTGCTGGAAATATCCAAGACCTCCAGCCGCTCAAGATGGTCGAAGACGCCCAGTCGCAGGGACGACAGGTGGGTGTCGCGCAGATCTAGGCTCCGCAGTTGCGACAGGCTATCGAAGATGCCCGGCGGCAGCTCGCCCAGCTTGTTGTGAGCGACCGAACCGTACAGCCTCAGGTGTTGCAGGTTCACCAGACCCGCGAAGGTTTCCGGCTGGAGATCCGACAGCCGGTTGTAGTCCAGGGCAAGAACCTCCAGCGCAGCCAGATCCTCGAAGATCCCCAGGGGCAGCGTCGTCAGTTCGTTGTTGCCCAGCCGTACCTCGCGCAACTGCGTCATGCCCGCGAAGATGCCCGGCGGCAACGCCCTGAGTTCGTTGTTGCTCAAATCCACATTGTCCAGTCGAGGCAGATCCGCAAAGATGCTCGGCGGCAATGAAGCCAACTGATTGTAGTGCAGCCGCAACCTCTCAAGGTTCGCCAAGCCCGCGAAGATGTCGGGCGGCAACGCCGCCAGGTGATTGAAGATCAGCCACACTGACCTCAGGCTGCCGAGCCCCGTGAAAATGTCGGGCGGTAGCGCCGTCAGTTGATTCCGTGACAAACTGAGCACCTCCAGATTCGACAAGCCCGCGAAGTCGCCGCTCCGCAGGGTCGCAATGCCCCGGCTGCCCAGATCCAGATTGCCGATCACCGCAAGGTGCTCCTCCGTCACCCCCGCACAGTCCGCCGCCCCCGCCCGCCTCACCAACTCATCGGCCACTTCGGGCGTCCGCGCGCAGACGCCCTCGTCCGGCAGCGCCAGCGCCTTGATCTCCGCCCGCGCGCCTCCGGCTACCGACGCGACAAGCGTCTGGGCGCCCAGCGTCCCGCCCAGCGTCCACTCCGTCCACGCCATTCCCGCGCTGTCGCTAAGCACCTCCGCCGGGCTCGCCTTGCCGCCGTGGACCGATGCGTCGAACCGCACCGTTTTCGCCGCCGAAACCGGCGTGCCGCCAGCATCCAGAAGCCGCACCCCCACCGGCCGCCAGAGCGGTGTCCCGACGACCGCCTCCTGCCCGTCCCCGACCGTCTCCAAGGCCGCTGCGGCCTGCTGCACGCGCACAAGCGCTTGGCTCCACTGCCTGCCCCGCTCCGCCAGCAGCCCCGCCGTGCCGTTGCCGCGCGCCGTCACCGTCCCGTCCGCGTCCACCACGAACACCGTCGTGTCCCGGCTGCTCCAGCGCACCGCGCCTGATTCCGGCCCGCCGCCGCCCCGAATCGAGAACGCGAACTGGTGTCCGATGTGAGTAAGGGTCAAGGAGTCCGGCACGATCTGAAGCGACGGCACCGGTTCGACCACGGGATCGGAATCGCACGACCCCAGCACCGCCAGGAACAGTGCGGCGGCCGCCACCGCCATCAAACCCACCGGTCTCGCGCTACCTACGGCGCGCGGAGGCAGAGGATTGTCCGTCAGATCTCGGGTCGCGTCGGCTGCGGGCATTCTCGTTCGTGTCGTCCTTCCATGTCGGGCGTCAATCACCATCCTCGTGTTCAAAGATGCCCGACCTCCGGCTGCTCGGGCAAACAAGCCGCGGACTCCGATGTTCCCGGTGTCCGTCGAGAATAGGCGAGACGCTGCCCCGGACCGGGCCGGTGCCCTGGCGGCAGCCGGGAATGCCCCCCGGGCAGTACCGGACACTGGGACAGTCTCGGAGTCCGAGCCGCTCCCGACAGGTTGACTTGTCCGCGCAAGACTGGTCACCGTTTCGGGCATGGATACACCGGATCGGCAGTTCAGCCCCGCGGAGAGCGTACGGGTCGTCCAGCAGAAGGAACATGCGAGGGCGCTGGAGCCCTTGGGCTGGAAGGGACGGCGCGCCGAATGGATCGCGCTCGCCTGCTGCCACGGCGGCGTGTTCACCCGCGTGCAGTGGACGAGCTTCCTCGGGTGCCACCATGAAAAGGTGGGCCGCGCCGTTCGCAAGCTTGTCGCCCAGGGCGTGGCCATCGAGGAGAAGCCGCCCGGCATCAAGGGCATCGGGCGGATCTGCCGGATCCACGGTCGCCCGATCTACAAGGCGCTCGGCTTGGGGGACCGCCGCCGCCGGAGGATCACGTCGCCGGAGGTGACGATGCGTCGCCTGCTCGGGCTCGACTACGTGCTCGAACATCCCCGCCTTCCGTGGCTGCCCACCGAAGCCGACCGGGTGGCCGCCTTCGAGGCGCTCGGGATCGAGCGGGAGCTTCTTCCCCAACGGGTCTACAGGGGCGCGCTCGGGGGTCTCCGGCGCTTCTTCCCGCTCGGGCTGCCCATCGCGCTGGACACGGAGCGCGCGGTCTTCGTCTACGCCGAACCGGGTTACGAGACCGCGACGGCGATCCGCTCGTGGGGCGCGAAGCACGGCGATCTCTGGAAGGCGCTCTGGGACCTGGGTCTCAAGATCGAGGTGGTGGCGGTCGTCCGGAGATGGAAGGAGTACGGGAGGACGA
>JAPPJO010000115.1:219-7068 GCA_028820325.1 Gammaproteobacteria bacterium | reverse complement strand
CCTCGCCGAACGCGAACATCAGCCCGCCCACCACGATCGCGATCAGCGACAGCCCCCGCGCGATCGGTCCCGTGAACTGCGTCTGTAGCTCGTTCACCGCGTCCACCCACGGACTCGTGCCCTGCGCGTGGAGCGCACCGGGCGTCAGCATCAGCAGCACGGCCCACGCAGCTCCCCGCATCGTCGTCAGCAACGTTCTCATGTCTTCTTCTCCCTGGTCTCCCGGTTTCCGTTGCCGCCGGAACGACTCCGTCCCGGCTCGACCGATGGATCACCCGAAGAACGGTCCCGTCCGTTGGCGCGCTCCCAGTCCGCCATGAACGCCAGAGCCCGGTCCACCGTCGCCAGCCGCGGCGAACGGCCCCGCCTCAGGTCGCCCCAGAAGCTCCGGTCGCCGACCGCGCGCTGTCCGAACTCGGACGGCGACATCGCCGTGTCCCGAATGAACGCCGAAATGCGCCGCTCGAACCACCTCGTCAGGTTCTCCATTGCGCGACCACGAAATAGGATATTGTCAAGTCATGCAAGATGGTAGGAAATCGGATACTTCCCACCTCGTTGACGTTCAACGAGTTACGGAATCGGGATTTCGGCGCCCGCCGCCAGCGGGGCGGAAAACGCCCCTGTACCTCCCCTCGGAGAGCCCGGATCAAGACGTTGCGGGTCGGATGAGGCGAGGGCTCTGGAAGTGTCAGAATCGACGGAGTCGAACGCCGGCGGGTTTCCGCGCGAGTGCGCGCCTTCCGTAGCGGCTACTGCCGCGCAGCCAAGCGCCGGGTGGAGGAGTCCCGTTGCGTTCGCGGCGGACAGTAGGTAATTTCCGACTTATGGGACGAAGAAAGAAGGAAGGCGCTCAACTGGACCCAGTGCGCCGGAGGCTGCTCGGGATGGTGGCCGACAGCGACACCAACCTGCGCACCGCGTCGATCGCCATCGAGCGCAACGCCGCGTACCTGCACCAGTTCGTCCACCGGGGCACGCCCAAGGTGCTGTCCGAGGACGACCGAGAAGCCTTGGCGGAGCATCTGGGGTGCAGCCCCGACCTCCTCAAACACGGCCGGGGCTTCGGGCGCCGGGCACCGCCCAACCCGAAGCCGGCGCCTGTGCGCGCGAGCCCCTACGCGGCCCCGAGGGGCTACAGCGCCGTGCCCGAGATCGATGTGCGCGCCTCGGCGGGTCCGGGCGCGTGGAACGAGGAGTTCGAGCAGACGAGCGACATGTGGATCTTCGCCGATCCGCTCATCCGCCACGAGTTCCGGGCCAAGCCGGAGGATCTGCAAATGATCACCGTGGACGGCGACTCGATGGCGCCGGTGCTGTCGAGCGGCGACCGCATCCTCATCGACGTGAGCCGCAAGGTGCCGGTTCCGCCCGGCATCTTCGTCATCTGGGACGGCATGGGGCTCGTCGCCAAGCGGATCGAGCACGTTCCCCACTCCGATCCGCCCAGGGTCGTGCTCAAGTCGCTCAACCCCGAGTACGACAGCTACGAACGCCTCGCCGAGGAGATCCGCATCGTCGGACGCGCCGTCTGGGTCTCCAGAAGGCTGTAGCGCGCACGCGCCGACCCGGATCGGGGCGCGCCGGGAAATGATCCGTTTGCTCCAAGGGCATCGGAGCGGGCATCTTTCGGGCGCTTGAGTTGGTCGCCAGTCCCGGAACGCGGCACTCCCCGCGTTCCGGGCACGCCCGGATCGCCAAGAACGATGCCCAAGAAGACCCCCACAGCCGAAGCGGATCGAGACCCGCCGGACCCGCGCGCGCGCCTGCGCATAGAGCATAAAGGTCGCGCGAGGGCATTGAGCTTGGCCGTGACGCTGCTCCTGGCGGCGATGGGATCGTGCGACTCGGATCCGGTCGTCGAGCCCGAGCCGTCGCTTGAGATCGTACCGGACTCCATCACTCTGACGCACATCGGACACCAGTTCACGTTCTCGGTTCGGGGCGGCGGCGCGGTCCAGTGGAACAGCCGGGACCTGGCGGTCTTCACCGTCAACGCGAAAGGCACGGTGACCGCGCGCGGCAACGGCGAGGCACGCGTTCAGGCCTGGACTCCCCAGTCGTCCGACCATGCGCTGGTCCGCGTGCGTCAGGCCGCGGCCGTGATCGAGGCCATCGGGAGCGGGCAGCGCACGACTCCGGGCCAGCCGCTTCTTGACCCGGTCGGGGTGCGCTTGCTGGACGCCGGGGGCGTGCCGGTACCGGAGGCGGCGGTTCGGTTCGAGCCGGCCCGGGGCAGCGGGCACGTCGAACCGACCGAGGCGAACAGCGACAGCGCGGGGGTGGCGGAGATCGTGTGGACGCTGGGACCGACCCCTGGGCGGCAGACGCTGCGCGCGGTCGCGGCGGAGGGAGGCGCCAGCGTGGAGATCGAGGCGACGGCGCTCGACCCCGACGAGGCCGCGGCGTCGTTGGAGGTGCTTGCCGGAAAAGACCAGTGGGCGCTGGCGGGGCACGCGCTGGCGGATACCGTCAAGGTGCGCGTCAACGACGAGTTCGGGCGGCCGGTCTGGGGCGCAACCGTGAGGTTCGAGCCCGCGGCGGGGAGCGGCCGCGCCGATCCGGAAGCGGTCGGGACAGACAGCCTGGGCTTGGCATCGACCGTGTGGACGCTAGGGCAGGTGCCGGGCACAGAGCGGCTGGCGGTGAGCGCGGCGGGTTTCGAGGTGGGTTTGGAGGCGACAGCGGTGTCGGACGAGGGGGCATGCAACCGGACTCCGGCGGTGAGCGCGGAGATCGTCAGGCACGCTCAATTCTATGGCGTCCAAGTATCGGCGTGTTCGGAGGTGACTGCGGAAGTGCTCCGAACCATCGCCGTTTTCGATCTAAGGGGGAAGAGTATCGGGCGGCTAAAGAGCGGCGACTTTGACGGTCTCGTCCGGCTGGAAGAATTGTATTTGGACAACAACGGACTGACCGAGTTGCCGCCGGACATCTTCGACGGTTTGCCCGAGCTGCGGCGCGTCTTGCTCAACAGCAACCAGCTGGGGGAACTGCCGCCCCGCTTGCTTGCGAATCTGGAGCGCTTGGAAAGCTTGAGTCTCTCGGATAACCGGCTGTACAAGCTGCCCCAAGGCATCTTCAGGGATCTGTCGTTGAGGTATTTGGATTTGGGGTCGAATGAATTGACACGACTCCCGCCGGACATCTTTAGGGACCTGACGAGCTTGGAGAACCTGCGTCTCGCCCATAATCGTCTGTCGGAGCTGCCGGAAGATGTCTTTGAGGGGCTTTCGAACCTTGAACTCTTGACGATACGGGGGAACGAACTGGCCTCCCTTCCGGATAGAACGTTCTCCGGCCTGTCGAGCTTGGGCGACCTTAGGGTGGGGGACAACCGGCTGACCGAAATAGCGGTGGATCTGTTTGCGGAAACCCTGAACCTCCATCGACTAGATCTTGAGGGGAACCGATTGAGGGAGTTGCCGTCGGGCTTGTTTTTGAAAACGCTGGCGCTCCAGCGCCTATACTTGAATGACAACCGATTGAAGACTCTTCCACCGGGCATCTTCGACGGGTTGCAGAGACTCGTAAGACTGGACTTGAGCAGCAACGATCTGGCCGAACTGCCGAAAGGCGTTTTCGCCGGAACGCGGCTGACGGAACTTAGCCTTGAGTACAACGAGCTTCATGAGCTACCGCCGGGTCTGTTCGCGGGCCTGTCTGGACTCGAATGGGTCACCCTCCAAGGCAACCCCGGGGCACCCTTCCCCATCCGGCCGGAATTCGTGCGGACCGATGGCGACCCGCTGGCGCCGGGTCCGGCGCGGGTGGCGTTGCTGGTATCCCCGGGTGCTCCTTTCGCCTTCACGGTTCCGGTGTCGGCGCAGCGCGGATCGATCTCCCGCGACGCCGTCTCGCTGCTACTCGGCGACACCGTCAGTAACACCTTCGAGGTGTCGGCCAACTCGGAAGGCGGTGCGGTGCATCTCGGGTTCCCACCGCTACCGGAAGTGCGGGCGGACGGCTATGAGGGTCTGAGAGTGGTGCGGGGCGAGGAGTTGGTGCTGTTCGCGGAAACCGAAAACCGGAGTCCGGTGGCGCGTTCGCGGATTCCGGCTCACCGGCTTCAGGCCGGGGGTCCGTTGGCCGACTTGGTGCTCGCCGACTATTTCGACGATCCCGACGGCGACTCGCTGGCTTTTACCGTGGAGATGATCGATTCCGGGGTGGTGGCCGCGCGGATCGAAGACGGGGTGCTGTGGCTGGACCCGCAGTCGGTGGATACGACTTTGGTGGAGGTGAAGGCTACCGACCCCGAGGGTCTAATGGCGACCCACCGGTTCCGAGCGTGGGTGGTTCCGGCACCGAACCCCGACGCGTTCAACATCGAACTTTATTTCGAACCGGGGTTCACGGTTGAGGAGGAAGCGGCGATCCGGCGGGCGGCGGACCGATGGATGGAAGCGGTGGTGGGCGACCTGCCGGACGTGCCAGTTCAGGGTTCCTTGGCCGATTACTGTCACGTGGATCTTCCGAATCTGAGGTTGGTAGGTGTCGTCGACGATGTGCTGATCCGCCTGAAGCTGGTCAGTCACCTCTCAGGCAGCGCGGCAGTCGCCATTACCTGCGGCAGGCGGGAGTCCGGGCATGAATTCATTGCCGGGAACCACTTTGCCCTTTGGTATGCAAGGGAGAGCCGAGAAGGCACAGAGACGCTGTATCGAAGTGCGCTTCACGAGATCGGGCATGTGTTGGGGTTTGGAGACTGGGTCTTGAGCGGACCGTCGGCTTGGCTGGAGCTCTTCCGCCACGGGGACGGCGACGGACACTTTATCGGTCCGCGGGCGGTGGCAGCATTCGATGCGGCGGGAGGCGAGAGCTACACGGGCGGCAAGGTGCCGACCGAAGACAGGATACCCACACGGAACATCCACTGGCGGAAACGCGTGATCCGCGGCGACATCATGGCACCCAGCGGCGGCAGCGTGATTAGCGCCATCACGCTACAGGCGCTTGCCGATCTGGGCCACGAAGTGGACCTGAGCAAGGCGGATCCGTACACCCTGCCGGGGGCGGCGCAGGGCGATGTTCGGGGCGGCGGTGCGGACGCGGAGGGCGCGTTTGCGGAATTGTTCGCCGACGACGTGATTCAAGGCCCCGTGGTCGTGGTGGACACGGACGGCAAGGTGGTGAGGGTCATCCGGCCCTGACCGGGAAGCCCGCCATTTCGGACGCGCTCGGCAGCCGTCAGTCCTAGCGCGTGGTGCCCGAGTCCCCCCGAGCCCCTTGCATGTTCGGGGGTTCCTGATACCCTTCTTGCTGCTTTTCCCAAGGCCGTGTCGGGCCACACCCCCTTTCCCCCGCCCTCCTGTTCAAGGATCCCTTTGCGCAATGACCATCCGCAAGTCACTACTTCCGACCCGCTCCCGCACCCGGCAGCCTCGTTCCCGGACGGTTGAGGAATCTCGGCTCCAGCGGTCGATGAAGGCGCGATTCCTGCTTACGGCGGCATTCGGCCTTCTGCTGGCCGCCGCCTCGCCGGTCGGGGTCCATGCATTCTCCGATTCCTCGGCGGCGTCCGACACGCTCCGGGTGACGCTTTCCGCGCCCGAGGGCGGCACGGTGGCCGAAGGCGCGACCGGCCACTTCGAGGTGTCGGTGGCGGGGGGCACCGCCGCCGGGGCCGTGACGGTTCGATACTCGGTCTCCGGCACGGCGGTGGCAGGCGAGGACTACACGGCGCTGTCGGGCGAGGCGACGGTGTCCCAGGGCGAGAACACCGCCCGGATCGCGCTCGAAGCACTCAAGGACGGCATCCTCGACAAGGGCGAGACGGTGGTGCTCGCGCTGACCGGCGCGACCGGGCCCGGGACGGTGCTCGTGGATCAGACGGCGGCCACAGCGACCATCGCGGACAACGGAACGGTGACCGTCGAGCTTGCGGCGGTGCCGGACACCATCGGGGAAGGATCGACGTGGAACTCTTCGGTGCTCATGTCGATGCCCGTGGCGGATCGGATCTCGCTGCGCTGGCGGACGCAGGACGGTACGGCCCTGGCGGGCCGGGACTACAAGGCGGCCGACGAGGTCGTCACGTTTCAGCCGGGCGAGACGTCGAAGCCGATCAGCGTGGAGACGCTTAAGGACGACAACACGGAGGCCGTCGAGGTCTTCTACGTTTCACTGGGTCTGGCCGTCGACGCAGCGCGGGCGGGGACCGAAGGCGCCTTCAAGGTCGATGCGAAACCGCAGTCCGCGTTCATCGAGTGCAGCGTCGCGTTTCCGCCCAACGTGCAGACCATTTTCGAGTTCCCCAAGCCCTTGCCCGCCGACACTGTGATCGGCACGGTGGCTGCCAACACGACAGGCGGCATCCCGTACTACGAACTCGACGACGGGGGCGAGAACAAGTTCACGATCAACTCCCTGACGGCGCAGATCTCGACCACGGCGGCCGTGGATCCGGGATTGTACGAGCTGGAAGTGACGGTGCACGACGAATGCGGGGCTCAGGCGAGCATCGACGTGAGCGTCAACGTCAAGCAGCCGAACGTGCGGCCGGACGCGGACGCGGGGTCGGACCAGGCGGTGGAGGAGGGCGACCGGGTGGACCTGGACGGCACGGGCAGCAGTGACTCCGACGGGACCATCGCGAAATGGGAGTGGACGGGTCCGGTGGCGCTGACGGACGGCGACACCTCGACGCCGTACTTCATCGCACCGACCGAGGGCGCGACCAAGTCGTACACGTTCACCCTGACGGTGACGGATGACGGCGGCGCGACGGACTCCGACAACGTGACCATCACGGTGACGCCCCCGAACAAAAAGCCGGACGCGGACGCGGGGCGGGACCAGGCGGTGGAGGAGGGCGACCGGGTGGACCTGGACGGCACGGGCAGCAGT
>JAPPJO010000115.1:0-119 GCA_028820325.1 Gammaproteobacteria bacterium | reverse complement strand
CATCACGGTGACGCCCCCGAACAAAAAGCCGGACGCGGACGCGGGGCGGGACCAGACGGTGGAGGAGGGCGACCGGGTGGACCTGGACGGCACGGGCAGCCGCGACTCCGACGGGACGA
>JAPPJO010000106.1 GCA_028820325.1 Gammaproteobacteria bacterium | reverse complement strand
GACGCGACGCTCAACGTCGGCATCACGGGCGACCGCATCGAGGCGGTCTCGGAGGAGACGTTGACCGGCACCCGGGTAATCGACGCCTCGGGCCTGGTGGTTGCCCCCGGCTTCGTCGACCTGCACCAGCACGGCCAGACCGACGAGACCTACCGCTTCATGGCTCACGACGGGGTGACCACGGGACTGGAACTCGAGGTCGGCACCGGCGACGTCGTCGCGTTCTACGCCGATCGCGAGGGCGGCCAGCCCGTGAACTACGGCGCCAGCATCGGCCACATCCCGGTGCGCATGCGCGTGATGGGCGACACGGGCGACTTCCTGCCCGCGGACGCCGGCAAGGACGACCTTGCCACGCCCGAGCAGATCGACGAGATCGCGCGCCGCATCCGCGAGGGACTGGACCAGGGCGCGCCGGCGGTGGGATTCGGCTTCCCGTACACGCCGGCTGCCACCGACGGGGAACTCCTCGCCGCGATGTCCGTCGCGGGCGAGGTGGGGGCGTCCGCGCACGTGCACACCTACGGATGGCCCGACGGCGCCCAGTACGTCATCGACCTGGCCGAGCAGGCCGGAGCGCCGCTCCATATCGTGCACGCCAACTCCACCGGCGGCGCCGCCACCGCGGAGTTCCTGGCTGTGGTGCAGGAGGCCGTCGACGCCGGGCGAGACGTCACCACCGAGGCCTATCCCTACGGGGCCAGCCAGAGCCGCATCGAGTCGGCCCTCTACGACAACTGGGAGGAATGGGAGGACGAGCGCTTCGGCGTCTTCCAGTGGGGCGCAACCGGCGAGCGCCTGACCCGCGAGAGCTTCGGCCGCTACCGGGAGCAGGGGGGCAGCGTGATCAGCCACGTGCGCACCGAGGAGATGACGCTCACCGCGGTGGCCAGCCCCCTCACCATGGTGGCGAGCGACGGGGGCGCGCAGGTGAGCCATCCGCGCTCGACCGGCTCGTTCTCCAAGGTGCTCGGCAAGTACGTGCGCGAGGACGGCGTCCTGACCCTTATGGAAGCGCTCCGCAAGATGACCATCGAGCCGGCGCGCCGACTGGAAGCGTACGTGCCCATGATGGCGAACAAGGGGCGCATCCGGGTGGGGGCCGACGCCGACGTCACCGTTTTCGACCCCGAGACGATCATCGACCGCGGGGACTACACCAACGCGGCGGTGCCCTCCGGCGGCATCGAGTACGTGTTCGTGAACGGCGTACTCACCATCGAGGGTGGCGAGTACCTGGGCACGCGGGCGGGGAGGCCGGTGCGGCGGTAGGCTCGTCTGAACCCAGGTATCGGATCACCTAGAAGAATCTGCCGCCCCGGTTCGACCCCATTCGCGGGTTCACCACGTTGTTGAAGACGGAACCGAACGTGAAGCTGAAGCCGAGTTCCAGTTCGTACTCGAAATCGGTTCCCAGCTGGCGACGCTCCAGGAGGATTTCCTCGTCGGGAATACCCTCCCGGCTCAGGTAGATCTGGTCCTTTACCCGGGCCACGCTTCCCTCCAGGTCCAGGTTCAGACCTCGGACGATGCGGTACTCGATGCGCGCGTACAGATCGATGCGGTGCAGCGAAGGGTCGTGGAGGAACATGGAAGCCTCGAGCCCGCTGTTGATGTCTCCCCAGGGCTGCTGGAATTCGGCCGAAACCTCCATGCGCTGCTCCGCGTGGCTCTCCTTCGTCTTGTCGAAGAGGGTCACCTCCTCGTAGTCGAAGGACGCCAATCCCAGCGAGTACAGGAACGTGATCTGTCTCCGGGTCGACTCGGCGTAGGGGAAGATGCTGTATTGCAGCGCGGGAGCCGCGCGAATCGCCAGGTCCTGGTTGACCCTGGTCGACGTGAGAGCCGACGCGCGCACGCCGGCGGACCAGTGCGGCCCGAGGCTCCACACGACGAGGCCTTCGTGGTTGATGTTGCGCGAGGTGCTCACAAGCACCTCTTCGTCGTTCAGCTCGAACCTTTCCTCCTCGTATTCGGCGTACGAACTGATGTCGATCTTGAGGTCCTCGGTCGTGCGGCTGGCCCAGAGCGACCCGTCGAACGCCTGCGAACTCTCGCGGCTCTCGCCCTCGAGCTCCGCGCCGGCCCGAATGCTGAACACCCACAGGTTCCACGGATCCGTCTCGGCGGAGGCCTGCTGCTGCACCTGCTCGGGCGCCTCGTAGCGGATGTCGAGCAGGGGGCCGGCGGAAGTGGACGCCGCATACCGGACGAGGCCGATCGTGAATATCTGCGTCAGACCGGCTCTCTCCTCTTCGTCCGAGTCACTCTCCTGCGAGACGAAATAGAGCGTGTCCTGCTGTCCGGCCCGCTCCTCGAGCCCCATGAAGTACATCTCGTAGGCTTCCCCGCCGGCCGCGGTCTCCTGCGAAGTAACCAGGACATGCAGATCCGCATCGGTCCGGTCCCGCACGTAGTTCACGAACGAGACCTCGCGGCGAAAGTGATCGAAGTCGCACATCCGTCGCTCGCAATCCAGAAAGACCCGCAGGAGCGAATCATCCTGACCCGCGTCGGGCATCTCCTCCTGCGCGCTTCCCCGCGAGGGAATCAGCGATGCGGCAGCCACAGCCAGCAACAGCCCCGCGGTGAAGAGCCACCGAGAGCCGTGTCGTGGTCGGCCCGGCCACGAGGGGCACCTCCCCATCCCGTCGAATTGTCTTCGAGCGTCCACCCTCCACCTCCCCGCCCGTGCCATCCCTCGCGCCCGGACCCTGTGGTTGTCAGATGCGCACGGGTCTCCGGCGCCTGCCTCTGCCGCCATCGGGGCGACCGGCCTCGGCATCGGTGAGATCGAGCCCGATGTCGAAGGCTGCGGCGTATCCGGCGCCCGTCTCGCTCACCTGGACCATCAGGCTCTCACCGTCGTCGCGGAAGATGCCGTCGTCCGCGTTGGTCGTCTGGCGCCGCCCCCGCGCCGCATAGGGCGCTCGGGCATGCACCTGGTCGATGAGTGCCTCGTCGAAGTAGAGCTGCGACGTGAACTCGTACGGCCGCCCGGCCACGTCGGTGCGCACCTTGAAGTGCACGTGGACCGCCCGGCCGCGGTACCAGCCCGGAAAGATCGTGGTGAACCGCGCCACGCCGTTTTCGTCCGTGCGCTGGAAACCTCGCAGGAACTGCCGTTCCCTCGCTCCGGGAGGAGCATCGTCGTCCTCGACGCCCCAGTACACGCCCTCGGCGTCGCACTGCCAGACGTCGACCATCGCACCGGCCAGCACCGAGCAGGCGCCAGCCGAGATCTGCGACACGTTGAACCTGAGCGTTAGCGGTGCGCCCTCGCTCACCCCGCCGGTCGCGGGATCGGACCGGATGTCGGCGCGCTCGAGCTGAGTGTCGACGAAGAACGGCCCCTCGGTCTGTTCCGGACGCACCACACAGGCCGGGAGAGTGCCGGCGATCTGGTGCCCCTGCGCAATGGAGCCCACGTCCGTGCCCGCCCGAAGCGCCCACCGGCCGACGGCCAGCGCCCCACCGCCCACACCGAGGGCGGCCAGCGCCTCGCGCCGCGTCAGTATCCGTCCCACCGAATCGTCGTCGTGCTTCATGCTGTACCTCCAGGCTTGTAAGTTGTCAGTCAAATGTCAGTAGATGTCAGAGAGATGTCAGTAGGACTCCGCGAACTTCGCAGCCGGTATCCGGATCGATGAACCGTCAGGATGTGACGGGGCGCCCCCGGATCCTGCTCAAGCTTTCGGCGAAGCTCCGCGATGTGCGTGTCGACGGTTCGGCTCAGGATGGCGGCCCGGTGACCCCAGACCTCCTTCATGAGCGCGACCCGGGTCGCCACCGCGCCGCGGCGGCGCACCAGCGCCACCAGCAGGTCGAACTCCTTGGGCGTGAGCCGCACCTCCCGGCCGTCACGCAGGACCACTCGCTGCTCGGGGCGAATCTCGACGTCGCCGAACGTCTCCACCGCCTTCGGCTGTCCGTCCTGTCCCGCTCTTCGCAGGATCGCGGAGACCCGCGCGAGGAGCTCCAGCACTCCGAAGGGCTTGGTGACGTAGTCGTCCGCTCCCAGGCGAAACCCCATCACCTTGTCCGCCTCCTCGCCCCTGGCGGTCAGGATCAGCACGGGGACTTCGATGCCCTTGTCGCGGAGGGACTTGAGCACCTGGTAGCCGTTCATTCCGGGCAGCATGAGGTCCAGGATGACGAGGTCGGGTTCCCCTGAAACCACTGCCTCCAGGCCCTGCGCGCCGTCCTCCGCCACCTCGACCGCATGACCGTCGATCTCTAGGTTGTTCCGAAGACCGTAGGCCAGCCGGGCGTTGTCCTCCACGATCAGGATCCGGGCCACGTCACGCCTCCCGCGGCGCGCCGGCCAGCGGCAACTCGATGATGAACCGGGCACCGGACCCCGGGCCTCTGTCGCCTGTCTCGACGCGCACCCGTCCTCCCTGGGCCTCGATCACCCTCCGAACCACCGCCAGGCCGATCCCGGAGCCCGCGGCCGCCGAGGCGCGGTCACGGTCGAGGCGCACGTAGGCGTCCCACACCCGGCCGCGCTGCCCCGGGGGTACGCCCGGCCCCTCGTCTTCCACCCAGATCGTCGCGAAGCCATTCTGCTCCCCGGGCGTACCCCGCACGCCGATCTCGATCGTCTGGTCCGCGGGTCCGTACTTGACCGCGTTGTCGAGCACGTTGAGCACGGCCTGGCGTGTCGCTTCGACGTCCATCGTGCAGGCGATGCCGGTTTCGATGCGTCGCTCGATGCCGGCGTCCGCGGCCCGCGCGAGCGGCTCGAAGCTCTCGGCCACGCTCTCCACGAGAGCGCCCACGTCCTCGGCGACGAGGTTCAGGTTGAGCGCGTCCCGCTCGCCCCGCGAAAAGAGCAGCACGTTCTCGACCTGGTGGGTCAGCCGGTTCGACTCGTCGACGATGATCTCGGTCGCCCGCGACCGCTCCGCCTCGTTCCTCACCCGTCCCAGCATCAGGGTCTCTCCGAACATCCTGATCTGCGTCAGGGGGGTGCGAAGCTGATGCGAGACGCTGGATACGAAGTCCTCGCGCAGATCGGCCAGTTCCGCCTCGCGGCGGAGTTGCCACACCGCCGTGAACAGAAGACCGGCAGTCAGCAGGAAGAGCGCGACGATGTAGGGCATGCGCGACCCCGGGACGCCACCGCTCACCATCCGATCGACGGCCTCGGGCCGCACGCCGAGTTCCAGCACCATCCCGCCGAGACTCTCGTCGAGGTCGTACTCTACCGAGGTTCCCGAAGTCGCATCGGCGGACGATTCGTAGATGATGTCGCCGTAAGGATCGCGGACGCGTGCCACGAAGATGTCCCCGTTGGCCCGCCCGCCCGTGAAGGTCTCCGGCAGCAGGGGCTCCTCCGTGAACGCGCGCCCAAACGCGGGCGCGAACGCCTCCCGCGACAGGACCATTCCCTCCAGCGCGTATCGCCCCCGGCCCTCATACGTGAGCTTGTGAACGAGCGCGCTGTGTCCCTCCGGGGTGAACAGCGTCCGCACCTCGAAATCATCCGGGTTTCGCCGGCTGTGCTCCCGCGCCGCGCCCACGGCCCAGGCCGCCTGGGCGGAATCCGCCTCTCCCGCGGCCGAGAGCTCGCCCTCTTCGGGGTCGAGACGGAAGAAGAGCGATGCCTGATCCAGCGCGTCCCATCGCTGACTTCTCGCCGCCTCGCGCAGACGGTCCGGAGTGAGCGGACGGTCGCCACGGCGCCCCGCGCTCCACGCGATGACCTCGATGCCCTCCTCGAGCAGTTCGAAGGTCACCTCGCCACGCGCCTCGAGAGCGAAGTTGGAGGCGGCGAACAGGGCCTGGTCCCGAACGATCTCCTCGGCCAGTTGCACGCTTGAGCGACTGGCGTCCCAGGCCTCATAGCCGAGAACGGCGGTCAGGAGCCCCGTGAGGCCGAGGAGAATGAGCGTGACCGTCCAGCGCGGACGGGTCGTCGTGCGATGCCTTGCCATACCCTTGAAGGTATCGGGCGGGCGGCTCCGCTCAACGACCCGGGTGCAAGGGAATTGTCAGGACTGCAGTCGGCCGATCAGTCCACCCAGGTCGTCAGGTCGCGGGCCGGCACGCGGGGCTTCGGGTCCGGCACGGCCGCCGGTTCGCCCAGGTTGACGATGGCCACGATGCGCTCCCCGTCGGGGACGCCGACCGCCGCCCGGGAGCGGGGATCGTCCATGACCGCGCCGGTCTTGATGTGCGTGCCCAGCCCCGCCGCCTCGGCGGCCAGCGCCAGGTTCTGGATGCCCATCCAGGTCGCGGCGTAGTCTTCTTCCCGGATCTCCGGGTTGTCGTGCACCACCACTGCCACCGCGATCATGGCGGGCAGCGCCTCGTGGCGGGCGGCCACGCTTTCGACGACCTCCCGGGCCGCGTCCGGGTCGGCGACCCGCTTGGCCTTGCGCGCCCCCAGCGCCGCCCCGTAGGCGCGCCGGGCGGCCGGACCCAGCACGTAGAAGCGCCACGGCTGGGTCATCCGATGGTTGGGCGCCTGCGCGACCAACTCGAGAAGCCCTTCGACTTCCGCGCAGGTGGGTTCGCGCCCGGTGAACTGTTTTATGGAGCGGCGCCGGGAGATCAGCTCCGCAAGGAAGGTCGGGTCGGACATGTCGGCGTCGGGTTGGGGGACGGGAAAGTGCCTGCGGGACGGACCCGGCGAATGTAACGGGATCGCCGGTGCTACATCTCCGGCAGGCGATACCGCGCGATGTACACCAGGTCGACCTCGTCCCTGAAGGTCGCGTAGACGACGCCGTCGCCGAACCCCATGACGGTATGCCCTTCGGCGATCTCCACGGTGCCGGCGTGCTCGGCGTCGGGCGTGAAGATGTCGTACAGGAACGGCGCGCCGACGGGCTGGTGGCGGCGCAGCCACGCACGGCCCTCCGGGTCGATCAGGATGCTCCCCGTGAAGGCCGGCAGCGTCTCCGGCCATTCGTAGTCGTCAACGTCGTCGCTCGCCCCCGCCAGGGTCATGGTACGGGCAGCGGCACCCGCCATCGAGGAGGCTCCGCCCCCGCCACCCGTCGCGAAGGTAGCCATCTGGACGGACCGGGTATTCTGCTGCCGGACCCACGCTTCCTTTTCCGCCTGGCCC
>JAPPJO010000073.1 GCA_028820325.1 Gammaproteobacteria bacterium | reverse complement strand
TCCAAGTTCATCGGGTGCAAGTAGTTGCAGATTTCATGCAACTTGTCGTCCACGCGTAGCGATCCGGCTCCAGCCCCGCCCACGCGGTCTTCTCGAACTCGTCGAGGACGGCTTCGATCTGTTCGTCGGTCGGCCGGTCCTCCGGTGCCCACGCGATCACGGCCGACCTGTATTTGCGCTCGAAGTCGAGCGAGTCGGCCACGGCGGCCACCATGTCCGGATTGCCGCGCCACACTTCGACGCCCTCGCGCTCGCGTCCCTCGGCGTCCAACTCCCCGACGAGGTACTTGACCGCCGCCCTAGCCGAGCCCTTCCCGTGGGGCAGGAACTTAACGAGCATCGTCGCCGTCCTCGTCGATGCGGGCGACACGGAGCAGCGAGTGCTCGAAGGACACGAGGTGGGCGATCACCGAGACGGCCTCGGCCGCCGTCCTGTGGGTGTTCACCCAGCGTACAAGCTGATTCAGGTTGTTCCCGATGCGCGCGATCTGGCGCGTGCGCTCGCGCTCGACGGCCCGCGCCGCCGCGGTCCACGTATGCGTCCGCGCCATCGCCTCGCGAAGCAGGACGGAGGGAGAGACGCCCGCCGCCGCGGCCTTCTCCCGCCAGGCGGCGTGCTCGGCGGGCGTGACGCGCGCGGCGACCATCACGGTGCGATGCTCGGACGGTCGTTTAGGTCACAAAGCTATGTGGCTCATGGTGTTACACCCGTATATTCTAACCGCCGATCACCCCTGAAATCACCCTTTCGGCGCCGGGTAGCGTCACCCCCATTGACTGGCGCCGATCCCCCGTTCCCGTTCCGTCGCCCCGTGAAACCCTGTCTCATCCGATAAGGTCTCCCCCCGAAGGACGCGGCTCGGCTCGTGGCGATGCGGAGTTGGCGCGGTGGCCGCCTCCTCAAGCTATCATAACGGGGCGGAGGACTTGGCCACACTGCGGGATAGGAGAACAGGATGACGAAAGCCGACCTCGTTGAGCAGGTCGCCGATGCGGTTCGATCACGGGTCACCAAGAGGGACTGCGGGCTGGTGGTCGACGCCTTCCTCGACGCCGTGAAGGACGCGCTGGTGGGCGGCGACAACATCGAGATTCGGGGCTTCGGCACCTTCAAGGCGAGGCACCGCAAGGCCCGTGTGGCCCGCAACCCCAGAACGGGCGAGGCGGTGCCGGTTCCGCCGCGTGTTGTGCCGGTCTTCAAGCCGTCGACTCACTTCAGCAGCCGGGTGGCCAAGGGCGCTGGCGGATCAGGGACGGAGTAGCCCCTCGTGGTCGCCGACGAGCCGTTGCTTTTTGAGTCAGTCGGGCTACGAAGCGGCCCTCCGGTTTCTCCGCCGGCGAGACGGCGTTCTCGCTGGCTTGGCCCATGCTTCGGTGGTCAAGCCAGAGTACCCCGTGTAGGACACCGGGCTGGCGAGGGGCTCCGCCCCTTCGATCCCCCAGAGATCACGCGCTGATGCGTGCAAGGATCACGGATGGCGGTTCGCCCCGATGGCTGCCTCACCGCACCGCTCCCCTAGGACCGCAATGCCTAAAACGAGGATGTGATCGGCGACAAAGCGTTCTTGCGGGCTCCACAGCCATTCGCTAGGAAGTGTCAATCGGCACGGAAAATGTCCCGGTTATCGGGATCGAAAACGTCAAGGTTCGAGCGCTGTGTCAATCGGCACGGAAAATGTCCGGTTCGGCAGTGGGCCGGGCCGGATCGGACGGACAAGCGTGGCTCGCTCAGCAGCCAGAAGGGATTGGAAGACGATGAGCCGATTGACGGTCGCCGTTGCTTTGGTTCTCGTCGCCTGCGGCGGGGACACGGTTGCGCCCTCACCACCCCCGTCCCCGCCGCCCCCACCAAACGCGGTGGGGTCGTACAACCTCATCACGATCAACGCGGTTCGGCTGCCTGTGGTGGTCACGCTTGAAGGGGTATCGGTGACGATTACTTCGTCCGTTATGAACATCCGATCCGGCAACACTTTTTCTTTCAACATCAGTGCCCACGATACGGCCACCGGGATCGGCGTAACGATTGGCAGCACCGGCACTTGGTCGCAGACGGGCAGCAACCTAACCCTCCACTACGATGGCGGTGGTTGCTCCGATCTCGCGGTCATCGAGGAACGGCAGCTGCGTATTGCACGAGATTGCGAGTACGGTTACGAGATGGTCTTCCAGCGATGACCGGCCCCCAGCCTATGTCGTGTTCGTCCGGCGAAGCGAGGCCACATGTCGGAGCGAACCGCTTTCTCGGCTCGCCCACCACCGAATAGCCACGGCCGCGACTGGAGGGATGAAGGGGGGTCCAGAAGGCGGTACACGCTTTCCACCGCGGCACGGGGGGGGGCGCGGAAGCAGGGGGGGTCTAAGGGGGCAGAGCCACCTTGCCAGACCGCGACGTTCAACGTCGCGTCGGCTGGCTGACGGCCACTAATGGTCTCCAGCCAGCCCCAGCGGACACCTCCGAAACGCCGCTCCGGGCATCGCCCGGAACAGTATCGACCGGGCCGTCGCGGGCCAGCTCTCCGGCCTCGTGAACATCGACCTCACGGACGGTGAGTCGCTTCCGATTCTCACCAAAGCCGTCCATGCTACCGCCTCCAAGAAGCTACGTCCGGCATCCCGCGGCTAAACAGCAAGTCGAGTCCGGAGCCTCCAGCATCCGCTTGCACTCCCGCCGCCGGAGAGACGTTTCTTAGTATGCCCCTGACCTGCCCATTCGAGAGGCTGCGCAGGATCGTCATCGGACGGTCGGTGTCGCGGTCAAGAGAAGCAGATCCTTCCGGCCCCGACAGCGTGATGTCCGCAAGATCCACGGACCAATCCGTTTCGACGGGAACCGTGAAGGCGAACAACTTCTTCCCGTTGGCATCGGCCACTTCCTGCATCTCGAACTGAATCGAAAACAGTTCGGAGCCGCTGGCGTCACGTCCGGCCAGCCGGTAGGCTCCGCCGCTACGGGGCAGCGTAGGCGGCGCATCCATGACGAAAGCCGGTTCCAAGTACGGAATTCCATCCTCGCCGACGCCCCCCCAAAGCAAGAGGGATCGAATTGCGGCGGATCTCGAAGCCCCGGTGTTGGCCTGCTCGGCCAAGCGATGGCGGAGCGCGTTCCCGAAGTGGTAATCGCTGATCCATCTGGGTCTACAGTAAGACATCAGGTCGGGCGTGTCCGGCGCGACCAACACCTGCCGTCGGAAGTCGTAGCCCCAAGCGCCAATCGATCCGTTGGCGTGCGGAAAGGCCGTATCCACCCACGAAGCGCCACCGCAAGGCGCATGAAAGAGACCCATGTTGTGTCCCAGCTCGTGAGCGATGGTGGAGGAACTGGTTATCGAGGCACTCTCCGAACCGCCTCCCAGAGTGGCCACCCCCGTTACTCTCCCTTCCACCGGCGGCGCAATCAAGCCAATCCAATTCCCGCTTCCGCCTTCGATGGTCCGGATCGCGACGGTCTGGCCGAGAAGCGTGGAAACATTGTTTGATGATGTCACGACCGGAGCGTGCGCCGTCACGTCCAAATGGCCGATGGGCAGCAAGCCTGTGGTGTGCTCCAGCAGAGCATGGCCAGTCGGGTCCGCCTCCATGCCCAACGCCGAGGCAACCACCGACGAATCCGATGTTTCGCTCCAGACGAACGGAATCACGGTCAGGGAGAAGGGGGGCATCTCCGCCACGTTGACCACGATCCGTCCGGTCTCGGGTATTCGGCTTCTCACACCCAGCGCCGGGTCCAGCGTGCCCGCCGGATCGATTTCGACCACCATCTCCAACCCGGGTTGGACGGCCGAACCCGGAATCAAGGCTTGGGACGACCGAGAAAGCGAACCCTCATCGATCTCGGGCGGGATCGAGGTCGTCTTCGCGGCGATGTCCGCCACGTGGATCTCCGAGTCGCCCAAGAAGAAGCGTGCGCGAACAGCCGGTATGCGCTCGCTGGTGGGGCGCGGCGCCGTGACGAACACGCGGAGAAGCGCCTCCCTGCCAGCAACCAACGGAACGGGAAACTCGTTCGATTGGATGGCCTGTGTCAGGTACACACTCAAATCGGTCGGGCCGCAGAGTTTGACGCGCTGCGAGGGCACGGAATTCAGCCAAGCCAGGAAGGCCGCGTCTCGGGGCGCGCACAGGTCGGTGTCGTCCGAATAGAATCGGACGAGCTCACGCAACGAGACGAAGCCGCTCGGAAAGGCCCCGGAGAGTCCGGGGTTTTTTCGGAACGACATCACCCACAGTTTCGTGAGGCTCGCCAGCTCCTGCGGGACTCCTCCGGTCAAACCGTTCTCGTAAAGGTAAAGCGCCTCCAGATCCGTCAGGTTGCCCAGCTCCGGGGGGATCGGACCGGTCAGCCGGTTCCTTCCGAGGTGCAACTGCTTCAAGTTGGTCAAGTTGCCCAGTTCCGGAGGAATCTCACCGGTCAATTCGTTGCCGCGCAGCCAGAGGCGCGTAAGCTCGTTCAGGCCGCCGAGTTCGCGCGGTATCCCTCCTGTCAGAGAGTTCTCGTTCAGCTGCAATCTTGTCAGGTTGGGCAGCTTGCCCAATTCCGACGGAACCGTTCCCGTCAAACGGTTATGGTCGAGGTGCAGTCGTTTCAGATTGTCGAGGTTGCCGAGTTCGGCCGGGATGGGGCCAATCAGCCTGTTCCAGTCCAGATGCAATCGCTCCAACTTGGCCAGTTTACCGAGTTCCCCCGGGATCTCGCCGGTCAATTCGTTGTTCCTCAGCCATAGCAGCTTGAGTGCGCGCAGGTCGCCGAGTTCACCGGGTATCACGCCCGTCAGGGAGTTGTCGTATAGCTCTAGTACCTCAAGGGACGCCAGTTTACCAAGCGCGGGCGGTATCCCCGTCAACAGGTTGCTGCCGAGCCGTAGTTCCTTCAGGGCTTGGAGGTTGCCGAGTGCTGCGGGGATCGATCCGGTGAGTCTGTTCCGTCCTAGCTCCAAGTACTCCAGGCTTGCCAAGTTTCCGAGTTCTGGTGGGATGCTACCGGTTAGCGAGTCGCCAAGGTCCAAGGATTCCAGTCTGTCCAGTTTTCCGAGCTCCGCTGGGATCTCTCCCGTCAGGGAGCCGCTGAGGACCAAGGATTCCAGATTGGCAAGGTTTCCGAGTTCTGGTGGGATGATACCGGTAAGGCGGCTGCCAAGAAGCAAGTATTCCAAGTTGGCCAAGCTTCCGAGCGCCGCTGGGATCTCGCCGATCAGGTTGCGACTCGCTATTTCCAAGTGCCTCAGTTCGCTGAGTTCGCCTATCTCGCTTGGAAGTGCTCCGTTGATCTGCCCGCTCCGGAATCGAAGCCGAGTCACGCGATCGAATTCGTTAGTGTCGATTCCGGCCCATGTGTCGAGGGGGGCGTCCGTCAACCAGTTCGTATCCCACTCCCAATTCGGCCCGTCGGTCTGCTCATAGAAGGCCACCAAGGCAGCTCGGTCCGGGTTGGACACGGTGATCTGTGCCGTGCCCTGCGTACTCCCCGTCCGGGCCGAGATTGTGGCCGTGCCCTGCGCGACACCGCGTACCAGGCCGGACGCGTCCACCCTCGCCACGGAAGCGTCGCTTGACGACCAGTCGAAGGTCGCCCCGACCACAGAATGGCCGTTCTCGTCCAACGCTCTTGCCGACAGGCGCAGCGTGTCGCCCGAGACGATCGCGTCGGCGCCTGGGGTCACGATGACCGAGCCCGCCGACTGCATCACCAGCGCGACCGCATGGCCCGAAGCCTCGCCCGCGCCCGCAGTGATCGTGGCCGTGCCGTTGCCCACGGCGGTTACCGACCCGGTCGAGTCCACCACCGCGACCGTCGTGTCACCGCTCGTCCACGACACGACCGCGTCCCTCATGACGCGTCCCGCCTGATCGCGCACTTCGGCTCCGAAACGTGCACTCCGTCCCAAGGCCGTTAGCGTCATTGTGTCAGGCGTCACGGCCACCGTCGTCGGGACCGGGGCCATTACGCTCAATGCCGCGCGGCTCGTTGCGCCCGACGATGTCACCGTGACTTCCACCTCTCCCGCACCCACCGCCGTCACGAGCCCGGTCGAATCGACGGTCGCGATCGCAGAGTCGCCGGACTCCCACGCGAACTCGGCCTCTTCCACCGCGTGGCCGTTCGCGTCCGTCGCCTCGGCGGACACACGCACGGTGTCTCCCACCAGAAGCGTGTCGACCGCCGGAGACACCGCCAAGGCGGAGACGACTTGATCCACCGTAATCGCCGCAGTTCCCGACGCTTCACCCGCAGTCGCGGTAATCGTGGCCGTCCCGTTGCCCACTGCTGTCACCAGTCCCGAGGCGCTGACCTCGGCGACCGCCGTTTCGCTAATGGACCAACTCAGCGACGTACCCGCCAGTGCCTGCCCGTTCTGGTCGCTCACGCTGGCGGAAAACTGTACCGTTTCGCCGAAGGCGGCCATCTCGGCGGCGGCCGGATTCACCGTGACCACGGCCGGACGGGGCGGGTCGGGTGGAGGCCCAGTGGCTCCGTCACCGCAGGCCGAAGCCCAGCCGACCGCCGTCAGCGCGGCACCGGTCCACGGAACAAGGCGCGTCCGCAGAGTCCGTCGAGGCCCCGAGACCACCGGGCAGCGATCTTCTCCGCCGAGTCGGCCTCGGTCATCCTTCAGGTGGTGGCGGCCTCGCGTATTGCGCATCCGGGGATACCCTCTGGCATGGCATGCATCCTGTTGCCCGCGGCATTCATCGCCGACTGCGGCGTGGAGAAGAGGAGTGATCGTTCTCTCAGCGAACAGGACCGAAAGGTGTTGGCGAGAGACGCTCGCTACAAGGATAGCGCCGGACGCTGTGGACACCCACGACCGAAGCGAAACGCAATGGCCGTCCGCCGAGCCCGAAGGGCAAACGGCGACGCGGCAGACGTCGATGCAGGCTGAGCGGCGTACTCTCTACAAGCTCCGAGCATGGCAAGGTTCTGGATGGCCGTGCCGCTGGCCGGCTACCGCGCCTGAGTCCCGTTGGCCAGATACTCCGCCCACTGCTCCATGAGGACGCGACGGCGCTCGAAGAGGTCCGAGCGGGCATACGCCGCCTCCACCTTGTTGCGGACCGCGTGCGCCAGCGCCGCCTCCATGACCG
>JAPPJO010000145.1 GCA_028820325.1 Gammaproteobacteria bacterium | reverse complement strand
TGTGGGACATTTTACATGCCGACTTCAGGGAAACTTTACATGCCGGGTAACACCAAGTGCTCAAGAAGTGGCTGTCGTACCGTGAGCGCAGAGTCCTTAACCGGAACCTTCAGCGCGAGGAAGTTCAGCAGTTCGTCGGAATCGCGCGCCGAATCAGTGCGATCCTCCTGCTGGCCAGACCCCACGCGCGCATCAGTGACGGGAGGGCGCATTGAACAACGGGAAGTCGCTCGGGTTTCACCGCAACCCGAGCGACCTGACGCCAGAGGAACGCCGCATCGTCATCCATTCGAACTGCTGGAACGACGACGGCCTCCTGATCCGGCACACCGACATCGTATCCAAGTGGCACTTGGCTTCGCCCGATGAACCACACCCCGACTACCCCGAGTTGTCCCAACGGGATGCTCTGCTCCTGGGAGTGGTGATGCTGTCCTCGAAGAGACGATGGGCGTGGGACGGCCTGAATCGGCTCCTCGCCGATCTAGTAGATCGTGGGGAGCCAATTCCCAAGCTTCTCGACGACTGGGTTCACGCCGCGCATACGGGACGATCCGAAGAGCCCCCCAAACTCCGCAACCCCGACTTCGCACCCCGCGACGACAGGAATCTTCGGATCTGGAGGGCGTACAGGTGGCTCCGCGATGGTGACTGGTCGAAGCGTGGAGCGTACGCGGAGATTGGGGCGGCTCTAGACGAGCCGCCCGAGACCATTCGGACGGTGTGCCGGAGGGTACCGAAGACCTTCCGCTAGCCCCCTTGGTCACTATCGCGGCCCCATAGTGACCAAGTTACGCGGGGGCGTCTCTTTCCGTATCGTGGTGTCCAAGACGGTTTCCGAACGCGCACCCCAGCCAGGAGCAGGAACCAATGAGCGAGAAACCGATGACCCGCACCAACGAGTCCACCAGCAGAGCACCTCAAGGCATGGGCACGGTCCGGCTGGCCACGCGGTACTTCGCTTCCTACGTGCATAGAAGACGCCGCCACAAGAGCGGGATCTTCGACGCCGACCTGTATCGCAAATCCAATCTCGACGATTGGGAGTTGGCGGCGGTGTTCTGTGCCGCGGGGACGCGGATTGAGTTCGACATCGCCGTATCCGACTACAAGCGGTCGCTTGTACGGGTGGACGGCATACAGCGGACCGCTCGACAACTGTTGGACAGTGCGACGGCTACCTCGGGGCCGTTCACGCGCGTATGGACCAGGCCGCCAAACCCGCGGACCACCAGACCGTACATCGGTACCGGGTATTGCACCGTGTACGAAAACCGACGGTCGAGGACACTGGCTTTCGACCGAGACGCGTTCGGTCGGCACCTGTTACGCGACCACGATCTGCTGGCAGTCATCAAAGCTAGAGGAAGACGCGATCTATGGTTCAGATTCACACGGCCAAACCAGGAACCCTCCGTGCTTGAAGCGGACGATCACGCGTGGACCGCCGAGCAACTACTGAACGGCGAGGCTGAGGACTCTGGCCTAGCAAAGCTGGTCTGGGAGAGGCCGCAGTGAGATCCGCGACCGCCTCGACCGTCGCCTAATGGGTGTGTAATGAAGGGTGGCGCCGACCAGAGGAATCCAGCGGTCAAGATCCACCGCCAAGAGGGGACACCTGTCGTGCGGACGACAGTTCGCGATCCCGTGGGTTTTCCGACCGCATTACGGTCGGGGCGCATCATCGCTCGAACCCTCCCCGGCCACGCTCGGGGCCTCGGGGCCGGGATGGCCGTGGGTGAATATGGGTCACGTTCCGGCCGCGGTCCCGCCCCCACGTCCCTTCGCGCTCCCTCGTCTCGCTCGTCTCCCGCGCCCGCCGCTCCGCGTCCCGTAGCCCCTTTCGGTAGGCCTCGCGCACCTTCCGTTCGATCTGACGGGCGCTTTCGCCGTGTGCCTTGCCCAGCGCGGCCCGCTCGCCCTTGTGGTGCCGGTCGAGATCCTCGCGCCAGCCCTCGACCAGGTCCTCCCGGCCCCGGACCGCCCCGACCAACTCCCGCAGCGAGCGCTCGGTCCGCCAGATCCGGAGTCGGCCGCGCAGGGTGCGGCTCTCCCGGTCGAGCCTCTGCCGCATGTCCTCCTGCCGCTTGTGCAGCTCGGCCCACTCCTTCCGCGCCCGGGTTTCGAGCCGCCAGAACCCCAGCCACCGCCCGTCCTCGACCTTCTCCCAAGCCTGCGCCTCGGCACGCCGCCATACATCCATGTCGACCCGATCCTCGTCGGCTGGCGCCCTCGCCCGCCGCGCCCGCTTGGGCAGCATGCCCTCGCGGCGGAAGCGCGCCCAGTGAAGCGGTCGCTCCCACGGGTTGCGAACCACCTCTTGGCCCGCCCGCCGCCGCGCATTGTTCTTGACCCGCTCCTCGCACCGGATTTGGCCCTGTTCCCGCTCGTAGCCCTCGGCCCAGCGCGACAGCCGGAGCTTGCTGTTGTCCAGCTTCGCCGCCTTCCCGGTCTCGGGATCGACCCGATTGGCGATGACGTGGACATGCGGGTGCCGCGTGTCCTCGTGCGCGACGATCAGCGCCTCGTGGCCCTCCAGCCCCAGCGCCTCCAGACTCTCGTCCACCGCCCGGCTCATCTCCCCCTTGCCGGGCGTCTCGTCCCGAGCCCAGCTGAGCGAGTAGTGCAGGACCGGCTTCGCCAGCTTCCGGCCTCCCGGCGATCCGCCCGCCAGCCGCTTGAGGTCGGGGGCCGCCCTGGCGGTCGCGGCCATCAGCCGCGCGGCCCGCTCCGGCCGGAACGTCGCGAGGTTCCGGGTGTCGGCCCACCCGACCCGCTCCGATGTCCTCGGGCGGCGGTCGTCCGGCTCCGGCGCGTCGTGGAGGCAGTACGCCGCGACCCCGGCGAACGAGCGTCCCAATCCGTTGATCTTCGGGATCACCGGTCCAGCGCCTCCCCGCTCAGGAGACCCGCCGCGAGCTCGCCCACCCGCTCGACCGCCTCCAGCGTACCGGAAGGAGCGGAAGCCCCGGAGTTCAGGGCGCGGGCGATCTGGTTTAGATTCACGCCGATCCGGTGAAGCTCGACCCGCTCGGCCGCGCCGAGCCGGTGAACGGCCGCCTCGCGGACCGGCTGCCCCAGCGCCCTGCGGCGCATGTAGCCGCCCTTCGTCATGCGGACCGCTCCGGCCCGCTCGGCGATCTCCGCGGCTTCCGCGGTCGTGACGCGCACGCCGATCGTGCGGCTCCTGCGTTCGGCCTCGGGCTTCCGGGGACGGGCCATGTCGGGCGGCCTCCTTTGGTGGCGCGCGGAAATGTCGTTCGGGGGTCCGGGGGCATCCCCCGGGCGGAACGCCAAGGGTCCGAATCCCGGCAGGAAATCGGCTAACTGCTTACAGGGCCGCACGATCTGCGCTTCCTGCCGTTGTACTGGACCCTGCTGGACCGTGCCGCGAAAGCGGGAAAACCGGGTTTGATTGGCGGGAGTCTCGCGCCCGCGTCGCCTCTTCGCCGAAGGTCCCGGAAGCCTGCCTTGCCCATGTGCCGAAGCACCGGGTCGTCCGGTTGCAGTGTCGATCAGAAACCAAAGACGCCCGACCCCGAACAAACCGGGGCCGGGCGTCTGGCGCGGAGCCGTTTTCGCCTTAGCAGGCTACTAGAACTCGCAGTCGAGCGGGCTGCCCACGCAGCGCCACTTCTGGTCGCGGGCATCCCACAGGAGGTGGCCCTCGTCACCGCTGGCGCTGACGGGCTCGGGCATCGTCAAAGCGAGCCCCATCGCCAGGAAAGCAGCCGCGTACGCTGCCACGATCACTCCTCTGCTACGTCGCTTCATCTCTTTCATCTCGTTCCTCCGTTTTTCCGAATGGTGAACTGCTCGTGAATGACTTCCCTCGTTGGTTGTTGCTGCGCGTCAACCCTCCGCCACGACAAGGACGGATGGCATCGGGGCAGCCCTCACTTGGCGGGTGGCATTGCGCCCTCCTTTCTTCGCAGAAGGTGCTCCGTGGTTACCAACAGAGCGTCTCCTGAGCGCGCTTGGCTCACGGTGACGACACGAGTCCCGTCGAGTAGAATCCGGGTTGGCGTCACCGCCGCCACGCCAAGGGCGGTCAGCATTGCGTGATCGTCGTCAAAGACGAATTCAGATCCGGGGATCTCGCTCGCCGCAATCGCGCGGTAGATGTCGCGATCTCCGCCCACACCAATCGGGACCATGGTAAGGGTCGGATACCGATTGGCAAGATCATGCCATTGTGTAACCTCGGCTTGACAGACCAAGCAGTCGCCTACGCTCACAAGCAAGACGAGATTGACGCCGTCGGAGACGATCTCCCTGATGGCCACATTGCTCCCGTCCTGCCGCTCCACCTCGACATCGGGAATGTGTGCTCCGGCGAAATCGAACTCGCTGGCTGTCGGCTCGTCCGGTAGCGGTGACCGGCCGATGAACGTGGCCAATGCGAGCGCGAAAAATGCGATCACGCCCAGGGTGGTCCCGAAACGGGTCATCGAGTTCACGATCCCTCCTCGACCTGCGGAAGGTACATGTAGATCGGTATGTCCTCCATGGATTCTTCACCGGCAAAGATCAACGATTCGGCGTCGCTGCCCACCAAATGACCGGGGAGCGAATCGTAGACCGCGACGAGACGCAGACCGACATCATACTCCGCGAGCAACTGAGTTCCGCCCCCGGAGGTGCCGTACTGGCGGTACAGCCGTCCTCCCGCGAATGCCATGACGCTTCCAAGTGTTGCCGACTCGATCCAAGCTCGGGCGGCTGGCAGCGTGGTCACCGGCTCGTCAGGTGGTAGTAGCTGCGACCAACCGGGTAGTTCGCCGGCCTGCGTGCAGACGTGGACACCGGAAGCCGAGAACAGATGTAGTTCGGGCGTGAGACCCAGGCTGATGGCCAGCAAGTCGTCCGGCAGCGTGGCCAACCAAACTTGGTCCACCACGAGATTGGTACGGAGAACTAGCGAATCGGCTGGTAGGAAGGCGCTCTCGCGAGATCCGTCCAGCGTATAGGTCGAAGCGGCATTTTGGCGGCCCCGGCGTGCAGCCAGCAGGCCGCCTACCGCGACGGTGGATGGCCCTGTTGCCACGACTGATCGCGGATCTTGGCCACGAATGACGAAGTCGGAAACGAACTCGCCTGTGGCCTCGAACACCGAGGCTCGAGAATTGCCCGCGTCCAGCGCCAAGACTCGACCATCTGGCAAGAAGACGGCGTCATAAAGGCTTGTGAATTCGCCCGGTCCTCGACCGTAACGACCGATCGTTCGGCGCACCTGGCCGTCGCCGTCCGCAACCTTGAGATCGTTGCTGTGTGAGTCCACCAAGAGCAGGAGGCCCTCGGGGTGAGAAACGTCAAGGGTCCTCACGCCCATTACGGGATTAGCTCCGCTCGACAATAGTCGAACTGAGCCGTGCTCCGAGAACGCGTCGGCAAAGTTTCTGATGGCTGCCGGGACGGGGCTGGGGTCGCATGACTCGGGGGAGTCGGGCGGCGCATGCCCGCATCCTGTCCCGAGCAAGACGGCCAGCGCGCCCACGAAACGAAACTGGCGCGGACCACGGGTCGACGGCGAGTCAATCATTTCTTCTGCCCCCCTATTCTCTGGTTGGCCCCGCCTTTCTCAGCTTGGCAACTTCAATATCAGTGACGCATGTCAGTGCTCATAGGGGGAAAACCCCCTAGTTCGTGAGGGGGAAAACCCGCGATCTCGTGAGGGGAGTCTCCCGTCCGCCCCGTGGGACGCAGGTCTAGTCGCCCGATCAGGTCAGGGCCTTCCTGAAGCTGTACCTGGACGGCGCGGTATTGCGGACGGCTCGATCCATCCTCGACCGGTGCGTGGCGGCGGACCTCGATGCACCGGATGCGGAAGATCATCCTCGAAGACGAGGACGCGGAGATCGATTCGGTCAAGACGGGCGAGGGCGGTGGCAAGGGCGAGACCGCGGACCGGGTCATCCGGGCGGCCACCGAGGACATCCCGGCCTCGGTGGCGAAGGACGAACACCCAACTCTTCAAGCCGTTCGCCGACGACCCGGATTTCCGGCGGTTCGTCAGCCCGTCTCTTCGTAGGCCGGCTGGAACGCCGTTTTCGTCGGCAGAGAGCGGACAGGCGGCGAGAGCAAAAGCCTGCCGAAGACGTTGCGGGGGTGTTTTTCCGCCCCGTTGGCGACGACCTCCTCCGCCCGCTTTACGCTATCGAACATCCTCGAACGTTATCGGAAAATTGGGGATTCCTGGCAGGTTGACTTGCTGGCGGACGGTTCTTCAGCGTTCCAGGCATGGAGACGCCGAAACAGCTGTTCGACACGCCGGTGAACCTGTTCTTCGGGGACACGACCGCTCCGTCCCCGAAGGCATTCGTGATGTGGGTTCCGATCTGGACCTCGGGGCTGGTCCCGCCCTGGAGGCACCCTGGGCTGGTTGCGGATGGGCTTCGGCGGCATTTCGTCCCCTACGGCTGGATTGAAACCCATGGCGGATCGAATTCGTAGGATGCCGCCCTTCGGGTCACTGAAGCGTGAAGGGCGGCACGAACAAACGAGGCGAAGCACCGGAGGAGTCGCACGTAGTCAGGTTGATCCACCCCAAGGCGGAACCGGTGCCCGTGTCCATCGACATCGGCGCTTGCGGGATCGTTCGCCGCACTGGCCTCCGTCTCACCGCAAGCCGCGCTTGCGCGAAGGCTGCTTGAACGGGTTCGCCGAAGCGCGTGCGGAGGTGCTCCGCCACCGCATCGGCGGCGGCGGTCCCCGGGTTCCGAACGCGGCGCCCAAGCGAGTGTTGGACGCGACTAAGGTCGGGGAGTATCCATCTCGCAAGCGGACGCCCGTTTTTCGCGAAGCAACCTGCCTCGCAGCGCCCCTTTGCGACGCTTCCGCTTCGGTGCCCGTTCCTGCCCGGTTCGATCATCCGTGAACGCTCCCCGCCGGGCTGGGCGTCGGGAAGGCCGGGCAGGAGTACTCGCGCGGCGGCTGCGCCGTCCAAGTGCGGTCCTGCTGCACCAGGGCGTTGGCGAGGACGAGGAGCTTCCGCATCACGGCCGTCAGGGCGACCTTCGACGGCTTGCCCCGGGCCACGAGCGCCTCGTACTTGCGCTTGAGGTCGGGATTGTGCTGGACCGCGACCACCGCGGGCATGAAGAGCATTCTGCGGACCCGGTGCCTGCCGCCCTGGATGAAGCTCCGTCCCTTCCA
>JAPPJO010000074.1 GCA_028820325.1 Gammaproteobacteria bacterium | reverse complement strand
CGGTCAGGCCGATGGTGTATCGGGGCTCCATATCGAACACCCACCGCCCGGTGTTCACCAGCATCGTCAGGTCCACCCTTTGGGCTCGCTTGAGGATTCGCTTCCGGAACTCGTCGCCCCCCTTTGCCGCCAAGGCCGACCGGGGAAGCACAACGCCTATCCGCCCGCCGTCCGCCGACACAAGGTCCCAGAACCGCCATACGAATGCCTTGTAGAGGTCGGGATGACCTGCGCTCATCCCCGGGTATGCACCCGCAATCAGTAAGGCCCGGAGTCGATTGGTGGTCCGCCGCTCCTCGTCGAATTTCGCAACAAGGTCCGGCCGCTCCTCGCGATACTGCCGTTTCAGCGCCTCTGCCGTGCGCTGCGTTCGAGCTCGCAGCCCCGGGAAGTGTCGAGCCCAGAACGCGTGCTCTTCGACCATCGGCTTCTCCCAAGGTGGGTTGCCAAGGATCACGTCGAACCCAGTGCGCCTTCCAAGGAACACGTGCGGAAAGGCGAGCGCGAAGTGCAGTGCGTCCAGTCCCTTGAGCTCCTCACGTCCCTTGTCCATCAACTGGGCTCGGAAGATGTCGCCCGGGTCGTCCAAAGCCGTGGCCACCCGTCCCTCGGCGATTGCCTCGTGGATGCCGCTGTTCGTGCGCGAGGCCGCCAGTAGCGTGAAAAGTTCCTGCTCCGACCGGATGGTTCTCCGCATCCGGGCGTAGATCTCCCGCGCCTCCCGGATCTCAGCGTCGTTCGCGTCGGTGAGCCGGGCCAGCCTCTCAAGGGGCTCCCGAACCGCCCCGAGCCGCTCGCTCGCGACGAATGAGAACAGGTCGCCGCTCTCGGTCTGGAACAATTCGGACGCCTCCTCGAAGGATGCGATTCCCACGAGCGAGTTGCCTTGGATCAGGTTGTGGTCGAGGAGCGAGAGCGGGAGGCCCGGCACGAAGGTGTGGATCCAGAGCGACAGTCGCGCCAGTTCGACGGCCATGGGATTCATGTCCACACCGAAGATGCAGCGCCGGGCAACCTGCCTGCGGAGCAGTTGGATGTCCTCGATGGGATTATCCCCGGACCAGTCCGGTCCGAGCTTGTGCTGCGCCGTTCGCCGGAGCCGCGCGAACTCCTCGCGCACATCCGGCAGAGGCCGGGCGGCCAAGTAGTTGGCGAGACGACGTTCGATCCGGTCCACCGCCCCGACCAGGAAGTGGCCCGAGCCCATCGCGATGTCCGCGACGCGGAACTCGAAGAACCGCCGTCCCGCCTCCCGGTCCGGCATCCCTTCGAGCCGCTCGAGGTGCTCATCGAGCGCCGGTTCGAGCGCCCGGTCGAGGAGGTGTTCGACGGCAAAGGCCGGCGTGTAGTAGGACCCGCTGGACTTCCGCGCTCCCGAGCGGTTGTGGAGATACACCTCGCCCGCTCGGACTTCGACCGTGTCGCCGGACTTGGCCGGGAGGTAGGCCTCGGTCTTGTCGTCCACCGTCAGGTCCGTCTCGGCGAGCGAAAGCTCACTCTCCAGCAGGCCCTCGTAGATCGTCCCGAACTCGCGGATCCCGAGCGACCGAAAGTCCACCGGGCCTTCGGTTCTCTCCGCCGTCCGGTCGAGAAGCAGCGCGGCGAGCGCCCCGGCGAACTCGCGGTCCGGGAGCGAGAGAGCCGCGATCCGGGCTCCGAGCTTCGAGACCGACGCCTCGGAGGCGAACAGCGTGCCGTTGTAGGCTGGGACCTCCCACTCCGGGTTTCCGATGCTCACCGCCGTCCAAATCTGCATGACCTCCGACCAGAAGGAGGGCTGTTCGCCGAACTCGATGTCCTTGCGCCGGGCCTCGCCGAGGCGCTGGGCGATCCGCTTGAGCGAGTGCTCGCGGTAGCTCCGCGAGGCGTGAAGAGGCAGCAGGCCACGGTCCTCGGCATAGGCGACGAACAGAAGCCTGTACAGGATGCGAAGCGCCGCCTGGTAGGCCTGTTGGAGATCGTCCGTAGTCGGGCTGTCTGGATGCATTGCCGCCACGACGGCACGGGCAAGCGACGGCATCACTTCGCGGTAGACCCGCTCGCGAAGACGACCGCCGAGATCGGCGGCGTAGTCCTCGCTCGCCCGGAGGATGTCCTCGACGCTCCCGCCCTCCGACAGCGCGGGCGCCGACAGCAGGAGCCAGAGGTAGCCAACGTCATCACGCGAAAGCAGGTCGAGATTGATCTCGGCGAACGTCTCGGCACGTCCACGTCGGCCCGTGCCGACGCCCGGCTTGGCCGGATAGAGGCGAATCGTGCCGCCAGCCACCGCGACCACCCAGTCCAGGTTCTCCCGGTCGGCTTGCGCCAAGGCGTAGGACACCGGCGAGATGCCGTCGAACCTCGGGCTCGCGGCGTCGATCTCCTCGGGCCGGTCCAGAAGGACGGCCACCGCCGTCTTGCGGTCCCCGGCCAGCAGCAGCATCGCCGGTCCGGGAAGCTCTTCGGTGGCGAATCCAAGACCCGCGATCAACGCGCGGCCACGGAGCGTCCGCACGCCGCGCCCCTCCTCGGCCGCGAGCGCCCAATCCCCGCGCGACGGAACCCCCCGCTCAAGTTCCTGCATCGCGAATAGGCCGCCGTTGCGGAGGCCCGGGATCGGCGCGTCCAGTGCGGGAAGCAGCCGGTGAAGGAGCCGGATCGCGGTGTGCCGTCCATCCGCCTCCAGTGCCTTGCCGCACACGGCTTCGACCTGATCGGCCGACAGGTTCCGATACTCGACCGGGTTGTGCTCGGTGGGGCCGCACACCGCCGCGCACCCGTTTCCCCACGGCACCACGATCAGCACTGGCGCGGCACGTCGCCCGGACCGCGCCCGGAACATGGCCCTGAGGTCCGCAATCCGGGGCCGCCCGTCCCACGCGACGATGACGACTTCGAGCGCAAGCGGGCCGCGCCCGAGATGGAGCTTGGCCCGGCGGTCTCCGACGGTGACGGGACGGGGTTCGAGATGGTCGAGCATGGGCGGGGAGCTGGCGGTTCGGGGTCGAGGGCAACGATTGAAGGCAGTCAAACTAGAGACGATCAGGCAGCGGGGCGACCAGCGGGTTACCTTGTCTTGCGCTCCGGCGCTCCAAGTGGCGCCGAATCCGGTTCTCCGGTAGAGTCAATGACCATGAGCATCAAGGCGAAATACAAGGATGGGGTGTTCACTCCCTTGGAGGAGGTCGAGAGCCCCGCGCCGGACGAGGTCTATCGAGTCTTCTCCGAGAGCGAGTTGAAGCGGCTCGCGGCGGACGTACCGTGGCTCAAGGGTTCGGAGCGCAGCTTCGAGTTCTGGGAAAACGAGGAGGATGCGGTCTACGACAGCCTATAGGCAGGGCGACATCGTTCTCGTCTCCTTCCCCTTCACCGATCTCACTTCATCCAAGAGACGCCCCGCCCTGGTTCTGTCACCGGATTCCTTCAACGCGACCGGACGGGACTTGGTGCTGGCCGCCATCACCTCGCACATCACGGATGACCCGAACGCCGTTCGTCTTCGGCGCGGCGACTTCGCCGAGGGTGGACTCCCCAAGGCGTCGATGGTGAAGACGACCAAGCTGTTCACGATGCACTCAACGCTCGTCGTCAAGTGGATCGGCGCTCTCCGGACCGGGAAGATGGAGGAGATCCTGCGGACGGTGCGCGGGTTCTTCGCCTGAGGCCGTGGGCATGGCCCGAAGGGCCGACCACGTTGGAAGCCCGCGAAGCGGTCACCGAAGACACCTTGCTGAAGCTCCTTCCTCGATCCGTATCGCCGGTGGTCGGCCGTATCGGCGGCTCGGTCTTCCGCGTCTGGCGAAACCCGGTCCGGGCAGGCACCGTACAGGTTGCAGGCAGCCTCGTCCCGAGTGCGTATTTTCCGCCGGGCAAGCTGCGGACCGGGAGCGTGTTCGCCCAGCGTCCCGGCGCTCCGACTGGTACGGCCGCACTGGAGTGTGAAAACGACGCGAGGGGTCATTTCACACTTTGGCCCTCCGGCGATTCACAGGGCGGCAGACGCGCATCCGCCGCGCCCGCAAGGTTCTGCGGCCATGCGGCCCGCCCGCCCGTTGCCGGACGGGCCACACGGGCCGTGGCGGGAGCAACCCCCCTCGCCGAAGGCTCGGTGCGGCGTAGCGGCGAGTGTGTCTTCACAACTCGCCACCGCCTCCGGGGTTGCTCCCGAACCAGAGATCCCTTGCGGGAAGGCCATGCGCTCCGCCGGCTCGGGGTAGAGGAAGTCGGATTGACCGGAGCGGCCACGTCCGATTCGGAACCGGGACATCCCATGGGGACGGCGGACCCTCGTCGGCACGGCGACCACTGCAAGTGCGTCGTCCATCCGGGCGACAGCCTGCAATCCGCGAACCCCGTCGGGAGCGGGGACCTATTACATTCCCATTCCCAAACGGGATTCCGTGCGACTTGAGACCAATTCGCGGGCGTCCGTGAGATCGGCCAACGATCCGTCCCCGACTTGACCAGCGTTCGCTCACACAGAGGCAACGGCGGCTCGCCGAACGCGACCACCGGAAGGAGGCCACCTTGAGCCAAGGGCCTGCCCGACCTACATCACCCACACACACCTCCGAAGCGGCAGCGCCCGACTCAGTATCCCGACTGCTGCACCATCTGGACGAGGTTCGGCAGGCGCGCAGTGCGGACTGCATTCGTCTCCTGGACGATGTGGATGGGATTCGACGGCGCCGTCAGCGCGAGTGCGTTCGTCTCCTTCAGGAGTTGACGCCGCACCTGCACGCGGCCCGTATGGTCGAGGGCGAACTGGACCGCCATCTCGCCCGCCGTTTCAACACCTTCCGCTACATCCGTGACGACGAACTCGGCCTCTCACGGATCATCGCCGATCTGCTTGATCCGGTCGGCGAGCACGGTCAGGGCACGATCTTTCTGGAAGCGATGCTGGCGCTGCTGGAGGTGGCTCCAGAGGCTTCTGATTCAGGCCGGTCCCGCCACACCGCTTCTGGCCGAGGCGGCAGAGCGGCGACTCTTGAGCGGCTTGCGGGTCGGCTTGGGTCCACCGCCGCCGACAAGATCCGGGTGAGGCAGGAACGGGGGGCCGGGGGCCGGTTCATCGACATCACGGTGGACATTCCGACCGACGACGGACACTTCTGCCTCGCATTCGAGAACAAGCCCTACGCAGGCGACCAACACAGACAATGCAGGGATTATCTGAAGTTCCTCGACAGGGAGTATCGCGGTCGCTTCCTCCTGGTCTATGTGCCGCCGCGCTTCCGGATGCCCGACGAATCCAGCCTTCCATGGAAGGATCGCGAGCGCTGGAAGAACCAATTCCGTGTGCTGCCCTATGTTGCCGACGATCCGCCCCTTGGCGACGATCCTTCCGACGGGGGCGGCGAGGCGCACGCGCAAGCTGCCTCTCGTGAGGATCATGCGTTTGTCGGGGCCGACCCACCTGATCACGATTGGGCGGCTGCCACGGATGACGCGGCTGTCGGTGACGGCACCTCACTCGCGGAGTGGTTTGGAACCTGCTCCACGGTCTGCGGTGCCGAGCGCCTGAGATGGTTCCTCAGAGAGGCGCAACTGTTCTGCCAGCACCATTTCGGAGAATCGACCATGACCGATACCGAAGCCCGCTACATCTGCGAATACCTCGACGAGACCCCGAAACACCTGCACGCGGCGTTCGCGGTGGCCCGCGCGTGGCCGGAAGTGAAGCACGATGTTTGCCGACGGTTCCTGGAGCACCTGAGGGACAGGGTCGAGGCGCGGTTCTCGGAGGAGATGCCGGAGATTCGCGAGGACTTGCAGGTCACTTGTCGCTACGAGGGCGAGAAGAGATGGTCAAACCGCCTTTGGTTGAGGCGAACGATCATGATCGAGTCCGGCGGCCCCGGCCCCAATGCGTGGATTTGGGGTATCCGCAACCCAGATCCGAAGACGCTGCGCGAAGAACTGCTAGCCGCGGTGAAGCGTCGCGGCCTCTCGCTGCGGCGTGCCAGTGATGGGTGGCCCCAATACGAATACCTCCCCCGCTATGGAAACTGGAACGACCTTGTCCCTGAACTCGTCCAGGAACTTGCAGACGGCGGTGGTAAGATCACCGAATACTACGTCAACGGCCTCCTCAGGATCGCCGAAAAGGCGATCCCGGCCTTCGACGAAGTGGAGCACCCATGACCGACACCGAAGCCCGCTACATCCGCGAATACCTTGACGAGAACCCGAGACACCTGCACGCCGCGTTTGCGGTGGCCCGGGCGTGGCCTGCCGTCAAGCACGATGTGTGCCGACGGTTTCTGGAGCACCTGAGGGACCGGGTCGAGGAGCAGGTTCGGAACGAGTTCCCGGAGATGATCGACGAATTGGACATCGGGTGCCACTATGGCGGGGACAGGAACTGGTCAAACTACCTCCGCGTTTACCGATACGGATGGGTGCAGTACGAGGGCGTAAGAGATCCCAGATCGGACGGGCGAACCGCAGTGATGCTGGAATGCGGCAAGGGAGGACCGACGAGTTGGGCTTGGGGTGTCCGGATAGCAAAGAGCATGCGAGACATGACCGATGCGGAGAAGGAACGCCGCCAGGAAATCGAGGCCGGACTGAATCGAAACGGTCTCTCCCGTCCCGACACCCATCATTGGCCGCATATCGAGAGGCCGCGCCCGCGCCCTCAGAACTGGAGCGCCATCGTCCCTCAACTCGCCCAGGAACTCGCCGACGGCGGCGGCAAGATCACCGACCACTACGTCAACGGCCTACTCAAGATCGCCCAGAAGGCGATACCCGCGATTGACGAAGTTGAGCTTGAGATCAATCGGCCCTCCAACAGCGGCAGCTTGGAGGGCGCGGTTCGCCGAAACCCGGACGGGGTGGACAGGCTCGGAAGCGGCTCGCCCGACCCGTTGGAACTCGAACGCCAATGAAGGCGTAATGCCTGTTGTGGATCGTGCGGCCGGTTGACCGACCGGCCAATGGAGACACTTCGGTTTGCCTGCTGAGCGGGCGGGCCAAGGCGGCAGCGACCTCTCTAAGAGGCGCAACTCGTCGGAGCCGCGTTCGGCGGTAGGCTATGCTCCGACTTGGAGCCGTACCTGAGCGCGCAAACGACATGGGGGTCCGATGCACACTTCGCGGCTCCGGCGATGCGCACCCGACCTCCGGCTCATCCTGTGGCGCGGCAACGTCTTGCGGCTGCGCCGCCCGGTCGCCCGTGGCACAGTGGCGCTCGGGGCGTGGTCGGTAGCGACCCCCCAGTCCGAGGGCCTGGTACGGGTTCGGGGGCAGGTGGGTTTGCGC
>JAPPJO010000023.1 GCA_028820325.1 Gammaproteobacteria bacterium | reverse complement strand
GGAGAATCCTGTAACTGCAACGAGCACAACGCGATGTAAATCTGCGTTAGTGTGCGGGGTAGGCTGGCTGACCGACCTTAGACGCGGCAAACACCCCTGTGGGCGCCGCGTCCAAGACCCAGGAACTGCGGTCGCCGACGCGGTGGCGAAACACCTCCGCGAGCGCGGCGGGAAACCCGTTCAGACGCACCTCGCGAGGCGCGGCTGGCGGTCGGACGAAGGCCGACGGTGCCGAGCCGTCCATGCACTCCGGAATCCGGAGCGGCGAACGATCTCGCCAGCGCCCATGGCGCTGGGCACCGGCACCGGTTCCGCCTTGGGGTGGATCAACCTGACTACTTGCGACTCCTCCGGTTCTTCGCCTCGATGCTTGGTCGTGCCGCCCTTCACCCTTCGGTGACCCGAAGGGCGGCATCCTACGAGTCTCATCCGTCATGGGTTTCAATCCAGCCGTCGGAACCGAAGTCAGCCGAAGCCGATCCCGACCCATGTCGGGAGCTTCCGGGGGCGGGACCGTCCGCAAGATTCGGATCGGAGGCTTCACCACGAACGCGGTGGCAGGCGGTGCAGAGCAGTCCACTGGCGATGTGCCGACCCGCGTGTTGAACTGGTGTTTCGGCGTCTCCATGCTTGGACGCTGGAGGAACGCTCGCCGAGAAGTCAACTGGTCGGAAAAACCCCATTGTGTCAGGACGTGTCAGGACGTTTCAGAACGTGTCAGAGCCATTGGACACCGCCGCCAGCGGCTTGTCCGGACGCCCCCACGCGGAGTTCCATGCGCCCCGGTCGGGGTTGCCATCCGGCTTGCGCGGGTCGGCCAAACTGGCCAAGACTTAAGTGATCGCCACCCGCCGGAGGAATCGCATGCGAACGCTGAGCGCCAAGGACGCGAAGTACGGCTTCGGACGACTGATCGACCTCGCCCGCGCCGCCCCCGTAACGGTCGCCAAGTACGGGCGTCCGGTCGTCGTGGTGCTCTCGGTGGAGGAGTACGAGCGGCTGAAGGCGCTCGACATGGGAACCAAGCGTCCCGGCACGGCGGCGCGGAGGCGAACCGGGGCGGGAGGCCGCTGAACCGGATGGACAAGCGGAGCCTTACGGAGCGCGACATCTGCACGAAGTTCATCACGCCCGCCCTGCGCGCGGCAGGCTGGGATGAGATATCGCAGCTTCGCGAGGAAGTGACGTTCACCGCTGGCCGCATCGTCGTGCGCGGCAGGCTGGTGGCGCGCCGCAAGCGCAAGCGCGCCGACTACGTTCTGTACGTGAAGCCGAACATCCCGATTGCGGTGATCGAGGCGAAGGACAACGCCCACGGCGTGGGCGACGGCATGCAGCAGGCGCTGGACTACGCCGAGACGCTCCGCATCCCGTTCGCGTTCTCCTCGAACGGCGACGGCTTCGTGTTCCACGACCGCACGGGGGCAAGCACGCCTCCCGAGGTGAACCTGCCGCTCGACGCCTTCCCGTCGCCGGACGATCTGTGGGCGCGCTACCGGACGTGGAAGGGTCTGACGCCCGAAGCCGAGGAGATCGTCCTCCAGGACTACTTCGAGGACGGCGGCGGCAAGACGCCGCGCTACTATCAGGCCAACGCCGTCAACGCGGCCATCGAGGCCATCGCGAAAGGGCAGGACCGGATCCTGCTCGTAATGGCCACGGGCACGGGCAAGACGTACACCGCCTTTCAGATCATCTGGCGGCTGTGGAAGGCGCGGCGGAAGAAGCGCATCCTGTTCCTCGCCGACCGCAACGTGCTTGTCGACCAGACGATGGCGAACGACTTCCGACCGTTCGGCGGCGCGATGACCAAGCTGTCGCGCCGCATCGACACGTCCTACGAGGTCTACCTCGGCCTGTACCAGGCGATCACGGGTCCGGAGGAGCGCCAGAAGGCCTACAGGAAGCTCTCGCCCGGTTTCTTCGACCTGATCGTGATCGACGAGTGCCACCGGGGGAGTGCCGCCGACGATTCGGCGTGGCGGGAGATTCTGGAGTATTTCGCGTCCGCGACCCAGATCGGCCTCACCGCCACGCCGAAGGAGACCAAGTACGTCTCCAACATCGCCTACTTCGGTGAACCCGTGTTCGAGTACTCCCTCAAGCAGGGCATCAGCGACGGATTCCTCGCGCCCTACAAGGTGGTCAAGGTTCACATCGACCGGGACATCGAAGGCTACCGCCCGGAGAAGGGGCAGCGCGACCGCGAGGGCGAGGAGGTGGAGGACCGGCTCTACAGCCACAGGGACTTCGACCGGAAGCTGGTCATCGACGGGCGCACGAAGGCGGTCGCGGAGAAGATCACGGCGTTCCTGAAGGAGAGCGGCGACCGCCTCCAGAAGGCGATCATCTTCTGCGTCGATCAGGAGCACGCCTCGCGGATGCGCCAGGCGCTGGTCAACGAGAACGCGGATCTGGTCCAAGGGAACGCCCGGTACGTCATGCGGATCACGGGCGAGGACGAGATGGGAAAGAACGAGCTCGGGAACTTCATCGACCCTGAATCGCCGTACCCCGTTCTCGTCACCACGTCGCGCCTGCTATCGACCGGCGTGGATGTCCAAACGTGCCGACTGATCGTGATCGACCGCGTGGTCGGAACGATGACCGAGTTCAAGCAGATCGTCGGGCGCGGCACCCGCGTGCACGAGGACAAGAAGAAGTACTACTTCACGCTCATGGACTTCCGGAAAGCCTCCGGTCTTTTCGCGGATCCCGAGTTCGACGGCGAGCCGGAGCAGATCTACGAGCCCGGCCCAGACGATCCCGTTCTCCCGCCCGATCCGCCACCGAACGGATCGGACGAACCAAAGGAGGAGGAGATCATCGTCGACGACTGGGACGACCCGCTCGATCCGCCGTCGACCGGGCCACTGAAGAAGATCTATGTCGATGGCATCGAGGCCAACGTGGTCGCCGAGCGGGTGCAGTACCTTGACCGGAACGGCAAGCTCATCACGGAGTCGCTCCGCGATTTCACGCGACGAGCACTGCGCAAGCGGTTCGCGAGCTTGGACGACTTCCTGAATCGTTGGAACGGGGAGGAGCGTAAGCAAGCGATCATCGACGAGATGGAGTCCGAGGGACTGCCGCTGGCGAAGATCATCCAAGAGTTGGGCAGGGATCTCGACCCGTTCGATCTCATCTGCCACATCGCGTTCGGTGCCGAGCCCCTGACCCGCCGCGAACGGGCCGAAAGGGTCAAGAGACGGGACGTGTTCACCAAGTACGCGGGCAAGGCACGCGCCGTGCTCGACGCGCTCCTCGACAAGTACGCCGACCAGGGCGTCCTCAATCTCGACGACGGCAAGGTGCTCACGATCCCACCGCTCGACGGCCTCGGGACGCCGCTCGAACTCGTTCGCGCATTCGGCGGTAAGCCCGGTTTCGAGCGAGCCGTGAACGACCTTCAATCCGAACTCTACCGGGAGAGCGCCTGAGAGATGGCCGTCGGCACGCTCGTCAAATCCATTCAGAACATCATGCGCCAAGACGTGGGCGTGGATGGCGACGCCCAGCGCATCAGCCAGTTGTGCTGGATGTTCTTCCTCAAGATCATCGACGATCAAGATCAGGAACTCGAAACCTTCAGGGATGGCTATCGCTCGCCGATCCCCGCCCCTCTGCGGTGGCGGAACTGGGCCGCCGATCCGGAAGGCATCACGGGCGACGATCTGCTCGACTTCGTCAACGGCGAGCTGTTCCCCCAGTTGAAGGCACTCCCGGCGCGGGCCGCACCCCGTGCCGGCGTCGTGCGCGACGTGTTCGAGGACGCCTACAACTACATGAAGTCCGGCCACCTGCTGCGGCAGGTCGTCAACAAGATCAACGGAATCGACTTCAACAACCTGGCCGACCGGCGGCACTTCGGCGACATCTACGAGCAGATGCTCAACGACCTTCAATCGGCCGGCAACGCGGGCGAGTACTACACTCCGCGCGCCGTGACCTCGTTCATGGCCCGGATGATCGACCCCAAGCCGGGCGAGACCCTTCTCGATCCGGCGTGCGGCACCGGAGGGTTCCTGACCTGCGCCATCCGCCACATGATCGACCATCATGTGAAGCGCCCGGAGGACCGGGCGAGGATGCAGGCCTCCCTGCGCGCGGTCGAGAAGAAACCGCTTCCCCACATGCTCGCCGTCACCAACATGCTGCTGCACGGCATCGAGGACCCGTCGTTCCTGAGACACACTAACACGCTGGCGCGGCCCTACATCTCGTGGGGCCGCGACGAGCGCGTGGACATCGTGCTCACCAATCCGCCCTTCGGCGGCAAGGAGGAGGACGGGATCGAGTCGAACTTTCCGCCGCACTTCCGGACGCGCGAGACGGCGGACCTGTTCCTGGCCCTGATCATCCGGCTGCTCAAGCCCGGAGGCCGCGCCGCCGTGGTCCTTCCCGACGGCTCCCTGTTCGGCGAGGGCGTCAAGACCCGGCTGAAGCAGCACCTGATGGAAGAGTGCAACCTCCACACCATCGTCCGCCTGCCGAACTCCGTGTTCCGCCCCTACGCCTCGATCGGGACGAACCTGCTGTTCTTCGAGAAGGGGGAACCGACGAGGGAAGTCTGGTTCTGGGAGCATCTCGTGCCCGAGGGTCAGAAGGCGTATTCCATGACCCGGCCTATTCGGGTGGAGCATCTCGACGACTGCGCCGAATGGTGGGACGGAGCAGAGCGCGAGGACCGCGAGGAGGGTGGCCGCGCCTGGAGGGTTAGCGCCGACGAGATCAAGGCGCGTGGCTACAACCTCGACATCAAGAATCCCCATACCGTGGCCGAGGAGCTCGGCGATCCCGAGGCGCTTCTGGAGAGACTGAACAGCGCCGAAGCCGAGTTCGTGGCGGTTCGAGACCAGTTGAAGGGCATCCTTGCCGAGGCGCTGTTGCGATGAACACCGAGCGCCTCCTCGCCCTCTACGACCGCGTGGCGGACGCGCCGGACGCCATCGACCGCCTGCGCCGGTTCGTGATTGACCTTGCCGTGCGGGGGAAGCTCGTGGAACAGAATCCGGCGGATGAACCGGCGTCGGACTTGCTTAAGCGGATCGCAGCCGAAAAGGCCCGATTGGTGAAGGCGGGGAAGCTCAAGAGGCGGAGGCTCGCCTCTCGCCTCGATAAGCTACCGTTCTCCCTTCCAAAGGGTTGGCGTTGGGCTCGGATTCGGGAGGTCGTGAGTGATCGAGGTCAGGTCGTTCCCGACCGTCCCTTTACCTACATCGATGTATCCGCCATCAACAAGGAAGCAGGTCTGGTAGCCGATCCGAGGGTGGTCGAGCCCGACAACGCGCCCAGCCGGGCGCGCAAGGTCGCACGACCCGGTGATGTCGTCTACTCCTGCGTTCGACCGTACCTGTTGAACGTTGCCATCATCGAAGCCGACTTCAATCCTCGCCCAATCGCCAGCACAGCATTCGAGGTATTGAATGGGCACGGACTCGTGCTCCCTCGGTACACATGGATGGCGCTCCGCAGTTCGTTCATGATTGCTTGTGTTGAGCAACGCCAGCGCGGCCAAGCGTACCCTGCGATCAATAGCAGTGACTTCGCCGTCCTTCCCTTTCCGCTCGCGCCCCTCGCCGAGCAGCGCCGCATCGTGGCCAAGGTCGATGAACTCATGGCACTCTGCGACCGGTTGGGGGAAACTCGCGCCGCGCGCGAGGACACCCGCGACCGGCTCACCAAGGCCAGCTTGGCCCGCCTGACCGCTCCTGACACGGACGCCGCGGCGTTTCGGGGCCACGCACGGTTTGCCATCCATGCCCTTCCCGCGCTGACCGCGCGCCCCGATCAGGTCAGGCACCTGCGCCAGACGATCCTCAGCCTCGCCGTGCGGGGTAAGCTGGTCGAGCAGAATCCGGCGAATGAACCGGCGTCGCAGTTGCTGGAGCAGATTGCGGTAAAGAAGGCACGGCTGTTGAAGGCTCGGAAGATCAGAAAACGGAAACCAAGAGAACCGCTGTCACCTCCCGAGTCCGCCTTCGGACTACCGAGTGGTTGGACGGCCGCAAGGTTGTCGGATGTCGTGGTCGAACTGCAAACCGGGCCGTTCGGTAGCTCCCTTCACAAGAGCGACTACGAGATGGGCGGGACACCCGTCGTCAACCCCGCTTCAATACGCAATGGGAGAATCGTGCCGGTGGCCAAAATGGCTGTCGGGACCGACACCCTGGAGAGACTTGCACACTTCAAGCTCCGTGCCGGCGACATCGTGATGGGCCGCCGGGGTGAAATGGGACGATGTGCGGTAGTGGCCGAGGACGAGGATGGATGGCTCTGCGGGACGGGGAGCCTGATCCTCCGTCTTCCGGACAGCGTTTGCGCAGAGTACCTCGCCACGCTCATCGGATCACCCGATGTTCGGGAATACCTCCAAGGTTCTTCCGTCGGCACAACAATGCGGAATCTGAACCAATCCATCCTGCTGGCGATGAGCATCGGCCTGCCGCCCCTCGCCGAGCAGCACCGCATCGTTGCCAAGGTCGATGCCCTCATGGCGCTGTGCGATCAGTTGGAGGCCGAGGCAGGTTATGCGGATCGCATACGCAGCAGGCTACTCGACTCCCTTCTGCATGAGTCGCTAGCCTCCCAGGAAGCCAGCATCAACGGAACGGTCGGTGGCGGCGCGAGGGTTTGGACATGACGTTCCCTGACCAGCCCCACATGGATCATGTCAGCGACGCGCTGTGGCGGATCGGTGGCGGCGCATCAGTCATGGTGGGCAGCGGGTTCAGTCGGAACGCTCGGCCCCGGCGCCCGGATCCGCCACCGATGCCCACGCTCAAGGAGATGGCGCGAGAATTTCATCGGAAGCTCTATCCTTCCGGGGGAAATCCAACGGATTGTCCGCCGCCCGAGCGAGTTCCCAGACTTGCCGAGGAGTACGAAGCGGCGTTCGGACCCATCGCATTGCACGAGATGCTCCAGCGATTGGTGCCCGATCATGATTATGTGCCCGGTCCTTTTCACGATCGGCTCCTCCAAATGCCTTGGCGCGACGTCTTCACCACGAACTGGGACACGCTCCTCGAACGCGCGCGCGCCATACCGGCCTACGCCGCCGTCCGCGCCCCCAGCGACCTCCCGTCGACCGCTCGCCGACGCATCGTCAAGCTCCACGGATCTCTGCCGAACCCACCTCTCATCCTCACGGAGGAAGCCTATCGCACATATGGGGGCACGCACGCACCGTTCGTGAACACCGTACAGCAAGCGATGATGGAGACCGTCGTGCTCCTCCTCGGGTTTTCGGGCGACGATCCGAACTTCC
>JAPPJO010000076.1 GCA_028820325.1 Gammaproteobacteria bacterium | reverse complement strand
CGCGCTGCACGAGGTAGTCGCGGATCAGCGTGCGCGGATCCGCCTCGTGTTCGAGCCCGGCCCTGAGCTTCGACGCCTCGATGTAGGCCACGTGGCCCGGCCGCTGCGCCCTGGCCCGCGCCGGGTCGTCCGGTCGGCTCCAGCCGTGCTCGTGGTTGAAGGCGTCGCGAAGCGGGGCGAAGGTCTTCTCCCAGCCGGGGGGCGCGATGTTCAAGCTGCGGCCCGTCTGTAGGTCGCACTGCGCGGCCAGAATGTGGACGTGGACGCCGCCTCCGCGCTCGCGGTGCAGAACCGCCGTCCACGAGTAGCGGTCCGGCTCCAGTCCGGCCCACGCCGTCTTCTCGAATTCGTCGAGGACCGCTTCGATCTGCTCATCGGTGGGCCGGTCCTCCGGCGCCCATGCGATCACGGCCGACCTGTATTTCCGCTCGAAGTCGAGCGAGTCGGCGACGGCGGCCACCATGTCCGGGTTGCCGCGCCACACTTCGACGCCCTCGCGCTCGCGTCCCTCGGCGTCCAACTCGCCGACGAGATACTTGGCCGCCGCCTTGGCCGAGCCCTTCCCGTGGGACAGGAACCTAACGAGCATCGCCGGTCTCCCCGCCGATGCGGGCGACACGGAGCAGCGAGCGCTCGAACGATACGATGTGGGCGATCACCGAGACGGCCTCGGCCGCCGTCCTGTGGGTGTTCGCCCAGCGGACAAGCTGGTTCAGGTTGTTACCGATGCGCGCGATCTGGCGCGTGCGCTCGCGCTCGACGGACCGCGCCGCCGCGGTCCACGTATGCGTCCGCGCCATCGCCTCGCGAAGCAGGACGGAGGGAGAGACGCCCGCCGCCGCGGCCTTCTCCCGCCAGGCGGCGTGCTCGGCGGGCGTGACGCGCGCGGCGACCATCACGGTGCGATGCCCCTCAGCCATGAGCGCACCGGCGACGGGGTTCGGGGGCGTCGTCCCCGCGCGTCCGCTGCTCGTGCAGCGGCGCGACAGTTTGGGGGTCTAAGGGGGCCGGAAAGCCCCCTTGCCAGCCCTCCGTGTTCAACACGGAGTCGGCTGGCTGACCGACCAAAGACGCGCCCGACAAGCTGTTCTCCGGCCGCCGCGAAGCGCGCCGCATAATCGAACCGGGCGGGCCTCAGCCGCCCGGCGCGGCCTCGACGCGCCCATCGGCCCGGGCGTCCTCGAACCGGCTCTCGGCAATGCGGTTGCGGACCCACTCGTCCACCTCGGCCTCGATCCAGCCCACCGCTCGCCCGCCCAGGGCGACCGGTCGGGGGAAGCACCCTGCGGCCATCCGCACGTAGATCGTGCTCCGCGACAAGCCGGTGCGCTCCATCACCTCGGGCAGCCGCAGAAACCGGGTCGGCGGATTCGTCCTCTGCTCCATCGTGTTCTCGGTCATCGTCCTGTTCCTCCTCGTTGCTCTCCGCGTTCTGGTCGGTCTTCGGCTACTCGGGCGTCGAGGCGGATCGCGCGCACCGCCCGATGCCCCGTCCTGCTCCGCAATGAACGCGAGAACCCGGTCCGCCGTCCTCAGCGACGGCGAACGGCCCCGGCCGATCTCGCGCATGAGGTTCGGGTCGCCCACCGCCTTCATGCCGAGTGCCGACGGGCTTACGCCCGAGTCCCCGAGAAACGCGTCCACCCGCGAAATGAACTGCCCTTCCAGCGTCTCCATGCATGAATGGTGAAAGACCGTTGCCACGGAAGACAACCATTGGGGAATTCCCTAAGTGCTTATGACGTATCAGGTTGTGTCAGAACGTCCCGGAGGCTCGGAAGAGCTCCGCCAGCGGGGCGGAAAAACGCCCCGCATCTCGGAAGGACCGCGAGCGGTCGAAACTTGCTTGCAACGCAAGCAGGAGGCTAGCTTTGTCGTCGCGCAAGGAGGAACAACCATGGCAAGCATCACGATCCGCAACCTCGACGACGACATACGGACCCGCCTGCGAGTGCGGGCGGCCGGCAACGGCCACTCGATGGAGGAGGAAGTCCGGCAGATCCTTCGCAAGGCCGTCGGACGCGCGAAGAGATCCCGGGACCTGACGAGCATCATCCGCTCCTACTTCGGGCCGGAAAACGGGGTGGATCTGGAGTTGCCCGACCGCGATCCAGCGCGTGAGCCGCCGTCCTTCGAGTAGGTCCGAAAGCGATGTCCATGCTGCTCGACACCAACGTCGTCTCAGAGTTGATGCGCGAATCTCCCGAACCCTCCGTCGCACGCTGGGTCTCGGGCCATCCCGTGGAGGACCTGTTCCTTTCGGCCGTGAGTGAAGCGGAGTTGCGCTACGGTGCCGCCATCCTGCCGATGGGCCGACGACGCGAGACGCTCTTCTTAAAGATCGAGGCGATGCTGAGGGACGCCTTCGAGGACCGCGTGCTCCCGTTCGACAGGGATGCCGCCCGTGCCTACGGTTACATTGCCGCCGCGCGCCGCTCCGCCGGGCGTCCCGTGGCTTCGGCGGATTGCCAGATCGCGGCCATCGCGGCGGCTCGCCGCATGAGGCTGGCGACGCGCAACGTTCGCGATTTCGAGGACATGGGGATCGAGCTCGTGGACCCTTGGGCAGGGGCATGAGCGCCAAGACCGAAGCCTTCTCCCGCGTCAAGATCGACGATCTGATGCACGACGCGGACTGGAATCTGACGGATGGTTCGAGTGTTCTCTTCGAGCACACGCTGCCCGACGGCACGAGGTCCGACTACGTGCTCTGCGACCGGCAGGGCCGGCCGATGGCCGCTTTGGAAGGAGATTATGGCGAATCGTAACCAAACCCCTTGATTTTCCGGCCCCGAGCTGCACCGCGATCTCGGCATCAGCCAGAAGGCGGCATGGTTTCTCGCGCATCGTCTCCGCGAGGCGTGGGACGATGGCAAGTCGCCGTTCGCGGGCCCGATTGAGGTTGACGAGGCCTATATCGGTGGTCTGGAAAAGAACAAGCACGAAAAGGACAAGTTGAAGGCCGGTCGCGGGCCGGTCGGCAAGGTTCCCGTGGTCGGCGTGAAGGATCGGGCGAGCAACCAGATTGCCGCGAAGGTGATCGACAGGACGGACGGCGCGACCATCACGGAGTTCGTCGATGGACACGCGGACCCGAATGCGACCGTCTACACGGACGGCACGAGCACCTACAAGGGGCGTAAGAAGCACGAGAAGGTCCGTCACAGCGTCGGCGAGTATGTCCGGGGGCAGGCGCACACCAACGGGATGGAATCGTTCTGGGGGATGCTCAAGCGCGGGTACATGGGCACCTATCACCGGATGTCGGAGAAGCATCTTCAGCGGTACGTGAACGAGTTCGCGGGCCGCCACAACATCCGCCCATTGGACACGCTCGCGCAGATGCGGGTTATCATCCGGGGGCTGGAGGGTAAGCGGCTCCGCTACCGGGAGCTGACGGCGTGAACGGGCCGGGAAAACGGAAAAGGCAGGTGAAAATGGGCAACTGGCATGAGGACGTAGCGAACTGCGATCCGCGCACAGGAGAATCGTACTCCGGTGATGACAGCCATGAAGCGCGCGAGCAGCAGCTACGGTTTGCCGAATCCGTCAGGCGTTGGGATGCTGGCGACATCGAAGGCGCGATGAAGCTGGCCGGTGGCGAGGATCCGGATCCCCGGCCATGAGTCTGCAAGCCAACACGCTCTACTACGGGGACTGCCTGGAATGGCTGCCCAGCTTCCCCGCCGAGTCGGTGGACCTGATCTATCTCGATCCACCGTTCAACTCGAACACCAGCTACAACCTGCTGTTCGGGAACGGCGGGCCGAAGCGGAACGGCGGGCGTAGCGCGCAGGTCCGGGCGTTCGACGACACGTGGCGCTGGGACGATGCAGCGGCCCGGAGGGTGGACCGGATCGCACGGGCAGCCGCGCATCCGGCGCACAAGGCGGTGGTCGGGCTCCGCACGCTGATCGGCGAAGGCGGGATGCTCGCATACCTGTCCTACATGGCCGAACGGCTCGCGGCCATGCGGCGCGTCCTGAAGCCGTCCGGTAGCATATACCTGCATTGCGACCCGACGGCCAGCCACGGGCTCAAGCTTGTCATGGACGTTATCTTCGGAGCCGGCAACTTCCGAACGGAAATCGTCTGGAAGCGATCCGGGGCGCACAACGACACAAAGCAAGGTCGCCGACAACATGGGCGCATTCACGATACCCTGCTGTTCTACTCCAAGGGCTCGCAGTGGACGTGGAACCCCGTCTACATGGCATACGATCCCGAGTACATCCGCCGAAGCTACCGCCATCGTGAGAAGGGAACGGGTCGCCGGTACAGGATCGACAACCTCACAGGTCCGGGGGGGGGCGGCGAAGGGTAATCCGTACTACGAAGTGATGGGCGTTTCCCGTTACTGGCGGTATTCGCGCGAGCGGATGGCCAGCCTTGTGAAGGATGGACGGATCGTTCAGACCGCACCGGGCAGGGTGCCCGGATACAAGCGGTATCTCGACGAAATGCCGGGCGTCTCTTTGCAGGACATATGGACTGATGTCAAGCCTATCGGGCGAGCGAAAGAGAATCTTGGCTACCCGACACAGAAGCCGTTGGCGTTGCTGGAACGCATCATCAAGGCTTCCAGCGATCCCGGCGACCTGATCCTTGATCCCTTCTGCGGCTGCGGGACGGCGGTGGCTGCGGCCCACAAGCTCAACCGGAAGTGGGCGGGGATCGACATCAGCCCATTCGCGATAGACCTGATTGCCTCAAAGCGGTTCCCGGAGTTCAAGGTTCCCACGGAGGGCTATCCCTACGATCTGGCCGGGGCCGCGAAGCTCGCGAGGGAACAGCCGTTCAAGTTCGAGAAGTGGGCCGTGACCCGCGTTCCCGGACTCGCCCCGAATGACCAGCAAGTGGGAGACGGCGGGATAGACGGCGTGGGCTATCTGCTCGCGAAGCCCGACAACGGCGCGACCGATCAGGTGCTCGCGCAGGTCAAGGGCGGCAAGTACCAGTTGGGCCAGCTAAGGGACTTCCTCGGCGTCCTGGAGCGCGAGAAGGCCGCGATGGGTGTCTATGCCACGGTCAACGCGATCCGGGCCAAGGGCGCGCACGTGGAGGCCGCGAAACGCGGCAATCTGCGGCTCGGCGCGACCGAATATCCGCGCGCGCAACTCTGGTCCATCGCCGACTACTTCGACAGCCGTATGCCCGTGCTGCCCGCACTCGCCGACCCCTACACCGGCAAGCCAGTTCAGCACTCGCTGCAAATGACCCTCTGACCCGGAGAACGGATGAGCAAGACAACGAAGCCGAAGGCGCGAGGCCGTCCGGTGGAATATCCGATGCCGGATCCGATCCCGGACTCGCCCGAAAGCATCATGAAGTCGCTCCTCAACACGCCTCCCCGCAAGCGCGAGGACTGGCGTTTCGTGCAAGAGCGCGAGCGAAAATCCGCCGGGTGAAACGGCGAGGTTTGGTTACGATTCGCCATAATCTCCCTTCTATTCTCAGGACGACTTGGAGCGGCGGATCGCGGCGCGCACGATCCACCGCGACCTCTCGACCGTCGTCGCCATCGACCGGAACTACCAGATCGAGTGCCTGGAGGCGCTGTCCGCCGAGATTCGGCATGGACGCCGCAAGCTCCTCGTCAATAATGGCGACCGGCACCCGCAAGACCCGAACGGCCGAGCTTCTCTACTTGGACCCCGGCGGTGAGGACATGCACGACGACAAACCTACCACGTCGACGCCCACGCACCAGCCCAAGAGTTGAATCACGATGACCGAATCCGGCCAAACACCGGCCCGTTACCGAGTCGGGCTCTTCGCGATGGTGGTGTTGGGGCTTTCGACGCTGTCCTTTCTCGAACTATTGGACAAGCCCGCCGACCGCCACGCCAAGGAAGCAACACGAGAGGCCATCCTCGTATATGGGACAGTGAGAGCCCTGAACATGGGCGTCTCGGTCCTGCAAACCTCAGAGCTGGGTGTAGCAGCAATTGGGTCCGTTCAGATCGGCCAGTTGCTCGATCCGATAAACGACGCCGCGGAACGGGCGTCCACCGCGCTCGCGTGGTCCATCGGATCGTTGTTCGTGCAGCGCATACTGCTCGACTTCGCGTCAAGTCGCCTTGTCAAATGGGTGTTCCTGGCGTCCGGCTTGCTGGCGCTTCTCGCCTTTCTGCCCCTGACGTCCACCATCGGCGTTCCGTCGGCCGTGCTGGACAGCTTTCGGACAGCGCCCATCAGATGCTTTGCCGTCGCGGGTATACTCCGGTTTCTCGTGCCCGCTTTTGTCGCAAGCAGCCATTTCGCAAGCCAAGCGTTGCTCCAGGAGCAACTGGCCCAGGATCAGGAAGCCGTGTCCGAAATGAGCGGACCCCTCGAAATCCTGAGCGTTTCGGGTTCGATCAACGGTGAAGCCCTGGCTGACGGCGTGCGCGATCAGGTCGCTGGTCTTCGAGAAGAGAAAGCGGATGTTGAGGGGCAACTCGCACAAGTGAATGAAGAATTCGACAAGCTTCCTTTTGTATGTCGAGTACTGCGTTTGAGGTGTCCCCCCGAGGCGGACTCCCTCCGCCCGGAGAGGGATCGTCTCGATGATGAAATCGACGATATCGACCGAGCGATCGTAGAAGCCGAGCGCGAACTCGAGTGCATTGAGGAGACCGGAAGGCCCTGCGCGTCGCTCTGGGCTACTTTGACAGCCAGGATCCGAGAGGCCCGCGAAATGCTGGCCAATTTACCAACGTGGGCTTCTGATCTTCCGGTGCGTTTGACGTACTTGATGATTTCGTTGCTTGTGAAGTGCATCGTGTTCCCCATCCTGTTCCTGCTCCTCGCTTCGAAATGTGGCGCGTATGTCGTCAAGCGGGCAGCGAGTTGGAGGCTGCCCGTTCCTGCTCGCTAACGCCTAACTACCTTCAAGGGCGGGGAACGTAGCGAGCTTGAGGCGAGTTCCTCGCTGTTTCTGGACGACAGGAGTAGAGGCGATCCAATGGCAGGAAGCGCGGATCGTGCGGCCCTGCAAGTAGTTAGTTAGACGATTCCCTGCCTTGATTCGCGCCAATTCTCAACCTGACGGCCCGTAGGTTACTCTCGAAACACTTCGAGAAAGCCCTGAAATTGCCTCCGCGCTGTCAGCGGATGCTGCGGCAGGCCCGGCGGCGGCCTATCGCTGCGTGACGTAGTCGCACCACGCTTGGAGAACCTCGGCGCGGCGCTCCAGCAAGTCGGAGCGCTGATAGGCCTGAACGACTTGGCTCCGCGGCATATGCGCCAAGCAAGCCTCGGCGACCTCGGCCGGGACTCCCGACTCGGCCATCCATGACCGGGCACTCGACCGGAATCCGTGCAGCGTCGAGGCGACCCCGGCCCGCTTGAGCACCCTGAGCGGCGCTTTCGGCGGCAGCG
>JAPPJO010000157.1 GCA_028820325.1 Gammaproteobacteria bacterium | reverse complement strand
CAACGGACTCGATGGCCGAGAGGAGGATGGTGGTCGCGTCGTAGGTGTGCGCCCAATAGGGTGATCCGGGAAAACCGCCGTGCCTGGCGTCGAAGGCGGCCAGTACCTGCTGTCCGCTCCTTCCGGTCCGCTCGTTCACGTTCGATCCGAAGTCCGATTCCGGGCCGGCGAAGTAGATCCCCTCCGACTGCGGCGTCTCCAGAAACGCGGAGACCAGCAGCGCGGCCGCGGAAATCAGGGTCGTTCCTTCAAGCCCGTCGAAGGCGCGCGCCTGCGCGGCGAAGGCCGATCCCTCCGTCACGAACAGCGGGAAGAAGACGGCGTCCGGGCCGACGGTCGCGAACTCCGCGAGAACGTCCGTCATGTCGGTATCGCCCTTCTCGACTTCGGCCTGGGCCGGTACCTCGCCCCCGAGCGCCGCAAACGCGTCGGCGAACGCCGCCACCAGGGCGGACGTGTACGGGTCGCCGTCGTGAAGGGTGGCCACGCTCCGCAGTTCCAGCTGGTTGTACACGAAGTCCGACAGAGCTCGGGCCTGGTGCAGGTCGTTGGACGACACGCGGAAGTATCCGGCGTGATAGTCGGCGTCCGCGTTGCCGGCCAGGTCCGACGTGAGGCGCGGCGAGGTGTTGCTGGGCGAGATCATGACCAGGCCCGCATGGCTGGCGATGGGCGACGCTGCCACGGCTGCGGCGGAGCAGTTCGTGCCGATGATTCCCACCACCTGCGGGTCGCCGACGATTCCGGACGCACCCGCACGGCCGCCTTCCGGCGAACAGCTCGTGTCGACCGGGTCGCCGAGGTCGACGTCGCGTCCGCGGACTGAACCGAAGTCCCCGACGGCGATCTGGGCCGCCTGCCGGGACACGGCGCCCAGCGTCGGCGCGACCGTCACCGAGAGCATCATGCGCAGCCGCACGGCCTCGCCCGATTCCAGCGTGACCGCGCCCAGCGGCCCCGGCTCGAACTCAACCGGTGGCTCGACCGGCGGCTCAACGGGCGGTTCGACCGGCGGTTCGACCGGCGGCTCCGTCGCATCGCGGCATCCCGCCAGGATGAGAACCGTGGCCAGCACCGAACCGAACAGCATGGTGTGTCTGCGCATGAGAACGACTCCTCCCCGGTCATCCGGCGTGACGTGACGGTTGTCCACCGGAGCGGACGACCCGCGCTGGTACCCGCGCTACTCGGGGCCAGGTTCCCCCATGGCGCGCCTGACGACTGATGAGCCCCAACGCCGGGCCCAACGTAGCGCCACGCTTGCGGTGACGGCCATCACGGCGGCCAGCACGTTGAACAGGATGTCGACGGGGTCGAAAACGCGGTTGGGAATGAGCCTCTGGATTCCCTCGTCGATCAGGCCGACCAGGGAAGCCGCTACGATCGCGAGCAGCGCGGGCTCTGGAACCCGGCGCCCCCGGCTGGCCCGTTCCGTCAGCGCCTCGTGAATGAAGACCGCGACCACGCCGTACTCCACCAGGTGAGAGCGCTCCGTCGGGACCGACATGCGCACGACGATCAGCAGATAGGCGGCCGCAACGCCCAGCGCGACCGCGATCTCGGCGCCCCCGGGGCGGACCCTCAGCCCCTGCGTCACGACGGTCAGCAGGACGAGAAGGCACCCGGCCAGGAAGAGCCAGACGGAGAAGAAGTCGTTGCCCAGGTAGTCGACGAGGGTGCGCGCCAGCCCAAGGGTCGAGTAGATCGCCGCAACGACAACCGCCGTCCACATCCAAAGGCGGCGTTCGCGGGTGGAAGAGAAAAGGGAGGGCACGCGAAGCCCTACATCACCGGCACCATCCCCGCCTGCGACACCAGGATCAGCAGGGCGCGCTGGATGCCGATGGGACCGTTGTGGTTCATGAAGAACTCGGCGAGCGAGTGCGAGTTTCCGCCCGCGCCGCCGCCGCCGATGGTGACGGAGGGGATGCCGAGCGAAATCGGCGTGTTGGAGTCGGTTGAGGAGCGCCGCAGCGAGGTGATGCCGCCCATGAGCTCCGTGGCCGCCAGCGCGCGCTGGATAAAGGGGTGATCCTCCGGGATCTCGCCGCTGGGCCGGTTGCCGATCATGGTGACCTCGAGCGTCAGTTCCTCGCCCCGGGCGCGTACCGCGTTGGCCTCCTCGAGCCCACGCCGCATCGCTGCCTGGAAGACCGCGTCGATCTCAAGCAAGGCCTCGGGGCTCTCCGAGCGCATGTCGATCTCCATCCAGGCCTCGAAGGGAATCGAGTTCACCGAGGTGCCGCCCCCCACCGTGCCGACGTTGTAGCTGGTGCGCTGGGCCGCGTTGTCCGTGTAGCGCTTGGCTTCGGCGTCAAAGGCCGCCACCGCGCGTCCCAGGGCGTGGATGGGGTTGCCGAGCCCGAACGCTCCCCAGGAGTGGCCGCCCGGCCCCTTGAAGGCCACCCGGTAACGGTGCGACCCCAGGCCTGCGTTGGTCACCCCGCTGTGCCCCAGCCCGTCGATCGAGATGAACGCGCTGAAATCCGGCGAGCCCTCACGGAAGAGGTGCTTGACGCCGCGCAGGTCGCCGGTGCCTTCCTCGCCCACCGTGCCCACGAACCAGATGTCCTGATCGGTCTGGATCTCGGCGGCATTCATGGCGCGCAGCACCGCGAGCACGGCCACCAGGCCGCGGGTGTCGTCGGCGATGCCGGGCGCGAACAGCGTGTCGCCGTTCTCCCGGATGGTCACGTCGGTTCCCTCGGGAAAGACCGTGTCCAGGTGCCCGGAGAAGATCATCGTTCCGGCGCCGCTGCCGCGGCGCAGGCCGATGACGTTGCCCTCCTCGTCGACCCAGGTGGAATCGACCCCCGATTCCTGAAGCAGCTCCAGGAACCGTTGTCCGCGCACCTCTTCCATGAAGGGCGGCGCGGGGATCTGAGTGAGTTCGCGCAGGGTCGCGATGGTCCAGGGGTCGTTCTCCTCGATGTGACGGAACGCCTCCTGGACCGAGGGATGTTCCATCAGGGCGCGCACCTCGGCTTCGGCGTCGAACCCCGGCGCCTGCGCGGACGCGGGAGACGGCACGCCGGCGAGGACGGCGACCGCGACGAAGGCGGCGCCGGGAAACGACGCGACGGGCGGCGACGGCGGAGCCAGCGGGGACCTGCCGGATCTGAAAGCGGGACAGCTCATGGGTCTCTCGGTAACGGTAATCTGTGTAAAGTGCGTAAACGCCCTCACCAGCGCGGGAACAGCCAGGAAAGCGCGTCCCCGATCTCGGGGTGCCGGATCGCGCCCCCGAGGTGGCCGCTCCAGGCCAGAACGTAGCTGAGGAGCAGGGTGCCAACCACCACGATTCCGTGCAGCCAGCGGGGCACGGGCTCCTCCTGCATCTCTCGGAGCGTCGTCTGGAGCGCGGTGAGCGCAAGGAGTACAAGTCCGAAGAAGGCCGCCCTGCCCAGCACCGCGTGCAGCTCGACCAGATCGCGCATCGGGGCCAGCTCGCTCTCCATCGCCTCGAACGCGGTCGGCCCGGAGAAGTACGCGGGCACGCCCACGGCCGCGGAGGCCACCAGCAGCCAGCGGCCGATGCGGGCCGCGGGGGTGTCGTGGCGCAGGCGCGCGCAGACGAAGAGCACTAGGGCGAGCGGGCACAGGATGACCGGGAGGTGCACGGTGAGCAGGTGGAGATGCGCGGCGCTCACGAGGGCATCCGGGCGCGCCGGACCGAGGTTCGGAGGGTTCCGTCGCGCACCTATTCCTGGTTGCGGCCGGTCCCGACGGCCTCGGCGGCAGGCACGCCCGCGTCCACCGCCGCGAAATCCAGTTCGCTCCCGCGCATGCTGTGCGGAATGAGGTACACCACGGTCATGACCAGCGCCGCAACGCCCACCGTCGCCCGGCCCGGCCCGGCCTTCCGCTTCGGCTTCATCCCCAGAGCGAAGGCCGCCGCGACCCACACCACCCACATGATCAGCAGCTTGTTGTCGGTCAGGTCATAGCCCCAGGGGAAGCCCGTCCAGTACTCGCCGAACGCGTACTTCTGGACGAAGGGGCCGAGCACCAGGCCGCCCACCGTCATCCCGATGAGCGTCACCCAGACGAGCGTCCGGACGTTGCCCGGAGCGAAGAGCGCGCCCAGGCCGGTCCGCATCCCGATCAGCACGGTGAAGAACATCGCGATGACATGCGAGACCAGGAGCGGGGCCGGAACCGGATCCTTGTAGCGCAGGATGATGTTGGCGTCCTCGCCCTGCTCGGCCGGGATGCGCACCCCACCGCCGGCCGTCTCCACCTCCAGGTAGTATTCCATCTTGCCGGCGGCCGGCTGTATGGGCAGGTAGGCCGCCAGCTCGGGGCCATCCTCCCCGTCCTCCACCACCATCTCCACCGTGGTGAAGTCGTCGCCCGTGGGGTAGCGCCGGTAGGTCATGGTGCCGCTGGCGCCCGCGCCCGGCCTGGGAAGCGCGACCCGGGCGCGCTCGATGGTCTCCTGGCTGCGCACCAGTTCGTAGCGGTACGCGTCGGCGCCGACGGCGATCTCGCCGCGCAGGGGGTAGGTGGGACCGGTCCGGCGCTGGTAGATCGCCGCCCCGGCCATGATCAGAACCGCGCCCACCCAGAGCAGGGCGCCGCGCCAGCGTGAATGTCGGGTCTTTTCCATCATCACCTCACTCGGGCCAAAGCCAGCCGAACGTGCCCGCGGTCAGTATTCCGTAAATCAGCCCGTCGAACATCGACTTGAGCGTCGTCGACCACTGCCGATGATACCAGATCGAGTTGAGCGGCAGGGCGAGCGCATAACAGCAGAAGGCCACCGTGCCCGCGAGACGGAAGACCGTGAGATACTCCGTCCCCGGCGCCAGCGTGCGTCCCGCGACGTAGGCCACGATCACCCCCACCACCACACAGTAGACGAACCACTGCGCCAGGTTCCTGGCCATGCTCGTGAACGCGCTCGGATCTCCAACTGTGAAGAACGCAATGGGCCCCTTCGCGAGCTTCGCCTGGAAGGCCTCGGATCTCATGACCTCGGGGCTGCCCGCGTGGGGGAAGAAGTAGTCGCCCGGCGCCAGGTTGGCGGGCCGCAGGGCATCCATCACGGCGTCTTCATCCTCGATCCCCCGGAAATCGTTCCTGTGGTAGCCCAGCACCATGTGGATGATCGAACTGCCGATGAAGACCAGGACGGCGGCGATCAGAATCGGCAGCCAGAGCGCGAGAATCGGGACCATCTCACCTCCCGGGGAGGAACTGCGGGGGGACGGGCAGCAAAGCTAACCTCGCCCGGCGCGTCGATCAAAAGCGCGATCCGCGCGCCTGAGCCTGCTCAGTTGGTCTCCGCCCGAATCTCCTCCGCGACCGCCTGCACGTCGTCCAGCACGCGCAGGAGGTTGCCGCTCCAGAGCATGCCGATCTCCTCCTCGCTGTAGCCGCGCCGCACCAGCTCCAGGGTGACGTTGAAGGTCTCCGAGGCGTCGTCCCATCCCGTTACGCCCCCACCGCCATCGAAGTCGGAGCTGATGCCCACGTGCTCGAGCCCGATCAGTTCGACCATGTAGTCGATATGGTCCACGAAGTCGGCCACGTCGACCGGCGGGGTGACCGGCGCCACTTCCATCGCGATGCGCTCGGCCGCCGCGTCCTGGACCATGCGCAGCCCGGTCTGGTAGGCCTCGCGCTCATCGGGGCTCATCGCCTGCAGCGCCATGAAGAAAGCGCGGCCGCGGCCGCCGCCGATGATCTCGAAGTCCATTTCCTCGGCGACTTCGGCGATGACCATCTGCGAAGCCTGCTGGTACGCCTGGTTCTTGGGGCCGTCGACGTAGCCGCGGAAGGCCACGGTCTGGACCACGCCGCCGTTCTCCCGGAGCGCCATCAGCTGCTCGTCGTCCAGGTTGCGGCTGTGATCGTTGAGCGCCCGCGCCGAGGAATGCGAGGCCATCACCGGTGCCCGGCTCAGCTCGAACACCTCCATGTTGGCCGGCTTCGAGGGATGCGAGATGTCGATCATGATGCCGACCCGGTTGAGCTCGGCCACGGCCTGCCGGCCCAGTTCGCTGAGCCCGTCGTGCAGCCAGTCGTCGAGTGCCTCCCCGGTATTGGAGTCGGCGAGCTGGCTGTGGCCGTTGTGGGCGAGCGACAGGTAGCGCGCGCCCCGCTCCTGGAACTCCTGGATGCGGCCGATATCCTCCCCGACCGGGTATCCGTTCTCGACCCCGATCATGGCCACGCTGCGTCCCTCCCCCGCGATGCGGCGCACGTCGTCGGAGGTGAGGGCCAGCCCGATGCGCTCGGGCGCGATCTCCCCGGTCAGGCGATGGATGGCGTCGAACTTGGCGATGGCCTGGTCGTAGGCTTCCGCGTACCCCTCCGGGGTCAGGTCGCCCTGCCCCACGTACACGATGAACCACGCAACGTCCAGCCCGCCCGCCTCCATCTTGGGCAGGTTGACCTGGGTGGGCAGGTCCATGGTGTAGTTGAGCTCGGCGGTGAAGTTGCCCGGGTTGATGTCGGCGTGGGTGTCGAGCGTGATGACCCGCTCGTGGATGCCCCGGGCGCGCTCCATCAGCTCCGCGTCGACCGCCGCGCCGGGAGCGTCGGCGTCGCCGCAAGCGGTAAGGGCCAGCAGCAGGCCGGCGCAAATCACGTAGTGCGCGGAGTAAACGTCGCCTTTCGATGTGTGCCCTGCATGCATCGGTGCCTCCCCTTGGCCGGCCGGATCACGGATGCCAGCCAAGTTAGCACGCGACGCAGCGACTCGCTCGCAGGCACCGCTCGTATGCCGTGGGAGTTCGCCCGCGGGCTGCTACGGATCCGGCTCGGAAATGCGCGCCACGATGACCCGCGCGGAACTCGGAATGTCGTAGTAGAAGGCGGCGCCGTTGCCCGCCCCGCGCGCCCGGAAGTCGTGGATGCGGACGCCGCTGGCAGCCAGCCGGCCGTCGAAGGTGCGTGTTCCCGAGGTGGCCAGCGGCACGGCGACCGGCGCGAAGTCGTCGCCGTCATCCTCCCCGGTGGTGGTTACCGGCCAGGGGTAGAAGCCCGGCGGGTCGGGCTGACTGAAGACTTCCGTCGCGGTCGGGAAATCGTAGGTGGTGAAGTGGGGCACATCGGCGCCCGCCGCGCTCTCGCTTCCGGCGAACGTCATGGCGATGGCGTGGTCGATCAGCAACTGCTCAATCGGCCTGCCGGTGACGGCTTCGATGCCCGCGATTCCGGCCGTGGTGAGCGAGTCGTTCAGCACGCGCATGAAGCGCTCATCCGCCGTCGCGCTGCCGCTCCCCACCACCCAGTCCCGCAGGAAGCGGTGGAAATGCCAGCCCGACCCGTACACGTCCCCGATCTCTCCGTCTCCGTATTGGAAGGTTACCGCGCTCGAATCCGGGGAGATCGCAAAGACGGTGCGGGCCATCGCGGTAAAGGTGCCGTAGGCCTCGGCCCGGGCGTTGCCACCGGTGGACCGGAACGCATCACGCAGGTCATCTCCCGTAACGCGATCCCTCATGGCGGGACCGCCCGCGCGCTGCCACGCCAGGCGCGAGGACACTTCCTTGGCGATGTCGGCGGTCCCTTCCTCGATCCAGAA
>JAPPJO010000019.1 GCA_028820325.1 Gammaproteobacteria bacterium | reverse complement strand
CCGCAACCTGCTCAATTCCGAGTTCATCCAGGAGCGCCTTCGTGTGGCGGGCCGGCATGTGCAGGTTGTAGTGGATGACCGGCTTGGACGAACGCCCGTAGCCGAGCCGGTCCACGGCGATCGCCCGGAATCCGGCTTCCGTGAGCGCGGCGATGGTGGGCCCGAAGGCCGCGGCGAAGAAGTTCATGCCGTGGAACAGGACGACGGTGCGCCCGTTGGGCTCTCCCGTCGGGGCCACGTCCATGTACGCCATGCGATAGTCCTCGCCCATCAGCCGGATATCCAGGTATTCCACCGGATACGGATAGGGCACGTTGGAATAGTCGATGGCCGTCGCTTCCCACTCCGGGGGCGGGCTCGCGGGGGGCTCCTCCTGGGCGGAGGCCACAACTGCGGGGCTGAATGCCAGCAGAAGCACTGCTCCGGCGAGTGCAATCCGGCGGGCTCTTTCTCCATTCGTCGGCATCAATCTCTCTCCTGTAGCGACTTCTTCCCCACCCGCCACTCGAAGCGCGAGTGCAGCCCGTGCGTCGCTTCGTTGCGCAGGCGGATGCCGCCGATGTCGCCATGGGTCTGGCCGCGAGCGATGGTCTGGGTGGGGGCGTGGATCTGGTTGAACATGTTCTGGAAGGTGACGGGCAGATCCCGGTCCCACCCGCGGATATCCTCGACGGACGCGTCGAGCAGCCGCCCCACCCGCACCCGCTTCACCTTGCCCTCATCGTCGATCTCGATGGGGACGAAGCGCGTGGGCAGCCACTCTGACACAAACCGCGCAAGTACCTGCCACGGGCCGCCGGCCTCGCCGCGCAGGATGGCTTCCACCGCCGCGCGCTGATCCGGCGAAGCCTCCTCGTCAATGAGCAGCACCTCGGTCCAGTCGCCCGCGATCATCAGTTGCGGGCATTCGAAGGCGACCACCGCGCGCACCCCGTCGAGGCGGGTGTCGCCGAATCGGCCTTCGTCGAAGCGGAGCGCCCAATAGCCGATGCAGCGCTCGTGGGTGCAGTTCTGGCTGAAGTGGACGTGGCCCGGACACACCACCTGGCAGTTGCAGCTCTCGAACAGGAGGCCGCGAGCCCACCAGGCGCGGGTGTCCGCCGCGTGTGAGCCGGCCGTTACGGGCGAGCCGGACATGGCGGGTGACTGGACGAACCAAGCGGGCCGGACGCGCCTGGTTCGGCGCTTCCGGCCCGCCCGCGAGACACCGCGTCTCGCCCGTCCGTCCTCAGCTCGTCGGGTAGAGCTGGGTGCCTTCGAAGGTGCCGAGGCCGGAGGAGTTGCGGTACGTCAGCGTGCCGATGCGGCCGGAGCTTCCCGCCATGCGGGCGCAGCCGATCTCCCCGTCGCGGTTGATCGCCACGAACTTCTCGCTGGGCACGAAGTCGAGGTCGACCGCTCGGTAACGGCCGACGATCATCTCGACCGCATCCTCGCAGGCCTCCTGCGGCGAACGTCCCTCGCGCATGCGCCCGACGATGAAGTACGACGCGCACGACTTGATCACGTCCTCGCCGCGGCCGGTGACCGCCGCCGCGCCCACGTCGTTGTCGACGTAGAGTCCCGCGCCGATGATGGGCGAGTCACCGATGCGGCCGGGGATCTTCCAGGAGAGGCCGCTGGTGGTGGTGATGCCCGCCACGTCTCCGTTGGCGTCCACGGCCAGCACGTTGGTGGTGCCGTAGTTGAAGTCGTCCTCGCCGGGGAGCCCGCCGGTCTGCCTGCCGGGCCTGTCGCGGATGTGGTCGGGCGGACCCCAGTCGTCCCGCCGCTCGCTGTGGGTCTCGCGCCAGCGCACCCACGCCATGCGCGCGTTCTCGGTCAGCAGATTCTCGGCCTTGAAGCCGAAGGAGAGGGCGAACTCGCGCGCGCCCGGCCCCACCAGCATGACATGGTCGGTGCGCTCCATCACCAGCCGCGCGACCGAAGACGGGGTCTTGATGTCCTCGATCGACGCCACCGCGCCGGCGCTGTAGGTCTTTCCGTCCATGCAGGAGGCGTCGAGCTGCACCACGCCGTCCTCGTTGGGAAGCCCGCCGTAGCCGACCCCGGCATCATCGGGATCCACCTCGATCACGTTGGCGCCGCGCTCGACCGCGTCCAGCGCGCTTCCGCCCTGGGATAGGATGTCCCACGCCTGCGCCATGGCGTTGCGTCCGGTCTCGTTGGTGTGGCTGGTGATGATGAGGGGGGCGCCCGCCTGCTGCCGCCTCAACAGCCCTCGGGGCCAGCGGCCGAGGGCCAGCGCTCCCGCGCCGACGCCGAAGCCCTGCTTGAAGAATCGCCGGCGGGATGAACCGGAAGCTGCTCTGGCCATGACTTGCTCCTTTCCGTCGATGGAGGGTGGGAATGCTCTATGCGGATTCGCTTCCCTGAGATTCCGTAGGATGATTGCAGGATCGTAGATGCCGCGCGGAAGGCGGGCAAGGCGGGGAAGCGGCGCCCGGCGTGGAAGGCGAGCCCCGCGTCGCCGGCCCCGGCGGCATCCGGCGCTCGACGAGATCATTCCGCGAGCGATGGCCGGTCCGGGGGACGCAGGCGCTCGAGGGTCGCGGCCAGGGCCAGCACCGCCTCCTCGCCTGCGGGAGGACCCACCACCTGGAGGCCCACCGGGAGCCCGCGGGAGTCCAGCCCGGCTGGCACCGAGGCGACGGGCAGACCGGTGAGCGAGAGCACGAACGTGGGGGCGAACCAGTCCACGTAGGTCTCGAGCCGGCGCCCCGCGATCTCCGTGGGATGGCTCTGGTTGACGGGGAAGGGAGGGACGGCCGTGGTCGGCGTGAGCAGGTAGTCGAAGTTGCGCCGCAGCCGGGCGAAGCGATGCCAGAGGTCGCTGCGCACCCGGTCGGCGCGGCCGAGCTGCCCGGCCGTGGTGGCGAGGCCCGCGCGGATGTTGCCGGCCAGGTTGGGACCCAGCTCGTCGATGCGGTGCAAGCGGTCCTGGTGGTGGGCGACCATCCAGCGGCCCCGCAGGTGGAGGAAGGCCCGGCGGGCGTGCGAGAGGTCCAGGTCGATCTCCTCCACCACGGCGCCCGCCCGACCCAGTGCGAACGCCGCCTCACGGCACACCGCCTCCACCCCCGCATCCACCCCCATCCCCGCGAGGTCCGCGCAGTATGCGACGCGGGCGCCTTGTGCCATCCCCGCCCGGGCGGCGGCCGGGAAGTCCCGCCCCGCGACCGGCTGCCGAAGCGGCGACCCCGCCGACGGCCCCGCGATCGCCGCGAGCCCGAGCGCCAGGTCCTCCGCCGAGCGCGCCATCAGCCCGGTGACCATGATGGTGTCCCACACCCAGTCGGTGGGCTCGGTGGGGACCAGGCCGGGGGAGGGGCGGAGCCCGGTCACCCCGCAGAAGGCCGCCGGGATGCGGAGCGATCCGCCCAGGTCGGTCCCCTCCGCCAGCGCGAACATGCCGGTCGCGAGCCCCGCTGCCCCCCCGCCGGTCGACCCTCCCGCCGAGAGCGCCGGGTCCCACGGGTTGCGGGTTGCGCCGAACACGTCGTTGAAGGTGTTGGCTCCCGCGGCGAACTCCGGCGTGTTGGTCTTGCCCACTACCACCGCCCCGGCGGCCCGCAGGTGGCGCACCACCAGCGCATCCTCCGCGGGCACGTGGTCCGCGTACAGCGGCGAGCCGAACGTGGTGCGCAGCCCCGCCACCGCCGTCATGTCCTTGATCCCGACCGGCACCCCCGCGAGCGGCCCGGCGTTCTCTCCCCGCGCCAGCCGCCGGTCGATCGCGCGCGCGTCGTCGAGGGCGCGCGGGGAGAGGGTCACCACGGCGTTGACCACCCGGTTGTGCCGACCGATGCGGTCGAGCGCGGCCGACACCACCTCCTCCGCCGACACCTCCCGCGCCGCCACCAGCCGGGCGAGCTCGACGGCCGGGAGAAAGGCCAGGTCGCGCCCCCCTCTTCCCGGTTCCGGGACTCCCCGGTCGCGGCCGGCGCTCACGGGGTCGCCTTCATGGCCGGCATCCCTCGCCGCAGGGCCCCCACGGTTCTCGCCTGCATCCCCACCCCTCGCTCGTATACTGTTACGCTCCATATCGAATCTGTATTGTTGCGACTGCGCCCCCCGACCGGAACCCGAAACCGGGAGCATCCATGAACGCGCGCCCGACCTTCCTCGGCACCGCAACATTGGCCATCATCCTCTCCTCCTGCGCGCCCGGCGCCGGGACCGCTGACGCCGCCCAGTCGCCCCAGGCCGACGACGAGCCCGGCTGGCGATGGAGCGACGAGCGCGTCTTCGCGACCGTCAACGCAGTGCGGGCCGGACGCGACCTGACGCCCGCCAGCTGGCCGGGCGGAGCGCGCGCGGCGGTGCTGCTCTCCTTCGACGTGGACAACGAAACCATCCCCATCCGCAACGGGCAACCCACCATCGGCGCCCTCTCGCAGGGCCAGTACGGCGCCCGCCGCGCGCTTCCGCGGATACTCGAAGTCCTCGACGAGCACGATATCCCGGCATCCTTCTTCATCCCTGCGATGAGCCTCCAGTTCAACCCGGAGATGCTGGACGCGATTCAGGCCGCGGGCCACCACGAAATCGGCATTCACGGCTGGATCCATGAGACCAACTCGCTGCTCGAGGCCGACGAGGAACGGGCCCTGCTGGAACGCGCGGTCGCGTATCTGACGGAGGTCACCGGCGAGCGGCCGGTCGGCTACCGGGCTCCGTCGTGGAACTTCAGCCCCAACACCCTCGACATCATCCTCGACATGGACTTTCTCTACGACAGCTCGCTGATGGCCGACGACCGGCCCTACGAGATCCTCGCCAACGGCGAGCCCACCGGCCTGATCGAGCTGCCCGTGGAGTGGATCCTGGACGACGCCCCCCTCCTCAACCCGCGCGGCAACAGCTACAGCGCTCCCCGCGACGTCCTCCAGGTCTTTATCGATGAGTTCGACCGAGCCTGGGACGAGGGCACCATGTTCGTGCTCACCATGCACCCGCACTACATCGGCCACCGCTCCCGCATCCTGATCCTGGAAGGCCTCATCGAGCACATCAACGCCCGAGGCGACGTGTGGTACGCGACGCATCGCGCGGTGGCGGAGTATGTGCAGGGAGGGTGAGCGAGATCCCTGAGGCCGAGAGCTTCCCGGGCGAGCTCGGAACCCGGAGCCATGACGTGACGAGAGCCGGTGTCGTTGGGCTTCTCCTGCTCGTCCTGGGATCCGCGGCCTGCCGCCCGGGCACGACCGGACCCACCCTCGCCGACCGGAACCGGGCACCGGTCGCGGCGGCCTCCATTCCCGCCCTGACCCTGATCGAGGGACAGGTGGTGCTGGTGGAGGCGTCCCCGTACTTCGCCGATCCGGATGGCGACAGCCTGAGCTACGAGGCGAGGACGGACGCGGCGGCTGCGCGGGTAGCGGTCTCCGGCACCCTGGTCACGGTCACCGCGGTGTCTTCGGGGAGGGCGATCCTGACTCTGACGGCCCGCGATCCGGGCGGGCTCGCGGCCAGCCAGAGCACCGGTGTCACGGTGCGGCCGAACCGGGCGCCCGTGGCGACGGGCTCGATTCCGGCGGTGAGCCTGGCCTCCGGCGAGACGGTCCCCGTGGAGGTGTCCTCGTATTTCGACGACCCGGACGGGGGCGCGCTGAGCTACCAGGCCTCGTCTGCGAACCCGCGCGTGGCTCTGGCCTCGGTGTCCGGCCTGACGATGTCGATCGCCGGCGTGGCGGCAGGAACGACAACGCTGATGTTGATGGCCAGGGATCCCGGCGGCCTCACGGCGGCGCATGAAGTCGCGGTGACGGTGGTGCCGGGTCCGACCCTCGGCTTCCGGGAGGATTTCGACTCGGGCCTGGAGGCGTGGGGCGTTGAACAGGCGGACACGGTGCTGTCCGAGGGCGTCCTGGCGCTCACCAATCTCGAACGCGGCATCGCGGGCCGCGCGAACCGCAACCTCGAGGCCCCGATCAACTTCTGGGAGGTGCGCGCCCGCCTGGGACGCACGCAGACCGACAGCGTGGTCGTCTCGGTGATCTTCGCGACCGGACACGAGCGGTACGCGTGGTACGCGCTCGATGTCGGGTCCGGCGTCTCCGTCGGCGGGAGCGACACCAACTACAGATTCTACGCCCTCGACCGGACACGATGGCCCCCGGAGAACCGCTGGGTCGTCATCGAGGGCACCTACGGGGTGTCGGATGCCATCCGGGACGGTGCCGGCGAGTTCACGGAGATCGCCGCATCGCTGGATGACGGCGAGCTGCGTGCGTGGGCCGGCGAAACGGAGCTGTTCGCGGTCACGCTGGGCGACGACCATCCGACTCGCCTGATCGCGATCGGCCTGTGGGTCTTCCCCCTGGACGGGGCCGAGGCGAGAACTGCCCTCTTCGACTGGGTGGAGGTGAGCGGGACGCACACGGCCGGGGCCGCAATCGCAAGCGCCGTCACGGACGCACCGGCGGCCGCGACCGAGAGGACAGCGACACCCAGCGCCGCAATGGCAGCACGGGCGCGGATGTTGCGGCGGTCCGGAGCCAGGCCGGCTGCGTACTGACGCCAAGCGGCAGTCACTTCGCTTTTTCGGGGCCCTGCCTCATGTTTCAGGCGGACCGACCTTGCGGCCGCGGGTCGGAAGCTCCAGCCACTTCACGCAAACAGGTATGTCTGTAATGACAGGTTCAGGTATGCTATTTGATTCCGGTGTCCATCCGTCGGGCGTGCTCCGGAGACGCCTCGTTCGTCCGCTAGCGCTGCTGGCCGTGACCTGGGCCGCCGCCTGCGGCGGAGATGGAGGCACCACCGAGCCCGAACCGACGCCGCAGCCCAACCGGCCGCCGGTGGCGTCGGGGTCGATTCCAGCCCAGAACATGACGGCGGGTGAGTCGGTTACGGTGAGCGTGGGCGGCGTCTTCAGCGACCCCGACGGAGACGCCCTGACCTTGACTGCGATCTCGTCGAACGCGGGCGTGGCGAGCGTCGCCCTGTCGGGCACCAACCTCAACATCACGGCCGTGTCCGCCGGCAGCGCCACGGTCACCGTTACCGCTCGCGACCCCGCGGGGCTTTCCAGCGCGGCCAGCGGCAACGTGACCGTCATGGAGCCCAACCGGGCGCCGGTGCCGGCCGTGCCGGTCGCGCCCGCGCAGTCGGCCATCGTGGGCGACACCCTGAACATCGACATGTCGCCGTTCTTCAGCGACCCCGACGGGGACGCGCTGACCTACTCCGCGACCAGCGCCAACGCCTCGGTGGCAACCGTGACGGTGACGGGCAGCGTGGTGTCCGCCGCCGCGGTGGGCGCCGGTTCCACCACGCTCACGGTGACCGCGACCGACCCGGACGGCCTGTCCGGCTCCCTGAGCGTACCCGTGACCGTCGAGCCCAACCGGCCGCCGGAGACGACGCAGGACTCGCTTCGCTCGCTGAGCATCCAGGAGCGCAATACCGAGGCCGTGAACGTCGCCCAGTACTTCACCGACCCGAACGGACAGGCACTTACCTACACGGCCGAGTCGGACGATCCGGCGGTGGCGACCGTCTCCGTGTCGGGCTCGACGATGACGGTGACCGCGGTGGCCATCGGGACCGCGACGGTGACGGTCAC
>JAPPJO010000053.1 GCA_028820325.1 Gammaproteobacteria bacterium | reverse complement strand
ACCGCCGCCGCAGCGCCGTGTCCAGCAGGGCGATGGACCGGTCCGCCGTGTTCATGGTACCGAGGACGTGGAGGTTCACCGGCACACCGAAGTCGGTCTTCGAGCCGGGGAGCGTCACGCGCGCCTCGTCGTGCTCTCCGATGCGCTTCGAGTCCTCGATGAGGGTGATCAGCTCGCCGAAGATGCGGGCGATGTTGCCCCGGTTGATCTCGTCGATGATGAGTACGTAGCGCTCGTCGGGATCCTCGGTGGCGCGCTCGGCGATGCGCCGGAAAACGCCGCGGGACATCTCGTACTGGACATCTCCAGCATCACGGCGTGCAGGGGAAGGCTCGCCATCGCCGTCGGGCGGTCCCGCCAAGACGGGCCTGATCCCTTCAACGAAGTCCTCGTAGGTGGTGTTTTGGTGGAACGTGACCATCGCGATCCGCCCGGCATCCCGGTATTCCTCGAATCGGTGTCTGACGGCGGGGCGGGCTTCCTGCGCCAAGTCACGAGCTTCGCGGCTTTCGACAATTGCGACGGAGCGAGTGACAGTGTGCCAGGTCTTGCCGGTGCCTGGGGGTCCGTAGAGGATGGTGTTGAGGGGGTGACGGACAGGCTGATCGTCGTCGCCGTTCGGCGGTTGCAGCAGATCCAAGGTGGCCGCATAGGCGGCGGATTTGGCGAAGGCGTCGTAGGCGCTGCGTCCGACCCTGGAAAAACGGATCGTCGGCATGTCGGCGGCCAAGGGTGCCTGCGCCTTGTTCACCCACAGCACGGGTATACGGCCGCTCCGACGTGACTGCTCGCCGTAGTTGTGCACGATCCCGATCCCGCGCCCTTCCCTCTTCCCCGACCGGACAAGCACGACATCTCCGGGGTTGGGTTCGTGAAGCCGGCCATGTTGCTGGTTTGCCCGTCCACCGTGGTGGACCCGGTTGTTGTCACGGAAATCGCGCCATTCGTCATCACTCGCGCCGAGTTGATACCAGCGGTTGCCCTTTCGCGGTAGGTGTTCGCCCGCCCAAAGGAAGCCGATCACGTTGAGTTCGTAGGGATGGCAGCCGGGAAAGACGGTGCGGATTCTGCGCATTTCGGCGACATAATCAGCCCAGGATATCTCGTCTGGAGTTTCTCTGAACAGCGACAACAGGGCGTTGGAGTCGAACGGCTGAAAGACCATCGGATTGAGAAGAAACAGGACTTGGGTGAGCTTCGGGACGCGAACTCCCTTGATCTGCAACGTGCGGGCGAAGGTATCGGCGTCGACGGCATCGTAGGATTCGGCATCCGCGACGCACGCTTGATCGAACATCTCCCACAGAAGCCGTGGATCCGCTCCGGTCCAAGTGAACTGCACCCCACGCGGATCTGGTTGCGGAAAGATGAAGTGGTTGCTCACACCGTAGTTGAGGTAGCTCTCGATTCCGAACTCCCTCGCAACGCTCGCGTAGACCGTCTTCCTTTTCGCCGCCCCTTTGGCAATCGACGCAAGATGGTAGAAGAACGTCAGCGGGTCGGCTTTCTCCTCCCCATTGGCGAGCACGGCGCACCTCAACCCCGCCCAATCCACCCTCTTCGCCCTCTCAACGAGTCCGTCAAGCCGACCTTCCCGCACCTTCTTGGCCAGCTCCGCGAACCACGGTACCCATTGGAACAGTTCCGGCATCCGCACGCCTCCTTTTTTGCCAGCCCGATCGGCGGTCCCGGCGCGACGCAGCGCGTCGGCGTCGGCTTCCTGCTCCCACGCTTCGGGTGGGCCGTCTCGGCTCTCGAATCGGAACCGCGAATCGGCGATGCTCACGGCCAAGTCGAGCGGAACCTCCGCGTCGGGCGGTACGAAGTGAGTCGGCACCTCCTTCAGGAACTTTTCCAGCGCACCCTTGGTGTGCTTGGAGGAGAACCGTTCCCTCAACTGGCCAAGGGCGGCTTCCGCCTTTCGTCCAAGCTCGCTGGTTGCCGCCCATGCCACACGGTAGGGTCGGTCGGACTTGTCCGGCCCGTCCGTGTCATCCCTCTTCATGACGAGAGCGTCACGGAAGCTCTGGTCGTTGTCCCATCTGACTTGGACACGCCGGTAGTGCTCGGGACCGCTCTGTCTAGTTTTCCCGAATCTGGTCTCGATGTAGGCGGGCATGGCGATCTTCTGCGGGTGCTTGGTCAGGGACGGTCAACGAGTCTCGGAGCGAAAAGTCTGGGGCGGACTGTGTCGGCGGGGCAAGGTTCAATCGGGATTTCTCGGTCGCGGTCACGTCTGGCCCAGCGTGGGGATTGATCTGCTCGGCCAGCCGTCCCACCATCGGTCGTGGTCTTCGCAAGGCCCGGCTCGCTACGCTCGCCTCTGCGGGCGCTCAACAGCCCGGGCCTTCCCCGTGACCCGGTCATGCAAATCACGCGGGAATCTGCATGATTATGGGAAACAAGCCAGCACACGCGATGTTGAACATTCGCGGCTGACGAGGGTGGCTACACTCCCCCCTTCGATCCCCTGTGATGTGCGCCCTCCGAACGCGGATCGCAGGCCTCCGTCCGACCGGTCGAAGCACCGAGTATTGCCTCGACCCGATTCTGCACCGGCGGGTGCATCATGCCTTTCTGCTTCGCGGACGCCCGCTTGACCACCGCCATCTTCTCCAACGCCGACGCAAGCGGTTCGCCCCGTCCGCCGAGCAAATCGACGGCGAGAAGGTCCGTGGCGTGCTCGACGCGGCGCATCATCACGCCCAGGGCGACAAAGTACAGCGTGTTGCAGATCGTGATCGCCGCGATGGCGAGCGCGGGCCGGTCCGCAGCGAAGAGGGGAACGATGACGAGTTGAGAGCAGACGGTGATCACTGCGGCCCACGCGATTCCAGAGAGCAGCAACCTCACGTGGTCCCCTCGCACGATGTGGGCGATCTCGTGCGCGAGCACGGCCCGCACCTCATGGGGCGCCAACGTCTTGAGTAGCCGTTCGCCGACCATCAGCCACGGCTCGCGGATCCCCCACAGGACGAACGCGTTCACGAGGCCGCCCTCGTGAACGCGCACCGGAACCGGTCGTCTGCCTTGGCGGGCCATGACCTCGTCCGCCCACGACTGCCAGCCACCCGACTCGGGCGACTCGGCCAAGCGCGGCGACCGTAGGAAGGTCAACCATGGCACCAAGAAGGAGTGCGCCAGCCAGAACACGACGTAGAACAGACCCGTGAACACCCACGCGAACACCGCGCCACGGTCCTCGATCGTGCCGAACACGGGCATCGCCACGCCGAACAGGACGGCGAAGGCGACGACGAGAAGCAGAAACCACCGTCCACCCAACCGCTTGGAGGGCAGTTCCACAGGGCGTCGGAGCACCCACAGTGCCAATCCCATGGCCAGCCCGATGCCGCCCACGACCAGGATCGCGAGCGAAACCCCCATCAGCGCACCGGCAACGAAGGAGGGCAGATGCGACAGGTCGGGATCGATCTCGTTGAGCGTCACCAAACCCGCTCCCACAGGCCCGCAGACCGCCCCGTAGGCCGCAAAGAGGACGCAAAGCTCCGTCAGTCCCCGCGCCTGCCGGTCGGGACGCAGGGTACGCACCAGCACCAGCGCGACGATCCCGATGACCGCGGCGACGACAAAGGCGAGCGTCCCGCGAGTCACGCGTCATCCTCGTCGAACCGGATCCCTCCGCAGATCAGCCCGTACAAGTCGGGATCCGGACCGCCATCCTCCTCAAGTAGCAAGAAGCCCGCAGTACACCACACCCCAACATTCGGACACCACTCCTCCCGAGGAGGAGGTTCCGGTGGTGTCTCTCCCGGTCTAACTCTGCCCCGATGCGGGTCGTAGCAGGGCGGAGGCTGCTCACTGGCCTCGAACACCGTACGTACGTAGTCCATCCCACCCTCCCAGGCGACATGGGTCAGGGCACGGACGGCCAAGGGGTCCGTCCGGTCCTCAAACGACTCGTGCCATCGAATGAAGATATCCACCGCTCTGGTATAGGGGATTCCGGGGTTGCCGGGTTCGGGTGTCGTGTCGGCGGCCACGGACAGGACCAGTGACGCCCGATGTCGATACTCCTCGTTGTCGCCGCGCAGGAGCTGTAGGAGCTGGTCCGCGAACGCGTCCAACTCCTCCGCCGGTCGTGGTTCGATTGCCTGCCGCAGTAGAGCGTAGGCGGCGTCCTCCGGGTTGTACTCGAAGGGGTGATGGTATCGTGTCGTTAGAGCGAGCAGCGCCGTTTCGGGAGTTGGTGCCTGCCACTCGGCACCGTCCCATATCATGCCCCAGCGGACGGGAGGTAGCGGTATGGGCTCCGTACCGTAGATGTGTCTCACCGAGGCGTGAGGTTGGAAGCAGAACACCTCAGGCGGGTTGCATACGGGCGGCGCAGGAAGAATCCGCGGAGAAGCCGTCTTGCCGCAGGCGGCGGCGCTGAGCAGGAGGAGGAAGGCAACGCAGCAGCGATGGATACGCACGGATGTCCTCCTCTCTGAGGAATTCGGATCACGACTTTCCTGCCGCCGAGAAAAGCTCGCACGGCGCGACGGGGAACGGCAACTTCGGGAACCTTGCCCTCGTCGGCCTCGACTTCGACGGGTCTCCCCGCGAAAGGCCGGGCGAGGATGGCGCGGGCGCGCGATGCCTGCTAGCGTCAAATGCACTCATCGGCGTCACAAGGAGTTCAGTTGTGGACCTGCAATGCATGGCGGTGTTCCGGAAAGTTCCTGAAGGCTACATCGCCTTCATCGAAGAGTTTCCCGGTGTCAACACCCAAGGCGCTTCCCTCGAAGAAGCTCGGTCGAACCTTCGGGAAGCCGTCGCCCTGGTGATCGAAGCCAACCGGGAAATGGCCCGCGAAGACGCCGACGGCGGTACGGTCATCAGAGAGCCCATCACCGTCACGGCGTGAAGCGCCGGGACTTGCTGCGGCACTTGGCCCACCACGGATGCGTCCTTCTGCGTGAAGGCGCGAACCACACCCTCTACATCAACCGGGCGGCCAAGAAGGTCTCGACGATTCCCCGGCACAACGAGATCAACCGGGACCTCGCCAGAAAGATCTGCAAGGACCTCCAAGTGCCCCGGCCTCCAGCGAGCTAAGGATGGCGGATCGGCTGTCGCCGCTGTCGTGGCCCCGGCAGCCCGGGAAACGGCGGTGTGGATCCTGCGGCAAGCTCTACGTGGGCCGTCCCCGGGAGGAAGCTGTATGCCTCACCTGCGACATCCGGGAGCGGGCGGCTCGGGACGAGAACCCGGCAGCCATCGCGATTCGCTTCGGTATCCCCCGGTTCCTCGTTGAGGCTGTGCTCGAACGCGATTCTCACCCGACCCGTACCCCTCGGAGGTCGGTGATCGTCGATCCGGGGCGATCCTAAAGCCCGCAGGTCTGCCGAAACCCGTCTAGGTCGGTCGTTTTGGGACGATCCGCGTGGTGATGACCGGAGAAGTCACTGCTCACCGCTCGAACCCTCCCCCGCCACGCTCGGGGCCTCTGGGCCGGGGCGGTCGCGGTACAACGATGCGGGTGACGGTCCGGGCGCGCTCCCGCTCCCGTGTCTGTTCGCGCTCCCTCTCCCTCATGGTCTTCCGTACCGACCATGCGCGGCGCTCCGCCTCCACCAGCCTATTTCGATAGAACTTGCCCCAACCGCGCTCGATCTCCCGGGCTCTCTCCCCGTGTGCCTTGCCCAACTCGGCCCGCTCGTCCCTGTGATACCGGTCGAGATCCTCGCGCCAGCCCTCGACCAGATCCTGCCGGCCTCGGATCGCCCCGGCCAGTTCCCTGAGCGAACGATCGAGCCGCCAGATCCGGAGCCGACCGAGCATGGTGCGGCTCTCTCGGTCGAGCCGCTGCCGCATCTCCTCCTGCCGCTTGTGCAGTTCGGCCCATTCCTTCCGCGCCCGGGTCTCAAGGTGCTGGAAGCTGTACTCGCGCCCGTCCGCGACCGTCTCCCAAGCGTCCGCCTCGCCATGCCGCCATGCCTCCATGTCGACCTGATCCTCACGGCGCGGCTTCCTGGCCCGCCGCGCCCGCTCGGGCTGCATCCCCTCGCGCCGGACGCGTGCCCAGTGTCGGGGCCGCTCCGACGGGTTGCGCACCACCTGCTGGCCCGCCCGCCGCCGCTCGTTGTTCTCGACCCGCCTCTCGCACCGGATCCGGCCCTGTTCCCGCTCGTAGCCCTCGGCCCAGCGCGACAGCCGGAGCTTGCTGTCATCCAGCGTCGCCGCCTTTCCGGTCTCCGGATCGACCCGGTTCGCGATCACGTGGACGTGCGGGTGTGTGGTGTCCTCATGCGCGACGATGAGCGCCTCGTGGCCCTCCAGCCCCAGCATCTCCAAACTCTCGTCCACCGCCCGGCTCATCTCCCCCTTGTCGGGCGTCTCGTCCTCTGCCCAGCTGAGCGAGTAGTGCAGGACCGGTTTTGCCAGCTTGCGCCCCGTCCGTGCAACGCCCGCCAACCGCTTGAGGTCGGGGGCCGCCCTGGCCGTCGCGGCCATCAACCGGGCGGCCCGCTCCGGCCGGAATGTCGCGAGGTTCCGGGTGTCGGCCCACCCGACCCGCTCCGATGTCCTCGGGCGGCGGTCGTCCGGCTCCGGGGCGTCGTGGAGGCAGTACGCCGCGACCCCGGCGAACGAGCGCCCCAGTCCGTTGATCTTCGGGATCACCGGTCCAGCGCCTCCCCGCTCAGGAGACCTGCCGTGAGCTCGCCCACCCGCTCGACCGCCTCCAGCGTACCGTCGGGTGCAGAGGCCCCGGAGTTCAAGGCGCGGGCGATCTGGTTTAGATTCACGCCGATCCGGTGGAGTTCGACCCGCTCCCTGGCGCCGAGACGGAGAACGGCCGCCTCGCGGACCGGCTGCCCCAGCGCCCTGCGGCGCATGTAGCCGCCCGTCGTCATGCGGGCCGCTCCGGCCCGCTCGGCGATCTCCGCGGCTTCCGCGGTGGTGACGCGCACGCCGATCGTGCGGCTCCTGCGTTCGGCCTCGGGCTTGCGGGGACGGGCCATGTGTCGGGCTGCCTCCTCTGGTGGCGCGCGGAAGTGTCGTTGGGGGGTCTGGGGGGGCATCCCCCAGCCAGAGTTTTTGTGAAACAAAATAACATCTGGTTCCTCCACACAGCGCAGAAACCAGCGCACCCGTGGCGCGCCCGCCCGAACGCCGGTCGGGGCGCCAACTCTGGACGACGAGCCCCGTCGTCGCGAGGTTTCAATCGTGCAGATCGTGCAGTCCATCGAATCGAGAGGAATCGAACGATGGCACGCACGAGAAGAAGCCGCCGGAGCTACGGCGCCGGCGAATGGGGCCGGAACAGGGTCCGGGTGTTTCCAGACCCGAAGACCGGCCTGTTCCAAGTGGAGTGGCGCGAGAACGGGCGAAGGCTCACCCGGTCGCTCGGACACCGCGACTGGGCGAGGGCGAAACGGCAGGCGGACGAGTTCGCCGCCGGGTTCGCCGCCCCGGACCTGAACGGCAAGGCGGAAGCCGAGCCCGAGCCGCTCACGCTGGGCACGCTCTTTGACATCTACGGTGAAGAGGTGACGCCCTCCAAGGGGCGGACATCCCGGCAGCGGGACAGAGCCGCGATGGCGATGTTTCTCAATTTCTTCGGCAGGGATCGAAGGCCGGAGACCCTATCCCAGCGCGATTGGG
>JAPPJO010000110.1 GCA_028820325.1 Gammaproteobacteria bacterium | reverse complement strand
GGTCGTTGCAGGAACCACGATGATACGGCGCGGAGCGCAGGCGAGCCAGCGGCGCCGGGCTCCCGGGCGTCCCCAACGCACTTCGCGTGATGCGCGAGGTGTGGGGAGGGTAGCCGCGCCCTACGGCGCCTGCCATCTGCCGCGGCGCAGCAGTTCGCCGCTGCCGGCCCCGGCCAGAATCTCGCCCTCCTCGTAGACCACCTCGCCCCGGCGCAGCGTCATCACGGGCCAGCCCGTGACCTCCCACCCGGAATAGACCGAGAAGCCGGTTCCCGAGAACATGTCCTCGTCGCGGATGGTGCGCGTCTCGTCCGGATCCCAGAGGACGATGTCGGCGTCCGAGCCCACCGCGACCGTGCCCTTGCGGGGATAGAGTCCGAAGAGCTTGGCGGCGTTGGTCGAGGTCACCGCCACGAAGCGCTCCTCGGAGATGCGCCCCTGGACGACGCCCTCGGAATAGAGCATCGGCCGCACCACCTGGAGGTTGTTCAGGCCGGCCCGGTGCCGGCTGATGGTCTGCGACGGGTCCATCTTCTCGTCGCGCCGATAGGCGACGTGGTCGGTGCCGAGCACATGCACCGATCCGCTCGCGATTCCGGCCCACAGGGCGTCCTGGTCGCGCTGTTCGCGAAGCGGCGGCTGCCCCACATACAGCCCGCGGTCGGGTCCCTCGAAGCGCTGCCGGGTGAAGTGGAGGTAGATGGGGCGGGTCTCGACAAAGACGCTGAGCCCCCGCTCCCGGGCATCCTGCAGCACGCGTAGTGCCCCTTCCGAGGAGACGTGGACCGCATAGATGGGTGCCCCCGTGGCTTCGGCCATGGCGACCGCCCGCTGGGTGGCGACCACCTCGCCGACCACGGGCCGGCTGTCCGGGAAGTACTCGAGCGAGGTGCGTCCAGCGGCGGTGAGCTCGGCCACCGCGCGGGCGAGGATGGGTCCGTCCTCGCAGTGCACCATGGTCAGGACGCCGGCGCGCCCCGCCGCGTCCATGGTCGCCATGTAGTCCGGCACTTCGGCGTCGAACGCGGCGCGCACCATGAAGATCTTGGTGCTGGTCTGGCCGGTCTCGGCGGCCAGGGTGGTCATCTGGCCTTCCTGGGTTTCGGGGTCGTTGATGCCCGCGTGCAGGATGACGTCCGCGATCGACTGCTCGCGGATGAGCGCCGCCTCGCGCTCGATGGCCTGGGCGAGCGTCCGTCCCCCGGCCGGGAAAGCGAAGTTCGAGATGGTGGTGATGCCCCCCGCCAGCGCCGCCTGCGACCCGGTGCGGTAGTCGTCCCGGCGGCTGCCCCCCAGGTGGACGTGCGGATCCACTCCGCCCGGCATGACCAGGAGCCCGGTGGCGTCAATGGTGCGCGCGCCGGCCCCCGCGGCCAGCCCGGTCCCGATCTCCACTATGGTCCCGTCTCGCACCCGCACGTCGGCGGCGAATCGCCCCTCCGAGGTGACCACGGTGCCGCCGCTGATGAGGATCTCCTGGGCGGCCAGGGCCGGCGGGAGCGCTCCCGCCGCCAGAAGGCCGGCCGACAAGAGGGTAAGGAGAGCCATTCTCGGCGAGAGGACGGCGCAAATGCGGGCGTGGCGGCTCAGCAGACGGGTCATGGCGTCCTCCGGGGCGGCGGGTCGGCGTTGAAGGACACGATAGCCCGCGTGGGACGCGAAGAGCCAGACTGTGCCAACGCTTTGCACGGGAGCCGGCCGCGCGACCGCCAGACGGAGCCGGCCGCGAGCCATACCGACGACGCCGGCCTGACGGTTATCCCGGAACGATCTCCCCGACCCCTGCGAACACGGCTCGCGGCGCATACCCGGCAAACGTCTCCGCGGCCGTCGTCCCGGTCAGAACCGCGACGAACCCCATGTCCGCGTCCCGCGCTGCCTTCGCGTCCACCTCCGAATCGCCCACGAAGACGCAGTCACCGGTCGCGAGGCCCAACGCGCCCGCCGCTCGCAACAGTCCATCCGGGGCCGGTTTGGGCCGGGGCACGTCGTCGCTGCCCACGACCACATCCACAAACCCGAGCAGCCCGTCGCGCTCCAGAGCATCCTCCACCCGGCGCCGGTACTTGGTCGACACCACGCCAAGACGGTATCCCGCGCCGTGAAGCGTCCTGAGCACCCGTCCCGCGCCGGGCAGGAAGACGGTGCTGGCGACCATCACTTCGTCGGCTTTCCTCGTGAAGTGCGCGAGGAACTCCGGTCCCCGGGGCTTCCATTCCTCGCCCGCGAGGATACCGAGCACCGTGACGAGGTCGAGGCCGATGGTCCGGCGGATGGCGTCCTCCGGGGCAGGGGGAAGCCCCAGGCAGGACAGAGCGTGGTTCATGCAGACCACGACGCCCGTGGAGGAATCCGCGAGCGTGAAGTCGAAATCGAAGAACACGGCGTGGGCGTCGCCGATCGCGCGGTGGATCGCGGGTCTTGCAGTCATCCGATTGTCGCTGTCAGCCATGGGGTTTTCCGGAGGCGGCAGGTGGAGGACGGAAGATAACGCGGATCGGCTTCGTGGTTGCCGGGACGATGCCCGGGAATAGCTTCAGAAAGAGACGGACACGCGGAAGTTGGCCGCGTCTCCGTCTCCGGCCGAAACAGGAGGATAACGCGATGAAGCAACTCGGATGGGTGGTCGCCGTCGCGGCCCTTGGACTCATCGCGTGGCGCGGATCCGGGATGGGCGCCGCGGAGGAAGCCGCGTCCGCCGAAGAAGGAAGCGTCTTCGCCACCATCGCCCCGTTCCACAGCTACGGCCACGTCCACGACGCCGACAACGTCGAGGCCATGCGGCCGCGCGTCATGGGCACGCACGGGGTGATCTCCTCAGGGCACTACCTGGCCACGCAGGCCGGATACGATGTGCTCAGGGCCGGAGGCAACGCCTTCGACGCCGGGGTGACGGCGGGGATGGCGCTCAAGGCGCTCAAGATGGACTACGCGGGATGGACCGGGGTCGCGCCGCTCATCCTCTACAGCGCAGCCGAGGACCGGGTGATCACCCGCGTCGGGGCAGGGACCTCGCCCGCGCTCGCCACCCTCGACTACTTCCTCGAACACGGCAAGTCGCCCATCAACAACGCGCTGATTCCGGCGGACGTCGATGTCTGGCTCGCCGCGCTCGACCGCTTCGGCACCCTCAGCTTCAGCGAGGCCGCGCAGCCGACGCTGCGCATCGCGGAGGAGGGATATCATCTCTACAAGATGCAGAAGTGGATGATCGAGGATCAGATGGAGGGGATCCTCGCCTTCCCCTACAACCGCGATTTCTGGTTCCAGAAAGGAGTCGGGGAGCAACGTCTCGGCGACCTGATGGTCAACGCGGACCTGGGACGGCTCATCCGCTACATGATGGAGGCGGAGCGGCGGGCGCTGGCCGCGGGCGGAAGCCGTTCCGATGGAATCCGTGCCGCGCGCGACGCCTTCTACAAGGGAGATCCGGCGCGCGACGTGGACCGATTCTTCCGCGAGCACGGCGGAATCGTGCGCTACGAGGACTTGGCCAACTACGAGAGCCGCTGGGAGGAGCCCCTGGGCACGAGCTTCCAGGGCTACGATGTCTACACGGGCGACGGATGGAGCCAGGGACCGCGCATCGTCCTGATGCTCAACATGCTCGAGAACTACGACCTGCGGGCGCTCGGCTACAACACGCCGGAGTACATCCACCTCCTCTCCCAGGTCATCGACCTGGCGATGGCGGATACCCACAAGTACGTGGGCGATCCAGACTTCGCGCCCGCGCCGGAGGGATTGTACGGGAAGGCGTACGCGCGCGAGCGCATCGGGCTCGTCGACGAGAAGAGCGCGTTTCAGGACATGCCGCCGTGGGGCGACCCGGCGGCGATGGCGGCGGTGGCCGACGGCGCCCCGACGAGCTTCGTGATGGCGAGCGGGGAAGGAGAGGGGTCGGACGGCTCCATCGACACTTCGTCGCTCAGCGTCATGGATGGCGAGGGCAACCTCTTCTCCCTCACCGAGAGCGATGGCCACACCTTCACGCCCATGATCCCCGGATGGGGCTTCGGGCTCGGCAATCGCATGGGCCAGTTCAACCTGGACCCGGGGCTCGCGAATGTGATGGCGCCCGGCAAGCGCCCGCGCAACACCAACGCGCCGCTCCTGGTGATGAGGGACGGGCACCCGTTCATGGGGCTCTCCACCCCCGGCGGCGATCAGCAGCTGCAGTCGCTCCTGCAGGTCTTCCTGAACGTGGTGGTATGGGGGATGTCCCCCGAGCAGGCCGTGGACCAGCCGCGTTTCGGCAGCTACAACTTCCCGGGCAGCGGGAGCGAGGTGAACCGCAGCCCCGCGCTGCTCCGCATGGAGGACCGCATCCCGGCGGAGACCGCGGAAGCACTGCGGGCGATGGGGCACGACGTGCAGTCCTGGGGCCTGTGGAACTGGCGCGCGTGCGCGCCCACGGTGACCTGGCGCGATCCGGAGACTGGCTTGATGATCGCGGCCGGGGACGTGCGCCGGGAGACGGCGTCGCTCGGATTCTGAACGTGACCCCGCCCCTCGTGCGTATCCCTCGATCCCTTCACGCCTCCGCGGCTCTGCTCTTGATCGTGTTGTCGGCGTGCGCGGCGCCGAGCCCGGACACAGCAGGCTTCTCCGTGGTCGAGGCCGGCATCCCGGAGCTGCAGGCGGCGATGGAGCGGGGGGAGCTCAGCTCGCGCCAGCTGGTGACCGAGTACCTGGTCCGCATCGGGCTGTATGAAGACCGGCTAAACGCGGCAGTCTCCGTCAACCCGAACGCCCTGGCCGAGGCGGAGGCGCTGGACGCCGAGCGGGCGCGCGGCCAGGTGCGCGGGCCGCTGCACGGGATTCCGGTTGCGCTCAAGGACAACATCCACACGACCCACCTCCCCACCACCGGGGGTGCCCTCGCGTTCGAGGGGTACGTGCCGCCCTACGAGGCCACCCTGACCACGAACCTGCGGGAGGCCGGTGCGATCATCATCGCCAAGGCCGGCCTCACCGAGTTCGCCAACTGGATGGCGGGCCCGCCCAGGCAGATGCCGGGCAACTACAACGCCCTCACCGGGTTCGCCTACAACCCGTACGATCCCCGCCGCGATCCGCGCCCGGCCACCAGCGACGGGCGCCCCGCGCTCAGCACGGGCGGTTCCAGCTCGGGGGTCGGCACCGCCGCGAGCTTCTGGGCCGGCAACGTCGGCACCGACACCGGGGGCTCGGTGATCAGCCCGTCCAACGCCAACATGCTGGTGGGGATCCGGCCGACGCTGGGGCGCATCAGCCGCTGGGGCATCGCCCCGGTCACCCTCGACCACGACATGGCCGGCCCCATGACCCGCACGGTGGCCGACGCGGCGATCATGCTCGGAGGGATGGAAAGCGCGGCCCCCGACCCCAACGACCCGGCCACCGCCATCTGCGAGCCGCCGCCGGACCGCGACTACACCCGGTTCCTGAACCCCGACGGCCTCGAAGGCGCCCGCATCGGCATCCCGCGCGCCTTCTACTACGACCCTGTGCGCCTGAATGGGGAGGAGAACGCCAGAGGCGGACTCACCGAGGCGCAAGCGGCCCTCATGGCGGAGGCGATCGCGGTGCTCGAAGCTCAGGGCGCCGTCGTCGTGGATCCCGCCGACGTCCCCAGCTACACCCACCCCGACCCGGACTCGAACTTCGCCGCCTGGGGTTTCTGCGCGGGCGCCCACCAGGCGAAGGGCTCCGACCAGAACTGCTCGGTGAACTTCAAGTACGGCGCGAAGCGCGACTTCAACGCCTGGTTGGAGAGCCTGGGCCCGGACGCGCCCGTGACGACGCTGACCGAGCTGCGCCAGTGGAACTTGGACCACGCGGACGCCGGCGCCGCAAGGTACGGCCAGTCGCGCTTCGACATTTCCGACGAGATGGACGTCGAGGCCGACCGCGCCCGCAACGAAGCCGACATGGCGCGCGACGAGCTGCTCAGCCGCACCCGCGGCATCGACGCCGTGCTCGCCGAGCACGATCTGGACGCGATCTTCACGCCGGGCAGCCGTGGCGCCGGCCTCGCCGCCCGCTCCGGCACCCCGATCGTGGTGGTGCCTTTCGGTTTCGTGCCCAACGAGCCCGCGACGCCCTTCCCGGAAGAGTTCGACGCCCGGCCCGCGCCCTTCGGCGTGGGGTTCACCGGGGCCAACTGCAGCGAGCCACGCCTGATCGAATTGGCGTACGCCTTCGAGCAGGCCACGCGCCGCCGGGTGCCGCCGCTCGGCTTCCCCTGAGGAAGACCCAGCGCATCCGGACCGCTTTCGGGGCACGCGCCCATCCACCACATTGCCCGTTCCCCGACGCCTCTCGTGACAGTCCCCCGGATGCTTTCCCAACGGAGATGAGACGATGAAGAAGCTGCTCCTGCTCGCCCTGTCCCTCACCTTCGCGATGCCCGTCCTCGCCCAGAACCACGCGCCCAATCCCTACCGCGCGGTGCCGGACGTCTGGGGCGAGTTGCCCGAGGACCGCACCTGGGGCTCGACCAGCGCCGTCTATCCCGCCGCCGACGGCAACATCTGGGTGGCCGAGCGCTGCGGCGAGAACACCTGCGTGGGCCACGACGACCTCGATCCCGTCCTGCTCTTCGACGTAGACGGCAATCTGCTGCGCAGCTTCGGCGCGGGGATGTTCGAGTGGCCGCACGGCATTCACGTCGACCCCGATGGCAACCTCTGGGTCACCGACGCGCGCGGGGGCGAACGGCGCGGCCACCAGGTGCACAAGTTCACCCCCGTGGGCGAGCTCATGATGAGCCTGGGTCAGGCCGGTGTGGCCGGCGACGGACCCGACACCTTCGACCAGCCGTCCGACGTCCTGGTGGCTCCCAACGGCGACATCTTCGTAGCCGATGGCCACGGCACCGGCGGCAACAACCGCATCGTCAAGTTCAACAGCGCGGGCGACTTCATCATGGAGTGGGGCAGCACCGGGGCCGAGAACGGCGAGTTCCGCGATCCCCACGCGCTGGCGATGGATTCCCGGGGCCGGCTCTTCGTCGGCGACCGCAAGAACAACCGCCTGCAGGTCTTCGACCAGGACGGCAACCACCTCGACACCTGGACCCAGTTCGGCCGCCCCAGCGGGCTCTTCATCGACGACAACGACGTGCTCTATTCCGCCGACTCCGAGTCCTCCACAGGCGGAGGCATACCCAACGCCGGCTGGGTGCGCGGCATCCGCATCGGCAGCGTGGTGGACGGGCTGGTCACCTCCTTCATCCCCGACCCCGACTGGCACGTCTACGTACGCGGCACCACCGGGGCCGAGGGGGTGGCCGCGGACGCCTTCGGCAACATCTACGGGGCGGAGGTGGGACCGCGCATGCTGCGCAAGTACGTGCGGGTGCGGTAGCGGCGACGAGATCGCTTACGAGAGCGAGCCTCTATGCGTGCTGCGAGAAGGCCCGGCTGGTTGCGATTCTGGATGGCATGGATCATCCCGGTTGTGATCGTCTGGTATGCCCTCTTCTGCACGAGAATCGATTTTTGACCAGCCGTGCCGCCGCGGGAGGAAGTGCGATGAAACGAGTTGCCTGCCAGATCGCAGCGATCCTGCTCGCCGTCCCGGCCATCGCGCAGGACCGGTCATTGACCTTGGACATGACCGAGGTCTACCGCGCAGGCGGCGCGGACGCGCGGGAGGAGTGGGCCTTCTTCGGG
>JAPPJO010000059.1 GCA_028820325.1 Gammaproteobacteria bacterium | reverse complement strand
GGCGCGAGAGCATCGCGAGGGTGGTCTACGAGCAGCTGATGCGCCTGCCCTACTATGCGGGCGTGGTCGGCACCGTCCCTGCCGCCCAGTACGCGAGCGCGCTGGCGGAATGGCTGCCGGAGCTCGGCCACGTCTACTTCGCCAACAGCGGCTCGGAGGCCAACGAGAAGGCGATCAAGATGGTGCGCCAGATCGCGCATCTGAACGGGACCGGGAAGTACAAGGTCCTCTACCGGGACCGCGACTACCACGGGACCACCATCGGCTGCCTGGCGGCCAGCGGACAGGAGGAGCGCAAGGAGGACTACGGGCCGTTCCCCGACGGGTTCGCGGGGATCCCCCACGCCATGTGCTACCGCTGTCCCTTCGGCAAGACCTATCCGGACTGCAACATCGAGTGCGCGCGCGCCCTGGGGGATGCCATCGAGGCGGAGGGACCCGACACGGTGGGCGGGGTCATTCTCGAACCCATCACGGCGGGGGGCGGCGTTATTCCGCCGGTGGACGAATACTACCCGATTGTTCGCGAGATATGCGACGAATACGGTGTGATTCTGATCATCGACGAGGTCGTATGCGGATTCGGGCGCACCGGGACCATGTTCGGGTACGAGCACTACGACTTCGTGCCCGACATCGTCACCATGGCCAAGGGCATGGCCAGCTCCTACGCGCCGATCTCGGCCGCCGCCGTGCGCGGGGAGGTGTTCGACACCTTCCTCGAGGACCCGAGCGAGAAGTACCACTACTTCAGGGACATCAGCACCTACGGCGGATGCACCGCGGGCTTCGCCGCCGCCCTCGAGAACCTGCGCATCATCGAGGAAGAGGACCTGATCGAGAACAGCCGCGTGATGGGCGCGTACCTGCTGGACCGCCTGCGCGAGCTGTCCGACCATCCGAACGTGGGCGACGTGCGCGGCAGGGGCCTGTTCGCCGGCGTGGAGCTGGTGGAGGACAAGGCTACCAAGGCGCCCGTGGGCGAGGACGTGATGATGGCGGTGGTGAAGAAGGCCGCCGAAGAGGGCGTTCTGGTGGGCAAGACCACGCGCAGCGTCCCCGGCCTGAACAACACCGTCAACATGGCCCCGCCCCTCATCGTCACCAAGGCGGACGTGGACGAGCTGGTGGATGCCGTGCAGGCCGGCATCGAGCACGGTTGCCGGGACCTCTGAGAGCAGGCCCGGGGCCGCGGCGGCATCGGGCCTGTGATCGCCGATGCAAGAGATGGACGAACCGACGGGAGAAGCCGACGATGAACCGGACACGCCAGCCGCAAAGCCTGCTTCAAGCCGCGATCCTGATGGCCGCCGGCCTGACCGCGTGCGCCGTGCCGGCGCCGGTGCTCGAAGTCGACACGATCTATCTGAACGGGCAGATCGTCACGATGGACGCGGAGGCTCGCACGGTCGAGGCCGTGGCGGTGCGCGGCGACGAGATCGTCAGGGTGGGGAGCAGCGTCGAGATCGGGCTGATGGCCGGTCCCGGCACCCGCGTTGTCGACCTGGAGGGCCGGACGATGACACCCGGCTTCTACGCCCCCCACGACCACTTCCCCTGGGCGGGCGCCATCGCGGTCACCACGGTGAACCTCAACAGCCCGCCCATGGGGCCGGTTGAGAACATCGAAGGCCTGGTGGATGCGCTCAGGGAGAAGGCCGCCGAGACCCCGGCGGGCGAGTGGATCCAGGGGTGGGGCTACGACGACACCCTGATTGAGGACCAGCGCCACCCCAACCGCCACGACCTCGACGGGGTGTCGACCGAGCACCCCATCTACATCAGCCACACCTCCGGCCACCTGGGCGTGGCCAACACCATGGCGCTCGGCATGGCGCGCATTACCGCCGACACCCAGCCGCCCCCGGGCGGCGTGATCCGCCACGAAGCCGACACCGGCGAGCCGGACGGTGTGCTCGAGGAGACGGCCGCCTGGATGGTGATGGGCATCGTGCGGCCCGCGACCGTCGAACAGAAGCTGGAAGGCTTCAGGCGCGCCGTGCAGATCTATGTCGAACAGGGCGTGACCACCACCGTCATCACCGGGGGGACGGCCGAAAACGTCATCGACCTGCAGATGGCCCGGCGGGAGGGACTCCTCTTGCTCCGGGTCGTGACCATGGTGAGCAAGGCCGCTCCCGGATTCCCGTCACCGGCGGAGGCGGGCGGCTTCGTTTCCGGTTTCGGCGACGATCGTCTGAAGCTGGGGGGCATCAAGATCGTCCAGGACGGCTCCAACCAGGGCTTCACCGGCTACTTCACCGAACCGTACCACACGCCCTTCAACGGCGATCCCGAGTGGCGCGGCTACCCCGCCCGCAGCCGGGAGGACCTCACGGCCATGGTGAAGGGACTGCACCGGGCCGGCTACCAGATCGCCATCCACGGGAACGGCGACGCCGCCATCGACGACATCATCCACGCCTTCCGCGAAGCCCAGCGCGACTTCCCGCGCGAGGACGCCCGCCACCGCATCGAGCACTGCCAGATGGTGCGCAAGGATCAGCTCGACGAGATCGCCGAACTGGGCATCACGCCCTCGTTCTTCGTCGGCCACGTGTTCTACTGGGGAGACCGGCACCGCGACATCTTCATGGGCCCGGAGCGCGCCGCGGGGATCAGTCCGCTCAAGTCGTCCATCGACCGGGGCATCCGCTTCACGGTGCACGACGACACCCCGGTGACGCCGGTGGATCCGCTGCAGCTCATCTGGGTGTCGGTAAACCGCCTGACCCGCAGCGACCAGGTGCTCGGCCCCGAGGAGCGGGTCTCGCCGCTGGAGGCGATGCGGGCCATGACCATCGACGCCGCCTGGCAGAACTTCGAGGAAGACATCAAGGGGTCCATCGAGTCGGGCAAACTGGCCGATCTGGTCATCCTGTCCGACAACCCGCTGACCGTGAATCCCCTCGCCATCCGCGAGATCGAGGTGCTGGAGACCATCGTCGGAGGAGAGACGGTCTACCTGCGCGGGGATTGACCGTCCTGGCGGGAGTCCACCCTCGCTACTCCTCCGGAGCGCCTTCCCGGGCTCGTTTGTCCCGCGGCGCGTAAGCGAGCCCGGGGCAGCGGTTTGCGAAGGGGGAGCCCAATCCCCACAATCAGACCCGCGTGGCAGGTCCCATGGAACCGCAGTCGGAGTCCCCTGACTCCGGGGAGGTTGCTGTGAAACCGTTCATCGTTCTTCTTCTCCTGTTCGCCGGCCTCGCTCCGGCGACCGCCGCCCAATCCGTCTCGTTCGACCCGCAGCCGACGCTGGTCCTGGAGGTGGCCCCCGCCGAAGTGGACGCTCGTCCGGTCCCCGTGCAGGGCACCGTCACCGGGACGGTCACCGACGCGGGAACCGGGCAGCCCATCGCGGCGGTGCAGATGTCTGTCGTGGGTACCGGCCTGGGCGGGCTTACCAACGCGGATGGCCGCTACCTGATCGCCAACGTGCCCGACGGGCCGCAGACCCTGCGCGCGGAGCGGGTGGGGTATGCGACCGTCGACGTGGCGGTCACGATCGCGGCCGACCAGACGCTCGTGCAGGACTTTCTCCTCTCCGAGCAGGCCTTCGCGCTGGACGAAATCGTCGTCACCGGCGTGCCCGGCGGCACCCGCAGGCGCGCGATCGGCAACTCGGTGAGCACCGTCGAGGCCGCGGCCATTACCGAACTGGCGCCGGTCGAGGACGTGCAGACGCTGCTGCGCGGGCGAACCCCCAGCGTGAACATGATGGGCGGCGGCATGGTGGGGCAGGGCCCGCGCATGCGCATCCGGGGCGCGTCCACCTTCTCGCTCAACGGCCAGCCCCTCATCTACATCGACGGCGTGCGGGCCAACAACGACGAGACCACCGGCTACACCTTCGGCAACAACGCGGGCGTGCGCTCGATTCTCACCAGCCTCGACCCCGAGCAGATCGAGAGGATCGAGGTGCTCAAGGGCCCGGCTGCGGCGACGCTCTACGGCACGGAGGCCTCGCGCGGCGTCATCAACGTCATCACCAAGCGGGGCCAGGAGGGCGGCGCCCGCGTCGACCTGATGGTCCGGCAGGGCGTGAACTGGATGGCCGACAGGCAGGGCAAGGTGGGGTACGACAACTACTGGACCGACCCGGCCAGCGGGCAGATCCACACCCTGAACATGCTGGACTACCACGACGGGCTCGGCAACGACATCTACACGCCGGGCTCCGTCCAGGCGTACAGCGCCAGCCTGAGCGGTGGCTCCGCGGACACCCGCTACTTCCTTTCGGGGACCTACGCGGACGAGACCGGCATCCTGAACTACAACTGGCAGAAGAAGTTCAACCTGCGCACCAACATCGAGACCGAACTCTCCGACAACCTGGGTCTCGCCGTGAACATGGGGTACACCAACTCACGGGACCGCCTGGTGCGCGACGGCTTCGGAAGCATCACCGAGGGCGTGGAGTTCGGGAGTCCCCGGCTTCTGCCCGAGCACTGGTGCCGTACCAGCAACAACAGCTTCGGCTGCGGGCTCCTGCACGGCTACAACCGCTACGACATGCCGGTGCGCGACCAGACCAACTTCAACCACCAGTACCTCAACCGGTTCACCGGCGGCCTGACCTTCAACCACGAGGCGCTCGGCTTCCTCACCACCCGGTTCACCTCGGGCATCGACTTCACCGGCGAGCAGAACGTGGCCTTCCGGGAATACCAGACCAGCGACACTGCGGTCGTGTCGCTCGGCGCGAACAACCGGAGGGGCTTCCGCAACGAGGGGCACTTCACCCACTTCCGCACCACGACCGACTTCTCCACTACCGCCAACCTCAACGTCTCTTCGGCGCTGACGACGTCCACTTCGGTGGGCGTACAGTACTACACCCGTACCACGACCTTCCTCTCGGCCACGGGACAGCAGTTCGCCGGTCCCGGCCTGAGCACCATCACCTCCACCTCGATCCCGGGTGTGCCGGCCAACAACCGCATCTCGGACAACACCCTCGGCACCTACATACAGGAGACGCTGGGCTGGAATGACCGCCTCTTCCTGACCGGCGCCGTGCGGGTGGACAACAACAGCGCCTTCGGCAACGACATCAGGTTCGTGACCTATCCGAAGGCGTCGCTCTCGTGGGTGATGAACGAGGAGGGCTGGTTCCAGGACAGCGCACCCGCCTGGCTGAACACCCTGCGGTTTCGCCTGGCCTGGGGGGAATCCGGCGAGCAGCCCGCGTCCTTCTCGGCGCTGCGCACCTGGGCGGCCGTGACCGGTCCGCGGAGCACCGCCGGCGTGACGCCCAACACGGTCGGGAACCCGGACCTGACCGCCGAGGTCGGCCAGGAAACCGAGGTCGGATTCGACGCCGATCTGCTCGACAGTCGCCTGGGGCTTCAGTTCACGTACTACAACAAGCTGACCAGGGGCGCGATTCTCGAACGTGACCTGCCCCCCTCCAGCGGCTTCACCGGAGCCCAGTTCGTGAACGCGGGCGAGATCACAAACTCGGGTCTCGAACTCTCACTCAACGCGCAAGTCGTCGAGACGTCGGGCCTGAGCTGGGATGTCGGCCTGAACTTCTCCAGCAACAGCTCCGAGATCCTGCAGCTCTCCGGCGAGGCGGGCGACACCAGCATCGTCTTCAACAGTTGGAGCTCGATGGAGCACCGGGTGGGCCATCCGCCGTACAGCTGGTTCGGCGTGGACGTGGTCTCCTCGGACCTCGACGCCAACGGCAACACCGTCAACGCCCAGTGCAGCGACGGACAGGGCGGCACCACGCCGTGCTTCGACGCCGGCGGCACCACCATCGCTCCGCGCGTCTTCCTGGGCCGGGCCATCGCGCCCTACGAGATCTCGCTCACGTCCGACATCGCCGTCGGCAACAACCTGCGCTTTCACGTCCTGATCACCTCCGAGCAGGGCCACAAGCGCTTCGACAACACGCTCCGCCAGCGCTGCCGGCTCTACCGGGTCTGCCGGTCGAACCATCATCCCCAGGAATGGGATCCGATCATGAAGGCGACGGTCGAGAGCAGCGATCAGATCATCGACTCGTGGGTCAACGACGTGAGCTTCATCCGGCTCAAGGCGGTCTCGATGACCTACGACCTGCCCGAGCAGTACCGCTTCGGCTCGAGCCGCGCCGTCCTCCAGATCGCGGCCCAGCATCTCTTCACATTGACGGATTGGACCGCTTCGGACCCCGAGGTGATGTTCTCGAGCGGCGGCAGAGCCTTCATGGCGCAGAACAACCTGCCGTTGCCACAGCAGATCACCGCTTCGGTCCGCTTCAGCTTCTGAGCCCGACAAAGAGGAGAATGTGATCATGCATATCAAGACGATTCCATTGACGACCCGGGCTCTCGCATGCGCCGCGCTGCTGGCGTTCTCCGCCGCGTGCGACGTGGACAGCCTTCTCGAAGTCACCGACCCCAGCCGCCTGCTCTCGGAGAACGTGGAGATTCCCGCCCAGGCAGGGGCTCTCATGAACGGCCTCGAGGCCGACTTCCTGTGCGCCCATGGCGCGTTCCTGGTCGTAACCGCGGACCTGAGCGACGAATACGAAGACACCAACGCCGGCGGCGACAACTGGTCGCTGGACCGCCGCCGCCCCCAAGGCCAGAACGCGTGGGCCGACAACGACTGCACGGGGTTTCTGCCTTCGGGCTATGTCCCCGCGTCGCGCGCGCGATGGGTGGCCGACAACCTCGTGAACCTGCTCGAGAGCTGGAGCGACGCGGAGGTCGCCATGCGCACCCAGCGGCTCGCCAGGGCCTCCCTGCTGGCCGGGTTCAGCCTCTCCATGCTGGGAGCCGCGCACTGCACGATCGCCCTGGACAGCGGTCCGGAAATCACCTCCGTACAGGCCTTCGCCGAGGCGGAGCAGCGGTTCTCGAACGCGCTTCAGCACGCGCAGAGCTCCGGGTCGGGCGACGTCGCCAACGCGGCGCTGGTGGGCCGCGCCCGGGTGAAGCTGTACCAGGGGGATGGCCAGGGCGCGGTAGCCGACGCCAGGCAGGTGCCTGAGGGTTTCCGCATGGACATCTATCCTTCGGACGCCCCCAATCGGCTGAACAACCGCATCTGGGCCACGAACCTGTTCAACTTCAGCTTCGGCGTCGCCCCGTGGACGCGCGAGCTTATGACCGGCGGCGTGCTTGATCCGCGCACCATCACCTACGACACCGGCCAGAACACCGGCTGGGCGCCGGGAAACGTGTGGGGCCAGAGCAAGTACACGTCGGCGAGCTCGCCGATGCCGATCGCCCGCTGGGAAGAGGCGCAGCTGATCATTGCCGAGGTCGTGGGCGGTGACGAGGCCGTCGGCATCATCGACGGTCTGCGCGACGCGCACGGTCTGCCCCACTTCATGGGCATGGGCGAGGCCGAGATTCGCCAGGCGGTCATCGACGAGCGCCAGCGCGAGCTGTGGTTCGAGGGGTTCCGGGCCTACGACATTCACCGCCTGAACCTGCCCCTGGTTCCCGCTCCGGGCGAGCCGTACCAGCTGGGCGTCAAGGGTGGATCGTACGGGGACCAGACCTGCATCCCGATCCCGATCATCGAGACCTTCAACAACCCGACCATCCGGGGAGGAGCGTAGGGTAGGGGACAGCGGCGCCGCGCTTCGTACGAGTCCGGACGCGCACTGATCGTCCTCGGTCGCTGACGACACGGGTCGATGTGACGTTCCTCGACGAGTTGCGGCACCGGGCGGGGAAGCGGCCGAGGCGGGTCGTGTTCCCCGAAGGCGGGGATCCGCGA